>NZ_AZCZ01000049.1 GCF_001434055.1 Levilactobacillus parabrevis ATCC 53295 | reverse complement strand
TGTGAGGGTTCTTTTTTTATACAAATATTTTAGAACGCTTCAAACTGAATTGTGAACAACTAAACGCTTAATGCGTACATTCATATAGGTGCGATAAAGCTTGGTATGACAGGGATAAGCCCATGCGGCCGGCACTGGACGCTGTACGCGTCTTTGAACGTCACAAATCTTAAACGAACGTTATCAGTTAAATAAGAAGATACGTTCGAATATCTTTGCCGTTCGTCTCTTGGTTACGTTCCCGGCTTGTGCTATCATAGTTAGTGTTGTGGACTAGCCACAAGAGATGAGAGAACTACTATTTAGAATGGGACAAGTGAGTTATTTTTAGAAAATAGGTGGAAAGTAATTATGAAAAAATACCGTAGTTATCGCCTGAGTTTAGGGTGGCAGATCTTAATTGGTCTGGTCTTAGGGATTGTTCTAGGGGTCGTCTTTTACCAAAACAAGTTGGCAATCACGGCCATGCAAAACATCGGGAACATGTTCATCAGCCTGATTCAAATGATCGTGTTGCCGATTGTGGTCTCCTGTTTGACCGTTGGGATTGCCAACATGGGGGATATTAAAAAGTTAGGCCGTATCGGTGGGAAGACCATCATTTACTTTGAGGTCATGACGACCATCGCTATCGCCCTAGGGCTTCTGGTTGGAAATATTTTCCATCCTGGGAGCTTTATCGACATCCATCAACTACATAGTTCAGATATCAGTCAATACGTCTCCTCGGCCAAATCAGCTAAGGATTCAGGCATCTGGGCCACTTTGCTGGGGATTATTCCCACCAACTTCTTCAAGTCGTTAGGTGAGGGCGATATGATGCCCGTTATCTTCTTCTCCGTCTTCTTCGGATTAGGAACGGCCGCTATTGGTAAGCAAGGGAAAATCATTATCGACTTCTTAGACGCTGTATCACAGGTGATGTTCCGGGTCACCAACTGGGTCATGCATACGGCGCCAATCGGGGTCTGTGCGCTGATTGGGGTCACCATCGCGCAAATGGGGATTTCAGCTTTAGCCCCATTGGGGTATTTCATCCTCTTGGCTTACGGCACCATGGCGATCTTCATCGTGGTCTTCATGGGTCTCGTTGCGCGGATGTTTAAATTCCGGCTGAAGGATCTACTCTTCGTTATCAAAGACGAAGCCGTATTGGCCTTCTCAACGGCAAGTTCCGAAGCAACCCTACCACGGTTGATTGATAAGATGGACAAGTTTGGGGTCAGCCAAGGGATCGTTTCCTTCGTGATCCCGACCGGGTACACGTTTAACCTGGATGGTTCCGCTATCTACCAGTCATTGGCTGCGTTGTTCCTGGCGCAAGCCTACCATATTAACCTGAGCCTGGGACAGCAGATCACCTTGCTGGTGGTTCTGATGATCACGAGTAAAGGGATGGCTGGGGTTCCTGGCGCGTCCTTCGTTGTCTTGCTGGCAACGGTCTCCACGATTGGGGTTCCGATGAGTGGTCTGACGTTTATCGCCGGAATCGACCGGTTAGTCGACATGGGGCGGACGGCCGTCAACGTCGTGGGGAACTCCCTCGCAACGGTGGTCATCGGTCGCTCGGAACACGAGTTCAGCGAGGAAAAGAGTCAGAATTATCTCGAGGAGCTTCGTACAGCTAAAGTAAAATAAATACGATACAAAAACGCCCGTAATTCTTCGCGAATTACGGGCGTTTTATATAATTGCAGAAACCAGATCAACGGTGTGCAGCCAGCCTTGCGGGGTGATTCCCATCAGCCCATGGGTACTGGCAGGACACGCGATAATCAGGATTAAGTTGTAGGATTTGTGTTAATTTCGTATCGACTATTAGAGATTAAAAACCAGCCTAGTTGAATCAGCGTCAGTTACAAGTGTCTTCCTCCCCACTGGGTTCCCCCAACGGTGAAGCGGCTATGTGAACTAGCACGTCAATGCATTATGGTTGTCATAGGGCCGAGAAAAACTGGGTAACTCTAGCTTGCGTTTTCCATTAAGTGGTTTGAATCCAACCGGCACACGAACGAATTCGGGAAGGTCAGCCGTGATTCAGTCGGTTACAACGCCGACAGCGGCTGAGTTACAGTGGCCAATCGATTCAGTCTAAAATCTACCAGTCGAACCTCCGCATCAAGCTACGGGGTCCGGGAAAGGGAAAGCTAGAGAACAGTTTTCCTCAAAGCGTCAACCTAGAGGCGTGAACTGACTGCAACTTTCCCACCGGCGAGTGATAACACGCTCCGGGATCATCTATACGTTGTGTTGTCATGTTCACTCACCTCCTCTAATCTAATCGACAGTGACAACTGTGAGTAAATTAAAAGCGCTTAGCCACGACTAGCTAAGCGCACAATAAAAAGCTTTTGTGTACGAACGGCCAGTCGTTGAGTTTTAGCACTATACGGCGTAGTTAGTTGTTTCATTAACAGCTACATTAGAACAGGCCTTAATTTGACCTGAACAGCTGACTCATTGGCGTTTCTCGACGTTTCTGAGCAGTAGCATTTTCCGTATAGGAGCCTCACCTAACAGCTTCTAATTTATTCTATAGTTCATTTTATCCTATTCAGCCAGGAAAAGCAATCAAAAGGCCTCAGGAAAATCGAATAATAATTATAATAACGAACTATTAATAAATTTATAACAGCACTTATATCTCTACCTAGTTTAGAATCATTCTTGATTTAATTCTTGCGAACGGTTATGCTTAGGGGGTACCGAAGCTTACTAAATGAGGGGAGTAGTTATCATGAATTTTATTGGTTCCGAGTTACCCGATTTTACTGTAAATGCCTTTCAGAATGGCGAAGTTAAGGCATTATCAACAGCCGACCTATTAGGCCACTGGTCAGTCTTGTTTTTCTATCCGGCAGACTTCTCCTTTGTTTGTCCGACTGAGTTGGGTGATTTAGCCGCTCACTATTCAGAATTCAAACAAAGTAACGCTGAAATTTATAGCATTTCCGAGGACACCGAGTTTGTTCATCAAGCTTGGCACGAACAGAGTCAGGAAGTGGGGCAAGTGGCTTATCCCATGATTGCCGATCCTGCTGGTATCTTGGCCCGGCACTATGAAGTCTTAGATACGGATGCCGGTCAAGCCTATCGGGGTGTCTTTATCCTCGACCCTGCAGGAAAGGTCCGGTCATACACGATCAACGATATGGGGATTGGCCGCAACGCCACGGAGATTCTTCGGACGCTAACCGCCGCACAGTTCGTTGCTGAACATGGTGACCGCGTTTGTCCTGCTAATTGGCATCCCGGCGAACAGACATTGAAGCCAGGGACAGACTTGGTTGGTAAAATTTAACTGGTTCTCAATATAAAATGCAATTGAAAAGCGTGATCACCCCTTGGTTGAGGTGATCACGCTTCTTTTAGGCTTGTGGCATCTTTGCCAGCAAGGCATTAATCTGATTGATTTCGTCAGTGCTGAAGTCGGTGTTGGCAAATGCCTTCAAGTTGTCCTGCAACTGACTAGGGCGACTGGCGCCGACCAGCACACAGCTGACGACAGGCTGATGAAGGAGCCAGGCAATCGCCATCTGAGCGAGTGATTGGCCACGTTGCTGGGCCAGTTCATTGAGAGCTTTGACCGTGCTCAGCGTGTGTTCCACGTTATCCTCATGTAGGAAGGGACTCGTGGACTTATGGGCCCGTGAATCGGCGGGGATCCCGTTGAGGTAACGATCGGTCAGAAGCCCCTGGGCCAGTGGACTGAAGGTGACTAGTCCCGTCTGCTCGTCGGCCAACGTCCGCAGCAGGCCATTACGATCGATGTGCCGATCGAACAGACTGTAGCGGATTTGATGGACAATATACGGCGTGTGCAGGTCGTCAAAGATGGCTTTGATGGCCTTAGTTTGTTGCGGGTCGTAGTTGGAAATCCCGATGTACAGCGCCTTACCTTGCCGCACCAGTTGGTCCAACGCTAAGGCGGTTTCCTCCAGCGGCGTGTTCGGGTCTGGCCGGTGAGAGTAGAAGATATCCACGTAATCCAGTTGTAGCCGCTTCAGACTCTGGTTGGCACTGGCGATGATATTCTTCCGAGAACCCCACTCACCGTAAGGCCCAGGCCACATCAGGTAACCGGCTTTAGATGTAATGACCATTTCGTCCCGGTATGGCCGCATATCGCGGGTCATGATCCGACCGAAGTTGGTTTCGGCGCTTCCCGGTTCCGGGCCGTAGTTGTTGGCCAGGTCAAAGTAGGTAATGCCGGCGTCAAAGGCCGTGTGAACGATGGCCCGTTGGTTATCAAAAGGATCGACACTACCAAAATTATGCCAGAAGCCCAGGCCGATTGCTGAGAGCTTGAGGCCACTGTTACCACTACGCCGGTATTGCATGGCGTCGTAGCGATGTTCATCTGCTAAATACATGTAACTACCTCCAATATGTAGGATGCTACCTTTAAGTATACGGGTCTTAGGGTGAAAATGAAAACGAATTCATAAATAGTCACATAAAAACGCGCCGAGTACCAGCAGTACTTGACGCGTTTCGTGGGGAGCGTTGACTCCTGCAGTGATTATTTCCCTTGGGGAATTTTAGCGTATTCTTGTTGGTACCAACCGTCCCAGGTATTTTCCTTGAGGGAGCCGTTTTCGTTAAATGGTAGGTTGATTGTTTGCAGAATTTCTACGAATAAATTCTTCTTGTATTCCAGCACGCCGGCGGCCAATTGGTCAGGGCCAAAGTTCCGGTTTGCGTAGATGTACATGTTGATATCGTTCATGGCATAGTCAACCTTGAACTGTGATAAAATTTCGAGATCGTTGGTCCGGTAATGCTCGAGATAGAAGTGAACGAAGTCGGTTAACGCGGTTAATTGGGCGTGTTCGTCCAGGTCGGTAATCGTTAAATCTTGGTTTTGCAAAGTGGAGACCTCCTCAAATTCTGTGTTGCCGTGAGTATCGGTCGTCTGTCGATCGGTGCCCCTTTTTTATTATGGCACACTTTGACCGTTCGTAAAGGAAACTGGTCCAAATTTTTTCAGTGTAAATGAAATAAAACGCTATCATAGGACTAGTGTATAATAATGACTAAGAAAATAGTGAAGGGAGCTGTAGCGCATGCGGGTATTTGTGGTGGGAGCCAACGGTCAAACTGGACGTCGATTGGTCACGCAATTACGGGCACGGGGGGATGATCCCGTTGCGGGTTTAGGCCCTGATGAAGATGGTGAGGACTGGGAAGACCAGGGGATTACAGTTCGCCGGATTGACCTGTTAGCCAAGCCAGAAAGGATTGCGAGTGCTCTGATGGGGTGTGATGCCGTCATGTTTGCTGCTGGATCTGGTGGCCGAACCAAGGATGACATGACCCTATTGATTGACTTAGATGGGGCAGTCAAGACGATGCAGGCGGCTGAGATTGCGGGTGTGCGCCGTTTCTTGATGATCAGTATGCTCTTTGCCGAGGATCGCAATCGTTGGGCGGAACCACTGAAGCCCCTCTACGCCGCGAAGTTTTACGCGGATAACTGGCTGGTCCATCAGACCAATTTGGCTTATACGATCGTTCAGCCCGGCGCGCTGTCGTTTCATCCCGGAACTGGGCAGGTCAAGAGTGATCCATTGGCCGTTGGTAGCATTCCCCGAGCAGATCTCGCGGCCTTTATGGTGGCGGCCTTACATGCACCGCAGGCGGTGGGGAAGACGATTCCCTTGCTGCAAGGAAGCACCCCGATTGCTGAAGTCCTAGCGCACATTTAAAAACTAATACTAGTAATGGTTTACTGTATATGCTATAATCAAATCATAGAAAAATAACCTATCCGTTTGATTTTGCCAAAGGAGGCGACGACCATGACTGAAAAGTTACTGATTGCTCCATCCGAAGCTGAAGTTCTGACTGACCACCTCAATGAGTGGGCCCATTGGCGGCAGACCGCTGACCGGACCACTGCTGATGGTGATTGGGACCGGTTTATTGAAAAGAGTCGTCAAAAGGCAGAGTGGGAAGCGGGCTTAGCCGCTGAAATTGACCACTGGGAGAGCCTGCATGCCTTGCAAATGGCATTGACTGATAGTCTTGCCGGGACAACTTCTCGTGGCCATACGCGGCAATAAGAGCTATTGGATATGATGATACTAAGATCCTCGCTTAGGCGGGGATCTTTTTCTATATTGTGGAGATGAGAGCGTAAAAAAAAGACGCCATAACGGCGTCTTTTTCAATCGGTTTTAATGATTTATTGTTCTTCGTACCATGAGTAGTGGAAGTCACCAGGGCGGTCACGACGTTCGTAAGTGTGAGCACCGAAGTAGTCCCGTTGTGCTTGCAGCAAGTTAGCTGGCAAGACTTCAGCACGGTAGCTGTCGTAGTAAGTGATAGCAGCTGACAGGCTAGGTACAGGAATACCAGCTTGAACGGCCATTGCGACAACGTCACGCGTTGATTGTTGGTACTTAGCGGCAACTTCTTTGAAGTAGTCATCAAAGAGTAAGTTGGTTAAGTCAGGTTCCTTGTCGAAGGCATCGGTAATCTTTTGCAGGAATTGGGCCCGGATAATGCAACCGGCACGCCAGATTTGTGCTAATTCACCGAACTTCAAGTCCCAGTTATTCTTTTCAGAAGCAAACCGGAGTTGTTCGAAACCTTGAGCGTAACTCATTAACTTACCAAAGAAGAGGGCTTGGCGAACCTTTTCAACGAATTCAGTTTCGTCACCGGTGTCAACCTTGCCTTGCTTTTCAGCAGGTGCCAAGACTTTAGAAGCCTTAACACGTTCGTCTTTAAGCATTGAGATGTAACGTGCGTAAACAGCTTCAGTGATAACTGATTGAGGAACTTGAACGTCTAAGGCGTCTTCGGAACTCCACTTACCAGTACCCTTGTTGTTACCACGGTCCAAGATAGCATCCAAAATGGATAAGTTCTTGTCATCGCCTAAGTCATCCTTACGAGTCAGGATGTCAGCAGTGATTTCGACCAAGTAACTGTCAAGTTCACCCTTGTTCCATTCTTTGAAGATGTCAGCCATCTTGTCAATGGAGATTCCAGCAACGTTACGCATGATGTTGTAGCTTTCATCGATCAGCTCTTCATCACCGTATTCGATACCGTTGTGGACCATCTTAACGTAGTGACCAGCACCGTTAGGGCCGATGTAAGATACACATGGCTTGCCGTCTTGGTCAGCCTTAGCAGCAATCTTTTCTAAGATTGGGGCAACTAAGTCGTAAGCTTCCTTTTGGCCACCTGGCATTAAGGAAGGACCTTGTAAGGCACCCAGTTCACCACCGGAAACACCCATACCGATGAAGTTGATACCGGACTTGTCCAGTTCGGCGTTACGAGCCATCGTGTCGTGGAAGTTCGTGTTCCCACCATCGATGAGGACATCATGCTTGTCCAACAGAGGAAGCAATTCGTGGATAACGGCGTCAGTTGGCTTACCAGCCTTAACCATCAAAAGAATCCGCCGTGGCGTTTCCAAAGACTTAACGAAGTCTTCCACCGTGTAACTTGGAACTAACTTCTTTTCGCTGTGGTCTTTCATAACTTGTTCCGTCTTGTTGGAGGAACGGTTGTAAATACCAACCGTGTACCCGCGACTTTCGATGTTCAGGGCTAAGTTCTTGCCCATGACAGCCATACCAACAACACCAATATTAGCTTTTTCTGCCATTAGAAACCTTCCTTTACTTTGTTAAGATTGATTTCGGTTTTACCAACTCCTAGTGTAGCATTGAACAATTTAAAAGGGAACTCATTTGACTGCTTTTTTTCAAAATAATTTAGATTTTTGTAAAAAAATTTCGTTGGAGCGGGTGCAACTAGTCCTGTGTCAGCTGATAGTCCTGAACATTAGCCGCAACTTTCCCTAGCAATTCCTCCAGAATGAGCTGTTCACCCGCGGAGAGACCGTGCGTTCCAATAGCTAAAATGTGCTGCTCGTAAGCCTCTAGCTCAGGATAAATTGCGCGGCCCTTGTCGGTGGCGACCAGGGGGCGTAGTTTCTTGTTAGCGGCGTCCGACTGACGGGCCACGTAATGATGCTCAATCAGCTTGCGCACAGTCCTCAGGCACGTTGACCGGTCCACGTGGAGCTGATTAGCCAACTCAGTCTGGGTGATTCCAGGATTCTCGAAGATGCGCATTAAATAGATGAATTGATTGTTTTGAAGATCATCACGCTGAAAAAGTTGGTTCCCAATAACTGAGGTCGACCGGGCGATCAGACCAATACTCCGAAAAGAATTTGCCATATTTTCTCCTTTTTGTTGCATTTGAAATGAAAACGCGCAATACTAATAGACATATTATAACACGAAGAAAAAATGATTTGATGATTAAATGGCGTATTAGTGCGTTCGATGATTTATCCAGCGAAGAGTTATATAAAGTTGCATATGAACGTATTCGGACGTTTGTAGTCGCTCAGAACCGACCTTACCAGGAAATTGATGCGATTGATCCCGTTGCTTGCCACGTACTGGGCTTTCAAGGTGACCGACTGGTGGCGTATGCGCGAATTTTTCGGGAAAATGGCCATACCACGTTTGGTCGTGTGCTGACGATTCCAGAAGTCAGGGGACAAGGTGTTGGCCGGCAACTCATGGGCCAGATTGAAGCGGAGATTCAGCGCCACTACGCCGGTGAATCAATCAGTATTGAGGCGCAGATCGACAAGCGAGGCTTTTACGAAAAGTTTGGCTATCACGCACTAGGTGCCGTCTTTGATTTCAATGGCTCGCCGCACATTCGAATGGATAAGGCGGCGCTGCGAATGGCAGAGTAAGTGGTAGTTGACATCTCACCGGCTTCAGTGCTGTGAGCAATATCTTCTGTAACTAAAAAACGTCGATTACCCACTAGCGGGTGATCGGCGTTTTCGTCTAATTTAGTTGTTTAAGCGGTAGACCCATTCACGGTGGTCGCGTTGAATCAATTCTTCAGCGGCGGCAGGTCCCATGGAATGTGGCGTGTAGTTAGGGAATTGTGGTTCTTGTAAGTCCCAAACGCGACGGATTTGGTCCACGAACTTCCAAGCGTAGGAAACTTCTGGCCAACTGGAGAAGTTAGTCCCGTCACCCTTCAAGACGTCATGCAACAGACGTTCGTAAGGTTCTGGCGTATCCTTGGATTTTTGAGCATCGACCAGGTAGTCCAACTTGATTGGTTCCGTTGAGAAGCCAGTGTCGTTGGTCTTGGCGTTTAATTGCAGAGAGAATCCAGCGTGTGGTTCAACGAAAATCGTCAAGACGTTGGCAGCCAGTGGGGTGTTTTGACTTTGTGGAAAGGCAAAGATGTCCACTAATGGCCGCTTGAAGACGACGTCAACTCGCGTGAACTTGTCGGCTAACATCTTCCCAGTCCGAATGTAGAATGGGGTGCCGGACCAACGGTAATTGTCGAATAATAACTTCCCAGCAACGAACGTTTCAGTCGTTGAATCGTGAGGGACGTTATCTTCGTGGCGGTAGTCAGCTTGTTCGTTGATTGAGCCATATTGGCCACGAACAAAGTTGGTTGCGGCGTCGGCAACGTTGTAAACACGCAGGCTCCGTAAGGCCTTAACTTTTTCAGCCCGGATGTCAGTATCGGTGAAGGCTACAGGTTGTTCCATAGCTAACAGAGAGACGATTTGCATGATATGGTTTTGGACCATGTCCCGCAAAGCCCCACTGTTGTCATAGTAGGAAGCCCGTTCTTCAACCCCGAGTTTTTCGGATAACGTGACTTGGATGTTGTCGATGTAACGGTTGTTCCACAGAGATTCAACCAAGGTGTTCCCGAAACGCAGGGCTTCGATGTTTTGAATCATTTCCTTACCTAAGTAGTGGTCGATCCGGAAGATTTGATCTTCATCGAAGGACTTGCTTAAGGCATCGTTTAATAATTTAGCGGAATCGTAATCCCGGCCGAATGGCTTTTCAATGACCAGACGGTTGAAGACATCCTTACCTTCAGACAACAAGCCTTGCGTCTTCAAGTCTTGAGCAATTGTGCCGAAGAATTGAGGGGCCATTGAGAGGTAGAAGATTCGGTGGCCTTCTGCCTTGTATTTCTTATCTAACTTGTCCATCAGTTCCTTCAAGACGGCGTAGTGTGCCGTGTCGGTAACGTCATGGTCTTGGTAGTAGAAATGGGAAACAAAGTCGCTTGCTTCCTTAGAGTCCGTCCGGTTACCACTGTCTGCTAAAGACTTCTTGATAGCAGCGCGGAACTTGTCATCGTCCATTTTTGCACGGGAAGTCCCGATAACGGCGAAATGGGACCGCAAGTTACCTTTACGATAGAGATTGAAAAGGCTTGGGTAGAGTTTCCGGTAAGCTAAGTCACCAGTACCACCGAAGAATAAGAATACAGCTTTACGTTCAGTTGCCACGAGATCGTCACTCCTTAAATTTAAAATCGTTATAAAATCGTTATATGAGCAGTGTCTACGAATCAAAAAACATTGAAGGTTGCTATCGGTTATCCACAGATGGGGGCAACCATCCGGGAACCCGCGAGTTGCCTAGAAAAAAGTATGTCTAGACCACTTCGGAAGTTATTATACGCTTCTTTCTGATGAAACGCGACCTTTTTAAACCAAGAATTTAAAATTTGGACAACCGGTTGCAATACTGTGAAAACAACGATCACACGATTTCTCCGTTTTCATGAAAGCAGAACGCCTCTTGCTGAAATGCAGTGGAAACACCGTGCCCACTAGAAAACTATGAAATCGCTATCACCCGTAGTCTAACAAAAAAACTCGCCGAAGTAACGTCAGACGAGTTGGATTACTGAAACTATTTTCATGAAAGATAATTAAGTAGCACAGTGACCAAGGGGCAGAACCGCTGGCAAGTATGTTTGGTGAACGACCAATGTATGATTTAGTCCAGTCCTCCAGAATTTTAGAGTTGGCTGGGGTGAGAGTGATAGCTATAGCGAATGACTTGTTTTTAAAGCGTTACGGTTAGCCGATTAGGGAAGTGCCCCTGAACGTGCCGAAAGCTTAGGTCGCTACCCGCAAGGTTGGTGACCAGTTGCAAAGGCCGCTGAACCTTGGCCGTTCCCTGCCAAGGACGTAAATCAAAGGTGACCGGCGTTTCGTTCGCCTGCCGCAATGTGAGGTCAACGTCTTCAAAGGTAATGTCGTGAATGGCTTCTGCAGACTCAGCCGCCACAAGAATTCCGTTTTCCGTGTTGCTGGTGATATGTTTGAATGACACGTGACGGATGGTCTGGCCAGTAAGGTCAGTCGCGGCGTCACGGGGAAGCAGACTGATGAAGATGGGTTCGCCTGAGCCCCACCAGTCCGCACTGTAGGGCTTGGTGTCGATGGTAATATCTTCAAAACTAATGTTCTCCGCGCTACCGGGATCTCGTAACTGAAAGGCTAGTCCCCGATTGGTATCCTTGATCGTCAGGTGACGAAATTTACAATTCTCAAAATTGCCAAAGCTACTACTCCCGAATTTTACGGCGGCACTCTGCGTCTTCAGGTAACAGTTCTCCACGAGAAGGTTGGTGCAGTCCCCATATGGTGCAGTCTCTTCGGTGCATTTGGGGCAAATGGCATCGTCACCAGTAATGATTTCACAGTCATGGATATGGGTATTTTTACTGCGATCGACATCGATGCCATCGGTATTGGGCATCCGGACCTCGTTGTGAATGGCGATGTGACCGATCTCCGTATTGCGGCAACCGACCAGATGAATTGTCCAGAAGGGGGCGTTCTCCACGGTGATGTGATCCAGTGTGATGTTCGTACAATCCTCTAGGTAAATCGTCATGGGGCGGGGATAGTTGTAGAATTTCAAATGAACCGCGGTATCCTGATTGGGATAAATGAAGGCAGTATAGTTGCCGTCGATGTGGCCTTCACCAGTAATGGCGATATTACGCTGTCCTTTGGCGTAAATAAGTGCCGAAATTGGCGTGGGGTTGCGATTCAGTTCAAAGGGACCGGGACGGTGAGTATACTTGGTTTCATCGCCGCTGGCTTGGAGAATGGCATCGGCCTCTAGGTGGAGGTTGACGTTGCTCTTCAACTGAAGGCCGTCAATGACGTAGGTGCCGTTGGGGATGGTCACTGTGCCACCATTATTGGCTGCACAACGATCAATGGCAGTCTGAATCGTCATGGTCGCATTGGTTGTGATGTCGTCTTCGATGGCTAGATCAAGAATATTGATATTCAGCATAAATTTACGCTCCATTTCTATCAGATTGCACAGGTGAAAAATAGACGTGACTTGGGGGAGTAGGTGGCCGTTTCATCCCCAGCTTAACGTCAATTACCCCTGAATGAATTCAGAGGCTTGTCGCTCACGTGTCTTATGACACAGTAGTCCAACATACCCGTTAAGGCACTCCTACTCGTAGTGGCAACATCATCGGGTAATTGACGGCTACCCGTTTAACTGCCAGGTTTACCCAGCAGTTGTTAGTTTCTTAATCTTTGGGTGTCTGGCGCCGTTCAGCCACTCCTGCCCAAGTGATTCGATATTCATTGCCCCTAATCGATCGTCATTACACCGATATTGACACTGGTTACACCAATACTCATGGGTATCATGATGACGATTAGTCTTTTCAATTAGGCCGCACTTCGGGCAGCGCTGTGAGGTGAATGCTGGACTCACTTTCACAACAGTACTTTGAATAGCCTGAGCCTTATACGTTAGAAAAGTTTCTAACTGAAAGAAAGACCAGGAGCGATGGCTATTACGCAGAGATTTAGGCAGGTCATCGGTGTTGAATGTCACATGAGTTAAGTCTTCCAAAACGTAAAGGGTATGCGAACCATATGCCGTAACGAGTGTCTTAGCTAACCGATGATTCACATCGGTCATCCAGCGGTTCTCTCGTTGAGCCAGTTGTTTCAATCTTTTCTTGGCAGACTTGGTGCCTTTACTTTGTAAGCAACGACGGATTTCTATGAACTTCTTCCGTTTATGTA
>NZ_AZCZ01000048.1 GCF_001434055.1 Levilactobacillus parabrevis ATCC 53295 | reverse complement strand
CGGTCAGTTATTAGGTGCTTACCGGCAAGCCATACTAATTAATCAGATTTTTAAGCAAAATAAAAACCCGTTAGTCGCGCAACTAACGGGTTAATCGATGGAGGCGGCGGGGATCGAACCCGCGTCCTAGCATATTGCCAACTTAACGTCTACACGCATAGGCAGACTACTTAAAGTTTCGCTGAACAACTTGCCGCCTGTCAGGGCCAACATGAACAGCTAACCTGATTTTTCTCTTCTAACGTACTTCAGGTGGGAGTCGTTAACGTAAGTCCGTTAAATTTAGGACCCAGATCTAGACCACGGACAAGCCTAGGAGGATCTACGTTAAGCGCCTATTAAGCAGCTAAAGCGTAAGAATTGTTATTATTTTTTGCAGTTATAATAAACTGGACCTTTTAACGTAGATGCCGCTACGGCGCGCAGTCAAGCTTCAACCTATACCAGTCGAATCCAGAACGCCCCCATAAACAATACTCATCTAGTTTAACATACCCCTAGCCGTGTGCAAACAATTTTGCCCAGTGGGACCGAATTAAAGGAAAAAAACTTGTATTCAGTATAGTATAATAGGCAGGTAAGGAACCAGGCGGCTCAGGCTCGCTGGCAAAAGTTACAGAAACTTCATGATTCCATCATGGAAGCTTCTGGTTAACCGAGTAGTTTTAGGGCACTATGACTCACAACCTTTTTGCCGGCTCCGAATATAGTAGCCCGACCTTTGGAGGTAGCAATGAAGTTATTAATGATTGAAGACAACCATTCAGTATCACAAATGATGTCCATGTTCTTTAAGAAGGAACAGTGGGATGCTGAGTTTGCTTATGATGGTAATGAAGCCGTTGAGATGTTTAAGGCCACACCTAACGATTGGGACATGGTCACGCTTGACCTGAACCTGCCCGGACTGGATGGGATGCAGGTGAGTGCGGAGATTCGAAAATTATCGCCGACCGTGCCCATCATTATGTTGACGGCCCGGGATTCCGAGAGTGATCAGGTCTTGGGACTGGAAATGGGAGCGGACGATTACGTCACCAAGCCATTCAGTCCCATCACCTTAATTGCGCGGATTAAGGCGCTTCATCGGCGAGCCGGATTGGGTCCTATTAGCAAGGGCGCTGAGACGGCACCGTTGGACGACACCGAATCCTTTGATGTGGTTACGGAGAATTTTAAACTCAACACCAAGACGCGGGAAGCCTACCTAAATGGGCAGCAGATTCATGATTTAACGCCGAAGGAATTTGACTTGTTAAAGACCTTAGCACAGAAGCCCCGTCAGGTCTTCTCCCGTGAGCAGCTCTTGCAGCTGGTCTGGGACTATGAATACTACGGTGATGAACGGACCGTGGACGCGCACATCAAGAAATTACGACAAAAGATTGAGAAGGTTGGCCCCCAGATTATTCAAACCGTTTGGGGGGTGGGTTATAAATTTGATGATAGTGGAGCAGATCAGCAATGAAGTTAATGTATCAACAAATGCTGGGGTTCTTTGCAGCAATCATGATTATCCTGATCATCATGGGTGTGTCCTACTCACAAATGACCCGGCACATGGTCTACAGCAACACTTGGAATTCACTCGAAAAGTATTCAAATAGTTTGATTGAACAGTCTTTACGGATTAGTTCACAAGACGGCAACGCGGTTAACTTTGATACCACGGCTCTTGAGAACAGCGAGCAGTTGCTGCAAAACCAGGCGGTCAGTACGACGATCTACAGTGCTAGCAACAGAGTGGTTTTTCCAGCCAGTGTTTATCAGCAGTCAATCAAGCAGACTGATTGGAAAAAACTGAAGAATAACCAGATTATTCACAAAGTGGTTGACCGGCGCGTGCGAAACAAGGACGGTCGCGTGAGTCCGGCTATGACTGAGGTGATGAAACCTTACTTCTACAATCACAAGCTTGTGGCGGTCGTGGTGATGGGGGCGTTTGTCTCCGACATCAATACTAGTGTCAATCAGATCAACCGTAATCTGATTCGTGCGTTACTGGTTTCTATTGTGGTCGCTATTGTTGCCAGCTACATCCTGGCGCGGTACTATACGTCACGGATCAACCGGCTACGAAAGGCCACCAATCAGGTTGCACGAGGAAATTACGATGTTGAGATGACCAGTAAGAATCGTGATGAAATTGATGATCTGATCAACGATTTCAACGGCATGGCCCAATCGCTAAAGGATTCACAAGAAGAGATTCAACGCCAGGAACAACGACGCCGAGAATTTATGGCCAATGCATCGCATGAAATGCGAACGCCACTAACGACCATCAACGGATTGTTGGAGGGACTGGCTTATGATGCCATTCCGGAGGAAAGTAAGGAAGAAAGTATCGACCTGATGCGGAGTGAAACGAGCCGGTTGATTCGATTGGTCAATGAGAATCTAGACTACGAAAAGATCCGATCCAACCAGATTTCGCTCAACCTTCACGAGTTCAATGCGGTAGATGCGCTCCATAATATAGTAGAACAATTAAAACAAAAGGCCGATGACAGTGGGGATGTGCTCGAGTTACAGTCACCCAAGGAAATTCCCGTGTACGCCGATTATGACCGTTTTGTTCAAATTATGTTTAACATTACACAAAATGCCATCCAATTTACCCGCGATGGGACGATTACCATTTCCGCTCAGCGGGGTTACGAGGAGACCATCGTCAAGGTTGCCGATACTGGGATGGGGATGAGTGACGAGCAGTTGCAGAATATCTGGGAACGGTACTACAAGGCTGACCCTTCTCGGAAGAACACCAAGTACGGTGAATCCGGCCTAGGCCTGTCAATCGTCCACCAGTTGGTACAGCTCCACCATGGTAAGATCAGCGTCACCAGTAAGGAAAATGTCGGCACAACCTTCACCGTTATTTTCCCAGATCAGCACCAGACAAATTCGGAACGCGTCAAGACGGATTAGTGCGGTGTGTTAATTGGTGCACAACCACCCAGATTTCAAGGGATTAATTCTAGGTGTCGATGCCGTTAAATGCAAGAGACACGACAACAGACAGCGTTTATTATCAGGTTGTGCGATGAACGTTGATTAACTCGGAAGTCTATCGTTGGTGTGAGTCTGTGTCAGCCGTGAGGGGGTGTAAATCAACTCAGCCGTGGGAATTGTCTTAGTGGCGGTTCTTGCCGCTTAGACAATTGGTGCCTTTGAGACTCGGTTCTCAGAGGCTCAAAGCAAGCTCAGAGACCGTTTCCTGGCTCTGGGCGTCCGCCCACCGCGTCCCGGTTGATTTGCATCCCCGGCAAGGCGAAGATTTGCTCAATTTAATTCATACCAAACCGTTGCTGTGTTTATTGCGTTCTCGTGATACAATGAGGGGAACCATTAAGGAGGAAACTTTTGAAACGAGTACAAATTACCGGGAAGTCCGTCCGTAAGTTCGAGGACGGCTATCCCATCGTATCTTTAACTGATTTAGAAAATGCCAAGGACTTCGACAACGGTGCTTGGGTCCAATTAGAAAATCACGGCCATTTTGTGGCCACAGCCTACTTTGCCAAGCAACATCGCGGCATCGGCTTTGTCATGAGTTTGCGCGAAAACGAAGATATTGATGAACGCTTCTTCACCAGCAAGTTCCGGGCCGCAGTTGCTAAACGGTCGGCTTTTGCAGAAACGCCAGCTTACCGGTTATTCAATGGGACTGGTGACGGGTTAGGTGGCTTGATTGTGGATGTGTTCAACGGTAAGTATGTTTTCCGTTGGTTAAACACGGCCATCAAGCAACAGTCTAAGCTGATCTATGCCGCCTTTGAACGGATTATGGGTAAGGGCCAAACGATTTTAGCTGATTTCCCTGGTCAAGAACACTTACAACTGGTGAGTGGTGACTTTGGCGACCAACCTGCCGAAATCTTGGAAAACGGGGTGACTTATCCCGTTGACTTGACCGTCGGCCGGCAACAATTAGCTTTGGAATTCCGGGACATTCGGGCCTGGGCCAAGGCAACTAGCCAACAACGTCGGATCTTGAACCTGTACAGTGCCGAAACTGGTTTGGTAACGGCTGCGATGATCGGTGGCGCTATCGAAGCCATCACGGTTGACCCAACGAACCGGGCAACCACAGCGATTCAAGCCCAATTGGCAGCCAACAACTTTGACCAAGCGGCCGTTGAAATGCGGACGATGGATGTTGCCAACTATTTGGACTACGCCATCAAGCATGACTTGAAGTTTGACACTATTTTCATTAATCCACCTGCTTTCATCCGGGGAAAGAAGAAGTCCTTCACCTTGGAACAAGACTTGCAAGAACTGATCGAACAAGCCTTGAAGCTGACACAACCGGGGTCACAAGTCGTGATTACCACGACGACACTGATGTATTCCATGAAGCGTCTGCGGGATACGATCAGTGACGCAATGCAAAATTATACCGGTCATGTAACAGTTTCCAATACGTACCTTTCACCAAATGATTTCATCACCAACCATGCCGACCGTCATAGCGAGGCTTTAAAGGGTGTTCAGCTCACCGTTGAATAACTGAAAACAGATTGAAAATAATTGCAATTAATCCCAACCGGTAAGATAGACCACTTACCGATTGGGGTTTTTCTTAAGTATTTATAGTTTACATTTAGAATCGAAAACAGTAGACTTACTAATGCTAAATAAAAAACGCTTACAAGAAAAAGAACTAGAATTGAAACGAGAGTTGAGGTTTACAAATGGGTATTTTACTAGCTTTGATCCCCACGGTCTGTTGGGGAAGTATTGGATTAATCAGTGGGAAACTTGGCGGGACGTCGTATCAACAAACGTTGGGAATGACTGCCGGGGCCGTTTTATTCGGTTTGTTTTCAGTCTTTTATTTTCACACGGCAATCTCAGGCATGGCGATGATCGTTGGGGTCGCTTCCGGTCTCTGCTGGTCCGTTGGTCAGTTTGAACAATTCCAATCCATGAAGTTCATCGGTATTTCACGGACGGTGCCAATCTCAACTGGTCTGCAGTTAGTCGGGACGGCGCTCGCAGGGGTACTGCTGTTCCACGAATGGAAAACTACTCGGATGGTGACGATGGGAACTATCGCCGTTATCGTCTTGATTGCTGGGGCCGCACTGACATCTCTGCGTGATTCCAAGGCTAAGGCCTCGGCTGCAGGGCAACCCATGCAAGCTGGTAAAGGTGCTACTGCTATTATTATTTCAACGATTGGTTACGTGTTGTACACGGTTATCGTTAACGCATCTGGGTTACCTTCCCAGACGGTCATCTTCCCTCAATCACTGGGAATGATCTTGGGCGCTACGATCTTCGTCCTGTTCTCCCATCAAAAGGTGATGCACAAGGCAACCGCCAAGAACATCATGACCGGGATTGTCTGGGGTGTCGGGAACTTCTTCATGTTCATGGCTATTCCATCGATTGGACTGGCAATTAGCTACTCTTTAGCACAGTGTGGGATCGTTATTTCCACCTTCGGGAGTATCTGGTTATTGGGCGAAAAGAAGACTGGCCGCGAAATGGTCTACATCACGATTGGTTCACTCCTCGTTGTTGCTGGTGGGGTAACCCTTGGTTTAATGAAATAGTTTACATGAGGTTAGTAACGATGGTTGCTGACCTTTTTATTTTTGAAAAAATGTGGACTAGACCATTTACTTTCCGGGTGGTTGCGTTATAATGGACTAGTCAATAACAATAAAAGTGAGGTTTTCTTAATATGGCACATATCGCCTTTGATCTTTCGAAACTTGAACCATTTGTTCATGACAACGAATTAGGAGAAATGCAAGCAATGGTGACGGCGGCTGACGCCGAATTACGCCAAGGTACCGGTGCTGGTAGCGATTTCCGCGACTGGTTAACGTTACCTAAGGACTACGACAAGGAAGAATTTAGCCGCATCAAGGCTGCAGCAAAGAAGATTCAATCTGACTCTGCTGTATTGGTCGTTATCGGTATCGGGGGTTCTTACCTGGGTGCTAAGATGGCCGTTGACTTCTTGAACGACACGTTCTTCAACTACTTGCCAGCCGACAAGCGGAACGCCCCACAAGTCTTCTTTGCAGGGAACTCCGTCAGTGCTGACTACGTTCACGATCTGATCAACTTGATCGGCGACCGTGACTTCTCCGTTAACGTGATTTCCAAGTCTGGGACCACGACGGAACCTTCTATCGCCTTCCGGATCTTCAAGGACATGTTGGTCAAGAAGTACGGTGAAGACGGTGCGAAGAGCCGGATTTACGCTACGACTGACAAAGCGCGTGGTGCCCTCAAGACTGAAGCCGACGCTGCTGGGTACGAAACCTTCATCATCCCTGATGGTGTCGGTGGTCGTTACTCCGTGTTAAGTGCCGTTGGGTTATTACCTATCGCTGCTTCTGGTGCCAACATCGATGAATTGATGCAAGGTGCTGCTGACGCCCAAGACGCCTACACGAACCCTGATTTAACTAAGAACGAAGCTTACCAATATGCCGCATTGCGGAACATCTTGTACCGTAAGGGCTACACGACAGAATTACTGGAAAACTACGAACCACGTCTGCAGTACCTGGCAGAATGGTGGAAGCAGTTAACCGGTGAATCCGAAGGTAAGGATCAAAAGGGGATTTACCCGTCTTCTGCTAACTTCAGTACTGACTTGCACTCCTTGGGTCAATACATCCAAGAAGGTCAACGTACGTTGATGGAAACGGTCGTTATGATCGACAAGCCACGGACTGACGTTGACGTGCCAACGGCTGAAGATGACCTCGATGGCTTAGGTTACCTCCAAGGTAAGAACATGGGCTTTGTGAACCAAAAGGCCTTTGAAGGGGTTGTATTGGCCCATACCGATGGTGGTGTACCTAACATGAGTGTTCATATTCCAGATACGACGCCATACACGTTGGGTTACCTGATCTACTTCTTTGAAGTTGCTATCGGTGTTTCTGGTTACTTGAACGGGATCAACCCATTCAACCAACCTGGTGTTGAAGCTTACAAGACCAACATGTTTGCCCTGTTGGGTAAGCCTGGTTTTGAAAAGTTAGGCAAAGAATTAAACGCTCGACTTTAATTTAACTTAAATTTAATGGAGACTCTTAGCTCGCTTGGGCTGGGAGTCTTTTTGTTTTCAGCGACGGTAAAAGCCGGTTAGTTCGATGAATGAACGGTTGGGCCAATGGCGTGCTTATGCTAGAATTAGTTCTATTGCGCGTGACGCGGGGAGCACATCTCATGGCTGTCGTCTTTAGCGGTGGTCAAGTGGATACTGAGTTGGTGGTTAAAATATTACGAGACGTGAAGTTTTGATTACAGATTCGTGGTACCCCTTGAGATGTTGGCAACGTCCCAGTAATATTAGTAAGGGGAATATTAACAGTTTAATTATTGTGTCAAGCGGAGAACTAGGGATTATTAATTTAAGGGAGAGAATATGTTGAAGGTTTCAAAGAAAAACTATTGGATTTATACGCTGATCTTTATGGTGCTAGTCGTCTGTCTCTACGGTATCTTCATTCTGACAGGCAAGTCGTTCATCTGGGAAGGGGACGGCCTGGCACAACATTATCCTGTATTAGAAAAGTTCTACACCTGGCTTCATGAGGGAAGTCTATCAGGGTGGTCTTGGAATCTGGGCTTAGGCGCAGACAAAATGACGACCTTCTCTTACTATGTCCTCGGGGATCCATTCAGTTATCTGATTTGGTTCTTCCCCAAGCATAGCATCGAGCTGGGGTATAACCTGCTGATTCTCTTGCGGCTATATGTGAGTGGCTTGGCGTTCATGTTGTTTGCGCGGCAACGGGGCTTCAAACCGGGTAGTCAATTACTGGGGACGTTGACTTACACGTTTACCGGGTACTCTCTGTACGTTAGCATCCGGCACCCATTCTTCTTACTACCGATGATTCTGTTTCCATTGTTAGCTTATGGTATTGACCACGTCTATCAGGGGAAGACGTGGGTGCCATTGGCGATCTTTACGGGATTGGCACTTGTCAGCAACTTTTATTTTGCCTACATATTGGCGATTGGGAGCTTGGTTTACGCGGTGCTGCGCTATCTGACGGTTCGCGAAACGATTGCGCAGAAGGGCTGGCCACTGATCTTTAAATTAGTCGGCGCCGGCTTGCTCGGCTTCTTATTGGCCGGTATCATCTTTATTCCGTCACTGATTGGGGTCTTCACCTCAACCCGAGCGACGGGGAATTTTGCCAATGGTTACTTTGTTTATCCGTTGAATTACTATCTGCGGTTACCTAATGCGCTGGTGACGACTGGAAATGCGATGCGCTTCTGGGCCAACTTAGGTTTAGCTGGGCTGACCTTCCTGAGCTTGATGTACGTTGTGCGGCATGCACGGCGCTACCTGTGGTTCGACGTGGGTCTACTGATCTTAGTGATCGGTTCACTGTTGCCAGAAGTCGCAGCCGTAATGAACGGGGGAACGACGCCATCGCAGCGGTGGTTGTTACTGGGGTGTTTAGCCTTCAGTCTGTCGGTGATGTACTTCATCGACGCCTTGCCGCGGATCGACCGCAGCGATCTCTCAGCCATGATTGTGGGGACGCTGTTCCTCCTAGGATTAGTCTGGGCTGCTAACGGCTTTATTTTCAGCAATCAGCCCCATGACTTTGTAATCTACGGGTTACTTCTCTTAACGTTGGGGGCTATCGTGGTCGGCCACTTCTATCAGTGGTCGCGTCACCAGGTCATCTGGACGTTGCTGGCCTTACTCAGTCTGAATATCATCGCTAACGGTTACGGTTACTTTAGTCCCAATTCTGGTGGTGCTAGCAATCAACTGCTGCATCGAGGCGTGGCGACAAAATTTCAGAAGAACTTCTATGATGGGGCTGAGAGTTACGTGAAGGCCCAACCTGGCTTTAAGCGGAGCTCTATTAGCAAGTACTATTACTTTAGTAATGAGGCCAAGACCAACATGGGGATGAATCTGGGCGCTCACGATATCATGTCTTACTTTTCCATTCAAGATGGGTCCGTGGGGAATTTTAGTGAAGAACTGGCGAACTCACAATTTAAGATGAACAAACCGATTAACCAAGCGGATAGTCGGACCACCATGAATAATCTGTTGGGGGTCAACTATATTTTCGCACGGAGTAATCAACTGAAAACGCAAGGATTCCCTTACGGCTACCAGCCGGTCAAAAAGAACGGGACGATTCTCAAGTATCAGGATGAACCCGTCCATGATTTGGGGAATAACTATGATACGGTTATTTTGAAGTCTAAGAATGCCTTGCCGTTGGCTTACCTACAGACCAAGCAGTTAAGTGCTAAGCAGTTCAAGCAGCTTAACGGGAGCGATAAGGAGCAGGCGTTGACGTATGGTGCCCTCGTTGATAAAAAGGCGAAGGGTGTGCCAACAACGACATACCATAGCCATAATCGTGAGCTGGGCTACGCGACTAAGGCGGATAACAGCACCGTAATCGATAGTCTGCAACAGGTCATGAAGTTCCGGCAACAGGGGAACCAAATGGATCCTGACCTGATCACGACGACCAAGTCTTCATTGATGCAGACCAACCAGGACCGGTCGGTGAACATTACTGATGATAAGGCCCGTTTGGAACAATTGACGGGACAGAACCGCACAGCACTGAAACAAAACGCGTTGGCTAACCAGAAGTCGCTGCATAAGATGGTTAGTGATAATCAGAATCTACCAGTCAATTACAAGCTACATCTCAAGCATCCTAAGCAGAATAAAGGGACTGAGTTGTACTTGGAGCTTGACGGGATTCAGGCTGAACGACTGAGTGTGAAGGATAAGTACCAAGCAAAGAAAAACACGAAGGCCTTCAGTAACCAGGCGTTTTCTGGGATTGAACGAATCAATCAGTTGCGGTCCGGTCTGTGGAATATGAGTGATGGTGCCTATTCAGTCACGGCAACAACGGCCAACAACGTCTCAAGCTTCAGTCAGTTTGGGCAGTCGAACTTGTCGGACTATCAAGAAAAGCACCACGTTCTGTTGAACTTGGGCTATTCTGCTAAAGCACGGAAGAATATCAAGTTGACGTTCCAAGGCGTTAAGAGCTTGTCTTTCAAGTCGGCTAAGCTCATTGCGGTGCCATTTGGTAGCCAGTACGACCAGCGGATGTCACAGCTCAAGCACCAAGGCTTACAGGGCTTAAACGTGAAGAATGACCGGGTTACGGGGACCTCACGTTCACAGCAGGCTAGTGTGCTGGCAACCTCGATTCCGTACAATACGGGTTGGCAGTTGACGGTGGATGGTAAGAAGCAAGCTATCACCAAGGTCAATGTGGGCTTTGTAGGCGCACGTCTGGCCGCTGGTAAGCATAAGATCGAGTTGACTTATCACACACCAGGACAACGTGTCGGGATCGTCATGACGATCGTTGGGGCGCTGATTCTTGCGGTGACTGGCGGCTATAGCTACTGGCGCTGGCGGAAACGACGTTAAATTAGGGTAAATTAAAAGCACCTCTCGTTTGAGACGGGGGATGCTGACATGAGGTCACGTTGCGTGAATGGCAACGTGACTTTTTTAGTTGTAATTGAAAAAATCCCAGGCCAATACGGTAAACAGAATAATTAGAAATACGAGTTCTGCGAATAGGTAGTGGTGGGGTGGTGTCTGGCGACGGCCCATCATGACTTTAACCTTGGACGAGCTGACGAAGTGGGATGACGATGAGGAATTCGTAAGGATACTGGGCGAGTATGCGGTAACTTTTTCAAATTAATTTCCCTCCAGACTAGGTTGATAACTTGACCCAAGTTTACCGAAGTCAGGAGAGATTGGCAAGAAGTTTATCTATTTAATTGTTAATAATATATAATTAAATTTATGCTCACAAGATTGTTGATTTTTAGCAAAAATAAAAGACTCAAAACGCTGATAAATCAACGTTTTGAGGCTATCGTGTGAACTACTGATCACCCGCACGGGGCTCGAACCCGTAACTCCGCCTTGAGAGGGCGACGTCTTAAACCAGTTTGACCAGCGGGCAATGTCATTAACTAGGCAATTACTAATGTACGCTATTCCTGGAAAATTGTCAATAATTCTCTGCATAAAATTACATTGAAATGGGAATTCATACAGTTTGCCGAACTTTTTCAGGAAAACTGGTTGACACTAATATCCAAACAAGTTAATATTAAATAGTTGTTTCGACAACGAGCCTTATTGGGTATTCGCCAAATTGGTAAGGCAGCGGACTCTGAATCCGTAAGTTACTGGTTCGAGCCCAGTATACCCAATTGATAACATTCGTAGTCGTCAGTCAATGTGAAAACGTTGATATGACGGCTTTTTTGTTTTTCTCAAAAGCACAATTTACTGTAAATCGGAGCCAAAACCGGAACCAGGACAGCCAAAAGGACAGCCAAAGACATTCAAAAGGACATTCACTTCTGCAGGTTAACTAAATATTCTACTGGCAGACAAAAACTAAGCCTGAGGTATAAGCAATGACGCCTATACCTCAGGCTTAGTTTTTAAATTAGTGGCGTTTCTGATGGAACCAGAGGCCACTAGCCGTGATTAGCAGAGCAATTCCAGCAATGATTAGAATCCAACTGCTGGTCTTGCGTTCCCCAGTTTGTGGCAACTTGCCACCCACGTAGGTCTTGCCCGCGGCTACACTTGGCTTACCGTTTCCGGCAGCTTGAATCCCAGTCCCTGAACCATAGCTATTGGTTGCGGCGCCATTGCTTGATCCGGAGATGTTACCACCAGCACCGCCGATCGTGACGTTGCCGCTACCTTGGTTAGAACCAGGGTGGTGGGTGATTGGCTTAGTCGGAATCGTTGGCTTGTTTGGCTTTACAGGTTTTACGGGCTTCACAGGCTTTACTGGTTTCGTTGGCTTTGGTGGCTTGACGGAAGGGGTTGGTTCTGGCGTTGGTTCCGTTGTCCCAGGATTTTCTGGGTTGGTTGGCGTCGTGATTGGTGGCGTTGTCGTCCCAGGATTCTCAGGGTTCTCAGGATTTTCTGGATTCGTCGGTGGTGTGGTTGTCCCGGGTTCTTCGGGGCCTACAATGCCGGGTGACTTGATGTCCACAGCGGCAACACTGACTTCAGCAGCAGAACCTGCTTTGATCTCAAACGGAATTGGCGTCTGATCCAGCTCATAGCCCTCTGGTGCTTTAATCTCAACGAATTGATAGTTACCAGCAGCTAGTCCACCGTAAGTGATGGTGCCCTCGGCGTCTGTCGTCTTAGTCGCAATGACGTTGCCAGTAGCGGCATCCCGGATTTCGTAGACGGCGCCAGCCAAGGCTTTACCGGTGGCTTTGTCGGTCTTCGTTAGCTTGACGACACCAGAGTCGCCTTCTTCGGAGCCACCATCGCTGCCATTATCACCGTTACCGGTACCACTACCGCCCCAAACGATTTGCGAGCCAACGGTTTGACCGTTTAAAGTGGCGTTGTTCTTCCAAGCACCACCAGTTCCCGAGATATCTGGCTTGGTGTGGTAAGTCATGTTAACCGCAGTCGTTACATCATCAAAGGTGAAGATGACGGTACTGTTGCTGGCTTCGACACTAGGCGTGATGGCGCCACCATCACTAGCGAAGCTACCCGTGTTGTCGAATTTCCCAGTTTGCGCGTGGACGCTCCCAGGAACGTAGGTCTGACCGGGACCTAGGTTATCGGTGATTACGGTTTGCCCTAAATGGGTACTGTTGGGGTTGAACGCGATATTCCAGGTGAGTAATGCTGGCGATCCATCCGGATTACGTTCAGCAACCCAACCGATCTTGTTGATTCCCCAATCGAGGCCGACATTGGCATTTTCTTCCGTCCCTTTGACGTAGAAATGCAGTTCACCATTGCGGTTAGTCGCGGTACTGGACAGCGTATCGTTGAAGGTGATGGTCCCAGTGTTTTCACCTTCCTTGATTGAAAATGTCCCGATCTTACGGCCACTATCGTCGTAGAGTGGGAAGGTGACATCCCGCCGACCCACAGCAGTATGAGGAAAAGTAACGGTTGCCGTATCGCCGTCTTGAATGGTTACGCCATCGGGAATGCCCCACTTGTAGTCAAGCGAGTAGGTATCCCACTTGCTGAGGTCACTACCGTTGGGAATGACCTTACCATTGACGTCCGTAATAACCGCATCGTTTTCACCTAAACCGGAGACGTCGATATTCTTGGCGTGAGCAGTGACTGAGCTAACACCGATACCCCCGATAAAGAAAATGAAAATGGCTATCAGGATGCCAATGATTATATTGGCTTTCTTTCTTTGCATCGCAATCCTCCTCCAATCCACTAGTGTTTGCAGTCCACTGGTTGATCAAATATCAATCGGAATAACTGCTAGTGTTGGAAATACTTTATTTAAGACATTTCATCCACTGCTCTGTATTTACTATAGTGATAATCTGAGAGAGTAGGGCATCTGTGAGAAAAAAAGAGTGGGGTTGAAGTAAGATTGCAGCGTAACTGCCATTTAATGTTGTTATTCAGTTGAACTTATCAAAATAATCGTGCCACTAGCGTTGGTACTAAGCGATTTGATGGACATCTCAATTAATGGATTAAAAGTTGCAAACGGAAAGGATTCTGGTGGAATTTAGGCAATAAAAAACGCCATTCCGTGGAATGACGTGGTGAGGCTGAATTAAAATGTGTCACCGTCTAGCTTGAACAGGTGGGGCTTACCGTAAAACCAACCCTGACGCAGATCGAGTTCTAAATCGTCGGCCATGTCGCCTTCTGCCTGGTTCTCGACACCTTCAAGAATCAACCGTAACTTGTACTGCTTGGCAATCTTCTTCCAGAACTTTAAGTTT
Organism: Levilactobacillus parabrevis ATCC 53295; assembly: GCF_001434055.1. Lineage (GTDB taxonomy): Bacteria > Bacillota > Bacilli > Lactobacillales > Lactobacillaceae > Levilactobacillus > Levilactobacillus parabrevis. The sequence goes on along the minus strand of NZ_AZCZ01000048.1, from coordinate 1,069 downwards.
TCTGGAATTTCGTCTTCGCGGCCTTCTTGCCGGAAGTTTTGCATGGCAAATTTAATTTCGCTCGCGTAGGACAAAATGGGTTCCAAATGGTCGTACGTATTGACACCGGTACCAATATCGTCCAGGCTCAACTGAATGCCGTGCTCGTCAAAGTAGTGGACTTGGTCAATGATTTGCTTGTTCGTGACCTTCTTATCCGTCACTTCTTCAGTAACCTCAAGTACCAAATTAACGGGATAAATTTGAACCTGTGCCTTGATGATGGCTTGAGCAATGGTTGGATCGATGAATTGCCGCTGATTAACGTTAAATGATACGGAGCCAATCTTTAACATTAGTTTTTGGGCGGTCCGTGCGATCAGGTCGGCCTGGATGTCGATCGGAATCGATTCGAAGTTGTGCGGGAGGACCCATTTGCCGTCAACTTGCTGCCGAATCAGCAATTCATAGCCGATGAGCGAGTTGTTTAAAACGTCTAATTGGGGCTGTAAAAAATAGCGATACATAATCTCGTGATCCTCCTTTTTTAGTCTGTCTGCTTCCATCATACTTTATTTAAAGGAAATAGAATAGGGGTTTTACAAAAAGAAGGGAAACGGTTCCTGGAATTTTGGTGTTACAGGTTAACTTATTGGAGTGATAAAGAACTATGGCATTATCAAGGAGTTTGGATTATAGTAAGACTAGTATATTATTTCATATTATTGGCAATGTTATTTAGTGATTACTGATGTGACATGAATAACGCTTCCCATCGTGGGAAATTACCGAATAGCAAGGAGATTGATCAGATGACTTGGTCAGTTTGGTTAGTACCACCAATGATCACTAGTATCTTTTTCGTTTTAGGTGTGATCACCCTGTACTGGTCAATTTTAAATTGGGTGACGGCTAAGGCGGAGTCACAGAACAAACCAGTTAACATTAAAAATATTCGGGTCGCCGTGGGGACAACGTGTGCGGTCGTTTCAGTCTTTGCGCTTCAACTCATCGTGCGCGATAGTCAGTTATCGTGGACGTTTACCAACTTTCAATTAATTTTATTGCCTCAATTGTCAAATCAAGTGCA
>NZ_AZCZ01000047.1 GCF_001434055.1 Levilactobacillus parabrevis ATCC 53295 | reverse complement strand
CACTTCAATTTTAAATCGGGCAAAATAAAAAATATTTGGACGTTTTTCACGTAGTTAAGTAGTGTAACGTAAGCAGCGCCTGTCGGTCGGCCCCGATTTGCTTAACGAAATGATTTATGCTATACTACTAGCTTGTGAGTATCTGGCTTTCGCTAGAGTCTCTCCTTGCTCCCGCATCGCAGCGGGGGCCTGAAGTCCATAAGGAGGTGTAACATTCATGGAAACTACTAAATACGAAATTACCTACATTATTCGTCCAGACCTTGACGATGCCGCAAAGACCGCTTTGGTTGAACGCTTCGACAAGTTGCTTAAGGATAACGGTGCCAACATCCTTGATTCAAAGGATTGGTCTAAGCGTCGTTTTGCTTACGAAATCGGTGGTTTTAACGAAGGTATCTACCACGTTATTACTTTAAACGCTGATGACGATGCAGCATTGAACGAATTTGACCGTTTAGCTAAGATCAACGACAGTATCTTACGTCACATGATCGTTAAGCGCGAAGACTAATTTGACTTTAAACTTTTAATTTTGAGAGGAGTTATTCAGCAATGATCAACCGAGTAGTACTAACTGGCCGACTGACACGGGATGTTGACTTACGATACACCCAAGGCGGTGCTGCTGTTGCCACGTTTACCTTGGCCGTTGATCGGCGGTTCACCAACAAATCTGGTGAACGGGAAGCTGATTTCGTAAGTTGTGTCATTTGGCGCAAGTCCGCGGAAAACTTTGCGAACTTCTTCCACAAGGGTTCCCTTGTTGGAATTGAAGGTCGGATTCAGACCCGGAATTACGAAAATCAACAGGGCCAACGGGTTTATGTTACCGAAGTTGTTGTCGAGGACTTTTCGTTCCTCGAACCACGTTCTCGCAACGCGAACAACAATGGTGGTAACGCAAACTACGGCGGTAACCCAGCGAATAATGCTCCTCAACAGAATCAGAATCAAAATGCCAATCCATTTACGAGTGGGAACCCGTCTCCGGCGGCCCCATCGCAAAATTCGAATCCAGCCCCAAGTAACAACAACGGCAACAATGCTGGGAACAACTCAGCTGATCCGTTTGCGAACACCGGCGATTCAATTGACATTTCCGATGATGATTTACCGTTCTAAACACTAAAATACGAGGAGGGAATTTCTCATGGCAGGACAACGTCGTGGCGGCCGTCGCCGTCGGAAGGTTGACTTTATTGCAGCCAACCACATTGAATACATTGATTACAAGGATACTGACTTATTACGTCGGTTTATCTCCGAACGGGGTAAGATCTTACCTCGCCGGGTTACTGGTACGAGTGCCAAGAACCAACGTAAGTTAACTATTGCTATCAAGCGTTCACGGATCATGGGCTTAATGCCATTCGTTAGCGAAGAGTAGTCATTTAAGAACTAACACTTAGGTGTTGGTTCTTTTTTTTGGCAAATTTCAGAAATAGGGTTCCAGCTAGTGCCTGCTAGCCGGGACCCTATTTTGCGTATCTGGTTATGAAACGTAATTGCTTATAGTCGATTTCGAAAGTGCTGCGGGGACAGCCCAAATTCTTTTTTGAATACGCGGGAGAAGTAGTAACTGTCCGTGTAACCTAGTCGCCGCGCGACCTGTTGAATGGGGACGTTGGTGTATTGCAGGTAATGGCTGGCGCGTTTCATCTTGATGGAGGTAATGAACGCAATCACGCTGGCGTTGACCACCTCTCGAAATTTGCGGCTGAGATAGCTGGTCGAAATGCCGAGTGCATTGGCAACATCCGCAAGCTTGATTGGCTCGTCGATATGTTGATAGATGTAGTGAATCGCCGCGTCAACGTAGTTACTTCCTTGGGTACTGGCTTTGGCCTCATCCATGGCAAGTGTCGCCAACAGGACACCCAATACCTGTGAGACGTAGAAGACGGCATCGTAACTGAACCCGGGGATGAAGGACTTAATCATCTGCCAGAATTGCCGCATGGTCGAATTGACCTGCTCATTCGTGAGGTGATCGATGAAGTGGGCTTGTTTAGGCGAGACGTTGACGTATTCCTCGGCCAATTTTCCTCGAAAATGTAACCAATAAATATCCCAAGGATCGTCTTTGGAGGCATAGTAGGTGTGCTTGATTCCCGGCGGCATGATGATCAGTGAGTATTGATGCAGGTGGTAGGTCGTGTCGTCAACAATCACGGTGCCGGACCCACCCGTGCAGAAGATGATGACCCAACCGGCCGATCCCCGTTCCCGATTCACGTAATGGTATTGCGCATTGGGAAAGAATCCCAGGTCGGTCACGTAGAGGTTCGCGATAATTGGCGAAAATATGTAGTCTTGAAGGACGTCCTTGGGTAACACAAATAAATATTCGTTATCAAAGTCCTGTAGGCGTCGCAATGTGGTGGCCTCCTTTCGCTTGAAGCTCAGACGTTCAATCCCCTGAACTACCTCGAGTATACCGTTTGAAACACGGATAATCCATCTTTCTGGTCTTTTAGTGCATTTAAAGAAAGCGCTTTCCATATTAAGCTTAGGCTAGATTGAGGAAAGGAACGATTGTGTATGTTGAATACGATTACGGGCGTTTCGTTAACGGAAACGGAACTAACAATTCCGACATATAAGACAGGCCAGCCGGAGAAAAATCCGATGTTTTTGGAAAAGCGAGTCTATCAGGGGAGCAGTGGGAAGGTCTATCCCTTCCCAGTTACCGAAAGAATTTTTAATGAGAAGCAGGATCACACCTATCATGCCATTATTCTAGAGAACCAATACTTACAAGTGACCTTTCTACCAGAACTGGGTGGCCGGATCTATCGGGCACTCGACAAGACCAATAATTATGATTTCGTCTACTATAACCACGTGATCAAGCCGGCGTTAGTCGGTCTTACCGGTTCCTGGATCTCCGGAGGAATTGAGTTCAATTGGCCGCAACATCATCGGCCAGATACGTTCTTGCCAATCGAGACGCAACTTGAAAGTCATGACGATGGGTCGAAGACGTTGTGGATGAGTGATATTGACCGGATGTATGGGACCAAAATCTCGGTAGGATTCACCATGTACGCTGATAAGTCCTACCTCGAGTTGAACGAGCACTTCAAGAATCCAACTGACCTGCCGCAGACGTTCCTGTGGTGGGCTAACCCAGCGGTGCCGGTCAACGACTATACACAGTCCATTTTTCCACCTGATGTGAACGCCGTGTTTGATCATGGTAAGCGGGCCGTATCGACCTTCCCAATTGCAACGGGTGAGTACTACAAGGTCGATTATTCTGCCGGGGTCGATATTTCCCGCTACAAGAACGTTCCCGTGCCGACGTCTTATATGGCGGCACACTCCGAGTATGACTTCTTGGGAAATTATGACCACCAGAAGAACGCTGGCCTCCTCCACGTTGCCGATCATCATACGTCACCCGGGAAGAAACAGTGGACCTGGGGGAATGGTGACTTCGGGAAATCTTGGGATCATCAGCTGACCGACAACGACGGCCCTTATATCGAATTGATGGTGGGAACGTTTACGGACAATCAACCTGACTTCACCTGGCTACAGCCACACGAAGAAAAGTCATCGACGGAATACTTCATGCCGTACAAAGATGTTGGGGCCGTGAAGAACGCGACCATCAATGCCGCCGTTAATCTGGAGCGAAACGGTGGCGACCTGCGGATCAAAGCCTACGCGACGTCCGTCTTCAAGGATGCTCACGTTAAACTCTATCAGAACGCACAAGTCCTCATTGATGATGTTCAGACGTTGAGTCCAACGGCAACCTTTGACAAAACAATTGCCAATCCAACGGGCACTGACCACGATTTCCGCGTGGTTGTGACCGATAGCGCCGGCACAGTCTTGGTCAGCTATCAGCCAGCTAAGGATGAGGTGGAACAGATTCCGGATGCTGCCAGGGAGATCGCTGCACCAGAGAAGTTACAGACGAACGATGAACTTTACTTAGCGGGACAGCACTTGGAACAGTACCGGCACGCCACGTATCGGCCAGTTGATTACTATTTAGAGGGCTTGAAACGCGACCCTGGCGATTACCGAATCAACGATGCCTACGGGGTACTCCTGTACCGGCGCGGGCAATTTGCGAAGAGTCAGAAGTACTTTGAAGCGGCCATTAAACGGCAAACAACGCATAACACCAATCCAGCCAGTGGTGCTGCTCACTATCACTTGGGATTGAGTTTGCGGATGCAGGGTAAGGTAGCCGCCGCTTACGACCACTTTTTCAAGGCGACTTGGTCGCACGAGACTCAGTCCGTAGCCTTTCTCGCATTGGCTCAGATTAAAGCCAGTCGGGGTGAATTGCGCGCCGCTTTGAAATTTGTCGACCAGGCGTTGGTCACTGGTGCACACGACATGACGGCACGGACCCTTAAAGTTAGTCTGTTGCGGCAACTGGGTCAGACTACAGCGGCAACACAGCTGGTCGCTGAGAACGCGCAACTGGATCGTATTGACTTGGCCAACCGTTATGAAGCCTATCGTTTAACGACCAATGCCACGACTGAAGGCCAATTGACAGCTGCCCTGAACGGCAAGCTCAACAATTATTTGGCCTTAGCTGAAGCTTATAGCCGTAGCGGGGCGTACGCCGATGCACTGGCAATCATCAGCCGTTATCCGGGTAAACATCCCCTGAAGAGCTACTATCAGGCCTATCTGGCTGCGAAGTTGGACCGGTCGGCCGATGCGACGGCCTACGCCGCTGCTGGGGCGGAGGCTTCGCCAGATTACGTCTTCCCGAATCGGTTAGAAGATGTCCGGGTCCTGCAGTATATTTGTGAAAATTATCCGCAAGACGGGCTGGCTGCCTATTATTTAGGGAACTTCTTCTACGACCGGCAAGTGTATGACCCGGCCACGAAGCTGTGGGAGCACTGTACACAGGTCAAGCCAGATTACGCGATGGCCCACCGGAATTTAGCCATTGCCTACTTCAACCGCCAGAATGATCCGCAGGCGGCCTTGACCGAGTTAACAATGGCACTCAAGTTAGATCCGACAAACAGTCGGTTGGTCTTCGAGCTGGCGACACTTCACGAGAAGCTCAATGACCCCTTGGCCGACCGGTTACGATTCCTGGAAGATCACCGTGACCTCGTTGCGCAACGTGACGACAGCTATATCTTACTAGTCACGTTATTAAACGAGACGGGTCGTTATCAGGACGCTTACGATGCTGTAATGGCCCACATCTTCCATCCGTGGGAAGGCGGCGAAGGCAAGGTCAGCACGCAGTATGAATACGCATTGGTCGAGCTGGCCAAGCAGGATTTGCGGGCCCACGACAGTGAGAGGGCTATTACCAAATTGAAGCAAGCTCTGGTTTATCCGCGGAGCTTGGGCGAAGGAAAACTGCCAATCGCCGTCAATAACGTGATTGATTTCTACCTGGGTATGGCTTACCGGGCCAAGGGTGATGAGACTGCGGCCAAGACGCATTTCGAAGCCGCAACGCAAGGCCTGAGTGAACCGACTGATATGATGTATTACAACGACCAACCGGCCGACACCATCTTTTATCAAGCCTTAGCTGACGAGCAGTTGGGGCGGACGGATGCTGCCAAGGCGCGCTACTACAAGCTGATTAACTTCGGTGAACAACACATCTTTAATACCTTCAAGTTGGACTATTTCGCTGTATCACTGCCAGATGCCTTACTCTTTGACGATGACTATCAGTCGAAGAATTCCGTCCACTGTGACTATCTGATGGCGCTGGGTTACTTGGGCTTGAACCAGACAGCCAAGGCACAGACGCTCTTCAATCGTGCACTGGCGCTTAATAATCACCATCAAGGCGTTCTTCGTCACGTCAACTTTGTGAAACCTGAGGTCTAAGCCATGGATATTACAGTGGAAAAGTATGACCATCAAGCGGGCAAGGACTATTGTGAACTGACGCTGACCAACGACCAGGGGATGCAGGTCAAACTGCTGAACTACGGGGCTACGTTGGAACAAGTGTTATTACCCGATGAGAATGGTCTTGAAAATGTCATTTTGTCGCTACCTTCCCCAGCTGATTACGCCGTGGCACGAAACTACTTGGGCGGCACGGTTGGCCGAATCGTGGGTCGCGTGCGGCGTGGCCAATGGCGACTGGGCAACCAGCTGATTCAACTGCCGGTGAACAGTGGCAAGAATCACGCCCACGGGGGGACCGGGACGGATACACAGGTCTTTGCCTTTCAACCGCAGATTACGGAGCGCAGCGTCAAAGTGACGATGACCCTGGTCGATCCCAATGGCGCCAATGGCTATCCGGGAACACTGAAAATGCGGGTGAGTTATGAACTGGATAACCAGAACCGGCTAACTTACCGCATTCAGGCGGTGACGGACCAAGTGACGGTTTTCAATCCGACTAACCACGTGTACTTCAACCTGGATGGGCCGGAAACGACCGTGGTGGATCAGCATTTGAAGATTGCGAGCGACTATTACCTTCCCTTGGATGCAGAAAGCTTGCCATATCGTGGTCGTGCGGCGGTTGCTGGCACCGTGTTTGATTTTCGCCGGGGGAAACGTCTCGGGGATGTCCTCGAGGGGGATGATCCGGCGATTGTGGCTGAACGGGGACTGAATCATCCCTTCATGTTGACGGGACGCCAACCAGTGGTCACGCTGACATCGCCACGAAAGAATCGCGTTATGCGGATGCAAACGACGGCGCCAGCGGTGGTCGTCTATACGGCCAATCACTTTGCCCACACGCCAGGAGTTACGGCCAAGATCGGCCAGTACGGTGGTGTGGCGTTTGAAGCACAGGTCGCGCCCCAAGAAGGTAGTGATCTAACGCCGCTGACGTTGATGCCAGGGGAACACTATGACCGCCAGACTAGTTGGCAATTCGACTTTTAGCTGGTTCTTAGATAAGTTGAGACGCTTAATTTCAGCGAGCAACGATTGGAGAAAATAAAAATGAAAAAGAAAAAACTAAGTTCCTACGTGATCTTAATTTCTTGTGCGGCCGCGTTGGGTGGACTCCTGTTTGGGTACGATACCGCTGTGATCTCCGGGGCCGTCGGGTTTTTGCAGATCAAGTTCGCATTGAGTAGTGCGGCAGTCGGTTGGGTCACCTCGTGTATCCTGATTGGGTGTGCCATTGGGGTCACGATTGCTGGGGTTCTCAGTGATCTATTTGGTCGGAAGAAGATTCTGGTGCTGTCGGCGATCATCTTTGCCGGTTCCTCAGTCGGGGCTGCCTTGGCCGGAAGTTACATGACGCTGGTCATCTGGCGGATGCTCGCCGGGATTGGGATCGGTCTGACCTCGCTGATTACGCCACTGTACATTGCCGAAATGGCGCCAGCGGAGGTCCGAGGAAAACTGGTTACCGTGAACCAGTTAGCCATTACGATTGGGATCTTCGTGGTTTACTTCGTCAACGCCGCCATTGTTTCCGGGTCTACACAGGCCTGGAACGTCTCTACCGGTTGGCGGTGGATGATGGGGGTCGGTGTCTTACCGTCCGTGCTGTTCCTGCTCGCGCTGATTCCGGCGGGTGAAAGCCCCCGTTGGCTTCAGCAACATGGTAAGGCGGATGCAGCATTGAGCGTCTTGAAACGCGTGGAAGGTGACGATGCCGCAGCGCAAACGCAGTTAGACGACATTGTGGCTTCCGAAAAAGTGGTGGATGACACTTCGTTTAAGGATCTGTTCAATAAGACTTGGCTCCCCGTATTAATGATTGGGGTGTTACTGGCAATCTTCCAGCAGTTCTCCGGGAGTAACGCAATCATGTACTACGCGCCGGAAATCTTTAAGGGAGCCGGCTTCGGGCAGAACGGAGCGTTCATGGCGACCGTCTCCATCGGGGTCATTAACATGGTGATTACGATTGTTTCCTTGGGATTGGTCGACAGAGTTGGTCGGAAAGCCTTACTGGGCTGGGGATCCTTTGCAATGTCTCTGTGCTTACTGGTTGTTGCGCTCTGCTTCTTCATGCAGGCTCCTGGTGCGGTTACGTTGACCTTCATCCTGTTGGCCATCGCGTCCTACGCCGTTTCGTTAGCGCCGGTGACCTGGATCATGTTGTCTGAAATCTTTCCCTCTAAGATCCGGGGACGGGCAATGTCCATCTGTACGCTGATTCTGTGGCTGAGTGACTTCGCGTTGAGCTATACCTTCCCAATCCTGACTAAGAATATCGGGGAAGGCTGGACCTTTATGCTCTACGTGGCAGTGACCATGATTGCGGCTATCTTTATCTGGCGCAAGGTTCCGGAAACCAAAGGAAAGTCATTGGAAGAAATCGAACTGTACTGGCACCGGAAGAGCGAGGGTGCTACGGCAACGGTTAAGAATTAACGATAGGATCAAGTATCTTTTAAGGAGACGGTGGTTAAGGACCACTGTCTCCTTTTTGCTAGTTGCGGGCATTGGCTATCTTAAGTCGTGTAATCCGAGCCGTTGACCGGTGGGTTTCTCGCGAACTCTTTAGAATGGGAACTAGTTCAATGAGGAGGTATTGGAAATGATTACAGCATTTGCGAGTCCCTCGACCTACGTTCAGGGTGATCGGCTTCTGCAGCACGCGGCCCGTTACATTGCCCCGTTTGGCAACCACGGCCTGTTGATTGCTGACGATATCGTTTGGGAATTGGTGGGTGGACAATTCTATCAGCACCTGACAGCGGATGGGCTCAAGATTGAACATATCCACTTCAATGGCGAGAGTTCCCCGGAAGAGATTGCGCGGATTCAAGCTATTGGGGAGGCCAAGGATGCCAAGTTCGTCATTGCCTTGGGTGGTGGGAAGACCAACGACACCACCAAAGCTGTTGGCGATCAGCTCCACGTGCCCGTCGTGATTGTCCCCACGCTAGCGTCCAATGATTCGCCGTGCACACGGCTGAGTGTCATTTATTCACCTAATGGGGAATTCTTGAAGTATCAATTTTATGACAAGAATCCCGATTTGGTGTTGGTGGATTCGACCGTGATTGCTGGGGCACCCGTCCGCTTCCTGGTTGACGGGATTGCGGATGCGTTGTCGACCAACGTTGAAGCTCAGACGGTTGCGCGGGCCCGGGCGACCACGCTATTGCCTCTGCAGACCGATCAGACGGCCGCTGGGTTGGCACTTGCTGAGAAGTGCGAGTCGTTGTTGTTTAAATACACCGGACAAGCCGTCTCCGCAGCAGCCGACCACGTAGTTACGCCGGCGTTGAGCCACATCATCGAAGCCAACATTCTCCTGAGTGGTGTCGGGGCCGAAAGTTCCGGACTCGCCGCAGCCCATAGCTTTCAGAACGGCTTGACCGCGTTATCCGGTGACGTGCACAAGCTATCGCACGGGCAAAAAGTGGCGTTTGGTACGCTCCTCAACCTGGTTCTGGAGGGCGCAACCGACGCTGAGTTTCAACGTTACTTGGACTTTGAAGCCGATCTGGGATTGCCGACGACTTTAGCCGACCTTTACTTGGACGAAGCCAGCGACGAGGATTTGATGAAGGTTGCCAAGCTGACAGTTCAATCCGGAGAGACCATCCACAACATGGGTTTTCCGGTGAGTGCTCGCGATGTTTTCTCCGCGATAAAGGCCACCGATGAGTTGTCTCGACAGATGCAACGCCAGTTTTAAGACGGACGTAAATGAATACGCGTTTAGCCGCTTTAGTAGTTAAAAAATAATGGACCAGTGCAGATATTGACTGGTCCATTTTAGCTTGGAAAGGGTTCATATTGGTGTGACTACAGATAATCATCTCGAAACTGAGGAAGGTCTCCTCAGTTTACCGGAATAAAAATGAAAGTCAATTAGTAAACCGTTAATATAACGAAATAAAAATTTTGCCATTGTCACGAGACGATAAAAAGTAATGCGCCAGCACCAGGGGTCGGATCCCGTGCGGACGCATTGCTCTTTAGCAAGGGTTAGAATTCTCGATGGCCGCCGAGGTAGACCTGTTTGTCGGTCTGAACGACGTTGGCAGTGTCGGCGAGTGGGTCGGCCTTCAGAACTTGGAAATCGGCGAATTTACCGACCTCCAGAGTACCGTACTCCTGGTCGACGCCCATCAAGGCGGCCGAGTTCAGGGTTGAACACTGGTAGGCCTGCGCCGGGGTCATGCCCAATTTGGTCAAGAGGCCAAATTCACTGGGTGTTAAGTCGAAACCGTTGAAAGGCGTTCCGGCATCGGTCCCACAGGTGAATTTTACCCCGAGTTGGAAGGCCCGGCGCATGTTGACGTAGGTGTCGTCCAGGGCATCGGCGGCCTTTTTGACCTCCCAGTCGGGTAAGACGCCGTGCCCCTGTTCAGGGATGACCCATTCGGCAATCAGCGTGGGCGTCAGGTAGGTGCCCTGCTTGACCATCTGCTTGGCTTCATCCTCGGTGACGTAGAAGCCATGTTCTACGGAGTCTACGCCGGCGTCTAAGGCGTTTTGGATGCCCGGATTACCCTCGGCATGGGCGGCAACGACCCGGCGCTTGTGGTGAGCCTCTTCAACAGCCACGTGCATTTCGGCCACGGAGAGCTGGGCGTCTTCCATAAAGTCGTTGGGCGTCATGACACCACCGGTTGCCATGACCTTGATGCTCTCGGCACCGTTCTTAAATGCGGTGCGAACGGCCTTGCGCATTTCGTCGGGGGAGTCGACCGCATGCCCGCCGTGAGGGGAGTCCCCGTGACCACCCGTCATTGAGAAGGCTTTGCCCGAGGTCAACATGTGCGGGGTATGGGGCAATTGGCCGGATTGTTGAAGCTTCTTCAGCTTTACGTCGGCATCGTAGCCGGTCCCGCAGCCCCGGACGTAGGTAACCCCAGACTTGAGTAGCGTTTGTAAATTGGTGAAGGCCAGAACGCCAGCCTCGGCTTCGGAGTGTTCCTTGCCTTGGAGTGCCTGCGTATCGGCGGTGACGTGGACGTGAACGTTCATGAAGCCCGGCATGACGTATTGGCCGTTGAGGTCGACCGTGGCATCAGCCGGTGTGGGCGTGCCCTGCCCACGGTCGACTAATTTGCCGGAGGGGTCGTCGACGGTAAACCATGCGTTGGCTTGATTCTGATCGTTGGTGCCATCGAATAAGGTGAAATTAAAGAAAGTGGTTTTGGTCATATAAATTCCTCCTGAATTTTGTATCGTGATTATATAGGTGAAAATGTCTGCAGAAATCGTTAGGGTTTTACTTGATACATTGTTCTGGTGAAGCGCCGCACAGACCTGAAGTACCGGGGACCACAACCGCCGAGAAACATTTGAGGATGTCTTGATGGTAGCTGTGGACTGGGTGCTTGGGGTACGGGCGGCTTGGATTTTACTTGGTACTTGGTTTTACTTTGGTTTGTTGGACTTGCTCTCGCCCTTATATCCGGAAATATGCAGCCTCTGAAACGAGTTCCGCAAGGCAGGTTCTTCCGCTTAGAAACCTAAGTTCTCCTGTCCGGCGAGTGGTTCTTAATGGCTAATCTGGCTTAAAGAGCTAGGTTGGCCTTCGCCCCTTATATCCGGAAACTTGCGGCCTCTGAAACGAGTTCCGCAAGCCAGATTCCTGCGCTTAACCCCATTAAGCACCGGCTCGGTTCCACCGAGCGGGCACTTAATGACGTTAATGCTCAGAATCTAAACGGCTTGCTCCACTCTCTGACTACTTCCAGTACGCATACTTATACTGCGCACCATGCAACAGCGTATCCTTCAAACCGCCAACGTCCTTGCTGACAAGCTTGGCCTGTGATGGTTGGTACAGTGGGATGTAGCCCTTGACCGCCATCAGGCGTTGGTTAGCGTCCATTAAGGTGTTGTAGCGGGGCAGGCCCGTTTGGGTTGCTGCTTTGGCTAGGAGCGCGTTGAATGCGGGATCGTTCCAACCGGTGAAGTTGACCGTATTATCTTTGGCGGCTAAGTTCAGGAAGTCTGAGGCGTCTAATAAATTGGTGGACCAGCCGGTTAAATTGAGTTCGAAGGTTCCTGCGAAGTCCCGAGCCACGTGTTGGGCGTGGGGGATGGAGGTCGTGGTAACTTTCAATCCCTTGAAGTTCTTCTCCATTACGGATTGAAGGTAGGTCCCCACGTGCTTGTCGTCGTCAGTGTCATCGGTCAACAGATTCAAGGTGACTTTGGTCTTACCGGTCTCCTTTAAATATTTAGCCCAGTAGGTCTTGGCCTTGGCAACATCTGTTGGCAAGAGATTTCCCAGTTGGGTCGCCATGTCTTCTCCCGTCTTGGGATTGGCTTGGTCGCCACGAGGAACCGCATTGAGGGCGGGCTTGGAACCATCGACTAGGACCTTATTCGTTAAGGTAGAACGGTTAGTCACGTAGGAGACCGCCTGACGCAGGTTCTCGGAATTGGTCGCGGTCTTCTTACTGTTGACGTAGAGGTACTGCAGCCGACCTTGTAGCGTCTTGTGAAGCTCCTTGTTGTTGGCGTTAGCCCGGACGTATTGGCCGCTAACCGTCGTTTCCTGGATCTTGCCACTCTTGAACAGCGTGGCGGCAGTGCTCTCATCCTTGGTAACGTTCACCTTGACCTTCTTGATCTTCACGTTCTTGGCATCCCAGTAGTGGGTGTTCTTGACGTAGGTCCAAGTCGAATTACTGCCAGTCCAACCAACGAGCTTGTAGGCTCCGTTACTCATGGTTTTGGCGGCGTTAGTCCCGTACTTTTGCCCGTATTTCTTCACGGCAGCAGTGTTCAGAGGATAGTAGTTGGAGACAAGGTCGTCGAAGTAGGGCACAGCCTGACTCAGAGTGATCTGGAGTTTAGTCTTACTGAGGGCCTTCACGCCAAACGTAGATGGGTCTGCCTTACCGTTTTGGATAGCGGCATAACCTTTGATGGCGGAAAGCTTGTTGGCGTATTGTGCCTTGGTCTTCGGGTCGACCCAGCGGCGCAGTGAGGTGACGAAGTCTTGGGCGGTGACGGCCTGTCCGTTGGCCCATTTAGCCGTCTTACGAAGGTTAAACGTGTAGGTCTTGCCGTTGTTAGTCGGTTTGACCACCTTCGTGGCGACACCGGCAACGACCTTCCCGGATTGATCATAAGTATAGAGACCTTCCATGGTCTGGGAGATCACGCTCCCACTGTTGGTATCGGTCGACTTGTTGGGGTCGGCGGTGGCGGGTTCGCTGGGAAGCGTGACGTTAAGTGTGCGATTCTTAGTGGTGTTACCGGCAGCGCTCCCGCAGCCACTCAGGGTGAAGAGTAAGAGTAGGGCTAACGGTGCGGTATAAGCGAGATGCTTCATACAAAAACCTCCTAGAATTTCAATTGATTAGAAATACCCTGAAAATAAAAAATGCGCCCCTACGGAAAAAACTCTCCGTAAGGGCGCAGTCTGCACGGTACCACCTTATTTTTGCTACTCAAAAAGTAGCGCTATCCATGAACGGCGAGTTTCCTAGAGGGACGTTCCCAGAGTCTAGGATCTACTGGGAAATCGAACCACACTCGCGATTCACTGCATTGATAACGGTTGCTACCGGTATAGACTTACTTTAATTTCAGCAAACAGCTCCGAAGGGATGTTCACGCTGGCGACCTTGACCCGCTCTCACTAAACCGGGTTCGCTAACAAGGGGTGACCTGCGTTACTGGACTTCATCATCACTTTTTAATTTTCTAATCAATTGTTAATAATTGCTAGTTTATCACGGAAACTTGGATTGTCAACGGGGAAATTTAAAATTGTGCGGTGCGGACCAGCACGCTATCGGGTCACCTTATAGTAGCGATTTGGTAAAAAATAAATTAGTTGGTGGGAAAATCCAGCGATGTTTCACATGAAACATTTAACGGCGAGCGTCCAGAAATTCGTCACTGATTAAGGGTAATCACTACCTAGTAAGCAGGGAACTTGGTACACTTAGGCTATTCAAATCAAGGAGATGTTTTGCCATGCAATCACGCTTGATTCCCAGTATTTCGTTTGAGAGTGCCAAGGATGCCTTGACCTATTATCAAGAGGTGTTTGGCGCAACGGATGTCTATCGTTTCAGTCCGGATGCTGCCCAGGCTAAGCAGTTCGGGCTACCAGCGGGGGTGGATTTGGATGATATCACCATGCACGCCGGATTCAGTATTCTTGGGGTGAGCTTCCAATGTGCGGATGCTTTTCGTGGTAAACCGGAACCCACGAATCAGATTGATATGATCCTAGATATCAATGCTGATGACGTTGCGAATGCCCAAGCTGCCGAGGATTTCTATCAACGGGTGGTTGCCTCCGGAACGGTGACGGTTGACATGCCATTTGAACCGCAGTTCTGGGGTGGCAAGATGGGCCACTTTACCGATAAGTATGGGATCTCGTGGATGCTGCACGTGATGCCGTGGAGCCAGATTAAAGATCCGAACATTCAATGAAACGTAGGTTTGGAAAAGTAGTCTCTAAAGGGTATTCAATTAAAGATTGGCCCTAGAAGTCATTTTATGATTTCTAGGGCCAATCTTTTGCTGTTTTTACAGGGCAAATTGGTAAACGAAGTGTGACGGCAGGATTGGAGACGCTGTTTCTTAAGAGAAATTGTGACGTCGTTAAGTAGAATTTAACTTCCCTTCCATTGTTTAAAAACAAGCCAACCGTCAATAAGAACATTTATCATGAGAAAAGTCATTATATTTAGAAACGAGATTTTGAACTGTGCAATCATTAAGACAAATGTACATATTCCAAAAGTGATCACGTTTACCCAAATGTTATTAAAAAATTTTTGGTGATTCAGGTAAAAAGTATTTATTTGTGCTCTATATAGCCAAGCAATTAGTATTATTAGGAGAGGTAGTATTGTTAGCGATCGCACAGCAATCACCTCTTTCGTTTAATTTAGACCGGCTTGTTTGGAGAATTCAAGCATTTTTCTTGTCGTTATTGCCATAGAGGAACCTCTTTTACAAATGAACTATACATAATAGTTGTGTATAAGACAAACGATTGGTTCGATAGAGGCTTCATTTCAAATTAGATGACTGTTGGTTTTTGAAAAAAGAATGGATGTTTGCTAGTAGAGATTAAATCCATAGGTGATACTTAAAAAGCAAGAGAAAGGAAGTGACAGCTGATAGCATTAATGCTATCATTTGCGTATGGAAAAAATCCATTTTGTTTACGCTGACGAGGGTACCTTTAATCAATATTTAAGGGCACTCCCGGATAAGGATGCAGCTAAGCTACTGAAGATTATCAAGTGGACCCAGAATAAGGGGATGGCTTTGGCTATTCAAATGAAGTGGGTTAAGAAGTTGGATGATAATTTGTACGAGTTACGTGCACAACAAGGAAATGATATTCAGCGTGTCATTTGTTAAAACTAAGCAGAAAACCTGCGATTTTAATCGCAGGATGAATACCAGAATTTAGTTTTAAAACGTATGTTCCCCTGCGGAGCTAAACATGCTATACTTAACCCAATCTACAGGGGA
>NZ_AZCZ01000046.1 GCF_001434055.1 Levilactobacillus parabrevis ATCC 53295 | reverse complement strand
CAAGATATTTTACGCTCTCTAAAAATCCCAAATTCTGTCTCACAATTTTGCTAAATTCCAAGATTTTCGTTTTAGCCGCTCATAAATGTATCCTCAAAACTGTGATGGTCACTCATCAGTCTACCAAAAAAGTCAGGCCCCTCACCATGACGAGGAACCTGACTGTTGTCTTCTATTCTGTTAATAATACACGTTTAGTTGGGAACCGTTTCGACCCATTTCTTCAAAATAAAGATGTTCAGGGCGGCTTCAATCGCGGCCACAACCAGGACGCCCAGAATGTTAATCAGGAAGTGGGTGGTCCCGCCACCGTCGATCAGTTGGCCAAAGTTATTGAATTCGTAGAATAGGAAGCCAATGACCCGTACAACCAGGTAGATCACAATGATGTAGAGAACCACGTTGATCAACCGCCGACTAGCGTTTGGCAGGAAGTTATTAGTCGCACTGATGACCAGGTGAACCAACGAAATCGTCGTCCACCCCAAGATCACCAGCGACAAGCCCATGATCGCCATTCCCACACAGACCTTTGCGGCTTCTGCGGTGGTGTAACTGGGGCCACTCATAATCCGCAACATACCCGTCAGATAAGTGTTATCCACGGCCTCCGTAATCAGATAGATAATCAGTTGGATAATCCCAAAGTAGATAAACATCACGAACGACGAGAACAGATTCGTCAGATAGAGCTTGGTGTCGCCCAGCGGCAAGAGTCGGTATGTATCGCGTGTGTAGACCCGTTCAATCCGGACGGACAACAGGACAAAGGCGATGACGAAGGCCACCATGGACCAGGCCAGAGCCACGCCAAAGGTTTCCCCTGGCTGGATTCCCTGTCGCACAAAGCTCCAGAGTAGGGTGGCGGCCACCACGGCAATGTCTGCCACGAGTAGCCAGTTAATCAGGCGGAAACGGTCGCGGCTCATCACCTTCAGCAATGCTGTAAACTTAGTCACGGTCCGCACCCCCTTCTGCATATAAGCTTTCGTAGTAGTCCTCGATGCTCAGGCCAAATTCCTCTCGAATTGCATCACTTTCCTTGTGTGCGTAAACGGTCTGGTCCTTCACAATGACGACCTCATCCAAAATCGGTGCGATCTCGGAAACGTAGTGGTCACTGATGACCATCGTGGCATCGGCCGGTTTCCATTTCAGAATACTACTGATGATCCGCTTGCGACTCATACTGTCGATGCCGCTGAACGGTTCGTCCAACAGGTACAGGTTGACCTGCCGCGCGAGGGTCAAGGCGATGATCACCTTTTCCTTCATCCCCTTGGACAGGGCCGCCAGCTTCAGACTGGTATCGATCTGTAGAAAGGTCACTAGCTCTTCAAAACGGGCGCCGTCGAAGTCCGGGTAGACCGTGCGGTAGAAATCCGCCACGCGATCCACCCGCGTACTGGCCGCAAAGCCTCTGAGTTGTTCGGTGAAGCTGACGTGGCTCTTGTGGTGGGCGGTGGATGTGTCGCCACAAACGGCGATGGTTCCAGAACCCTTGGCACTCCCCGTGATCAAGCGCATCAACGTTGTCTTCCCGGCCCCGTTTTCACCCAGCAGGCCAATGATCTTCCCGGTCTCAAGGGTCAGGTCGACGTCGTGTAGAATCGTCTTAAAGTTGTGTTTATAACCGACTTGATTAATTGCTAAAACATTAGTCATCCTGTTGCCCCCTTTGCGCAATATATTGTTTCAGACTCGCAATGATTTCTTCATCCGATAAATTCAAGGCGTGTAACTGCTCATAGGCCCGTTCCAATTGATCCATGATTAAGTGCTCCTTTAGCTGTGTAATGCGTGGCGTCTCCGTCGTGACGAAGTTGCCTTTCCCCCGCTGGGACGTGATAATCCCCTCCGTGATCATTTCCCCGAGTGCGCGCTGAACGGTGTTGACGTTGACCGTCAAGTCCACTGCCAACTGACGAACCGCTGGCAATTTTTCCCCTGGCGCCAGCTGGCCGGTCATCATTTCGTGGTACAGGTGATTCTTAATTTGATAGTAAATGGGGACCTTATCGTCAAACTTCACGTTCGGCCACCTCCCTAGTGTTATATTTTACTAGTACACTGTAACATTAAAACTTGGACTTGGCAAGCATTGGTACCGGTGAACGGCGGCTAATGTAGGCGAGGCTTCACGCTGAACGCCGCCGGAACGCGGTTAACCCGCAATTTATCGTCAAAAAAATCGTCAGAACTCGGCGAGAATTTCTGACGATACGCTGTGCTATTCTTGAACTAGAGTGATTTGACGGCCGTCGATGCGTAACAGACCGTCCGCCGCCAATTGCTTGAGTTGTCGGCTTAACGTTTCCGGCGTGATGCCCAAGAAACTAGCAAGTTCCTTTTTCTTTTCCGGTAACGTGAACTGGGTGGCGTGTTGCGCCTGCCCAACCTGTTGAAGGTACGCCAACACACGGTTCTTGGCTTTCAAGTTACCGGTGAGCGCACTGACAGACTCCAACGCCGTCAACCGATCACCCAAAATATTCAGCAGGTTGAAAGCCACGGTCGGCACCCGGTGCAACAGGGACTGGAAGTCCGCCCGACCAATCGAACAAATCTTGGTGTCCTCAACGGCCTCGGCGTAATTAAAATGCGGTCGTTGGGTAAAGAGCGCGGCCTCGCTGTCAATCGCCCCGTCGCGTAGCATGTAAAGGACCTTTTCCTTACCGTTCTCGTTGAGCTGGTAGACCTTAACGCGGCCCTCATCAATAATCAGCATGCGCTCCAACGGCTGAGTCGGATCGTAGAGGACACTTCCCCGCTTGAATTCCTGTTGGTGAACGGAAATCTTAGCGAGTTCGGTAATATCGGCATCGGCCAGCCCCTTGAAGATGGGCGCGTTCTGAACACATTTAAACGGATCGTGAGTCATCTTTTTTCTCCTTTCTTGATAATTATCAATTTTTTATCTTGTCTTTTATTATACACTAGACCCATCACTTCGAGGAGGTCATTGCATTATGAAAATCTATCAAGCAAACATCGTTCCACTTAACGAACAGGCCATTGGCACGGCGGCTCACGGGTCGGCCCTCTTCACCATCAACGGTGACCAGTTGACCATCAATATTGAAATGTTCGATACGCCCGCTAATCTTCAGCACTGGGAACACTTCCACGGCTTTCCAGACGGCAAGGACGCAGCGATTGCTACGAGTGCTCAGGACGTGAACCACGATGGTTTTGTTGACCTTCCCGAGACCGGTGCTGTCTCCGGCACGACCATGGTGCCCTTCGATGCGGCGCCACACGAGATGAACATCCCCAACGATAACTACCCCGTTTCGGACACCAACGGCTATTTCGCCTACACTAAGGTCGTGCCGCTAGCTGCCCTCGATGCTCAATTCAAGGCAACCTTTGACGACAGCGAGCTGGCCCTGGACAAGCGGGTCATCTACATCCACGGCGTGACGGACGACGTTGACCTGCCAGATACGGTAGCTGGTGCGGTCGGCCACTACTCCACTCACGTGACGTTACCCATCGCCGTCGGAAAGATTGTCGCCCTATAATGCGTCACAAATACCGGCGCATACTTGCCGTTGTCTTCTACCTGATCGTGTTGTTACTAGTCGTCTTTCATCAGGATACGTTAGCAATGTACGGTATGGCGGTGGGCATGTTATTAGAAGCCATTATGGCTCTGCTGTCTAAGGCTTAAGTGTTATCCGAAAAAACTGACAAATATAGTTGCACAAACGGGACTACCTGCGGGCGGCCCCGTTTTTCTAGTTCATCCTACAAAAAAACGGCGTCACCCGAAGGCAACACCGTTATGGTCAAAAATCAATTTTATTTATTCTCACGGAGCAACCGTGCTTGCCACCGAACGACGGCCAACAAGGTGATTGCAATCAACAGGAACAAGCCAAAGACGCTGGCTAAGAACACCTGTGATTCACCAGTTTGTGGCAACCGTCCCGCAACGAGATCAGCTGTACCGGAATGAACGACACTTGCAACGGCCCCAGCCGGTTTATTGGCTGCACTATGGCCGCTGGTGACACTGGTTGTGGGATTGTGACCACTGGGGATATCTTCGTTAACTGCATCCCCGTCGCCACCATCAGTTAAGACACCACTAGATTCACCAGAATTACCTGAACTACTAGAGTCGCTGTTGATATTAGCGCCACCGCCACCAGTGCTTGGATGATAAGTACCAGTGAAAGTAATTCCCATGTTGGTACTCGTCGTCGCATTTGCTGAACTTGTCCCAGTATCTGAGGTATCAGCGAATGCTGTGACGCCAAATCCCAGGCCTAGTACCACTGCACCCAGCATCACTAGTCGTCTAATGCTTTTCTTCATGACCGCCGCCTCCCTTCGAGACTGCCTATTGCTACTCTTCCTCTTCATCGTCCTTACGACGTTTACGCCGAATCAGGTAAATAATCAACAGAATCAGGAGTACCAAGATGAGCATTCCTAAAGCACCCAATGCGACTAACAACCAAATACTAATCCCGGAATCATCAACTGAGTCCTTATTATATTTGTCTGCTTGTGCCTGAGTAATCGTAAAGTTACGATCGAACTCCCACTCATGATCTGTATTCCTAATGAGCATGTGCAGATGATAATGTCCCGCTTCTAGTTTATTTTTCTCTCTCAACATTGGATAACTAAACGTTGTGTTAGGTGCCATTTGAATATTTTCTTGTTTGGCATCTACCATCGTTTTGCCACCGTCACGATTGATAATCTTCGTATGCATCTTCAACTTAGGAATAATCACAGCGCTCGTATTGCGAACGTTAGCAATAATCGCACGATGATAATTACTCAGCCCGGCACCAACCTTACCCAAACTCATTTCTGGATTTGGCGCTGACCCTAAGCTGTACTTCATACCAATGACATATGAATATTGACTCGTCATATTACCAGAACCCTTTACGGTTCCCGTAACCTTACTGTCCAACCGTTTGAAATACCAACCACCAAGAATTACACCCTTAAAGTTGGTCTTTGGAATCTTAACCGTAGCTGTAACGATTCGACTTCCTCTGGCCGGAATCGTAAACGTCTTCTTACCTTGAATCTTGCTGATGTCACTCATCTTATACCGCAATGAGGGATCAAAAGATTTGGCTGGTGTAACATATTCAATAGAGCCACCCGAATTAGTCCAGGCTGTATGAATCGCCGTTTGGATCTTAATATCCTCATTTGTAACATTATAAACTCTAACTTGTAATGTTTGCGTCTTGTCAGAATTCATTCTCAAATCAAAGAAGGAATTCTGTTTATTGATCTGATTACTTGGCAACTTAGCTGCTACACTATATCCAACGTTATTTGTAGCAGCCTGGGCATCACTTTCAGATAATATGAATCCGCCAAAAATCAACCCGATTATCATGACTAAAACTAGTCGAATTCGCTTAAAACCTAGCATCCTTACACCTCTGCCTTACCCTAGTTAATGCAACTCCTGCAATATCCTTATGATACTACATTCATAAGCAAAAAGGTGTTCATTCGCACAGAATGGACACCTTTAATCGCATTTTGATAATTAAGCTTGTGGCGTAGCGCTTAAGGTCCAATCTA
Source organism: Levilactobacillus parabrevis ATCC 53295 (assembly GCF_001434055.1). GTDB lineage: Bacteria > Bacillota > Bacilli > Lactobacillales > Lactobacillaceae > Levilactobacillus > Levilactobacillus parabrevis. The sequence goes on along the minus strand of NZ_AZCZ01000046.1, from coordinate 10,035 downwards.
ATTGACCAGTGTAGGCAGTCCCAGTTTCAGAAGCCTTGATATTTGCAGGAAGACTACCTAACGTAATGTCTGAGGCATCCAGCTGCATTGCCGTAGTACCAGCACCCACACCATTATCAGCGGTGTAGATAGGCGTTGAAGTTTGAGCACCAGTGCTCAATACTGCATTAGCACCCTTCGCTACAGAACCAGCCGTGTTCTTAATGATAGTGTTAGCACTATCACCACCCAAGGTAATGGTTGCACCATTCAACGTGTCTCCAGCTTCTGATTTTAAGACACTACTCTTTACAGTAACTTGCCAACCAGCATTTGTACCACGAGTATCAGAAACTTCAGTTACAAGTTTAGGAGCAGTCGTTTGATCAGTTAAAACAGTTGATTCAATAGTCTTTGGGTTAAGAGTTTGTGCGCTTACCGTTCCATCCTTGGCTACAGTTGCAGCCTTATTATTGGAATCCACTGTGGCAGTAGTCTTAGCTGTACCAAAGTCCATCTTTGGAGAAACGTATAGGAAGGTTAAATCACCACCAGGATTAGTACCACCATGGTCATCGCCACCATTACCTGGCTTATCTGGATTGTTAGGATCAACTGGTGTAGTTGTAGAGTCTGGCTTTTGGAAAGTTACAGTACCATTAGTTGTACCGCTAAATCCATCACCCGTAGTGTCCGCATTGGCCGTAACTGGTGCAATGGCCCCCAATAATAATGCACTTGCTAATAAAATACTGCTTACTGTCTTCTTCATAATTAAGCACCCCTCATTTTGTGTTTAAATCCCTCAAAGTCTCAACAACAGATATTTAATAAGTTCCGATGCCCCTTAACCACTAGTCACCGCAAAGACTGGCTTCACTTAGTTAATGGGGAATCATTTCGTAACCGCCTCCTAGTTGGTAGTTACGCTTTACTAAATATGTAACAAGTTCATTATAGTGTGGGAAGGTCTGCCTGTAAATAGTTTTTTTGATAAAAAGTGAAACTTTTTTAAAAAAATCGCAATTTCGCTATAAAAACCGTTATATCAGGGCATGTAACCGCTAACTAGTTAGTTAGGGAAACTTATTTTATCGCTAATTTGTCAGCATTTTAATCAATGTGGCTAAAAGTTAGTCAGGTGATAAGGCATGTCGCCCCATCGTCATTTACCTGTCTAATAATTTAGAAAAATTCACGCAAAAAAAGCCCCATCGCTGGGGCCTTTGCCACTTAATCCTGTGATTTTAAAAGTTGGTCAACTAGCCGTTGGGTCGTATTAGACCGGCCTTCCCGCTGATCCTTCATCCGTAGATAATACTGATGGAGCGCTGACAGCGTCACCGCCTCAGTCGCCGCCGGTAAGGCATATAGTCGATGATAAGCGGTTGTAATCGTTTTCAGGTCATCACCCCCGTGTACGAGTTGGCGTAATTGCCGCGGAGTGACGTGATTCTTCCGTGCGGGCACCCACCCGGTAGCTGGTTGCCGGGCGAGGCGCTGTTGGAACGCCTTGACCAGCGCCGTCGGCCACCCTGCAGGCAAAGACTGGCCAGTCGTCAATTGTTCTTTGAGGGTCAATAGTTGCGGATAGACCGTGGCTGGCAGCTGTCGGCCTTCCCACGTCTGCTGCAGGTGCGTCAATCGTTCCTGCCGCTCCGCTGCGGTCAGATCGAAGCCCACTGCCGCGTTGAAGACATCGTCGTCCCAATCTCGTTGGCGTTGCGCTGCCAGTCGGCGGGTGATCCGGTTCAGGTCCGCCACCAGATATCGGGGGACAATCTGTAACCGGGCCGCCTTGATCTGTCCAGTTCGAGCAAATTCCGTGGCCATCACGCCTAACTGGTAGGAATTGACCAGTTTGCGCAGTGCTTCCGGCATCTTAATCGCTGCCAACTCCTGCTTGAAGACGGCCAAAGTCAGATGTTGCGTCAGGAGTCCCGCAACCGCCGCCAAATACTGGCGATAGTCGGCGGAATCTCGCAGTTGGCGCTCCGCCGTGGACTGTGCGGCGTTGGCCGCCTCCCAGGCCGCCTGTTCTTCCTTAGCCGCGAGATCTTGTTCCCGCTGTCGCTTGGCTTGTGCCTGTACGGCCACAGCCGCCGCGGCATCCCGATTCGCCGCTTGCAGCTGATCGTACTCGGTCAGATACGGTGCTAATTGCGCGTCTGGCAGCGTCTGCGAGTGATGACGTAAGTAACCCGTGACCGTGGATTTCGTCCCGTTATGGACCCACCGTTGCCGTCTGCGGTGCTGTTGCGGCAGGTTAGGCAAGGCATCCTTGGTCCACAGAATCTCCGGCACCACCGGATAATGATCCGTGAGCGCATCGTACTGGGCTACCGCGTGGAAGTTATCCTCGGTGGTGATCGCCATCAGATACTGCATTTCATCACTCATAAATTTCTTCACGCACTCCGAACCGACCAAAATTTCATGATCAGTCGCTCGCAACACCACGTGGTATTCGTAGCGGACCGGCTTGTGGCACAGCGCGCAGTGGTGCCAGTCAGTCCGCTTCTCACTGGGATTGATGGCGTAGGGTAATCGCGCCAAGAGTTTCCACGCCAGACTGCCCGTCACCAGCCAATCCACCCGCTGTTCCATGATGATTTCGCGCGCCGACCGCGTCAAAAAATCACTGGTATCCTTAACCGTGGGGTGCTCACGTAATAATGGAAGAACACGCGTCAATTCTGGTAAGGCCAGCGCGGGCTGGGTCAATTGGAGAAACCGATTCTGTGCCGGTGTGAGGAGCGTGGTTGCCATGAAAAAACATATCCCTTCTACATTAAAAGTCGTTTCATAATCATAGCATATTTTGCCGAAATGGGGAACGTACGTTTTGAAAGCAGAGCACATTTTACCACCTGAGACGATACTTCTATCAAAAAGAGCGTCTCAGACGGTAAAAACCGTCATCAAAAAAAGGATGAGCACCAGCCCACCCCTTCGCTAGATTTCCAATGACTTTCATCTAAATGTGGACCATCATCACGGCGCCACCAATCAAAACCGCTAGTCCAATCGTCTTAGGCACCAACTGCTTCACGTTGGCTTCTTTCAGAACGACCACACCGAGCAGTGTCGCAACCACTACGTTCAGTTGAGTCAGGACGAAGCCGTTGACCAGTCCATTCAGGCTCAACGACATCAGGTAAGTCCCCGCCGCCACGGCGAAGATGAACCCAGAGGTGATGTTGCGCAGGCCCCAGGGATCTTGCCCCGGAATTCGTTTACGACCCACAACGTAGATCGTCAAGGCCCCGGCCATCATCCCTAACGTTTGCGGGAGGAACCCATTAAGCCCCTTAGCTACCGCATAGTGTGGGAACCCGGAATATCCCCAGTAGCCGACACAGGTGATCACCAGCATGGCATAGGCGCCAAGGTCCTTGCGCGACACGTGAATCACACCGTTACTGATCATGACCCCGGCCAGAATAATCAGGAGGGCGATCACGCCCAGCACGCTGTCGTGCCAGCCGACCCATTCGCCGAAGACCCAACCCCCAATCAGGGAGTTCCCGATGATCTGAAGTGCCGTGGAAAATGGCACCGCGTTATTGACCCCCAGCGCACCGTAGCCCCAGTACTGACCACCCTGGCCGACACTCCAGCAAACCCCGGAGACAAAGTACAACAGGAAATCCGTGAGGCTGTAGTCGTAGTGAAAAATAAGCTGCAAAATAATGGCGCTAATCACGCCCCCCACGCTGGTTCCCAACAGTTGTTCCGTCCAGTTGCCACCGGTTCTACCCTGCATCCAAATGGGGAGAATTCCCCAAAATAACGCGGGCATCAGACCAATAACGATGTTCATCCCGATCACCTGATTTCTAACCTTAATAAGGTTAATCGTACGCCATTCATGAAAGCGCTGTCAATAATGATTCCATAAGTTTTTCAGTGAATCTTTTGTTTGCCGTATGACATCGTCCAAACTCTCATAATCTTAAGTGCCATTAATCACTAAATACTCTCCAAACATGCGCAGTCACATGCATCGTTCTTCTATGACAAAAGGCAGATCTGCTGTCCAACTTACGGACAACAGGTCTGCCTTCCCACTTACCTAAATTTTTTGAATGATAGTTACCTTAAAAATTGGACACAACTGCCAGTATGCGACAACATCTATTCAATCATCTATTCTATCGACCCACTCATAAAAATCGGTCAGCGTTTCAGCGATCTTCACTTGGCCAGTCTCAGCTTCTTCTTTGGATTCAATGGCTTCCGGCAAGTCTAAGAAACTCATGATGTGCACATTGTTATTCGCAGCTTTGATCAATGATAACCGAATATATTCAGAAACAGTCAGTCCTTACTTTGCTAAGTTGTTCTTAGCACACTCATAAATATCAGTTGTCACACATGACGAAACGGTTTTGTCATCTGTACGATTCACACTCATTTTTTATCGCTCCTAGCCTCTTCCGTCCCTGTCACCTAATTCTCACCCAGCCAAGCCTTCAACGCCACCCCAGTCCGGGAATCTGCGTGCGTAGTAGCCTCCCGCGGTGTGCCGCTGTACTGGATGTGCCCACCGTAACGCCCGGCGTCCGGACCGACGTCGATCAACCAATCCGCCTGACTGATCACTGCCAGGTTGTGTTCAATGATTATCAGGGAGTTACCTGCCGCGACCAAGTCGTTGAACAACTTCATCAGTCGTGCCGTATCCTTCAGGTGCAAGCCAGCCGTGGGTTCATCCAGCAGGTAGACGGTCCCTTGCTTGCCCAATTCAACGGCTAATTTCAGCCGCTGGAGTTCACCACCCGATAACGTCGTCAGGGGTTGGGCCAACGTCAAATAACCTAGACCCACGCGGTTCAAGTTCCCCAGCTGACGCGCCAACTTCGGTGTGTCTTGGAAAAAGTCCGCAGCCGCCGTCACCGACATCTGGAGCACTTCGGCAATCGTCTTGCCTTGGTAGTGATACTGCAGGGCTTCCTCACTGTAGCGCTTGCCGTGGCAGAGCTCACAGGTCTGCACGACCGGGTCCATGAACGCCATGTTGGTGATGGTGACACCCTTCCCCTTACACCGCGGGCAGGCGCCCTTACCGTTATAACTGAACATACTGGTGCCGACACGACCGTTGGCCTGGCTAAAGAGCTTCCGAATCTCGTCTAAAATCCCTAGATAGGTTGCCGGTGTCGAACGAATATTGATGCCGACCGGCGTCTGGGCTAAATCAATGTAGTCTTCCTTTAAGTGCTGTTTGAGTGCCGTGACCAGCGATGATTTCCCGGAACCCGCAACGCCGGAGATGACCGTCATCACGCCCAGTGGCACGTCCACGCTCACGTCCTGCAAGTTATTCTCAGTGATGTGGCGCAGAGCCAGATGTTGCTTTACCGGTCGTTCGGGGCCCCATTCGTGCGGCCGCCGCAACCAGTTTCCCGTCAGCGTATCCGAGTCCAGCAGTTCCTGATAAGTTCCGGTAAACGTGACCGTTCCACCGCCTTGACCGGCCTGTGGACCCATTTCGACCACGTAGTCGGCAAATGATATCATCGCCGGATTGTGCTCGACGACCAGCACGGTGTTGCCCTTCTCCTTTAATTTCGTCAGTGCTTGCTTGATCAACTGAATGTCGTGCGGATGCAGGCCGACGCTGGGTTCATCCAGAATGTAGACCATGTCGACCAGTGCACTGGTCAGGTACTTGGCAATTTTGATCCGTTGCGCTTCCCCACCAGACAGGGTGCTGGTGCCCCGGTCAAGCGTCAAATATCCCAGACCAATATCGACCAACGATTGAATCTTGGTGGTCAGTTCCCGCACCACGTCGGTCGCCAGCGGCTCAGTAATCGCCTGCAAAAAGGCCAGCACGTGGCGTAAGTCCATCGCGGACACCTCGGCAATGTTTCGACCGTTGATGTGATTCGTCAGAACTTCCGGCTTCAACCGCGTGCCATGGCAGACGGGACACGGTTTGCGGGTAACGATGGCCGCAATGGCTTCGCGGTGGTGTTCGGCTTCCTTTTTGCCGATGACCGACCGCCGAATCCGCGGCACGACCCCTTCGTACAGCGCCGTCCGGGGAAAGCCTTCGCCCGGATGCTTCAACGTCTGTTGCGGCGCGTGCATCAGTAGCTCATATTCTTCAGCCGTATAATCCTTAATGGGTTTGTCATCGTCAAACAGCCCACTCGTCGCGTACCGCCGCCAACGCCAGGTATCTGGTCCGAAGCTGACGAAGGTAATCGCACCTTGATTGAGCGACTTCTCCGGGTCGATCAGCTTGCTTTCATCGATATCGTCGACGTAGCCGAGGCCCTGACAGGCCGGACACATCCCCTGCGGCAGATTGAACGAGAAGGTGTCGGAATACCCGATGAATGGCTTACCAATTCGCGAAAATAGCAACCGCAATAGCGAGTAGATCCCGGTATAGGTTGCCAGCGTGGACCGCGCATTCTTGCCCAGTCGCTGCTGAGCAATGACGATGGCTACCGGCAGATGGTCGATGTGCCCCACGTGTGGCTGCCCATATTTCGGTAAATATTGTTGGGTGAAACTGGGAAACGTCTCGTTCAGTTCCCGCCGCGATGCCGCCGCAATCGTGTCGAATACCAGCGAGGACTTGCCGGACCCCGATAGCCCAACAAACACCGTTGTCTGGTACTTGGGCACCCGCAGACTCACGTGGTGTAGATTGTTTTGGGTGGCATCCTGAATGTCGATATAGCCTTGTTCAAATGTTGGTTGCATACCCGGAACTCCTTTCGTCTTATGCCGTTTCTTTTTGAATTCCTAGTGATCATTTCCTGTGAGTGCTACCGGTTCTATTGAAATACCTACTTGTGATGCATCCAAATTAATGGGAATCTACTTATCAATTGCATATAAATGATATGATAAAATTAAGTAGCTATTGGCGTTGCATCAAAACCTAATATAGGGGCGGAAATGATGGATAACAAACCGGTGTTTGATGGGGATCAGTTCGGTTGTGTCGCGTTGATTATTTTAATTCCACTATGTTACTTCTTAATTAAGTTGTGGCTGGGACTATTCTCACAATTCTAAGAGTGTTAGCTGAGGCTAGCACTTTTTTGTTTTAATCCCCCATTAGCGACACACTTTAGGCAATAACTGCCATGAAATCTCACCGTTTACGACCCTACCCAACTACCTTACCACACTCTAAAATTGCACCAAAGTTCAGCGACTCGTAAGCAAATTTTCACAAACTCTGGGCTAAAACGCTTATACTCAAACTTGTGATTACAATTACCAAGGAGGAATTCTAATGTCCTTATTTAAGAAACATCCACTCGATTTACCCGCCGCTGTGATTGCTGGCGGCGCTGCTGGGATCGTGTCCGGTCTCGTCAAGCTTGGCTGGGAAAACGTCTTACCACCCCGCACCGAGGAACGCGACGCGACTAATCCCCCACAGACGTTGCTGGAACAATTCGGCGTACCGGCCAAGGTGACCCACGCCACCTACACCTACGCCGGCCACAAGTTGCCATGGGTTAGCTACGTGATTCACTTTGGTTTCTCCACGACCTTTGCCGTGCTCTACCAAATCGTCGGTGAAAAGTTACCCCTTATCAAGAAGGACGCCGGCACCTGGTTCGGTCTGACCATCTGGATTGCCTTTCACGTCGGCCTGATGCCAGCGATGGGAACCGTCCCCGCTGCCAAGGACCAACCAACGGAAGAACACGTCTCAGAAGCCCTCGGCCACATCGCGTGGATGGTCACCAACGACCTCGTCGGTGCGGAAGTCTACCGGCGTTTGGTGGCGGAGAAGCATAAATAGCCTTACCACAGTCCATTAACGGACGATGACCACCTGCCACACGACTGACAGATGGTCCATTGTGGTGACAACGGTTCAAACAACCATTCAAAATCCATATTAGCCGTGAGGGTGGTGGAAATCGACTCAGCCGTGGGAATGGTCTTTGCGGCGAACTTTGCCGCTTAGACCATTGGTATNGGAATGGTCTTTGCGGCGAACTTTGCCGCTTAGACCATTGGTATCTTTGAAACTCGTTTCTCAGAGGTTCAAAGTAAGCTCGGAGACCGCTCTTTGGCTCCGGGCGTCCGCCCACAGCGCCCCAGTCGATTTCCACCACCCGGCAAGGCGCAAGTATCATCACATCTAATTTTATACGGAGGTGTCGCCACGGATGAAACCTTGGCAAACGAAATGGCCGGAACGTCTGAGCTATGGCCTCAGCGATGCGGCCGATAACCTGGTCTTCCAGATGATGACCACCTACCTGTTGTTCTTCTACACCGACGTCTACGGCTTATCCGCCAGTGCCGCCGCGATTCTATTCGTGGTTGCACGACTGGCAGATGTTGTGGAAAGTCTGATCATTGGTTTAATGATCGACCGGACCCATTCGAAGTGGGGTAAGAGCCGGCCCTTCTTTCTCTGGTATGCCTTACCCTACGTCCTGTTCGCCGTACTGACCTTCGTCACGCCGCCCTTTAGTGGGACTGGCAAACTCATCTGGGCCTACGTCACCTACCTCGGGCTGGGCTTCTTCTACACGGCGGTTAACCTGCCGATCACCTCGATTCTACCGACTCTGACGCAAAATGACCGCGAGCAAACAATTCTGGGCGTAATTCGACAATTCTGCGGTAGTTCCGTGCAAATCATCGTGGCCGTCTTCACGCTGCCCCTAGTGGCATTATTTGGTCACGGCAACGAGCGGCAAGGGTTCCTGCTAACCATCATCCTGTTCGGCGCCATCTCACTGGCACTGATTTGGAATACTTTTTTCCACGTGCACGAGCGCTTCACCAATCCCGAACAGTCTCACCAGTCGTGGCGCGCCGTGGGCAAAATGTTGCGGCAAAACAAGCCCTGGCTGGTGATCTCGGTCGTCATTCTGCTCTACTGGCTGACCACGTCCATCAAGAACCAGACGACGATTTACTATTTCAAATACATTCAGCACAGTGAGAATCTCGTACCCTACGCCAACGGCTTCACGTTTGCGGCCCTGATTGGCGTGTTGCTGATCGTTAACTCGGCTCAGCAGTGGGGCAAGAAGCGGACCATGTTGAGTGGGATTGCAATTGCGGCGGCTGGCCAACTGATTCTAAGTGGCGGGGTCGTCAGCAATCTTCTGCCGGTGATTTTCGCCGGTATCCTGGTAAATTCGGTGGGAAACGGTCTGATCATTGGGCTGGTTTCCATCATGATCGCCGATACGATTCGTTACGGCATGGCGATGGGCATTCAAGCTGAGGGAATTCTGGCCTCCACCGACGACTTCGGCGTCAATGTGGGGCTCGGTTTGGGCGGTCTGATTACGGCGGGCCTCTTCCACCTCTCGGGCTACGCGGCCAACCACGCGCAGAACGTGGCGACTCAGCACATGATCACGTTGAACTACGCTTGGCTGCCTTTACTGCTCTACGTAGCGATGTTCGTCGTGCTTCTGCTCTACAATGAACGGGAATTACAGGCGAAGATCACCCCCATCGACCGCGACGCGTAGTTTTTGGCGGTGAGGTCTGCCAATGGCATTAGAAATCAGCATGGCTGATTTCCCCTACACTTATTACTAACGTAAAAATCGGAGAATTTGTCTCATTATTTTTGACAGTAAGCTTAAAAATCCACCCATCACTTAGCGGAAAACGTTGCTAGTGATTGGTGGATTTGATTGTACGGTGAGCTTACTAACTGGATGAATCGCTTCACGTATTGAGATGGGTATTTTAGATGCGTTGCTTGGTGTTGCGTTTGGTGCTTAACTGGATTAACTAGTTTGACTTCAGGTGGGATGTATTGTAGACCATGATCTACGGTTTAAACTCCACCCTGCATGAGTTGTTAGTGGTTGCTCTGGTTTAGAGATTCAAATTTGCTCTCGCCGAGATACTGGGGAAACTTGCGGCCGCGGAAACGAGATCAGTCGGGCAGGTCCCTGCGCTTAACCCAGATAAGCACCGGCTCGGCTCCGCCAAGCTGACACTTATCTACGTTAATGCTCAGGACCTACCGCCCTCCTTCACTCTCTGCTCGAAACGAGTTCCGCAAGCCAGACTCCTGCGCTTAGAAAGCTA
>NZ_AZCZ01000045.1 GCF_001434055.1 Levilactobacillus parabrevis ATCC 53295 | reverse complement strand
GTTGCACTTCAATTTTAAATCGGGCCTGCCAAAAAAGATAACAATCTAAGGTTTATTTTTTATTTATCCCAAAATATTAAATGGAAAAGATATGATGAGTCAACTGGAGTTCCCAGTTTGTCCAAAACAAGTATTTTAAAGATCCCAGTAAATTTTCCGTCGCCAAATGAACAGGCTGCTATTGCAAATGTGTTAAATAAGGCTGATTGTCTTGTCGATGAAAGCAAGAAAAAGATTATGGAATTACGTCAGCTAAAAAGACTATTACTAGGGAAAGCCTTTTCTCTGGAATGGAGATTCAGGGGATTCAATGACCCTTGGGAGCAGCGTAAGTTAAAAGATCTTTCTACAGATATTGGGACAGGTAAAAGCATTTTTAGTAAATTAAGTAAGTCAAATATAAATGATTATAAAGTATTAGGCTCTACATCAATAATTGGGTATTCTGATGACTTCGATTATGAAGGAAATTTTATACTGACTGCTCGAGTGGGGGCTAATGCTGGAAATATTTATCGAGAATCTGGAAAAGTTAAAATTAGTGACAACACTGTCTTTATAAAAGCGATTCAATCAGACTTTTTATATTATGTTTTAATGAATTTTAATTTAAAAAGATTATCTTTTGGCACTGGCCAGCCACTTATAAAATCATCCGAATTAAAAAATTTAAAATTGCAGGTTTCAGTTAGTGATAGTGAAAGAAAAAAATTGGGATTGTTGTTTGTAACTACANGGTTTCAGTTAGTGATAGTGAAAGAAAAAAATTGGGATTGTTGTTTGTAACTACAGATAACCTTATCGTTGCCAATGAACGACAAGAAAAAATTGCACTAATTAGATCAGTACAATTTAGTCCGACTTCTTTAATTAATTTTGAATACTTTAGATAAGACTTGCCAAATGTTTCATCACCTTATCGTTATCCTGATTTTCCAATTCCTGAATAATATGAATATAAGTTTGCTGTGTTGTTGTCATATTCGAATGCCCTAATCTTCGAGCCACCGACGCAATACTTACACCAGCATATAACAGTAAGGACGCGTGTGTATGTCTGAGACCATGGACCGAAATTATCGGCACCTGAGCATGCTTACACAAGCGCTCTAGATAATGATTGACCGTATCGTTATAAACCTGCCCCTTAACAAAGATGGGCTGATCTGATGGCAGGTGCTTCGTCAACTGTGAAAATTGAATAACCGTCTGCCAATCCAAAGGAATCTTACGAACCGACGACTCATTTTTAGTCGGCGCAAAGCCACCAATTTTAGACTTATAGTCCCAGGTCTTATCGATCGTCAACATCTGATGGGCAAAGTCAAACGAATTCGGCGTAACCCCGAGGGCCTCAGCAAATCGAAGACCAGTCTTGGCAATCAACAAAATAAAGTAGTCCCAGTTAACTTCACCCTCCAGTTCTAACTCATTCAGTAATGCTTGCAGTTCATACTGATGGAGATACTTAATCTTATGCTGCTGATGGGCAGTGCCTTTAATAATAGCCTTACGTGTTGGATCACGAGCAATTAGGCCCTCTTCCAACGCGTCTAACAAAGAGCTCTTGAGATGCCGATGAAAATCCATTGTTGTCTGTCTTTCATGGGTTTCAGCGTAGTCATTCAACAACTGCTGATAAGTTAAACGCGTTAGGTCACGCAGCATGAGATCAGGTGCTAACATTGCCAACTGTTTATGTGTCATTTCATATTTCCGGTACGTCACGGGCCGCACAGCTCCACACTTATACAATTCCATCCACTGCTTGAAATACTGACAAAATCTAGTATCCTCCATCATTTTGAATTCCTCCCCAAAATAAATAAGCTATCTAACCATTAATGTTAAATAACTTATTTATACCTGAAATATTATTCAAAAAGCGAGTGATACGAATCGATTTTTAAGTGACCTATCACCCATCACGAGCGACGGCCATGACGTTTCCAAAATTAATTAAACGAACATATTTTGCATCAAGTATTTCTTCAATTGTTTGAGTTGGTCTAACTTTTTCTCATTGGCAACGATAAGGTTATCCGTGGACTCTATAAGGGCTCCAATCTGATCTTGTTCACCAATTTGAGGTATATATATCTTTTGTCGCAAAAAGTCCTTTGCCACTAGATTGGTCATCATAGTTGAGCTTGTTGTAGACCTAGCTAGTTTTTTTCTCATAATCTGTTCATCATGAATTAAGTACTTCCAGAAACTAATATTCCCTTTTTGTATCGGCCTAAATACATCGAAGACATGTGAAACAATTCCGTTTCCAATAGTATTTTCAACGAAACGTCCAAAAGAAAAGTCTTTACTTTTGTTACCCTCAAAAGCAATATCTCCAAGTTTCATGATGTTGTAAGATTTCATATAAGATTCACTAGATACATGGTTTGCTTTTTTCCAACTCATCGTGGCTACTGATATTATTTGGTTGCTGGAGTAGGTTAAATCATTTTTTTGTGTAACTTTTTTGTATAACTCTGCAAACTTACGCTGCTCCCAAGGGTCACTGAATCCTCTGAATCTCCAGACTTGGGAAAATAATTTTTCCATGAGTAACCTCTTCAAACCCTTTAACTGTTGGCCTTTTTTCTCATTGGCAACGATAAGGTTGTCTATCGTCCCAAGGAGTTGACCAATTTTACCTTGTTCTTCAACTTTGGGAAGTTGGATAGACATATCTAAAAACGTATTTTCATGAACACGTTTTGCTTTTCTAGATCCATTTGCGATACTACCTTGCTTAATATAAAACTTTCTTTGCATAACTAAATACAATAAGAAGCTTGAATTAATCTTTTTAGAGATGTCAAATGCAGGCGAATCTATAGTGGACTCAAAGCCATCCAACGACTTAGGCACTATGCCGAAAGCTCCATGCAGAAAATCTAGTTTCCCATACATCAACTGACCTGCATGGCGAATATAGTACTTCGTGTTTTCGCTACCTTTTTTCCAGTTATTCACTTTTGGAACTATACCCTTCCCCCACAGCTTAACAGTAAGTTTTTGAGAGGTTGAACCGTTTGAACCTTTAATTTGGCTTTCAATTAGGAAATCATTTAACTTACGCTGCTCCCAAGCATCCCCAAATCCCCGAAATCGAATCCGTGGTACCATCTTTTCCTTATCATCCATCATTTCAAAATCCTCTTAATGGCCTCAAGCTGCTGTTGAGCGACAGCGTCTTGACCAACTAAATCGTCTAACATGTCGCCCAAATCAGACTGTAAGGTCTTGATCTGATTGTTTGTGTCTTTGATATCCGCCACCAGTTTATCAACGTCAACGGGCGGTTCTTCCTCAAACGTATCCACGTAACGCGGAATGTTTAAGTTGAATTCGTTTTCCTTAATCTCATCCAGCGTCGCCAAGTGCGCATACTTATCAACATCTTGTCGGGCCTTGTAGGTCTCGATAATCTTATCGATGTCCTCGTCTCGCAGGATATTTTGGTTCTTGCCCTTTTCAAAGTGCGCTGACGCATCGATGAAGAAGATATCCTTAGTCGGTTTATGCTTCGAGAAGACCAGAATCGTCGTTGGAATCGACGTGGAATAGAACAACTTCGCTGGCATCCCGATTACGGCGTCCAAGTAGTTCTTTTCAATCAACGCCTGCCGAATCTTCCCTTCCGCTGCTCCCCGGAATAACACTCCATGTGGCAAGACGATTGCCATGCGGCCTTGATCTGACAAGTGATAGAGTCCGTGAAGCAAGAAAGCAAAGTCGGCCTTCGATGCCGGCGCCAACTTCCCATAATCCTTGAACCGCGGATCCTTCAACTTGTTAGCATTGTTATTCCATTTACTAGAGTATGGCGGATTAGCAACCACCGCATCAAAATTCCGTGGGTGGTCCACGCCATCCGCATCGGTGCCATCTGGCCAATCCATTTCCAATGTGTCCGCGTTACGCAGATCCATATTCTGATAATCCACGCCATGCATCATCAGGTTCATCCGTGCCAGGTTAAACGTCGTCGTATTCAATTCTTGCCCGTGAAAATGTACCCGATCGTGGAATCCGGCCTCATTCAAGGCTTCCTGAACTGTCAGCAGTAATGACCCGGAACCCATCGTTGGATCATAGACAGTGAACTGTGAATCGCCGGCCTTAAAGTCAATCGTCACCAATCGTGCTAAGACCTTTGAGACTTCGTGCGGTGTATAGAATTCCCCGGCCTTTTTCCCGGAGTTTCCGGCAAACTTGGCAATCAGGTATTCATAGACATCCCCTAAGATATCGTGACCACTCTCATCGTTGTATTCAAATTCATCAACCAATTTGACAATTCGGCTCAGTGCCTGTGCCCGCGAGACCGTGCTATTCCCTAACCGTGAGTTTCCCAGGTTAACGTCGTTGAAGATTCCCCGGAAGTCCTGTTGGGAGTTGGGATTGATCTGCGCATTCTGATTAAAATCATCGAACATATCCTGAAAGTCGGATGGCTTAATCTTACTGTCCTTTACCTTTTCCGTAATTGTTCGCCAGGTAAATTGTGGTGCAATGGCGTAGCCCAGCTCACTTGCGGCATCCTCGAGATAGTCCTTAATTTCGTCCTCAGGGACCTTTACGTAAGCATCGTTTACCGATTCCCCATCTGCTAAATCAAAGAGCCCTGAGCGCTTCCAGTGCATCTCCTGGTGTTCCGACAAGTACCGGTAGAACATGAAGCCTAAAATATAGTTCCGAAATTCACTAGCGTCCATGTTTCCTCTTAAATCATTGGCCATGGCCCACAGTTGTGATGTGATGTTCTGTGCTTCTTCTCTCTTGCTCATAATGGCTCCTTAAATTCTTGATTGATTTGATCCGCAAATTTGCTAAATTCGTTTCGTAGCTCATTACGGTATTTAATCTTTGATAATTGTCGAATATCGTCGTCAAGGGCATCAGCTTTGTAGTACTTTTGCCCACCAGTAATGATATTGGTCACTTCATTATTCTCGTTTAAATCATCGTTACCGACTACGTGGCGGTCTAATGCGGAATTGATCCAGTCACGGACCCCTTCGGCATCGACCAGGCCCCACTTCGTTCGAAATTCGACGATAGCGGCCCGCCGACTCCGCTTGTTGTGTTCATCCAAGATGCCCTTAACATCATTAGCTTTAACCGGGTAGGACTTAACCACATCAGAATCCAGCTGATTGTTATGAACATCGGACGTCATCCGTTTAATTTGCTTCCCGTACTGTCGATCCTCTAACTGGTCAGCCAAGTCGTTGATTCGGTGGTAACTCTTATCGGCAGCGTCCATCTCACCCGCATTCGTTTCGTTCAGGAACTGGGCGATGAGTTCTTCCAGATAATCGTAGTCCACTTCGACTTCGTTGACGTGTTCCATCTCCAACTTAAAGTCACTGTAGATTACGCTATCACCACTACCATCATCACTATTGATGACCGATAACTTTTCCTCGAGCTCGTTAGCAATTGTCGAAGTCAGCCGAATTTCCTGATCTTCACTGATACCAATCTCTGCCAACAGGGCATTGGGGTCATCGTAATCATACTGATCATCCTGCTTGAGTAGCGCAATCTGATGGTTGTACTGCTTCAATAGTTGGAAGGCCTGTTGCTGCTCGGCCGTTCCCCGTGGAATCTGTCGGTAGTCATCCGTCAGATCTGCCAGTTGGTCCAGCACTTTAGTTGTCGATTCCTTAGTTTCTTCAAACGTTGGTGCAACGACACTAGTGCCTCCGTCGTCAGTCTCATCCGTAATCCCTGGTAACAAGTCAATTGGAATATCCGCCGAATTCGGGTCCGCATAGACCTTCAACGCGTCATTCATCAGCTTTTCAGCCTGAGCCGGCCAGCGGTAATTGACAATCCGTCCGTACGGCTTATGCTGCATGTCCTGAATTCGATTAGTCCGAGAGTACGCCTGAATTAAGTTGGCCCCCTGCAACGTCCGGTCTACATATAACGTATTCAAATGTGGGGCATCAAATCCAGTCAGTAACTGGTCGATCACGATTACAATATCCAAGTAGTCGGCCGGATCATTACTGACAGTCCGATTCAATCGTGAAACAACATCTTCGGTATAGCCCCGAACGTTGTCGTCACCAAAAGCCGTCCCGAACAGGTGATTGTAAGCCACCATCGCCCGGTGCAGTCCCGTGTTGGTTCCCAACATGTTGTCCCCGTTTGAATTGTCCTGACTGAAGGTCACTGCGACCTTCAGTTGGTGGTCGGCATCCGCTTCTGCATTACGTCGTTGAAATTCATCAAAGTACTTCATGGCCATTGGCGAAGACGCCTTACGACCACCAACGTGCGTGGTCAGCAGTGCACTGTACCGCCCGCTAACGGAACGGTTCCGCCACTTGTTTAAAATATCATCGACTACTAGTTTCACGTGATCTTCATTGTCATCATAGACACCCGAATTAACGGTATCATCCATATCCTCACGTGATAGGTGATCAATCTTATAGTTAATTTTTTCAGTCGTCCAGTCGGGATGCTCGTGCTGATAGAACTGTGGCAGATATTGTGTCTTCAGCACATCTTCAGATAAGGTCGTGTTGAAATCGACTTTAAAGCCTAGGACATTCCGATCCGCAATTGCCTCACGAATCGTGTAAGCGTGTAGGAGATCCCCAAAAATTTCCTGCGTTGTAATCCCATCAAACCGAGGAGTACCCGTGTAACCGACCCATGCGCCGTGCGGAAAGCCATCCTTTGCCCGTTGCAACATGTCTCCCGCCGTTGAGCGGTGAGCCTCATCGACAATAAACACGATATTCTGCTCAGGTCGTTTAAAGCTTTGGCGCTGAACTAATCGATCTAATTTTTGAATCGAGGTCACAATAATTCCGCCGTGTTGTCGCAACTTACGAGCTAGGACATTCACATTGGCCGTATCAAAAATAATACCATCTTTGTTTTCATCATTGGTATCTGGATCGTATGCCGAATAATTATCAGCCGTCTGTTGTGTTAGCGCGATTCGGTCCACTAGAAAGACGACTTTATCCACATTCGGTAGCCGTGAAGCTAGCCAAGCCGTCTTAAAGCTACTGATTGTTTTCCCGGAACCCGTCGTGTGCCAAATGTACCCTAATTTTTGACTATCGAGTTCAAAACTCGACTGTTTGATTTTTTCAATTACCCGGCGAGTCGCATAGACCTGATAAGGCCGCATGACTTTTAACATCTGCCGGTGCTTAGTTCCATCTAGAATCATGTAGCTTGTCGCCATCTGATGAGCCATTGGGATTGATAACATGCGGTTCAAAAAATCACGCCAGGCCATAACCGGCTGATTATTATCCTCGCGCTGCCAGTGGAAAGCAAAGTCCAAATTAAATTTATCTTCAGTTGTATTGGCCATATAGCGCGTATCATCCGGGGTCATCCCCACCAAGATCTGGACCGTTGAGTAGATGTCCGAGAACTGGCCTTCATGAATGTACTGTTGCATTTGATTCAAGGCTTCCTTGACGTTACGAGCAGCCGTTTTTTCTTCAATCTGAATAATTGGTAAACCGTTGATTAACAGCGTAGTATCGAAACGTCGATCCCTGCAGTTGGCTAACTTGGCTGGCCGTTCAATCTGATTGACGACCTGATAGACCGTCCCCCCGGCCCCAACGTAGGCTTGATCAAAGACCGTCAAAAAGACGTGTTCCCCAGCATCAGTATCAATTTCCACTTGGGACACGCCATTTAAGCCATATAAAAATTTTCCCGCTTGATACGGCGTTTTTAAATCATCAATTTGCTTCTTAACTTGCGCAAATTCATTGTCACTCAGTGGTTGATCCAACTTCTCCTGATTATTCCGTTCCAAAATAAGCTTAAAGTTCTGCCACAACTCCGCTGTTGTCTTGATATTTGGCATGTACTGCCACTGCTTGGAACCACCAATACTCGTCAAATAATCGATCAATCGGTCTTCAAATTCCAGTTCTGCTTGCATCCTCACTCACCCTATATAATTGTGTCTTATTGAAAAGTCTACTTAAATACTATCATAACACGCTGAAACCCCTTGCGCGACCTACTTTTTCGTCGTCTCTGCCCGCAATTTCAACTGCTCCGTCTCATTGTAGAAGTTCCCTTCAATATCGACGGTGTTGACCAGGTTGACGAAGGCCCGGGGATCAACTTCCTTGACCGCCCGCTCCAATGCATAAAGTTCATACCGCGAAATAACGGTCATTAACACCGTACTCGACTGCCGGGTGTAGGCCCCGAATGACGGAATGGCTGTGATGCCGCGAATGAGAGTTTTATTAAGTTCTGTGATAACGGCGTCCTGTTCCGACGTCACAATGAAAGCGGTCAGCTTTTGGTGGCGCGTGTGAATGCTATCAACCACTCGAGACATTGCATAAATAGAAATAATCGTGTATAACGCACTTTCCCAGCCAAACAGGAAACCAGCGACGATGACGATTCCTGAGTTGATCATCATCATTAACGTCCCAATCGTCCGCCCCGTGGTCTTCTCTAGCACCACGGCAATGATATCCATCCCCCCGGTTGAGAAGCCGTTCTTCAACGGATAAGCCACGCCAACGCCAGTCAAAATACCCCCGAACAGCGCTGCCAATAACGAATTATTTGAGATGTTATTGACCGGGATCACAATAGCCAGCACTGAAGTTAGAATCGCCACCGCAATGGAATAGATGGTGAAGCCCCGGCCCACCTTGAACCACCCCAACAGGCCAATGGGAATGTTAAAGAGCAGGATGAACCACCCAGTACTCAGGTGGAGTCCGACCGCTGCCAGTAACGTGGCAATAATCTGAGAGATCCCGTTGATGCCTGCACTGAAAATCTTACCGGGAACTAAGAATTCATTTAATGCAATGGCCGTAATTATGGCCGATCCAAGCAAAATTAACAGGTGTTTGCCCACCTCGCGCCGATTATTTTCTAACATAATTCTCATCTTCACGCCTTTCAATCATCAGTTGTTTTCACCATTTAACCACAACTCTTACGACTTAGCTAGCCCTAGTACGGCCATCCCATCAGTCTTTAGCCCCCACAACTACCGTAAAATCCCAGTCTAACGTAAACACCAAATTGTATAAATATTTATTTTCATGAGAAAATCGTGTAAAATAATTAAAAATATTTGGAAACCGGCCCCGTTAATCCTTAAAAATGATAGAATAGTAACGAGAATTTATTCACTACTATATAGAAAGGAGCGCTCCCATGAATTATTCCGCTTGTACAAGTATTTTAATTGGTGCGCAAGCTTCCACGGATGGATCGGTCATGATTGGCCGCAACGAAGATGCTAAGGCCGCTTGGCCCAAGCACTTCATCGTTCACCCCGCGACAACAGCCACGACGCCCCAAACCTTCGTCAGCACGGACAACGGCTTCACCATGCCGCTACCCCAGTCCGCTGCCAAATACACCGCCACCCCTGAATGGACCGACAAATACGGCCTGTTCGAGGAAGACGGGATCAATGAATTTGGCGTAGCCATGAGTGCCACCGAAAGTACCTATTCAAACGAACGGGTACTTGGCGCCGATCCGCTGGTCAAAGATGGTATTGGTGAGGAAGCCATGATCACGGTCGTCCTGCCTTACGTCACCTCTGCTAGAGACGGGGTCGCCCTGCTCGGCCAAATCGTTGAGCATTACGGGACCTGCGAATCCAACGGTATTTTATTCGCCGACCAACAGGAGGCCTGGTACCTGGAAACGGGGGCCGGCCACTACTGGGTCGCCCAACGGATTCCGGATAATGGCTACGCGGTCGTTGCCAATCAAATGGCCATTCAGGACATTGACTTCAAGGATCACGAGAACTTTATGTTCGCCCGCAACCTACGCGAATTTGTGACGACGAATCACTTGAACCCTGACCGCGACCGTTTCTGCTGGCGCAACATCTTCGGAACACAGGATCAATCGGATCTGTACTACAACACCCCGCGCGTCTGGTACGGCCAACGTTGCTTCAATCCAGAAGTCGCACAGGAACCGCAATCATTTGACTTACCTTTTATTCAGTACGCCGATCACCTGTTGAGTGTCGATGACGCACAGGGCTACCTCAGCAGCCATTTTGAGGGCACCCCTTACGATCCCGTCGGTGCTGGGACACCGGAACAGCGTAAACGATTCCGACCAGTCAGCCTCGCTAAGACACAGGAATCACACGTCTTACAGTTACGACCGGCCATGGACCCAGCCTTAGCTGGTATCCAGTGGCTCGCCATGGGGGTCGGTGCTCAGAGTGTCTACGTGCCGTTCTATGCTGGTATCGAAAGCACACCGACCGCTTACCACTTGGGCAAAGAGACCTACGATGCGGACTCCGCTTACTGGGTCTACAAGCTCGTCAGCGTCCTCTTAGATGCGCACTACCAGTCGGCTTGGCCAACGGTTAGTGCCGTTCAAAAGGAACTGCGGATTGCCTTTAAACAGTCCGTCCAACACACTGATATCGTCGGTCAACAACTATCCGGTACCGAGCTGAATCAGTACTTAACGCAACAAGCCAACGAGAACGCCGCATTGGGAATTCGGCGTTACCGCGAGCTAGCGGCGACCTTGATCACCAAGGCCACCGACCTCGGGCCCCTCAATTATCACCAGGACCTGAACTTATAACACGGCTCGGGCTAGCCAGTCTAGTCCGCACCACATAAATGGGAGATATTAATCTAATGGAAAAGCAAAAGAAGATTGGGCTCTTCAGTCTGATCTTAATGATTTTTTCGGCCATCTACGGTTTCGCTAACGGAACTGTTGCTTATGACCAAATGGGATATGCCAGCATTATCTGGTACGTTTTAGCCGCCCTGTTCTTCTTCCTGCCAAGTGCCTTGATGTTGGCAGAATACGGATCAACGTTTAAGGAAGCCAAGGGGGGAATCTACTCCTGGTTGGCCGAATCCATCGGCGAAAAGATGGCCTTCATTGGGACCTTCATCTGGCTATCTTCTTGGATCATCTGGATGTTGTCGACCTCAACTAAGGTTTGGATTCCACTGTCAACCCTGATCTCTGGGAGCGACCAAACGCAGACTTGGGGAATCCTTGGTTTAAGCTCCACGCAAACGATCGGGATCTTGGGAATCATCTGGATTCTCTCCGTTACCTTCTTCGCAACGCGTGGGGTTAGCTCAATCGCTAAGATTTCTTCATTGGGGGGAATCTTCGTGATGGGCCTGACCATCTTGTTCTTCATTGCCAGCATTCTAATCTGGATCTTGAACAAGGGCCAACTTGCAGAACCCGTTAACGGTCTGCACAGCTTCATTGCCTCACCCAACCCACAATTCCAGTCACCAATGGCCCTGTTGTCATTCGTGATCTACGCCGTCTTTGCCTACGCCGGGATGGAATCTATGGGGGGGATCACGGATAGTATGGAGAAACCGGAAAAGACCTTCCCTAAGGGGCTGATCATTTCCACGATTACCATCACGATTGCCTACTCCGTCTCGATCTTCCTCTGGGGGGTCAGTGCTAACTGGCATGAAGTCCTGGGTGGCGGTTCCGTTAACTTGGGGAACATCACCTACGTTCTGATGAATAACTTAGGGCTGGTCATGGGTCACGCAATGAACCTGTCTCACGGAACTTCCGTGCTGATTGGGGATATCTTGGCTCGTTTGACCGGGTTGAGTATGTTCATGGCTTACCTGGGTTCCTTCTTCGTTCTGGTCTACTCGCCACTGAAATCCTTCATCATGGGATCTTCACCAAAGCTGTGGCCTAAGAAGATGACGCGCCTCAACAAAGCTGGTGTGCCGGCCTACTCCATGTGGATTCAAGCCACAGTGGTTGCCGTCTTCATCTTCTTCGTCTCCTTTGGGGGTTCCGCAGCCAAGGAGTTCTACCAAATCTTGACCAACATGGCCAACGTTTCCACTTCAGCACCCTACCTCTTCTTGATTGGGGCCTTCCCATTCTTCAAGAAGCGGACCGACCTGGAACGGCCATTCGTCGTTTACAAGAACAAGGTCTTCACCAACATCATTGTGGGCATCGTGCTACTGGTCTTGATTGCCGGGATTGTCTTCACCTGCCTGCAACCAATTCTGGACGCCGACTACAAGACCGCCTTCTGGACGATCATCGGCCCCATCTTCTTCGGTGCCGTGGCTTGGATCTTCTACCGCAATGCTGAAAAGCGTTCAGCTAAGGAAAACGATCCGGCTAGTGACGAAAACTAAATTGCTTACTAAAAAAGTTCGAGACGATTGGTCTCGAACTTTTTTTGACGTTACATTTATACGATTAGCACCACAATTAATCTACTGAATCTTCATATTATTTCCGCCGCAACGTCCGGTCCGGCGCATGCCCAATAAACAGTGGCACCCGTTCCTCCACCACGTCGCTAAATTCCAAGCCATACCAACGTTGAGGAGACAGGCTCACACGCTGGAGTAGCAGTCGACCACCGATTAGCAATCGATCCACTGCCGGCAGGTCATCATCCGCGCCGAGATCCTGGAATTGCTGATTGAGCATGACAAATTTGAAGTTGCCGACGCGGCGGCCCGGGACGCTCGAATACCGGGGCGTTTGGTCCGGCAAGATTCCCGCTTTCAGTAAGTCATTGACGATTTGACGCAAGTACACGTTGACTCGCTGCGGCTTTTTAAAGCCCAGGTAGAGTTGGACATCCATCACGTTTCGCGTGCCCAGCGTTTCCACCGTGTAGCTACACTCATAAGGCGTATCGGTCTCGTTAACCGTCACAAACCAGTAGACTGCCGCGCGCTTCGGCTGCTGGTCCAGAATCGAGTAGACCACCGCACGTTTAATCGCGTAGTTCGGCGCCACGTGACCCACATAGACCAGATTCGTCGCAAACGGTGGCACCTGGTCGTCTTGACTCAAGGCCGCCAACTGTGGCAGAAAGTCCAACAACGACACGTACTCGGCATCCTCCACGTGGGCACTCCGCCGCCGGTTACCGTAGTACCAGAAGACCATGACTGTCAGAATCACTACCGTCAGGCACAGTGTCACGTAACCACCACGAACGAATTTCGCCAGACTTGCCACTAGAAATAAACCTTCTAGCAAGCCGAACACACCCACATAGACCTGAGCCAGCACCCGATGACCGCGTTGCCGCAAAAACGCGTGGAGGAGCAACGTCGTCATCAGCATGGTCAACGTGATTGCCAAACCGTACGCCGCCTCCATGTGGCTGGACGTCCGGAAGAACCAGACGATGCCTAGGGTCACGGCACACAGCAACCAATTGACGGTTGAGATATACAGCTGGCTCTTTTCACTACCAGGAAACTTGATACGTAGTCGCGGCAGTAATTTCAGTCCCATCGCTTCATGCACCAAGGTGTAAGACCCAGTGATCAGGGCTTGAGAGGCAATGATTGCCGCCACGGTCGCAATGCCAATGGCAAACAACCGCCAACTCCCCGGCACCATCGCATAGAAGGGATTTACCGGATGAGCCGCTCCCAGCTGACTGGCGTGGTGAATCACCCAGGCTCCTTGGCCCAAGTAACTCAGCATCAGCGTCAGGTAAACAAACGGCCAGGTCCCGTAAATATTGCGTTTGCCAACCTGCCCCATATCGGAGTATAGAGCCTCCGCACCAGTTGTCGCCAGGAACACGCTCCCGAGGATAAAGATACCCTGACGATTGTCCGGACTGACTAAGAAACGTAGTGCATACGTCGGCGCGAGTGCCCGGATAATCAGAGGATCATCTAGAAGATTCCGCAGACCCACCAACCCAATAAAACTGAACCACACCAGCATCAACGGGCCAAATGACCAGCCAATCAACTGGGTCCCCAGGCGCTGGACCAAGAACAGTCCGACCAGAATCCCCGTGACCACGAGTAGGACCCATCCCTGGCTCCCGCTGAAATGTAGGGGGCCGAGTGTCTGGCTCTTCAGGCCCTCAATCGCCGAGGTCACCGTTACCGCTGGCGTCAACGTGCCGTCTGCTAGTAACGCGGCCCCCCCAATCAACGCGGGAAAGATCAGCCACTTGGCATGATTACGAACCAAGGCATACAGGGCAAAGATGCCACCTTCATGCCGGTTGTCGGCCCGCATCGCCAGTAGGATATATTTGACCGTGGTAATCAGCATCAACGTCCAAAAGATTAGGGAGATGCTACCCAGCATGACCGGCGTCACGGCCGTCATCGCCCCACGGCCCGCCTGATCAACAATCGCGTTCATGACGTAAAGAGGCGAGGTACCGATGTCGCCGTAAACGATCCCCAGCGTGATCAGCATCCCCACCCCCGTGAGTTTCTGTGTCGTCATTCGCATGTGCTCGCCCCCTACAGCCACCGATGCGTGATTAGCCGGTGGCGCAGCTCGCCTAGAAGCAGAATCATTGCCGTTCCCGCTAGCCACACATAACCCATACCTAACGAATTAGATTGCCCACTAAAATGGCCCGCTACGTGGCTAATCCGAAAGAATGATAATCCCAATAGATTGAGATTGTAGTGCGCGACTCCCGATGCGTGCACGTAGACGTAGGTGCTGGAAATGATCAGCGACAGTAAGCCTGCCGACACAATCATCCCACCCACGATTTCCAAACTGAGCCGTAGTACCGTCTTGCGCATGAGAATCCCCCCTCACTGTGGCCTCCATCATAACGGGCTGCGGCCGCTATGCCAACTCGTCACACTGGCTTGCGGAGGTCAGTGACCGAATTGGTCTGCGGCTGAACTAGTTGGGGATTGAAGTGGTTTTTTAGCAGGACTCGTAGAATTCAGAAAGGTCAATCTTAACAGCAACACAAGCTACAACAAAGAGATGCACGCATTGCGAGCATCTCTTGTTAAATACCTGTGAATTTTCTCGAAACCACGAAAATTAAAATCTCACATCATGGTCATTTCGCGTAATGATAGCGGCATTGCACGACAATAATTGTATCACTTGTCACGTAATACACTAGGCGGTTCACCTTATCAATTCGTCGTGACCAACCATGATCCCCCCGATACTTCAATGGTTCCGGTTTACCAATTCCCTCAAAAGGGTGTCGTTGCGCATCATCAATTAATTTATTGATAACTTTTAACGTTTTACGATCCTGCAATTGCCAGTAGCGATACTCGTTCCAAGCCTGGTCAGTAAAAGCAATCTTATCAATCTTCATCTATAGCTTGCCGCCAATCCTCAACTGACAAGGTTTTTAGATTACCACTGTTCATCTGATTGATCGACTTATCAAGCGCTTTTCGGTTCTCATCAGAACCTAAAATATATAGGGTCTCTTGCCAAGATCGAAATTCTGATTCCGACATTAGTACGACATTTCTGTTTTTAGGCTTGGTAATAATAACGTGTTCATTATAATCGACGACGTCATCAGTTAAACTTTTAAGGTTTTTCCGAGCGTCCGTAATGTTGGTTGCAGTTGTTGCCATGGATGCATGCCACCTTTCATAACATAGCGTTATTATATCACAAAGCGTACTTAAAAGCGTACAGTTTCACATTAATTGTACAAATGATTTTTATACTACCCATCATACTCCGCTACACTCACTTCATATCGCAAAAAATGGCCCCCCATTCCTGCGAATGGGCGGACCATTTTAAAATCTAAGAAAC
The DNA here is from genome assembly GCF_001434055.1 of Levilactobacillus parabrevis ATCC 53295. Lineage (GTDB taxonomy): Bacteria > Bacillota > Bacilli > Lactobacillales > Lactobacillaceae > Levilactobacillus > Levilactobacillus parabrevis. The sequence continues at coordinate 1,359 of NZ_AZCZ01000045.1, read as the reverse complement.
TCCGGCTTGCTAAACAATCTCTCTGAATCTCTTTATTAGCATCTCTTAAACTCTAATAGGTAACTATACACGTTCAATTAGGATTCGTCAAGCTTTATTTTTATTCCGTTCAGCAATGGCCCGATTAATTTTGGTGACGCGTAGGTGTTGATCCAATGTGACTGCGGCCCAAATACCAGCATACACCAGGAAAAACACAATCCAAAATGTCCCTCTCGTCACCAACACAAACTGCCACCCGTTGTAGAACAACATAGCCATCACCAAAGCTAACGTGCCGCCCAGGTGCAGGCCCAGGGCCACGGGGAAACTGAGCCGGTCACTTTCAAAGATCAGGCTAACAACACCAATGGCCGCACTCATCAGTAAAATACTCAGAATGCTCTTCGTGGTACTAGTTGTCGGTTCCATATGACTAGCCATCAACAGAAGGTAGGCCACCCCACCGTAACCCATGCCCTGCAAGGCATAACGTATTACTTTACTCACTAGGGTCACCTCCTAAATACCTAACCGCTGCATGAGTCCCTTCACGTATTTCCGGCTCACATCGGTCTTCACTTTTGCCGTCAACGTCGCCGTCATACTACCTGAGAAGCTATCCTCCAGCGACTGTAGATGGTCCAAATTCAAAACGCTGTGCCTCGAAACCTGCACAAAATTCGGATTGGCTAGCCGCTGCAGCAGGTGCCGTAACGGCTCCTTAGTCGTCACAACTCCCGACGTCGTGTACAGAAGTAGCGTGGCCGCCTGAATTTCCGCCGAAATAATCGTGGCGACCTTGACCATGACCAACCGATCTGGCGTCTTCACCGCAATCATCCCCGGCTGCGTAGCCGCATAGCGATCCAAATACGCCAGTAAGTCGGGCACCGCTCCCGTCTCACTAGCAGCTTGGACCACGACCACCGGATCTGCTGGGTCGATTTCAGAATTTTTCTCAAATTTATGCCGCACGCACCACGCCTCCCCACTGCTACCGTTCGCGCAATCGGCGCCGCTGGTGGTACTGCTTCACCCAAGTTGGGCCCACCGTCAAGATCAGCGCACCGATAAAGATTAACCCTATTATGTGGTAAGTTGCAGACTGGGTCAACAGTCCCGACCAGCTGAGGCGGATCCCCATTAATTTTTCAAAATTCAACCGAGCCGCTGGCGCCTGTCGAAAGACCGTATTCAGCCGATCATCCATCAAAAGCTGCCGATACAACGCGGCCACATAGCTACCAGGTGTGAGTTTGACAAGATCCCGAGCAAAGGTCGGCAATAGCCCAATAGGGATGTAGGTGCCAACTAAGAATCCAGCAGCCGTCCCGATGATTGAGCCAAGTTTACGTCAACCACGCCCGTTTAAAAACG
>NZ_AZCZ01000044.1 GCF_001434055.1 Levilactobacillus parabrevis ATCC 53295 | reverse complement strand
AACTTTCTGAATATTTATTCAACATTCAAGAAGCAACGAATGACGGATGAAGCACGTTTTGACAACATAAATCATTCTATCAGTTGCTGTTTAACTCGTCAAGCATTAATTTCAAATTTGTATGACTATTCAATAATTTGTTATTTATGCATTGGCTGTCTCAAACAGCAACAGGTAATATCTTATCAATCATCTCAAGCTAGGTCAAGAGAAAAAACACAATAAACTAAAAAAGAATTCAGAAATGTTCTCTGAATTCTCAAGTTCCATCTATAGAAACCTATTTTAACGGGCTTTAATCCATTACTTTACTTATCTGAAAATCGTTGGACAGCCATCTGCCGCTCACGAGCCGCAATCTTAGCAACAAACTCATCAAGGATCTCGACCATGGTCCCCTCTTCAGTAGCATCAGTCAACGCTACCTTAGTACGAACCGCGTGAGGAATCCCCTTGAGGTAATAAGCCACTTGCGTCCGAAAATCCATCGGTCCCTCTTCCGGCCCACGAGCAATGCACAATCGATGCAGGTGCTCCTTGGCCAATGAAACCTTCTCCGCCACGGTCGGCTCAGGCAACAATTCCCCCGTCTCCAGATACCGATTAACTCGGCGCAACAACCACGGATTTCCCATGACCGCGCGACCAATCATCACAGCGTCAGCACCAACTTCATCCAGCATGCGCTTAGCATCTTCCGGCGTACGTACATCCCCATTTCCCATAAACGGAACGGTCAGCTGCTTGGCAACTTGAGCTAGAATATCCCAGTCCGCGTGTCCTTGATACATCTGCTTACGGGTTCGACCGTGCATAGCAACTGCCGCAGCACCCGCACTCTCTGCGGCCAGAGCATTCTCTACCGCATAAACGTGGTGACTATCCCAGCCTGTACGCATCTTAACCGTCACCGGCTTATCGACAGCAGCCACAACCGCAGCAACCATGTCGTGAACTTTATTGGGATCAAGCAACCATTTGGCTCCCGCTTCGGTATTCACAACCTTGTTCACCGGACACCCCATATTAATATCAATAATATCCGCGGACGTCTGCTGATCCACATACTGGGCAGCCTGAACTAACGTCTCCTGCGTTCCCCCAAAGATCTGAATACTCATGGGGTGCTCGCTGGGATCAACGGCCATCATATTGAGCGTCCGCTGATTCTGATAGTGGATTCCCTGCCCAGAGATCATCTCACACTCGACGAGTCCGGCACCAAAGTCCTTGCAGATACGCCTGAAGGCCACGTTAGTTACCCCCGCCATAGGGGCAACAACCACCCGATTTGGAATCTCAACGTCACCAATCTTCCAAGTCATCGACAACGCCTACTTTGCTTGGGCTTCGGCCAGAATCTGCCGTAAATCATCCTCGGAGAACTGATACTTCGTCCCACAGAAGTGGCAAACGGCTTCAGCACCGTGGTCTTGATCAATCATCTCTTGGATAGCCGCTGGTTGAATCGCGGCCAAAGACTTGGCAAACCGGTCCTTAGAGCAGTCACACTTAAAGCCAACGGGCATCTTCTGTAAGATCTTGATCTGTTCGTCTGGGAACAGAAGCTTCAGGATATCCTCTGGCTTCTGTCCATCTAACAGCAATTCGGAGACCATTGGCATCTCCTTAATGCGGTTCTCCAAGCGTGAAATAGCTTCATCAGATGCACCTGGCATGACTTGAATCATGAACCCACCAGCAACCTTGACCGTGTTGTTCGGTTGGACAAAGACGGAAACGCCGACCGCACTGGGAATCTGTTCGGACTTTGCCAGGTAGTAGGTAAAGTCTTCGCCCAGTTCACCAGAGATCAAGGGAACCTGACCCGTGTAAGGTTGACCCAGGCCTTGGTCCTTGGTGACCGTCATCATCCCTTGGACACCCACGGCCTTTTTCACGTCGATCTTGTGCTTCTCGTTCAACGGTAAGCTAATGTGGGGGTACTGAAGGTAACCTTTAACCGTCCCATCAGCATTTCCATCGGCCACGATAGCCCCCACGGGTCCGTGACCATTAACCTTGACCGTCAACGTTTCCTTCCCCTTCAATAGCGAAGTCGACAGCAACATTGTCCCAATCAGGGTCCGTCCCAAAGCAGCCGTGGCTGAACTCCAAGTGTCATGCCGTTGTTGTGCTTCAGCAACTGTTTCCGTGGCGTCCACCACGTAAGCCCGGAACATCCCATTATCAATCAAACTTTTTACTAAATAATCTGCCATTAAATATAAACGTCCTTTCATTGCACTTTGTCATGCCCTACATTACCAGAAAGTTCGGGATTTGCAAAGATATAGCTAACGCCTACTGCAATTTTTCCCGTACATTCTTCACGTGAACCGTCATTTGACTATCATCCAACCGAGGGCAGTCGTCCCCATAAGTCACGAAAAGGTCCGAGACAGCCGTCCCGGACCTTAGATCATTACAATTATTCGGAATGATCGGACTCATCGTGATCGTCTGGCGCTGCAGAACTTGCTGCTGAGCTGGCTGGCTCTGCTGCAGATTCAGTATCACTTGAGGCACTAGAAGCCAACTTAGCTTCAGTAGAAGCTTGGCGTTCTGCTTCGCGGCGTTCAAGTTCACGCTTAGACTCTTCGAAAGTTGCCGCCTTTTCGCTAGGGAATTCGTTACCGTTGTCCGTTTCAGGCATCTTCCCAGTGTTAAACAAGCTGAGGATTTGCTTTTCGTCCAAGGTTTCGTATTTCAGCAAGGCATCCGCAATAATCTTGTGTTCTGCTTTATGCTCTTCCAGAATCTTCCGGGCAGTGTCATGTGCTTCCCCGATGATCCGGCGAACTTCACTATCAATTAAGTTAGCGGTATGTTCTGAGTAAGTTGGTTGACCGGTATAGCCAGCCCCTGCAAATGGTTGTCCGCCAGCACTTTCCAGTGCGACAGTCCCCAGTGCATCACTCATCCCATATTGGGTAACCATGGAACGGGCAATTTGCGTCGCCTGTTCAAAGTCATTGGAGGCCCCAGATGATTCGGAGTGGAAGATTAACTCTTCAGCCGTCCGACCACCCATTAAGCCGGCAATCTGTTCCATGGCATCCTTCTTAGACATCAGCATCTGGTCTTCACGTGGCAACATGATGGCGTATCCGCCAGCACGCCCACGAGGAACGATGGTTACCTTGTGGACCACGCGGGCGTCATTTAAGACTAACCCAACGATAGTATGCCCAGCTTCATGGTAAGCAACCGTCTTACGTTCATCAGGACTGATGACCCGATCCTTCTTAGCAGGCCCGGCGATGACACGGTCTTCGGCTTCATCCAAATCAGAAGCATCGATCTGTGTCTTGTTCCGCCGTGCAGCTAATAAGGCCGCTTCGTTCAGCAGGTTTTCCAAGTCGGCACCCACGAAACCAGGTGTTTGCTTAGAAATTTCCTTCAAATCAACGTCATTGGCTAATGGCTTGTTCTTGGCGTGAACCTTTAAGATAGCTTCACGACCCTTAACATCTGGCCGACCAACGAGAATCTTCCGGTCAAACCGACCTGGCCGTAGCAAGGCAGGGTCCAACACATCGGAACGGTTCGTAGCGGCCATAACAATGACCCCTTCGCTCCCAGTAAACCCGTCCATTTCGACCAGTAATTGGTTTAACGTTTGTTCACGTTCATCGTGGCCACCGCCCATGCCGGCACCCCGTTGACGACCAACCGCATCGATTTCATCAATAAAGATGATTGATGGTGCAGCCTTCTTGGCCTGTTCAAACAGATCCCGGACACGACTAGCCCCGACACCGACGAACATTTCCACGAAATCTGAACCAGAAATCGAGAAGAATGGTACCGCGGCTTCACCAGCAACGGCTTTCGCCAGCAACGTTTTACCAGTACCAGGAGGACCCTCCAGCAAGACACCAGATGGTATCCGGGCACCTAACGCCACAAACTTACGAGGATTCTTCAAGAACTCAACAACTTCAACAAGTTCTTGCTTTTCCTCTTCCTCACCAGCAACGTCGGCAAAGCGAACCTTGTTCTCCTTGCTGTCGGCTGGTTTGGCCTTACTCTTCCCAAAGCTCATGACCTTGCCATTGCCGCCACCTTGGCCGGCTTGACCCATCATCATGTAGAAGAAGAAGAAGAAAATAACTAGTGGCGCAACATAGACTAACAAGTTAACCCAGAAGCCACTCGACTCTTCCGCTTTGGTGTTCATCTTAACATTGTGATTCTTAGCAACCTTATCAATCTCAGAAACCGTTGAGTTATTGGTCAAGACTTGTGTGCTAAAGCTAGTCACTGCTGTGCTCTGTGAGCCGCCGAGACTAAATCCGGTGTTGGTTGTACGCTTTTGCGCGTTCCGATATTCCCCGGTAATCTTGTAAACTCCCCCAGATGGTTGAATGGAGAATTTCTTGATCTTGTTTGCATTCAGATCTTTAACAAATTGACTCGATTGGATCTCTTGAGTTTGAGAACTGTTGCCGTTACCGTTGAACAGGTAAACTACACCAATGACCAACAAGAAAATCACAATGTAAAACAGACTATTACGGAACAGTCCATTTCGTCGATTATTCATGTCGTGCCTCCTCACTCACAGTTCCCAACATCTACTGTAGGAACGAATTTTAGAGCATATGCCCCTTTGACTAAATAAGATGTTATCACAATTGACTATCATTGACTAATTATTTATCTGAATAAACGGATGGCTTCAAAACACCAACATACGGGAGATTCCGATATTTTTCTTCGTAGTCCAACCCATAGCCGACCACGAATTCACTTGGAACGTTAAACCCAACGTAATCCGCCTTGGCTTCGACCACACGACCACTTGGTTTGTCCATCAAGGTGCAGACCCGAATGGAGTTCGCTTTCCGGTCCTTCAGTAGGTCTTCCAGGTACTTCAATGTCCGACCAGTGTCGATAATATCTTCTACTAAGATGATGTCACGCCCAGTCACGTCGGTATCCAAGTCCTTCAATAACCGAATCGTTCCAGATGACGCGGTCCCACCGTTATAGCTGGAGACATCGATGAAGTCAATCGTTGCATAGATATCCATATCGCGAATAACATCTGTCATAAATAGAATAGCACCCTTCAAGACACAAATGATTAATGGTGTCTTATCCCGGTAGTCTTCTGAAAGTTGCGTACCTAACCGTTTGCAAGCCGCGGCAATGTCTTCCTCACTGTAAAGGACCTTTAAAATATCGTTATTCATGCTGTTCCCCTTTCGCCTATTCATGCTTTAATTTGATGTGATAGTTTCTTGTGTGCGCACGTTGTGGTTGGACTGCCCACTTCACTCCCAGTGCCGCGATCACCTCATCTTGAGCCGTCACCAGAACTGGCACGGCCGCCCGCTCTTCCCGGGGAACCTTGGCATTGATCAATGCCCGCCGAACTGCCTGATGATGCCCATTTCCTAACCGTAATCGATCCGCTGCCTGCCACGACCGTACCCGTAACGGGAATTGGTCGGCTGTCAGAGCAACGACCTCGCTTGCCGGTAAGTGATCACGACTATCCGTAGTGAAACAGCCAAGTTGCCAGCCATTTCCCAACGTTCGCCATTGGTTTAATACTACCATAAAACTAAAAACTTCCTTGGATTTTTGCTGGAAATTTTCGAATTGATTGAATGTAAACGTTCCATACTTTTTAACCAGTGACCAGCCGGCACCCAAATCAACCGTACCCGTCGGATGCTGTACGTTCGCCAATAGCTGCTCACACGCTCTAAGTACACTAGCTTCCGTACTCAAGGTTGGCTGGCACTGCTTGATCAGCCGCGTCAAGAGCAATTGTCGCTGAGCAGCTGATTGCTTGAAAAAGGCCTGTGTGTCAACGACAACTGGGTCTGATTGACGCACAATCTGGGTCAAGCTATCAGTCACCGCCTGATCAGCCACCTGGAGTACCGCCTGCAGTTGATCTGCGTAGTCCAGTAAGTGCCGGTCAACCTGCGGATTTTCTTGCCGCATGGCTGGCAGAAGCCGGAGGCGTACCCGATTACGACTTGCCGTCAACTCACGGTTCGTAGCATCCTCGTACCAGGGAATCTGTTGTTGCTTCGCATATGCCCGCAACGTTGCCTTCGTAAAGGGAAGTAACGGACGTATCAGGTGACCCGCGTGAAAAGGACGACTGGCCGCCATCCCCGTCAGTTGATTGAGCTGACCGCCCCGCAATAATTTAAACAGGATAGTCTCGGCCTGCTCATCGGCCTGATGAGCGGTCGCCAGCCAATCAGCGTCTTGGGCCGCTAACTGCTCAGCAAAGAACTGATAGCGAAACTGCCGGGCAGCATCCTCGATACCGTGCGTGGGCTGCTGATCTCTGGGCCAAACGGTCGCAACCAACGGTAGCTGGTGTTGGGCACACCATTCCTTGAGAAATGCTGCCTCCGTTTGACTCTGCTCGCGTAACTGATGATTCACATGAACCACCGTCAGCTGGGGGCGCTGGTCGACTGGCAACTGGGCAAACAACGCCAGTAATACCATCGAATCAACACCAGTCGAGACCGCAATTAAGCCGTGTTGGTGGGGATCATTCCAACCATGTACCTGGCAATTGTGTCGAAAGTCCGTTTCCAATGACACGGAAGCTCCCCCTCTTTCTGGTTATGAAAAAGGGCCGCACAAGTGCGGTCCTCTTCATCTTGATGGCACGTTAGTCTGCTGACTAACTCCGCCGGCCGCCACGGCCGCCACGTTTGCCTTCAGTGTTTCGTTTAATCGTTGCCAGACGGTCCTCACTTGATTTCAAGAACCCTGACATCATGTCGTCAAAATTTTCTTTATGGGGAGCCGTTTGATGGCCAGAGAACCGACCATTGGCTGAGCTATGGTGAGGCCGGGAACCGTTATTTTCAAACCGCCGACCGTGGCCATGACTTTCGCCACCATGGTTAGCAGCATTATTGCCACCGCCACGATGTTGTTCATGATCCCGGTGTTCATTGTGATTACTGTGATGGGGCCGGTCACCAGCCGGATGATCCGTCGCTTTGCGAATCGACAAACCAATCTTCCCATCGTTACCAACAGTCAAAACTTTGACCGTTACTTCGTCACCGACGGACAAAACGTCATGGATATCCTTGACGTAACCGTCAGAAATCTCACTAATGTGCACTAGTCCGGTCTTGTGGTCGCCTAAATCAACAAATGCACCAAAGTTCGTAATTCCGGAGACCTTTCCGGAAACTTTAGCTCCAACCTCGATTGCCATAAAAAAGAAGTTCCTCCTTAAAATAAGTGCTTTCAGTATAACACAATTTACCACATTTCCACACGAGAAAAACTAAAAAGAAAGTCCGTTAACCAATTTTTCTGACCGACCGGAAAGCCCGTTAAATTAACATTCGCGCCACTTATTAGTTTCCGGGTTCACTTATGTTACCCGGTAGCTAATTCGTTTGCCCGTCAAAACGGGAAACAACCGCTGAATTTGGCCGTCTCTTTTTTAAATCAGGCCAAGATCACCCACTGGCCATTTTGTGTTAGCTCAGACGTTCGTCTAGCTCCCTGTGAGAAACGATGGTAATGCCTCAAATAATGATAGCAATATTCTTTTGTGAATACCTTCATGCTACCCCCATTCACGCGAAAAGTCACAACAAACTCTCAGCAAATAGTCCCGAATACACAAAATCCGCCAGTTCGTGTTGCACTGGCGGATCCTTAATTGAACTATTTAACAGTTACATCACTCGCATGGTCGCCGGGTAAGCTATAAATTGTTTCCCCAGACTTCGAGTAGTAGTACTTTGAGCGAACCAAACGCCCCAAATAGTCTTTGTTATTTAATTGTTTAATTTGCAATTGAAGCTTGTGGTCGGTGGCTTTCGTGGCCGCCAGCTTTTGTTTACTGGTGGTCACTTCTTGCCGCACGTGATGCAGGCTGGCATTAGTCCGAACGAGCTGAATGCCTAAGACGACTGCGAACACAGCAAAGATAGCGAGAATGCGGGTTGCACGCCGCATCCGACGTTTGCCGAGCCATTGATGATGGTGAACCGTTGCTTGTTGGCGGTCCAGTCGCCGGGTATAGTCATTTTCTAAACGTTCGATCTTCGCCGGTTTCGGTTTTACGTCAGCCATTTTTTCACTCACTCCTCAGTTTTCACCAGATAGTTTAACTTGAGTATAGCAAGTTTCAATTTACGCGTCTACCACGTTTAGCATAATGTAAAACATTCGTCATATTTAACCTAATTTTCTTGCCGAAAATCTTGTGCGTAGTCTTCCTTGACGATGGTGTACATCCGTTCAGCGTCGTCCTTCTTCGTGGTTTCCAACAATTCGTTAACTTTGACCGTTAATGTTTTGTTACCGAACTTAATAACCAGCTCATCGTTTGTTGCCACGTCACTCGAAGACTTGGCCACTTTACCGTTGATCATAATCCGACCCTTATCGGCAATTTCCTTAGCGACTGAGCGCCGCTTGATGATCCGTGAAACTTTCAAATATTTATCTAATCGCATATTATTTTCCTCCGTGTTGACTAAGTTGTTGCCATAATCTTAACACACTCTCACCGTGGGGAATCGCTAACCACTCCCGGACCGACAATAAACGCCACTTGAGAGCTAGGCCAATAAAGAGTAGCCCCCCCACGGGAATCGTGACGAACAAGCCGCCACCGATGGCCAAACGACTAGTCATCAGGGCTGGCCACCAGTGTTCTAAAACAGCCACAGTGAGTCGAACGCCAAACACCATCAGGATGGTACAGGCTGACAGGATTCGAATGTACGGCTTGGTCCAAATACCGGAACGTAACGTCACTGCCGACCCGTACCAAATCACTACTAGCATGGCACCCAGGCTGATCACCGTCAGCCAACTCGCTCCGGTTGCCCCAAAACTACGGACTGCCCAGTGATTGCCCACGATTTTGACGGCTAGGCCAACTGCTAGGGCCACGACCGTCAGCCGGTACTGGTCCTGACTCTGCAGGACACTGTTGTAAGTCTGAATCAGCGTTGCCAGAATGATACTCAGCATGTAGACCGCTAGCATGCCGGAACCCTGGGTGTCGCCAAACAGCAACCGGTTAATCCACGGCATCAAGCTGATCAGTCCCGCCGTGGCTGCCACGGCGACCATCAAGGCAATGCGCATCATGGTCGTGGTGAGCCGTTTAAATGCTGCGGGTCGCCGTTCCTGCTGCGCTGCGGTCAGGGCCGGCAGTAGCGAGGTCGCAAAGGCCACCGCCACCACCAATCCTAATTGCACCAGCGGTTGGGCGCGGTCATAGACCCCTTTGAGGCTCTTAGCCGCTAAATCACCCATGCCACCGGCGACCAGACCATTTTTGACCGTGAATGAATCCACTAATTGTAAGAGCACTAGCATCGCCGTCAGGAGACACAGGGTGCCTCCTTCGATCAGCAGACGCCGGCCAACGTGTGGCAGACTGGTTACCGGCGCAACATCCCGTTGCCGCCATCGCGGTAATACCAACAAGGCTGCTACTGCAGCAATCGTGCCCCCACTCAACGCCCAGGTGCCCATCGTGTAGACGGACCAGTCGTGACTGGTCGCCCAACCGGCAGCCACCAGGATCACGACGACCCTGACCAGTTGCTCGATGACCTGTGAGCGGGCCGTGGGTAGCATTTGAAAGCGACCCTGATGATACCCCCGGCCCACCGATAGTGCTGGCATGAACAAAAACATCCAGGCCACCATCTGAATCAGCGGTGCGAGGTGCACATCCCCCATTCCACGAGCAATGCTGGGGGCACCGAACATCAAGCCACCAAAGATGACCAATGCCAGTCCCCAGAGCCACCGATAGACTTGCCGGGCCACCTGCTGTTGACTGGGCAAGTCCGGTGCCTCCGCAATCAGTTTAGAAATAAACACCGGTAGGCCGCTCAATGCAAAGGTCATGCCAATGCCGTAGAGCGGATAAACCTGCTGGTACACGTAGAATCCGGTGTTACCGACCATGTTCTGAAACGGCACGCGGTACACGGCGCTCAAAAGCTTGGCAATGAACGCCGCGATGGAAAGAATCAGGGCGCCTTGCAAGGTCGTATTCACGTTGCGGTTGCCCATCCACTCTCCTCCTTATCCCTTAGAGTATCTTACTAAATTGCGTATCACCGCGCCTTACCGGGTGGCGTAAATAGGCCGGAACGCGGTGGGCGGACGCCTAGAGCCACAGAACGGTCTCTAGGCTTGCTTTGAACCTCTGAGAAACGAGTTTCAAAGTCACCAATTTTCTAAGCGGCAAATTCAGCCGCTAAGAAAATTCCCACGGCTGAGCCTATTTACACCACCCTCACGGCTCACACTGATTCAGCCGAACCAATCGGCAGTACTCTGCCAATCATCCCTGCGGCTAACACTGGTTTAGGTCGTGATACTCTCGTCTTTTCGGTTTTATGGCTTAGATTTAAGTGCTGACGTCTTCTTGACTCTACGACATAACCAAACCGTTAAGACTGCATAAAACTCACTATCCAGTCTCTACTTTTACCTGAGGCGTGCAACACAAATAATCATATGATTCTAAATAGTTACTTCTCATCCGCCTTCGGCTTTGTTGTCTGCACCACAATATCGCGTAGTGCCCCCATGAACAGTTGCACCTGTGGTAACCAGTCCTTGACCGTCATGTTGGGCTGTAAGACTAGCTTGACGTGCAAACGATCGTTGTCGACGGCGACTGTGGCCTTCAGCTGGGTTGCAGCTAACGCCTTGAAGACGTCCTCGCCACCTAAGATGTTGGTCCCTTGCTTGGAAATCGTCACGAAGACATCCCCGTTGACCCGGCGAATCTTGTCTACCAACGCGAGATCCGCCGCTAGCTTCAACTGACCAATTGTCAGGAGTTGCGCGACGCTCTCTGGGTAGTCACCGAAGCGGTCGATCAAGTCAGCTTGAATTTCACTGACCTCATCGTCACTCTCCAACTGACGAATCCGTTTGTACATTTCAATCTTCTGTTGTTCATCCTCAATGTAGTCACTCGGCAAGTAAGCTTCGACACCCAGTTCGACCGTGGTATCGGTCTTCGGCTGCGTCTTCTTCCCCCGCTTCTTAGCGACCGCATCACTTAACATTTGCGTGTATAAGTCATACCCCACGGAGTTAATGAACCCGTGTTGTTGTTTACCCAACAAGTTACCGGCACCCCGAATAGATAGATCTCGCATGGCAATCTTGAAGCCGGACCCCAATTCGGTGAAGTCCTTGATGGCTTCGAGCCGCTTCTCACTGACTTCCGTCAAAACCTTGTTTGGCTTGTACGTGAAGTAGGCGTAAGCTACCCGGTTGCTTCGTCCGATACGGCCCCGCAGTTGATACAACTGTGAGAGGCCCATCCGGTCGGCATTTTCGACGAACAACGTGTTGGCATTAGGAATATCGATCCCGGTTTCGATGATGGTCGTAGTGACCAAGACATCGTAATCGCCCCGTAAGAAGTCAAAGAGTACCCCTTCCAGCTGAGCTTCGGTCATCTTCCCGTGAATGTAGCCAACCCGCGCTTCTGGAACCAGCGCTTGAATCTGGCTGACGGTCTTCTCAATGTCATCCACCCGATTGTGCAGGTAGAAGACCTGACCGCCCCGTTGCATTTCACGCCGAATTCCATCCTGAATGGCCCCGGCATTTTGTTCCATGACGTAGGTCTGGATGGGGAACCGGTTTGCCGGCGGCGTTTCAATCACGGAGAGATCCCGCACACCCAGCATGGACATGTGGAGCGTCCGGGGAATCGGTGTGGCCGTTAGCGTCAGAACATCCACGTTCGCCTTCAGTTGCTTCAACCGTTCCTTATGCTTGACCCCGAACCGTTGCTCTTCATCGACCAAAACGAGGCCGAGATTCTTGAACTTCACGTCTTGGGATAGTAACCGGTGCGTACCGACTACGATATCCAGCTGACCGTCCTCTAAATCCTTGATCGACTGGTGAATCTGCTTCGTCGTGCGGAACCGTGAGAACATTTCGACGTTGATTGGGTAACCTTCGAAGCGGTTGACCATGGTGTCATAGTGTTGTTGTGCCAGGATAGTCGTTGGAACCAGGAAAGCCACCTGTTTGCCCGCTTCAACCGCCTTAAAGGCCGCCCGCAGAGCAACTTCGGTCTTCCCGTAACCCACATCCCCGACCAGCAAGCGATCCATTGGTCGAGCCTTTTCCATATCGTGCTTCACTTCGTCGATGGTCCGCAGTTGATCGGGCGTCTCGGCGTAGGGAAAGTCATTTTCAAAGTCCGTCTGTAAGCTATCATCCTTGGGAAAGGCAAAGCCCTTCTCGGCCGCCCGCTTGGCATAGAGGTCGACCAATTCGTCGGCGATATCCTCAATTTTGGCGGCAACCTTACTCTTGGTCTTGGCCCACTCGGAACCACCCAACTTGTTGATCCGCGGCTTCTTGTCCTCGGAGGACACGTACTTCTGAATCAAATTCAGCTGTGTTACCGGAATAAAGAGTTGCGCGTTGTCCTGATAGTCGATGGTCATGTAGTCTTGATGCACGCCATCCACCGTCAGCGTCTGCATCCCGATGAATTTCCCAATCCCATGGTTCACATGAACCACGTAGTCGCCGGGTTTCAGATCAGTATAACTCTTCAGCCGTTCGGCGTTGGCCATTGTCTGCCGCCGCGCGCGCTTCTTCGTGACCTTCTGGAACATTTCAGCTTCGGTGATCACGACCAAGTTGGCTTCTGGCAACTCGAACCCGGTCCGTAACCGTTCCGGCACGAGCTGGGTCAAATCATTCTGTAAATTTTCTTCCTTTGTCAAAACGGCCTGGATTTCAAAGTCGTCCAGTGTCTCTTCGATCTTAGCGAGGCGCTCCTCGTCCTGGACCAGCAAGACCACTGTCTGTTTCTGCTTACGCCACCGGTCAATCTCGGTTTTCATCACAGGGAGTTGGCCAAAGAACTGTTGCATGGCTCGCGTCACAACGTTCGTAACGGCCTGAAAGCGGAGGTTACCCATCCCCTTCTGGAACAGTGCCAGCATGACCTGCGCGTGCGGATCATCCTTGATGATCGGCCGCAGTTCACCACCAAACGTCTGTTGCGCGAAGATCTGATGGTGGGTCAGTTTATCCGTCGCCCAGTTGGCTTCATCCTCCAGCAACTGCCGTTCAGCATCCTGTAGACGCGAATAGTCCCCGAACAACGCCAATCCATTGGCCGGTAAGTAGTCCAGCAATTGGTGATGTTCCGGGAATAAATAGTCGGCGAACTCCATGAGTTGGGGATCAACGGACCCCTTCCGCAAGCCATCAACCAGTGGTTTTACCTGGTTAGTCAGCGTGGTCGTGGCGTCCTCATCCAGCTTAGCGACCTGTTGCGTCAGTTCGGCCATCAGGGCATCGGCCCCGGCAGCGCGCTCGTCGGCCGTTAAAATAAAGTCGGTTGCCGGCAGGATTTCCACCTCATCGACATTTTCAATACTCCGTTGCGTGGCGGGATCGAAGTACCGGAGTGAGTCCACCTCGGTATCGAAGAAGTCTAACCGGACCGGATAATCCGCCGCCAGCGGATAGATATCAATGATTGAGCCCCGCACGGCAAAGTCGCCAGGACCCGCGACCAACTTTTGGTGGGTGTAGCCCATACCAAATAGCCGTTGCTGCAAGTCCTCGAGGTCGAAGTCATCGCCCGCTTTAACGGTAAACCGCGCCGCCGCGAAGTTCTCTGGTGCCGGCAAGAACCGGCGTAGACCAGATAACGCCGTCACGATAACGACCGGTCGTTCACTCTGCAACGCCCGCAAGGCATCGATTCGTGAAGACCGGTATTCCGGTGAACTCGTGGCCACTTCGGCCGCTAACAGTTCCTCAACGGGAAATTCGAAGAGTTCATTTTCATCTAATAGGTTGGCCAAGTCGTCGACCAACTGCCCCGCATGGTACAGGGTGTCCGTCACGTAGACGATCGACCGTTGCTGTTCGTGGAGCAGACTGGCAATGAACAACGTCTCCGCGGAACCGTTGAGTCCGGTCACCAATTGGCGTTGCCCGGCCCCTAGTGTTTGGCGGATCGTCGCGTATGCCGGCGTCTGCGTCATAAATGCTTCTAAATTCACGAGATAACTTCCTCTTCTTAGTTGTACTTATTCATTAACTGAGTGAATTCCGTCCCGCTCAGCCAGTCATCCAACGCCGCTACGGCCCTATCTGCAGACTGGTTGAAGAGGGGTTGCTGTTCCGTGGTGAACTTAGTCAACACGTAGTCAACGACGGACATCTTCTCGGGATGCCCGGTACCCACACGCAGGCGCTTAAAATCCTTGCTGGAGACATGCGCAATGATACTCTTGATCCCATTGTGCCCCCCGGCTGAACCGTGATCACGCAGGCGGATATGCCCCACGGGTAAATCCATATCATCATGGACGATAAAGATGTCGTCTAAGTCGATCTTAAAATAATCCATCAAAGGATGTACCGCCCGACCGGATTCGTTCATAAACGTTGTGGGCTTCACAACTAGTACCTTTTCACCATTCACAATACCAGTCCCGTAACGGGCGTCCAGCTTCCGGGTGGTGAGTTCAATCCCGTGTTGCTTGGCAAATTCATCGACGACCATAAAGCCAGTGTTGTGGCGCGTCCCGTTATATTGGGGACCAATATTTCCTAAACCAACGATCATTTTCATGCTTACTAATTTCTCCCTCTTATCACAATATTTCTATTATCTAACGTGGGTTACCCGGCGTCTGGCCGTGGCTTAAGCACTGGCACCCACGCTGACACTTGAATCCGTGTCTAATCTGGTTGTCTGCATCCCAATCTGGTAGCAGAATCCTCACTAATTGTCATCATACTGGCACCCAGCAAGCCGCACAAGACCTAGTTGCCCAATATATGGAATAATTAATCTTAGCCGTTTAAATTCACAGAGGGTCTGGCGGACACCACATCAGACAGTTGTGGCCACCGATAATTGTGACCCTCAAGGTACGCGAGAAACAAAAGAGCTGGACGGTCGCAGTTCTCCCCGTTCAGCTGGCGCAAATTATTCTGACGATACCAAATTAACACCCCTGAGTATAGCATAGTCCCCCCCCCACTGCACCGATTCTGCCCATGGTGAATCGTTTCACTAAAAGAAAACGCTGTCTTCACAAATTTTCAAGCCCGGCCGTGGTCGGCCTCTGGTTTACATGTTATACTTACAAGTGGGTATTTTTGCGTACCTTGATGTCAAAAATTTATTAGGAGATGAATGGATTTGACTACTAAAAACCATCAAAAAGTAGTTCTCGTTGGTGACGGGGCCGTTGGCTCTTCATACGCTTACTCAATGATGAACCAAGGTTTAGCTGAAGAATTCGTGATTGTGGATGTTATTAAGGATAGAACTGAAGGAGACGCCTTAGACCTTGAAGATGCTCAAGTCTTCACTGCCCCTAAGAAAGTCTACTCCGGTGACTACTCTGACTGCGCCGATGCTGACATCGTCGTAATCACTGCTGGTGCCCCACAAAAGCCAGGCGAGACGCGTTTGGACTTGGTTAACAAGAACTTAAAGATCTTGTCTTCAATCGTTAAGCCCGTTGTTGATTCCGGTTTCGATGGTATCTTCGTGGTTGCTGCTAACCCAGTTGACATCTTAACTTACGCTACTTGGAAGTTCTCAGGCTTCCCAAAGGAAAAGGTTATCGGTTCAGGGACTTCATTGGACACGGCACGTTTACGCGTTGCTTTGGCTAAGAAGTTCAACGTTGACCCACGGAACGTGGACGCCTACATCATGGGTGAACACGGTGACTCCGAATTCGCCGCATACGACGAAGCTACGATCGGTTCCAAGCCATTGAAGGCCATTGCCAAGGAACAAGGTGTGACTGACGATGACTTAGCTAAGATCGAAGACGACACGCGGAACAAGGCTTACGAAATCATCAACAAGAAGGGTGCCACTTTCTACGGTGTTGCAACCTGCTTGATGCGGATTACGAAAGCTATCTTGCGTGACGAAAACGCCGTATTACCTATCGGCGCTGCTTTGAACGGCGAATACGGCTTAGACGACATCTTCATCGGTACGCCTGCTATCATCAACGGTAGCGGTTTAGCTGGTGTTGTTGAAGTTCCATTATCCGACAAGGAAAAGGACTTAATGGCTAAGTCAGCTGCTACTTTGAAGCAAGTTACCAAGGACGGTTTAGCTGCCCTCAAGTAATTCAATTATGACTTTGAAATCGTCGTTCCTGCGGGAGCGGCGATTTTTTTGTGGCTAATTTTAAAGTATTCCCGCACCGTACACGTCACGACCATCAATCCCAGTCAGAATCCGAAGAAATTTGGAAATATTTTGACTTTTACCATATTCCCTCCGCTGTTGCACCTCAGGTTCCCAATCGTTCGCCCCTAACCGGCCCCTTACTCAAGGAACGCCACCATGAGTTACACCACCGATTCCTTCACAAATTCTCGGTCAAGTCCTAAGTTATCGCTATTCAAGCTATGAGCGGCTTGCGCACAAATTTATGGCTCAAAGGTAAAGCCTTTCACCACCGTAACCGTCGACACCAACAACCTTAAATATTAACATTAGAAAATTAATTAGTTACGAAAGCGCTAACAATTAGGCAGTAAGATTGTCATTTAAGGTAGTTTGAAGTAAGCTAGGTTTATGCTAGTATGTGATCGTTAAGGACGACGACTTTCCTTCCACTGGCTTATTTTAGGAGGTCACTACCAATGAAAAAGAAAACCGGCTTCATAATCGGCATCGTGACCGCAATTGTCGCGGTCGGTGCGATTTACGTAGGCCAAGCGTATCACTATTCCTCAGCCAAAGTATTCTTCAAGGATACCGAGATTGCTGGGGTTAATGTCGGCGGCAGTACTGCCGATCAAGCGGCAACGAAACTCAAGTCCGCACTCAAGAATCAAGAATTAACGTTAAAGGATGGCAGTAAGACCGTTGCGACTTTCAAGACCCAAAAGGTTGATTTGAAAGTTACGTCCCAGGCGGCTTTACGGCAGCTAATTGCCAAGCAAAACGTTTGGTCCTGGCCAGTCCACGTCACGACCGCTACGGCTGACAGCATTAAGCTGAATGCCAGCAGCGCCAATCAGGAAAGCGTCAAAGCGTTAGCTGACCATATCGCGAACAAAGCGAATACGACGCGGACGGCTGCCAAGGATGCTTCATTTACCTACAAAGATGGGCAATATGAAGTCACCAAGGAACAAAACGGGAACCAGCTGGATGCGGCTAAGCTAGCAACGTCCATCACCAACGCCATTGAAAAGGGCGAAACCACGGTCAACGTTTCCAAAGATTACCGCGAGCCAGCGGTTACGACTAAGAGTACTAGTTTCAAGACGGCTAAGGAAAAGGCCGTTGCCATTACGAAGGAAAGTTACGTCTACAAGTTAAGTGGTCACAAGATCACCGTCCCTGCCGAAACGTTAGCCAGCTGGTTGACGCTCAAGGATGGTAAATTGGCGACTAACACTTCTGCCATCAAGAGCTACCTGACCAAGCTCAGCAGCAAGTACGGCACCATCAACAAGACCCGGACCTTCAAGTCCACCAAGCGGGGAACGGTCAAGGTCAAGGCTGGCCTTTACGGTTGGAGCATCAAGGTCAAGTCTGAGACACCAACCCTCAGCAAGCTGGTTCTAGCTGGCAAAGGGATGTCACGCACCCCCGCTATTCAAGGGAGTGGCTACCACAATAACGGTACTGATATCGGCAACTCTTACGTGGAAGTCGACAAAGTTAACCAGCACATGTGGGTCTATAAGAACGGTAAGCTTGTGGTCTCCACAGCAGTTGTCACCGGCCTGCCAACGACCGCTCACCACACGCCAAGTGGTGTCTGGGTAATTTGGAGCAAGGAACGCAACACCACGTTACGTGGTAAGAACGACAACGGGTCCAATTACGCCTCTAAGGTTAAGTACTGGATGCCTGTTGATGACACCGGCGTTGGGATTCACGATTCGCCTTGGCAACCGCAATACGGTGGCACTTGGTATAAGAGTCACGGGTCACACGGCTGTGTCAACACGCCACCTTCCAAGGTTGGTTCCGTTTATAAAAACGTTAGCGTCGGAACACCTGTCGTTATCTTCTAATGAATTTCTAAAAAAGTCACAACGTACTTTTCACGTGCGTTGTGACTTTTTATGATATTTTTCGGTTCTATGTCAACTGTTGTTG
>NZ_AZCZ01000043.1 GCF_001434055.1 Levilactobacillus parabrevis ATCC 53295 | reverse complement strand
TTGCACTTGATTTGACAATTGAGGGACAATATTCATTTCAAAATCATTTATGATAAACTTTTCATCATGTCGGCCTATGCGAATCTCACTAATCTATCCGATAACTTTTACACCCAAATTAAAATGGCTTTACCATCCGAGATCCGGTGGTAAAGCCATTTTTCATTATCTTAGTAAGTCATCAAACTGAAGACATCGTAACCCTTCAGCTTGTCGCGACCGTGCAGTTCCTTCAATTCAATCAGGAAGGCTGTTCCAACCACGATACCACCCAGGTCTTCGACCAATTGGATGGTTGCGCCAATGGTCCCACCAGTGGCTAAGAGGTCATCGGTAACCAAGACCTTTTGGCCCGGTTTGATGGCATCCTTGTGCAGGTAAAGTGCTGACGTGCCGTATTCCAAGTCGTATGAAGCCTTGACCGTTGGCCGTGGCAACTTGCCTTGCTTACGAGCTGGTGCAAAACCAATGCCCATTTGGTACGCAACGGGACAGCCGACAATAAATCCGCGGGCTTCTGGGCCCACGACCATTTCAACGCCCTTATCCTTGGCGTATGCGACAATTTCATCGGTTGCGGCGTGGAAGGCCTCACCGTCCGCCATTAATGGGGAGATGTCCCGGAACATGATGCCCTTTTCTGGGTAGTCCGGAACGGAAGCAATATATTTCGTAAAATCAGTTGCCATAAGTTAAGTAGCTCCTTTATTTTATATCAATGAGGCAAGACGCTTCGTTAACGCCGCAGCCGGACAGGCCAAGAGGTCTTGTTCCGTCTGCATCTGTTGTTGTCGAAGTTGGTAACTCGGAGCCGCTGTCAGATCCTTGTGCTCCGGGTTCGCCACACCATTCATGATGCCGTGATCGATTGCGATGAAACCACACTCGAAGAACACCTGAATCATGAAGACTAACTGGGTTCGTGGAATTTGCAAGAAAGTTGCCAATTGTGCCAGTTGGTGCCCCACATCTACTTGTTGATGCGTTGCAACGAACTTAAATAGTTTAGCATATTGCGAGCGAGTTGGCATCCCTAATTGCGAAAGACTTTCTTTCTTATAGAGATAAGCGGTGATTTGCGTAGGTTGAAGTTGTTTTAAAACAGTCTCCAAATCAGTCGTGGCATCCGGACAATCCACAATAAACACGGTGGAATTGGCTGGCAACTTTTCGGCCACACTCCCATCATAAAGCAGTGCCGTCGCGGTTTCTGGCAGTTGGTTAGCTAACTGTCGAAACACGTTGTTGTGGAAGAACACGTACGTTCCCGGCTGTTGGAACATCTTTTGATGCAACTGATTGGTCCGTTCAACCTTTACCGGATTATCCGCCAAGCGGAGATCCTTGACCATCACCTGTAGGGAATGCCGGCCCTGCCAGACATTATCCTCGATGGCACCCAGAACGGCCGCCGAATCCGGCTCCGCACTCAGGGCTGCCACATTCTTCCCGGCACCAAATTGAATGGCATCGAGCTGATGATTGCCCTCTTGAAGCTGAAACTTCAAGTGAGACTTGTCTTTACCAATCGCCTTGATTTGCGTCAACGTGGCCGTTTCAAAGGCAAACAACGGCTGACTATTGTCCGTACCGAACGGTGCCAACTGTGCCAGCTCCTGATAGAGTTTGGGCGTAACTGTGCCAACCTCTAACGAAGCGGCAACGGGTACTTCAGCTGGCCCACTTTCGGTCAGCTTCTGATTGGCCGCCTCCTGGTCCAAGGCATCAGCTAAGGCGCCTAACTGCTCACTAGGCACCGTTAGCCCAACAGCCATGTGATGACCGCCAAATGCCGTCATCAGGTCTCTATGGCCGTCTAAGGCCTCAAAGAGATTAAATGCAGCCACGCTTCGACCAGACCCTTTGGCCCGACCATCTTCGTTCACGTTCAACACCAACGCTGGCTTACCCGTCGTCTCAACGACTTTGCTGGCAACAATTCCCAGAACGCCTTCGTGCCAGTCATGCCCACTAATGATCAGTGCGGCCCGGTTACGATGATCGGCGTCCTCAGCCTGTGCCAAGGCCGCCTGACTGATCTGTTGAACCAGTTCCTGGCGTTTACGATTCTTCTCCTCGGTCTGTTGCGCCAATTCCTTAGCCCGTGCGTCATCCAGTGTCGTCAGTAGCTCGACAGCTGGACTGGCATCTTCTAGCCGGCCCAATGCATTCAACCGGGGCGCGATACCGAAGCCAATCGATTGCTCGGTCAGTTCTTCAGGCTTAATGCCTGCCCCAGCCATCAGCGCTTGCAAACCCGGTCGTTCGTCCTGCTTTAACAGTTGAAGACCAAAGTAGACCAGCACCCGATTTTCATCAACCAGTGGCACCAGATCAGCAACCGTCCCGATAGCCGCGAGATCCAAGACATCCTGTGGAATTTCCTCGCGCAACGCTTGAGCCACCTTAAAGGCCACCCCAGCACCGGATAAGCCGCCAAAGGGATACTCAGCACCGGGATACCGGGGATGAATAATGGCATAGGCAGCGGGTAGCTCTTGGGGAAGTTCGTGATGGTCCGTGACAACCACGTCCACTCCCGCCTCATTTGCCGCCGCAATCGCCTCATTACCAGCGACCCCGTTGTCCACCGTCACAATGAGTTGGGTTCCCGCTGCAATCAGCTTCTTAAAAGCCGCCACGTTAGGCCCGTAGCCGTCAGTAAACCGGTTAGGAATGTACGTATTGACCTTGGCCCCCATCTCATTGAGTGTTTCATAAAGAATCGACGTACTCGTGACCCCATCAGCATCGTAGTCCCCGTAGATCGTAATCTGCTGGTCACTCCCGATGGCATCCTCAATTCGGTCGACCCCCTTCTGCATGTCGTGTAAAAGGCTGGGATCATGCAGTTGTTCTGGCCCGGGATTCAAGAAGGCGTGCGCGGTGTCCGACGTCTGATAGCCCCGATTCCACAAAATCTGAGCAACAATCGGTGAAATCTCTGCAGTCTTCGCTAGTGCCTGTGCCTCCGCGGAGGGCTGGTCAACATTTTTAATGTTCCATTGGTATTGTGCGGCAATCACCAGCAAATCATCCTTTCTAAACGTTAGAAAAGCGGTGTCACTGGCACCGCTCCTCGCTATCGGTTCTTGTTATTTTTCAACTAAGCTAAAAGTTGTCGCCTACGGTTGCCAAGGATTCCACCTGCTGTGGGGACCACCTGCAGCCAAAGACCTGGCTTTCGGTTCGGTTTGAAACCTCGCGTGGTTCATGCGAATTTCCAAGCGCGTCCCACGCTGTAAGACCGGGAAGGAGCAGTCGCCCGGTCTAACACCGTCGCCACAGCCGGCTCCACCCTTGGCCTCCTTCGGCTAAGATAACTTTTAAGCTTGAAATTAACCAACTGGTACGGTCATTTCACTTAAATGTAGCTAGTCTTTAGACTCTCCAGCTAATCTTGCCTTTAATTCAGCGTTTTCTTTCTCTAAATCTTGTAACTGCTTCTCCTGTTGCCCAGTGATCTGCTTACTCTTGGAGTTTTGCAGCCGCTTGGTCAGGCGGTCATTGTCCTTGGTCAGTGCGTCAATGCGTTCATTACTGCTCTGCTCCAAGTCCTTGTATGCTCGGTTGTGTTGGAAGACGGTGATGGTTGAGAAGAGAATCATCAAGACCGCGCCGATCAGGATTGACACCAACAGAATCAAAATCAATGGCCAATGAACCGTTGTGAATCCAAAAGAAACCGGGACACTTTCTACGTTTAGAATGGCAAAAATTGCCACCACGATAACTAGTAAGATTGTTAAAACGATTCGCCATTGATTTTTCATTTCTGAGCACCCTCCGCAGTTATTTTTTGAAATGGCACATTGTATTCATCAAAGTCCTTGACGACCCGTGTGTTCTTAAAGACCTCACGTGCCTGTTGCTGTAGCTCTAACGCCATCTTACCCGTGTAACGCGCTGAGATATGGTTGAGCAGCAACATCTTCACATTGGTCCGTTTAGCCAGCTCAGCCGCTTGAATATTGGTTGAGTGATAGTAGGCCCGTGCCAGCTTGCTTTCACCCTTGGCAAACGTACTCTCATGCACCAATACATCGGCGTCTTGTGTCAGACGAGCGGCGTTACGGGTCTGCCGGGTGTCACCCAAGAGAGCAACGATACGGCCAGGTTGACTTGGTCCCAGGAAGTCCGCCCCGCTCACGGTACGCCCATCAGGAAGCGTGACCGTCTTGCCGGCCTTCAATTCACCGTAAACTGGTCCAGACGGAATCTGAGCTTCTCGTAGCTTGTCGACCATCAATTCTCCCGGATGATCCTTTTCAACGACCCGGTAGCCAAAGCATTCGATGCGGTGATCAAGGTGCTGGGCGTAAACTCGAAACTTATCATCTTCGAAAATCATGCCGTCCGCGGATAATTCGCGGTAGTGAATCTTATAGGACAGCTTGGTCTCGGAGACGCGCATACTGACTTCCACAAAATCCCGAATCCCTTTGGGTCCGTAGATAGTCAGCGGCTCATTGCCGCCCTGAAACGACCGGCTACTCAAGAGACCTGGTAGCCCAAAAATATGGTCACCATGCAGGTGGGTAATAAAAATCTTATCGATCTTCCGCGGCTTTAACGTGGTCCGCAGAATCTGGTGCTGGGTGGCTTCACCCACGTCGAACAGCCACACTGAATTGCGCTCATCGAGTAAGCGCAACGCCGTACTGGTCACATTCCGAAACTTTCCGGGTGACCCGGCGCCCGTCCCTAAAAATTGAATTTCCATATTTTTTCGTTCCTATTCTATAATTAAAGTCCGTCCACTATTTTAGGGGATTTTGGGTAAAATCGCAACTCTCAAAACCGACCATTCCCAGTGAAGGGGATTATTGCTAGGGTTCTTTCCTAAAATTCGGTATAATCGAGGTAAGCTTGTGATTGGGGGCAACAAAACATGCGGCTCATTGACTTTAACCTGTCGACCATCGACCTGCATCCCGCCCTGCGCCTGTACTGGGAGCACGACGGTCAGCAAGTGCCGGTGGTCGATCTACAAACCAAGCCCCACCAGCTTCATCTCGTCACTGGGACCGGCCGACCACTAACGCTGGACCAGCTACGGACCCGCACGCAACAGGTCGACCCCCAGGCCAGCCTATTCATCGCGCAGAAATCACCTCAGCGCCTCTACGGCTACCGCCTGGTGCTCCATCAAATCTTATTCGGTTGAAAGGAGTTTTACCATGCGTTTCATCAAAGCATCATTGCTGCTCAGCCTCAGTCTTCTCACCCTAGGACTCGCTGGTTGCCAATCCAGCGGCCAAAAGAGCACTGCCAGCTTCAAGAATAGCAGTAGCCAATCCAGTAGTTACAGTGCCAAGGAACCGGATGCTGCGGTAACGTCATCCGCCACTTCGCATAAAGAAGAGGCACAGACGTATCACCCGCAGGCCAAGTTGACCAAGAGTACACGCTACAAGAAGTCGGGCAACCTCAAGAAGGCTGGTCAGTACACCTTCGACAAGGTCGGAACCCAACTGACGTTGAGCACCATCAAGCATCCCCAAACGACCATTAAATCTGGTAATTTGACGTACAAGGTCACGACCGTTCGGGTCATTAAGAACACCGCCAAGACGGCCGCGGCCAAACGCATGGCGGCTCAGGCCCTGAATTTGGCTCAGATCAAGAGTCCCTACTACACGCTACAGGTTAAGTTTACCATTTATAACCGGGGGAAGCAGGCCGTAACCACCGATGGCATTCAAAGTATCCGACTCAGTGGCAACCGTCAGTTAAATGCGGCCAACCAACTGAGCGATGCCAGCGCTGGAAAGACCATTCCAGCCAAAGGCAAGCTCGCCACATTTGCCACCGGCCTTGCCAGTGAAAAGACTAACCCCAATCTGAAGACCGTTAAGATTAAGTTTGCTGGCGCCTTTGCTGACAAAAAGCAAGTGGTCAAGCCCACGACTTGGTTAAAACTAACATTGTAAGTTAACACCCACTAGGGGCAAGTAATTGGCAATTATTCTCATAACATTCAAAATTAAAGCGTGGTCAATCAGGATTCAAGTCTTGATTGACCACGCTTTTTTGGCGCTAAACTATTGAGTCGGCTATTGCCCCTGTAGACCAATCAGACTAAGTCCAATCGGTCCCACTGGCAACACCCATTTAAGCCATATATTCAAAGGTGAAGTCGTCGATCTTGACCAGGTCACCGTTCTTGGCACCATGATCTCGCAGACCATTGTCGACACCCATTCCCCGCATTTGACGGGTAAAGCGTAACAGGCTTTCGTCATGGTTGATATCGGTCATCCGGAAGAGCTTCAGCAGCTTGTCACCGGTCAGAATCCAAGTACCATCGGCGTCCTGCGTGATTTCAAATTCCGCTTCAGGCTTGAAGTCGTATTCGGCCTTTTCGACCACTTCTTCTTGCTTGACTGGGAACTTCGGCGTTGCGGCCAGAATGTCAGCCGTCCGTTGCAGCAATGGTGTTAACCCATCGTGCGTCAGTGCGGACACTGCATAGACTTCCGGTGCCTGAGCCAACAACTCGTCTTGCTTCAAGTCTTCCTTGAACTTAGCCAAGTTGTCAGCGGAGTCCGGCATATCCATCTTGTTGGCAACCACGATCTGTGGCCGCTTCAAAATGTCGGGATCGTACGTCTTGAGTTCTTCATTAATCTTTTCAAAGTCTTCATAAGGGTCACGACCTTCGAGACCACTCATGTCGATCAGATGCAGGATAACCCGCGTCCGTTCAACGTGCCGTAAGAATTGGAAGCCTAAACCAACCCCATTAGCGGCCCCTTCGATCAAACCGGGTAAATCGGCCATTACAAAGTCACGACCATCAGGTAATCGCACCATCCCCAGGTTAGGGACCAGCGTTGTAAAGTGATATTCCGCAATCTTTGGCTTGGCACTCGTGACCGTCGACAACAGCGTTGACTTCCCAACGGATGGGAATCCAACCAAGCCGACATCAGCGAGAACCTTTAATTCCAAGCGAATTTCAAATTCCTGCCCAGGTTCCCCATTTTCGGCGATTTCTGGTGCGGGATTTTTAGGTGAGGCAAAGTGAATATTGCCCCGACCACCACGGCCACCCTTGGCCACGATGGCGGAATCGTCATTGGCCACTAAATCGGCAATGACGGCACCCGTTTCGTTATTATAAATCGTTGTTCCTTGGGGGACACTGATGATCGTGTCCGCGGCACCGCGGCCAGTCATGGACTTGATGGCGCCGTTGCCCCCATTTTTGGCCTTGAACTTCCGTTGGTACCGGAAGTCCATCAGCGTCCGTAAGCCTTCGTCAACGGTGAATACGATGTTACCACCGCGTCCACCATCACCACCGGCTGGTCCACCATTGGGCACAAATTTTTCCCGACGGAAGGCAACCATCCCGTCGCCACCCTTACCGGCTTTGACGTCAATTTTAACTTGATCTACAAACATAATTATTATTCCTCGTTTTCTAAACCAGCGCGTGCTGCTTTCTTCGTAAAGTATCCTGCTAGCCAGTATACCGGCAAACGGCCGTCACGTCAAAGTTTCGTTGGCGTCCGCGGATTTTTTATTTCAGCCGTCTCGGCCTGCAGGGTCAACCGAATCGTCTGCGCAACGGTTTTACTAACGCCTAATTCCCGCAGATCATCCACACTAGCCTCACCAATTTTCTTGGTCGAGCCAAATTTCCGCAACAATTTATTCCGCGTCTTGGGCCCCACCCCAGGGATTCGGTCAAGCCGTGAACTCAGCGAATTCTTGCTGTGAACCTGTCGGTGGAAAGTAATGGCGAACCGGTGCACCTCGTCTTGAATCCGCTGAACAAGGTAGAAGCCTTGACTCTTAGGATCCAAATGGATGTGATGATCATCGGGACCGAACAGTAGATCAGCCGTCTTATGGTGATCGTTCTTGACCATTCCGGCAACTGGAATGTGGAGGTCAAATTCATCCGACAGAACTTCCTTGACCGCATTCATCTGAATGTCGCCCCCATCCATTAAGATCAGGTCCGGCATCTGTGCGTGTTCCTTGAGTAACCGCCCATAACGCCGCCGAATCACTTCCAAAGTGCTAGCCGTTTCATCGGCGTGATCGACCGTTCGTAATTTATATTTTCGGTACAACTTCTTATTGGGTTGACCGTCAACGAAGACCACCATTGCCGAAACTAAATCGGCCCCTTGAATGTGGGAGTGGTCAAACGCTTCAATCTTGTGTCCAGGCGCAATGCCCAGAGCATCGGTGATTTCCTTCATGGCCCCAGTCGTCTTGCCTTCATCGAGCTCTAACAGCCGAAACTTCTCTTCTAAGACCAGTCGCGAGTTCTTAGCAGCCATGTCCAATAGATCACGTTTAGTGCCCCGCTGCGGCGTTCTGACGGGCACGTGGAGGACTTCCTCAATGCTGGCAGCATCAATACTAGCCGGCACCAGGATTTCACGTGGCAACACCGTATTCTTTCGCTGATAGAACTGGACGATAAAGCTAGCCAGTTCTTCCTCAGCCGTGCTGACGATTGGAAAGAGCCGTTTCTCCCGCTTCATCAAACGTGCCTGGCGAATGAAGAAGACTTGAATCGACAACCACCCCTTATCCAAATAGAAGTTGAAGATGTCCCGTGGCGTACTGTCATTAGAAATAATCTTCTGCTTTTCCACGGTGGCCTCGATGTAACGAATCTGATCACGCAGATCGGCTGCCCGTTCATAAGCCATGTCAGCGGCCGCCGCCGTCATTCGGTCGGATAATTTCTTTTCGGCGTGACCAACGTTTCCATTTAAGAAGGATTTGATTTTCTTGATCTGTTCGTCGTAATCGGCTTGGGGAACCTCCTTGAAGCAAGCGCCGAGACACTGTCCCATGTGATAGTACAGACACGGCCGCCCCTGATAACCGGTACACCGTCGTAGCGGATAGACCTTCTGTAGAAAGTGAATAGTTTCCTCAGCCGCGTAAACGTTAGGGTACGGTCCAAAATAATAGGCCCCATCCTTTTTGATATCGCTGACCAGTAGCAATTGCGGATCGCGTTCGTTAGTGATCTTGATGTACGGGTACCCGGTACCCCGCTTCAGCTTAATGTTGAAGTACGGTTGATGCTTTTGAATCAGCGTGATTTCTAGGAGGAAAGCCTCCTTGTCGGTCGAGGTGATAATCGTTTCAAAATCCACGATTTCACTGACCAACTGCGCCGTCTTCCCGGTGTGGCTACTCTTAAAGTACGACCGCACCCGGTTCTTCAGGTTCTTTGCCTTCCCCACGTAGATAATCTGGCTGTTGATGTTCTTCATCAAATAACAGCCGGGAAGGCCCGGCAGTAACGCCAGTTTGTGTTCCAAATATTCCGATGCCAAGGGCCTAACCTCCCGTTCATTTCTCGAATTAGCTTGTCAAGTATAAGCCGAATACGTGTTTGGTGCAAGCAATTCAACCCAGCCACAGCGCCGATTCCCAGATTATTTTTATCGACCATAAATCAGTCGAATTTCTTCGGTTTTTGCCAAGCCTCACCCTGATAAATGACAAATCTCAGGAATTCTGCTATGATACTGCTAAAGACAAGGAGGTGGCTTGAATGGCTCTTAAAGTAAAACGCCAGGATGACCTTGACTCCATGTTCGGTAAATTTGCTGAGATGGACCCCACGGACGTGAAACGCGACAAGTTTTTGAAGCGTGACGATGCCCACAAGGATAACAAGCGCGCTAAAGGCTTGATCAACGCCGATAAATCAAAACACGAACAGGATCACAGTCAAGACTAACGTCGAAAGTTAAAGGACTCACGGAGAATTCCGTGGGTCCTTTTATTTTAGACTTTGCTTTGAACAGCCAAGCGATTACCGTTCCGGTTGGAACCCGTGGGGGTAACGCTCGTTAAGGCGTTTAATGTTATCCTGGGCTACTTCATCGAAGTCGATGTCGGCCCACTGGGCAATCTGGCTGAGATACCAGAGCACGTCGCCCATTTCCTTGACGATAGCTTCGTGGTCCATGTCCTGACCGTGAAAGGTGTAGTTCTTCACGAGATCGACAACTTGGCCCGACTCGCCAGCTAGCCCCAAAGCGCAGTTGGTTAGAACCTGTTCGTTGCCGTACAACGTCCGGTTCGCAGCTTTTTGATAGTCATTAAATTCCATTCCTATTCCTCCCCAAAGGCTTGTTCTTCAATCCAGTTCCATACGGCATCCTTCCCGACCTTCTTCGGTGCTGAGAACATGATGATGTTATCGGTATTAGGCAGGTTCATTGCCTTCTTGATCTGACTCACGGCTTGGTTCCACTTGCCACGAGCAATCTTGTCACTCTTAGTGGCAACGATCAGCGTTGGCAGGTTAAAGTAAGCTAGATACTGATACATCTGAACATCGTCTTCCGTCGGTGCGTGCCGGGCATCAACGAGGGAAACAACCCCTTTTAATTGGTCGCGTTGGGTCAGATACGTTTCGATCATCTGCCCCCACTTCTCCCGTTCCGACTTGGAAACCTTGGCGTAACCGTAGCCAGGGACATCGACGAAGTAGAGTTGATCCTCGACGTTATAAAAGTTCAGGGTCTGAGTCTTTCCCGGTTGACTGGACGTCCGAGCATACGAGCGCCGATTGATCAGAACGTTGGTCAGTGAAGACTTCCCGACGTTTGATCGGCCGACCAGCGCAATTTCTGGATACCCCGTCGTTGGGTACTGTGCGGGGTCAACCGCACTCATGACTAATTCTACGTGATTGACTTCCATTGGTTAATGCCATCCTCTCCAAATATCTTTCATTATTCTAACACAGAACGTCACCTCACTGGAGACTTTCTCGAACAGGCATTCTGCAATAAAGCGGTTAAAGCCCACTCCCCCAACCCTTTACGCGGCCATAAAAAAAGCGGCCAACCCCAAGGCCGGTCGCTACGCCACACAGTGTGACAATTATGAAGCTTTTTGATCCTTTAAGATGACTTCAGGTTCGGCATGGTCGGTTACGGTTTCAGCCGTAATCACAACCTTTGCCACGTCATCACGACTAGGCAGGTCGAACATGATATCACGCATCACGTCTTCAATGATTGACCGCAACCCACGGGCACCCGTATTCCGCGCAATGGCTAACTTGGCCATTTCACGAAGTGCAGCTGGCTGGAATTCCAGTTGAACATCATCGAGGGACAGTAACTTCTCATACTGCTTGACCAACGCGTTCTTAGGTTCCGTTAAGATCCGAACCAAGTCGTTTTCATCCAGCTTTTCGAGGGCTGTCAAAATTGGCAACCGGCCGATAAATTCTGGAATCAAACCGAATTGGAGCAAGTCTTCTGGAATCACGTGTTGCATCAGGCTGTCGCCGGAAGCCAAGACATTTTGTTCCTTACTGTCGGCACCAAACCCAATTGTTTGGTCACCCAGACGGCGCTTGACGATCCCGTCAATGCCGTCAAAGGCCCCACCAACGATGAAGAGAATGTTGGTCGTGTCGATTTGAATGAATTCTTGTTGGGGATGCTTACGGCCACCCTGAGGCGGAACGTTGGCAATCGTCCCTTCAAGAATCTTCAGAAGGGCTTGTTGAACCCCTTCACCGGAAACGTCACGAGTAATCGAAACGTTTTCGGACTTCTTAGCAATTTTATCGATTTCATCAATGTAAATGATACCCTTTTCGGCGCGATCCACGTCATAATCGGCGTTTTGCAACAGCTTCAACAGGATATTTTCAACGTCTTCACCCACATAACCAGCTTCAGTCAAGGTTGTGGCATCTGCGATCGCAAATGGAACGTTTAAAATCTTAGCCAGGCTTTGCGCCAGGTAAGTCTTCCCGGAACCAGTAGGTCCGATCACCGCGATGTTACTCTTTTGCAGTTCAGGGCCTTCGTCGTCAGCCTGAGCCATTTCGTTTACCCGCTTATAGTGGTTGTAAACGGCAACGGATAATGTCCGCTTAGCTTCGTTTTGACCGATAACGTATTGGTCGAGCGTGTTGACGATTTCAGCAGGCGTAGGCACTTCCAAGGTTTCTTGTGCGCTGTCTTGGCTGAATTCTTCATCAATGATTTCTTTACAGAGGTCAATACATTCATTACAGATGTAAACACCTGGGCCGGCAACGATCTTCTTAACTTGATCTTGTGATTTACCACAAAAAGAACAGGTCACTGGGCCATTCGTTTCGGTGTTTTCAAACAATAAACTTCACCCTTTCTCTCCAGGCTTAAGCCTAACTCATTACAAAAAGCTTTGTGTCAGTAAACCTGTCGAACTAACCAGATTTCCCTATCAATCGTGTACTATACCACAGATAAGCCCACGATAAAATCAATTTGCCTCAGCGGCTCAGAAAACCTGATTCTAATGAAAAACCGGGACAACAGCGACTGTCGTCCCGGTCAAGTCCTCAATTGGATAAAGAATTAGTCTTTATCTTCTGAGTCCTTCTTCTTGTCTTGCTTTGCGGAATCGGCAATCAAGTCAACGGCGCTCTTGATAGCAATGTCATGCTTTAACATGTCATCTGAAAGGGCACTGCGAACAGCACTTTCTTCCATGCCATATTGGCCAGCTAAGTCCTTAACTTCAGCACTGATTTCGTCTTCT
This sequence comes from Levilactobacillus parabrevis ATCC 53295, assembly GCF_001434055.1. Classification (GTDB taxonomy): domain Bacteria; phylum Bacillota; class Bacilli; order Lactobacillales; family Lactobacillaceae; genus Levilactobacillus; species Levilactobacillus parabrevis. The sequence goes on along the minus strand of NZ_AZCZ01000043.1, from coordinate 6,437 downwards.
GAAGGTTCGATCTTTTCAGCAGCAACGACGGCTTCAAGAACAAGGTTAGTCTTAACCCGCTTTTCGGCACCATCGGTGAATTGCTTCCGTAAGTCGTCTTCGGTCGTCCCAGTCAATTGGAAGTACATCTTTGGTTCGATACCTTGTTGTTGCATGTTAGCCAGGTATTGGTCCATTTGACGGTTGATGTCATCCTTCAGCATAGCTTCTGGGATGTCGGCGATTTCGGCGTTGTCAACGGCTTCGCTGATAGCTTCGTCTTCGATAGCATCGTGAGCAGCTTGGGTCTTTTGTTCCTTCAAGCTGTCCTTCGTCTTGGCTTGTAATTCTTCTAAGCTGTCAACGTCTTCGTCAACATCCTTAGCGAATTCATCGTCCAATTCTGGTAATTGCTTTTCCTTAACTTCGTGGAGGGTAACCTTGAAAGTGGCTTCCTTATCACGTAAGTCTTCGGCTTGGTAGTCCTTAGGGAAAGTAACCTTAACGTCAACGTCATCGCCGGCTTTGTGACCAACTAATTGGTCTTCGAAGCCAGGGATGAAGGAGTTAGAACCTAATTCCAAGGAGTAGTTGTCAGCCTTGCCACCATCGAATTGCTTGCCATCAACGTAACCGTCGAAGTCAATCACAACAGTGTCGCCCTTAGCAGCGGCTTCGTCTTCTTTAAGCACTAATTCGGCTTGTTGTTGACGTTGCTTTTCTAATTCGGCATCGATGTCCTTTTGGTAAACCCGCGTGTTTTGCTTCGTTACGCTGAGGCCCTTGTAGTCACCAAGCTTAACGTCTGGCTTAACCGTAACAACGGCCTTCAGAACCCAAGCCTTACCCTTGTCCATGGATTCAACATCCACTTGGGGTTGGTCGACTGGTTCGATACCAGCCTCCTTGATAGCTTCTTCGTAAGCATCTGGTAACACAATGTTCAAAGCATCTTGGTACAATGCTTCTTCACCGTACATTTGGTCGAAGATTTGACGTGGTACACGGCCCTTACGGAAACCAGGTACAGCCAGGTTCTTCTTGGTACGCTTGAAGGCCTTGTCCAGACCATCCTTGATCATATCAGGAGCAATTTCAAAGGTTAATTCGCCTTGATTAGAGTCCTTTTTTTCCCATTTTGCAGCCATTATTTTCCCTCCGAAATGAAAGATATTACTATTTACAATTCTATCAATTGCATACTGTATAAGTGTACCTTATGCTATCCGAATTGTAAAATGATTTTTGCTGAAATGCCGTGAATGACGCGGCTTTCCTTAAATTTTTCTCTGAAAATCCGGTAAAAATAAACCGCTACCGGTAATTTACCATCACGAACCGATTATTCCGGATTCTCAGCCATGACTCACTGAAATCGCCACCCGGCTCATTACGATATTTAGGCACGAAAAAAGGACTGAAAGGTCACCCCTTCAGCCCCTCTTTCAAGGCACACTAATTAATGAAATTAATTAGTCGTCAATTTCCGTAACGGTACCGGCACCAACGGTGTGGCCACCTTCACGAACAGTGAACTTAGTACCCTTTTCAATGGCAGCTGGTTGGATCAGTTCAACAGTGAACGTCACGTTATCACCAGGCATAACCATTTCTACGCCATCAGGCAATTCGATAACACCAGTGATATCAGTGGTGTGGAAGTAGAATTGTGGACGGTAGTTTGAGAAGAATGGCGTATGACGGCCACCTTCTTCTTTGCTCAAGATGTAGACTTCACCCTTGAACTCTTTGTGGGTTTGGATCGAACCTGGCTTTGCAAGAACTTGGCCACGAACAACTTGTTCACGGTTAATCCCACGAAGTAAGGCACCAACGTTATCCCCGGCTTCACCAAGGTCCAACGTCTTACGGAACATTTCAAGACCAGTAACAGTAGTCTTCAATACGTCGTCATGTAAACCAACGATTTCAACTTCGTCACCAACCTTAACCATCCCACGGTCGATACGACCGGAAGCAACAGTCCCACGACCAGTGATCGTAAAGACGTCTTCAACAGGCATAAGGAAAGGCTTGTCGTTTTCACGTTCTGGAGTTGGGATGTAGTCATCAACGATGTCCATCAAGTGAAGGATAACCTTAGTTTGTTCTTCGTCGCCTTCAAGAGCCTTCAAAGCGGAACCACGAACAACAGGAATATCGTCACCAGGGTAATCGTATTCGGACAACAACTCACGAACTTCCATTTCAACTAAGTCGACCAATTCGTCGTCATCAACTAAGTCGGTCTTGTTTAAGAAGACAACGATGTAGTTAACACCAACTTGGCGAGCAAGCAAAATGTGTTCACGCGTTTGTGGCATAGGACCATCAGTAGCAGCAACAACCAAGATAGCACCGTCCATTTGGGCAGCACCAGTGATCATGTTCTTGATGTAGTCAGCATGTCCTGGGGCATCGATATGCGCATAGTGACGCTTTTCAGTTTCGTATTCAACGTGGGCAGTGTTGATCGTGATACCACGTTCACGTTCTTCTGGAGCAGCATCGATATCAGCGTAATCTTCGGCCTTTGCTAAACCTTTGTCAGCAAGTACCTTAGTGATTGCAGCAGTTAACGTCGTTTTCCCATGGTCAATATGGCCAATAGTACCAATATTTACATGGGGTTTAGTTCTTTCATAATGTTCTTTTTCAGCCATTAATGAAACCCTCCTGTATTTTATCGCAAGGACAATCTCTTCTCACAAGGAAAATTAATCACCCTTTGCGTAAAATTATACTACTTCTTTTCAGAAAGGGAAAGCTGGAACCCTCCCAAAAAAGAATCCTTGACCAGTATATATGCTGCAGAATTATTTGTAAACTAAAATCTTGCCGAATTTACGGTTTTTCATGATTTTCATGGTTAATCGGCCCAAATAATGCCCTCATGAAGTGATTTAAGCGGTTTTGCCACTCAGAAATTTCATTTAATTCTGCCGCACCGGTCTGATCTGTCACCGGTTGCTGCGCCACGACCTGGACCCAAGCCAGTGGATTCCGAATAATCTTGTCGATAAACGGATACAGCATCATCAATTGTAACGTAATTGTTTGCGAAACGCTAGCCGCAAGCATCGGATCGCGCTGCCCCAAGTCTTCATGCAGATAATTTTGCATGGTGCGGGCAGCCTGACTTGCCCCCACCGGCTGCAATTGACTGGTGTCTAACGTGTAATCCTCGTCGTCCAACCAGTGAAGGTGGACCGTCTTCGTCGTGTGTAGCCGTAAGAGCTCTTCCAACAGCGTCGCACGTATCAAGGGATGCAAAAAGGGGTCGACCAACAGGTACTGAACGCCCTGCATGAACTCCTTGAGTGGCAGTTGACGTGCGTGCGTCAAGCGTTGCCGCTGTTCATCGAAGTCCACATCCCCCAGATGATAGAATTGCTTGGCCAAGACCCGTTGCGTTTCACCTAACGTCCGACGCGAGGCCTCCTCGGCACTGACAATCTGGGTAATTCCCGTTTCACGCCAGCTTTTCGCCGCGGGCAGCTCACAGAACTCTCGAGCGAAAATAAACTGTTGATTTTTCAGTGCTACGTCTAACCGTAGCTGAAACGTTTCCGCAGTCGTCAAATAAACCGCGTCCTGTTCCGCGGCAAATTGCTCCGCCACCAAGTATTTCTCATCATGGTAGAGACTCGCGACCAAATAGCGATTGAATTCGGCCGTTTGCTGGTCATTATAGAGCCGTTCAAACCATTCAGTCGCCGTGGACCACTCCCCCGCATCAAACGCCTGGTGAGCCCGGACAACGGCCTGTTCACGAGCGGCGGGACTAGAAAATTCTCCCATAGCACATTCCTTTCTGGACCAGAATTGGTTGAATCAAAACGGACCGACGCCAAATGGTCTCGGTCCGTTCGTATTTTTACTGTTTGTCTGTTGTTTCAGCCGGCTTAGCTGCATGTGGCCGCCGCTTCCGATTACGTCGTGGCTTATGCGTTGCCTGACCATCCTTAGTCGTTGCTGCGGCTTTGTTGCCAGCTGTCTTAGCCTTGGGCGCATTGCTACCCTTAGCTTTCGGCTTCGACTTGGCCTTAGGCTTAGCAGGTGCCTTGACGTCTTTGGCCTGTTCCTTCCCCGTGTTCGCCTTGTCTTTGCTGCTTGCACGACGATGGTGCTGGTTGACTTCCATGATAACCGGTAAGATTACGGGACGTCGATGGGTCTGTTCAAAGAGGTAGTGACTCAAATGTTCACGGACATCCTGCTTCAAATGGCCCCAATCAAATTCCTTATTATCAAGGTTGTTTTGAACGGCCTTACTGATAATTTGACCACTCTCCTGCATCAAGTCCTTGTTAGCCTTGACGTAGACGAAACCACGTGACGTAATCTTAGGTTCCGCCACAATTTGCTTCTTCTTACGGTCAATCGTCACTACGGCGATAAAGATCCCATCGTCGGCCAAGACTTTCCGGTCACGCAAGACGATATTCCCGATATCACCGACACCGATCCCATCGATCATGGTATCACTAACATCGATGCCTTCACCAAGACCCATAGTCCCCTTGTCGTAAGTCAGAACATCACCCTTTGCGAGGATGAAGACGTGATCGGCTGGCATACCCAACTCCATTGCAGCGTTGGCGTGAGCGTTCAATAACCGGTATTCCCCTTGAATAGGAACCAAGTACTTAGGTTTCAACAGGTTCAACATGAGTTGCAAGTCACGTTTGTAGGCGTGACCTGACGAATTCATTTCATCGGAGATTGCCTTCACTTCACCACCGGCACGGTAAACCATGTCCCGTGTCTGGGCAACCGTCGTGTCCATGGCGTGTGAAGGGGTGGTCGTGATGTAGACCAAGTCGCCTTCTTGCAAGTTAAGCGTCTTTTCCTGCTTGTTGGCCATCCGTTGAATTGCCTTGATGGGTTCACCCATCTTACCAGTCTGGAGGATTACCGTTTCAGCAGGATCTAAGCTGTCGAGTTGTTCTGGCGTTACTAGAAGGTCGTCGTCAAAGGATAGCTTACCCAGATTCATCGCCGTGTTGACGATCTTTTCCAGGTCTTGCCCAGTCAAACAAACCTTCCGCCCCGTCTTAACGGCGGCGTCAAAGACTTGTTGAATCCGCAAGATATTTGACGCGACACAGGCAACGACCACACGACCGTTACGATAGTTGAAAGTTTCCTCGATAGATTCGGCAATCTCCTGTTCGGAAGCATTCATCGTCGGATTTTCAGCGTTGGCAGAGTCACTCAGCACGGCTAAGACGCCGGCCTGACCAATGGCCCCAAGCCGAGCATAATCCGTTTGATAACCTGGCTTAGCCGTCTGATCAAACTTGAAGTCCCCGGTGTATACGATTTGGCCTTCATCCGTCTTCAAGACGATTCCCATAGATTCTGGGATCGAGTGGGTCGTTGAGAAGAAGGAAACGACCACGTCACCGAAGTCAATTTCAGTCTTTTCGTCAACCACGTGGAAATCATCGTAGTTTTTCACCTTGGGTTCATCGGCAACGTTCAGTTTAGCTAACGCAATTGTCATTTCGGACCCGAAAACTGGAACGTTGAACTCACTCAAGAAGTAAGGCAACGCACCAATAGCGTCGGCATGGCCGTGGGTCAGGAAGACCGCAACGATGCGATCCTTGTTCTCACGTAAGTAATTCCAGTCGGGAATCACAACATCGATCCCCAACAACTCATTCTCCGGGTACTTTAACCCACAATCTAAAATATAAATACTACCGTTAACATCAACGGCATACATGTTCTTTCCATTCTCGCGGACACCACCGAACGGAATAATTTTTATCTTCGCACTCATAAGTTCACCTCAAGTATTTTCACTAGTTTTAAGTTAATCACTGATCCACTACGACCAGTCTTTTCTTATAGGCATCGCTACCTAGATTCGTCCATGATTAAACTTTCTCCAGTCTACCATACTTTGGGCAATTACTGAACTACGAAGGTGTCCCACGCAAAAAAAGTCCATCTCCCAGAGGGAAATGGACTCGTCGGTGCGGCGAATTAACGACGCAGGCCTAAACTCTTGATTAATTCACGGTAACGTTGAACATCAGTCTTCCGTAAGTAAGCCAAAAGGTTACGACGGTGACCAATCTTCTTCATCAAACCACGTTGGGAATGGAAATCCTTACGGTGATTTTGCATATGCACGTTGATTTCGTTGATATCAGCGGTTAAAACAGCAACTTGGACTTCAGTAGAACCCGTGTCGCCTTCGTGACGTGCGTATTGCTTGATAACTTCGTTTTTCTTTTCTGGACTAATAGCCATGGTAAATGTACCACCCTTCATATAATTGCCCTAAACTGAGTAAGCCGACGGTGGTTGTCGAACCAACTAAGTTAAGGGTTTGTGCTTTTGCACAGTTACCTATCATACTGAATTCTCACAAAAATAGCAAGCTTTTCCGTGTAAATGCCTATCAAGTAAAATTGCTCCCCAATTGTCAAATCAAGTGCAAC
>NZ_AZCZ01000042.1 GCF_001434055.1 Levilactobacillus parabrevis ATCC 53295 | reverse complement strand
GTCTCAGGAATCAGCTTACATCCAAGTATGAACACTTTCGATATGGATTAAATTATGCTGCGGGAAAACATAAGAAGGCAAGCGAGTATCTCTTTCTTTCACCTGCGGTATCTTCCTCTCAAATAGACCAGTATTTGACAATATAGAGAAATCTTAATGGGTCTTTTCCGGGTACGTCAGGGGATATTAAGATTAGCATTTGGATCGTATTTATTTTATCGATATTGCAAGGAAACGGGAGAAAAGCCAAATTTCATGGTTTTTCTCCCGTTTCCTATATTTCGGAGCTGCTTATGCAGGACATCCCTCATATTTTGTTTGGAGGTGTAGCAGTCTCAAGTTTGTTTTGATTCTAGGTCAGCCTTATTGTGCCGTCATGCTCCCACTATCAGCCGTCAAAGCATAGCTCCCAGCAGCGTTGTAGTTCAGCACTAATGATGAACTGCCGGAGGTGGTGCCTGTTGGTAAGGCGCCTGTGTTCAGCGTGTACTTGGTGTAGAGCTTGTTGCCGGCTGCGTTGGTGGATAGCATCGTGTCATCTGATTCGTAGGGTGGTACGTAGATTGTGTTTAATTTAGCCGAAGTCAACGCTGACGTCAGATCACTCTGTGAAGCGGTCGTGCCACCCACATCTTGGTAATTAGTGGTGAAGTTGGTTTGGGCCCTTACGACTGCTATGCTCCCATCGGAAGCCAAGGTGTTTGGAAATTTATGTCATAGCAAAACGGCGTCCCCCTTGTGAGGGGACGCCGTTAATACCGGTAGTGATTTCGATGAAGCTATTTGTGAATCTTAACAACGTGACCCTTCAAAATCCAGACTTGATGGCCAGCGCGGTCCTTCACTTGGTAGTGTGTGGTGATCTTACCCTTGAATTTCACCTTGGCAACCTTGACTAATTTCCACTTCTTAACGGACTTTTTAGGTGTGTGACCCTTCAGCTTGTGGAGGTAGACGTCTTTGAAGGTTTTCTTATTAGCCTTTAAACGGTAGTTGAATTTCGTGTTGAATTTCTTCATTGAGACAATTTTAGCCTTAGGCTGCTTCTTGTGTGGCTTAGCAGTCGGCTTACTATTCTGAGCTGGTTTGTTTGGTTGCGTTGGTTTCTCAGGTTCCGGTGTTGGCGTTGGTGCCGGAGCCGGTGTGCTGGGAACCTGCGGCGCACTGGGTTGCGTGGCGACTGGGTAAGGTGTGTTCTTACCATCCGTGGAGACCAGGTACTTGGCACGTAACTGGTCCTGTTGGGCCGGCGTGAACTTCAGCAAGTCATTGATGTATTTGTCCATCGTCCCATAGCGCGCGAAGATTTCTCGGTAGTATTCCATGATCCAAGCCCGTTCAACGTGACGCCCAGTCTGGTTAGATTGGAGGAAATCATTGACGATCGTCTTCCGATCCATCCCCAGAATGGTCATGATCAGGACGGTACCGATACCTGTCCGATCCTTGCCTGAGCTACAGTGATAGAGCGTGGCGTTCGGATTGGTCAGCAGCATGTTCAAGAATTGATGGTAGCCCGTTACAGCGTGGTAGCCGAATTCCAATTGCCAGTTGTAGAACTCGCCGTCGCCCTTACCGTTGGTGTCGGCGAGGTTCCCCAGGATTGAAATGGACGTCAGAGACGCTCCGGGGATGGCTTTGTCGGGTTGCTTGTCTTGTTGACCGGGCGTTCTAAAGTCAACAATAGAGGTTACGTGGTGATCTTTGGCCAGTTTGTTTGCGTCGCTAGGGGTCAGTGCGCTTAAGTTATCAGAACGGAGGAGCCGGTTTTGGCGAATTTGCCATTTGCCATCGGCTGTCTTGTACCCGCCAATGTCTCGGGTATTCTTGGTACCTTCAAGAGGAATCAGGGTGTCTTTAACGTCACCGTATTGCGCGACCTGGTCGGCTAAGTATGCGGGATATTCTGGCGATCCAGGCTTGGGCTGGGTCGTGGTCGGTGCCGCAGTCTGCGTGATTGGAGCGGTTTCTGGTGTGGCGGTCGTTGCGGCTAAGGCGCTGGACGTTCCCAGGCCACCCAAAGACAGGGCCACCCAGGCGAGACTTAGTGATTTGACGATCGTTGCGCGTTGCATATGAATCCTCCTGTGATGTTTTTTACTTGATGACAAGAACAGAGTATAGCAGGAGAATGTTGCGGTATTGTAGATTTTATGTATAAACTCGGTAAATGTTTGTGAAATGTTGAATTAGTTGTTGAGGCTAGATAATTGTGAGTTGGTCGGGTTTGGGGCTGAATTCTAGGTGTGAGATTGGGCGCGACCTGAATAGATTATCAATAAAATTATGAGGTGGGGGGGTTACGGGTAGAAGGTGTATTGGCGATGGACGTCATTCTAGGATTATGGTTATGCGTGGTGATCAATTTATGTGTAATATGATAGTTCTAGGGGATTGCCACGGGGCGTGTTATGCTGGGACAACATAACTGAGGAAGTTAAGTGAACACTGAACTGGTAACTAAATAGCTTTCTAATGCTGGCCTAAAGAATTTACAGAATATCTAATGCGAATGGCTATAAGTCATGCCAATATTGTGGTAATATTCGTTATAAGGATACATTTTGTATCCATATGGAGGATATTTAATATGTTCACTAGAGTTGTTATTGATAATTTCAAATCTTTTTTACATCTTGATTTGGATCTAAGTAAGAATAGAAGAAGTGCTAAAGAGATTATTGCGATTTATGGTGAAAATGGCGGTGGGAAGACGAACTTGGTTTCCGTCTTTATGAACTTGGCGTTGTCTTTGCAAACTATGACGAATCAAAAGCGATCTGCTGAGCTTCAGGCTGAACTGATGGCGGATACGGATGATGGTGGAGACGGAGATTCATTAGATAAGAGCCAACTGTTGCGAGAGTATATCCGCACTCAAGGTATGCCTTATTCAACAATTGTTGGTGTTTTCAAGAATGCCTATACAATTGATGAAGTGAATCCGATGCGCATCAGATATGAATTTGTCATTGATGAGCATAAGGGATTTTATGAACTAGTATTCAAGCGGGAAGGTGATACGGTCTATCTTGCTTCAGAAGAACTGAACTTCCTGTTAAAGCAATCTAGGGGTCGGATGTTTAAAATTTCAAGAGATACAAATAATGGCATCACGCCTTACTTCAGCCCCAGCTTATTTGATGGCAATATGAAGCTAACGGATTTACTGTCAGATGAAATCACAAGGGTTTGGGGAAAGCATACGCTATTGGCAATCTTTAATAATCTAGCTGGTGAGAGTAATGAACGGTATATTCAAGACAATACTAATGTTAACTTTTTAGAAGTGCTGAACACATTCAAACGAATTGCCTTTCGAACAGATGGTGTCTCTGGTGTCAACTCCTTTACGGGGCTGTTAGATGATCTATTGCGTGGGGAAATAGCAGATACTGCTAGTGAAAAGCGAAAGCTCATGTTGTCTCAGGAAACAGTTAATAAGTATTTTGTGCCACTTTACAGTGATATCATCAATCTGTTCTATAAAGTTAAAAAGGATTCGTCGAATAAGATCGACTATGTCTTGTATGAAAAGAAGCGAATCGGTGGGAAGCTAGTGGAAATTCCTTTTAGCTCGGAATCGCATGGCACACGTGAATTATTGGGGTTATTGCCGCTTCTTCTGAATGCGGTCCATGGTGAGACGGTTATTATTGACGAAATTGATCAGGGAATCCACGACTTGCTAATTGATCGGTTGATTGACAATGTCAAAGAGGATCTGAGAGGTCAGCTAATCTTTACCACCCACGATACGCAGGTGATGCAACAGCTGGAACCATCTTCGCTCTACATTATTCAGAGTGATGTGGATGGAAATAAACGAGTTGAAGCATTGTCGAGAGCGGCGCACAAAGGGATTGCTGCACATAATAATATTCAAAAGAAGTATATTGAAGGTTATTTTGCCGGTATCCCTTATGCGGATGATGTGGATTTTGAGGACATTGTGCGTGGCTTAGAGGTAGGACAATGATTAACCATACCTGCGCAGTTGTCATTGTCCATGGGAAATCTGAGTATAAAATGGTGAGTGCCATCAAGTCAAAGCTGCGGTTGAACCTGGTAATTTACGCGCATGATAAGGGGAAGAGTAGTATTCAAGTTGATGGTCTTGCCAAGGAGTTGACGAATACCATCTTTAAGTCACAGAAGAAGCTGTTAGAGGCTTACGATACGATTGACGTGAAAGATGACGTGCTGCAAGACTTTCGAATTTTTACAATTATGGATGTCGATGATGTTAGTGACCAGTCGAAGCGGACAAATTATATGGCTGGCCACATCTCTGGTATAGGTAATCACCCACTAAAGGCGTACATCCGGCCGATTTACTGCGATAAAAATTTTGAAGATGTCCTGCGAGAAGCTGATTTTGAATTCGTTGCTCAAAGTAATCGGCAAAAGAAGCGCTACGATGAAATGTTCAGCCCTGGTCATTGGCCAGCAACTGAAGAAAATGTTAGGGAAATGGCTACTAGGCTTGAACGTTCAAAGAAGACCAACCTGGATGTGTTCTTGAACTATTGTTTAGATCACAAATTTAAGTTGTCAGATTGAGCGTGCGTGGGGACTGAAAAATTATATAACGAGTAAAGCGACCTGTTGGAACTGGTAACAGGTCGTTTTAGTATATTTGGGGATTTTCTATGAATTTATTTGTAAGCCAACATCCATGACTAAACCGGCGAAATTCGGTATAGTCATGGAGACGTTGAAAATGGAACGAAGTTTGCAGAATATTATGGGATTTATGTAAGCGTCACGCTACTTGGGTTTTCGGAAGGGGAGTCAGCTACATGGTCAAAGTTGTTGCACGCGTCAGTCACCCGGACATTACGGGAGCACCTGTGGATTTCAAAGTTATTGAAGTTGAAGAACACCTTAAGATTTTTAGCGAACCGATTGCCAACACGCACCGTTACTGGGTACCGGCCACCGCCGATGTCGATGATGAGGAGGAATACCTGGAACCGGTTGACGATCCGGATTACAATTTCCGAACGGATTTTGCCATCTATCGGCGAAAGTATAACTTTCTCCAGCCGGAAGAGATCCGAGCTGCTCGCCAGGAAATGGGACTCTCTCAATCGGAAGCGGCGGTTGTTCTGGGACTCGATGAAAGTCTCCTAGCTGACATCGAAGCTAACATGGCCCTGCAACCCTACGACCAGGAACTCAAGCTGCGTTGGTTACTGTCTCCAGTGACGCTGAGTAGCCTTGTACGCAATCACCGAGTGATTATGCAAGAACGCTGCCGCCAAGCTGAGGTGGACGCTGAGGGGCTACTAGAGAAGTTAGTGCATTATGAGCAAACGGCCGATATTTAAAAATAAATGGTCTGAAATTTATAAATGACGACAGGGTCGTCTGGGTAATAGTTAGCGGCCTATTTATAAATATATTGATAAGTGATTATAATTATTTACATTGCATATTTTCAATAGTCGCTTTTAATTTTAACCGCGGCTCGCTATACTGGCCCTGTTCACCTACAACTTTTTCAGGGGAGAAATAGCATGAAATCTAGTTTAGCGAAATCGCTGTGTCTAGGAGCCGTGGCGGTGAGTTTCGGTGCGGTCACGATCACGATTGATGCGGCACGTACAGCGGAGGCCTCGTCGAGCGCAAAGATTGTGTCCAAGTCGGCATTGGGCAAGCACGCACAGAATGTGGCAGTAACCGGATCTAACGCCATTTACACTAAGCCGGGGACGGTTCGGGGCGCCAAGCTGGTGGCTTCTACCAGACAGGTCAAGAAGTTGGCGAAGTCGGGATACTCTAAGGATTACTTTCGGGCCTATCACATGGCGGTGACGAATCGGGGGTCGGTCTATTACAAGATCGTCTCGATGAATGGCAAGTATCGGGGATATATTTATGGTGGTAGTACGAAAGGCGTCTTAGCGGCCGGTATTGAGACAGTCGCAACTACGAAGTCCGCCACAATGCCGTCACGGACGACCGGTTTTCATTTGAAGAATGTCAACAAGAATACATTATGGACGGCGCCAAAGAATACCCAGTACAAAGCGCACAAGGTTAGCCTGTATGGATCCAATAAGCACGATACGTTCACAGTATCCAAGGCTGAGACGAAGACGCGAGAGGGAACATTGTATTACTACGTCACGTCCACGACGGATGCATCGATTGCAGGCTGGATTTATGCCGGTAAAGGTTACCAGAACGCGCGCAACACGTCATTTGGTGGTCTGATGGTAGGTGAAGTTGATCAGACGCCAACGAGTGATAACAGTGTCAAAGTAGTCTACCGGGAGAATGGCAAGCTGGTAGGGAATGCCACATGGGTTACCGCACAGGCCAATACTCACGCCGGAAGTCGCGTGGACAATGCCAAGAACGCTGCGGGCACCAATCTGACCGATTACGTGACGGCGATGACACCTAGCGGTTACAAGGCGACGTCCGCGACTGCAGTGTCGAGTGCCGTGCTTGGCGCAACGTATGGCAACACGGTGTACGTCGATGTTATGTCAGCAGCTACCTCGCAATTGCAGTTGACCGTTGATAGTGTTGATAACGGTAAAGTTGCGGTGGTTGATGGCTTGAGTAAGGGCAGTAAGCTTTCTAGTAAGGATTTGGCCATGACGCTTTCTACGGATGCAACGCAAGCTCTAAGCGGCAAAGCGGGCCAACTGATTGGGGAGCTTAACCTGACCAAAATTGAGATCGGTATTAACCGGGGTAACATTAGCGGGACCAAGACCTACAAAGATCAGGGTGGGAACCTTTACCACTACGACTTTGTCTTTGCCGCCAGCACCTTTGTCAGCAGTCATAAGTTGGCCAAATACGGAGATGTACTGACCGCCAACTTTAAGGCGACGTTGGTCGGTGGCAAGGCGACCGCAACTGCTAACGGCGGGACCTGGAGCGTGTCATAGTCCGCTTAAATTTACACATGGGAACCGTCAGAAATGGCGGTTCTTTTTTAGTTGTGGATGCTTTTGTCAATAGTTGCGACGGCTAGTGGTTAAGTCATCGAAAGTTTGATTAATTATCAGTAAATTTATATTTAATTTGGTATACTAGAAGGCGTTAACACATAACTTAAACATTCAAGGGAGACAGTACATTATGCAATCAAATTTAGCCAAATCACTTTACCTTGGTTTAGCTGCTTTGAGTTTAGGAGCCGTTGCCACGGTTTCGACCACTGCTCAAGCTGCTAGCAAGGCTAAGATTGTTTCAAGTAAGACTCTGAGCACCGACGCTACGAAGCGCAACGTTCAACCTACTGGGAAGAACGCCCTCTACTCCAAGCCAGGGACTGTTAAAGGTGCCAAGACGGTTGCCTCAAAGAACACGATGAATAAGTTAGCCTCTTCCAAGAAGTCCGCTGATTACTTCCGTGCTTACTACCAAAAGACGACGAACAAGGGCTCTGTTTACTACAAGATCGTTTCCATGGACGGTAAGTACCGTGGTTACGTTTACGGTGGTAAGAAGGCCGGGACCTTTGCTGGTGGGATCAAGAAGGCTTCAACGACGAAGTCCGCTAAGATGCCTGCTAACACGACCGTATACTTTGCCAAGCCTGGTAAGTCTGGCGTGACGTGGAGCGCACCTAAGTACACGCAATACAAGGCAACGAAGTCTGTTAAGGACACGACCGACTACGCTAACGATGTGCTGACGGTAACGTCTGCCATCAAGAAGTCACGTGAAGGGTCAACTTACTACTACGTGACCGATGCTACTAACTCAAACGTTAACGGTTGGGTTTACTCTAAAGGTGTTACTGCTACGAAGCCAGCTGGCGCTACGTTTAACGCCGCTACCGATGTTAATGTCAACTTCACAGCTAGTGGCAAGACCGTTGCTTCAACGACGTTATCTGGCTTGAAGGCTGACGCAACTAAGGCTTTATCAACTGTTAAGGGTACCGCTGTTGGCAACGATGCGACGACACAAGCTACTGATGCTTGGGGCAAGGCTGCTTTGACTGGTACGGGTTACAGTTACGTAGCTAGCGATAGCTCAAACAAGATTGCTTTGAGTAACGCCAAGACTGGTGACACGATTTCCTTAGTCGTTAACCAAAACCAACCAACAACGTCTAAGTTTACGTTCTACAAGACGGCTGGTAACGGGGACCTTTCCCAAGCCGCTAAGGGCATCCAAGCTTACACGACTGGTAAGACTGCTACTGAAAACACGGTAGCCTTCCCTACTGTATCTGCTGGGTTCACTGGTGTTTCCGAAGCGACCTTCACTGCTTCAGATGCGTCCACTTACTTGACCAATGCTGGGTTAGCAACGCTTGACACGCCTAACTACAAGAAGTCTAACGATACGAAAGAGTACTACACGGAATTCAAACTTTCTAGCACGATTGCCGGTACTTTCGGTAGCTCGACTAAGGCCTTCTACACGGCTTCAGAAAAGACCGGGACTTCACCTGCAAAGGCTCAAACGACCACTGGTGTTAACGACTACTACACAAACAAGTAATTAACGATTGTTACACGAAGGACCGCCCCCAACCGGAGTGGTCCTTTTTCTAATCTCAAAATGGTCAACTTGGTAAATTCTCAGGATGGTCCCGCAACTGCGCACTAACCGCGGCAGACAGGTTCTCCGCCTCCAGAAAGGGTTGCAAATTATCCGTGCGTAAACGTTCCGCTAGGACAGCGATGGCTGCGTTAGACACGGGAATCTGGGCCGCTTCCATTTGCCAGTAGGCCATCGGGGAGACGCCGTAGATCAGACTGGCCGTGTGAATTGGACACCACTCGGCATTCAAACGGATACAGCGAAGGATGTCGGCATAGCTGTTGACGTCGCGCGGGTCGCGCATCTTGACAATGCCATGTTCAGCGGCAAATGTTGCGCTGTCGGGCCAGTCCAACGTTTCGTGGTGGTTGGCCGCTAATTTCAGTTCCGTGGTGAGGGTCAGCTCGAATAGTGCCGTCGTTAAATCTGGCATTCGCTGCAGGGCGGCCACCTGATCATTGTTCAGCCCGTAGCATTGGAAGATCAACGTCAACAAGTCCGGGTTGGGGTGAGTGATGTGGTTGTGTTCCAACTCAATCAGATACCAACCAGGAATATCCAGATTTTTCAAAACCTCCGCGTGACTGGCCCCATCCGCCAACACCAAGCGGGCCTTGTACAGCACGTCTCCCAACGGATGTCGTTGTTTGGCCATACCCCTTCACCTCACCTTTTCCTAGAGTATACCAAGTAATTCTGGCTATTGCATGAAATCCCCATGAAAGTTTGTGCCAGTTTATGAGAAAACTCGAATTTAATAGGAATAAATTAAATTATAGTTCGTCCATCATCCGCCAAATGATGACCTGTAGAAATCGTTTATACTGGCGATTCTAGCCAATGTATGTTCTGAAACTAATTTTAAAAATTCAATGTATATTTCTTGCTATCATTCGGTTTTTGTGGCAATCTATAGCCGGGTAACAGGAAGGCCATGGTAAGCTATCGAATACCTCAATTTTCCTATTAAGGAGAATATCTATGGTTAACCCATTAACCCGCGGTCTTCGCCCCGAACTGCGTAGTCAGATCGAACGGGAAAATGTGATTGATTTTACGAAGTTACAGTTGGAGGATGTTACCCGGCGAATTCCGACCGGTGAGCCCGAGCTAGATTGGCAGTCGGTGGTCTTTATTAAGAACTTCCGGCAAACGAATCTCGCGGCTGATTCCGTCGTGGTGACCATGCGCGATGGCTTCTTCCGTGCGGCACTCACGCCCAAGGCATTGGCCAACCTGATACTGATGTCGACGAACATGGCTTGGCTCAACATGGGAAGCTACGTGAAGATGCTCGGTTTGAGCGAACCACTGCCCATTGTTAGTGGCAAGCTGCGAGTCGTCGCGACGGAGCAACCCAAGCATGGCGGTCATAACAGCTGGGTAGGACTCCAATTTGTCGACAATATCAACGCTGTATGGGGAAAGAAGCAGGTCCGGGCCCAACTTGATAATGGGATGGAGATTATCTTCAGTGATTCGGCTGCGCGCTTACGCAAGAAGAATGACGAAACGTTACGCATCGCCCATCAGATGACGACTGAATTTCAATATACCCAGCACCACGCTCTGTCGGTGGACGCCCTGCTAACACAGGAAGAGTACGATGGGCAAGCAGCAATTGAGTTTCATCAGCGTTATCTGCTGGTTAGTGGGCTCAATCTCATGGGCATCTCGGAATCTCAGGTGGATGTGACGTTACTACTCAAGCGTCTCCGCCAGGGGAACAAAGAGGCCCTGCATTTCGATGACGAGCGATTTCAGGCGTAAATGCCGCCATTTCAACGTTTATCAGCACTCCGTATAAAGATAATAATAGCAAATTTGGCTAAGATGTGATTTGTTTATAATGTAGTCTGTTATCTGTGGTAGGATGTTTAGGGGAGGTAACTTTCAGGGCTTATGGTTTTACCCACTAAGTTACCACTACGCGATGACTATGTTAAAGACGGACCGACGAAGTAAGGCTGTCGGTGGTCACGAGGAGGAAGAGTAACATGATGGAAGCCAATAAGTTAGCCGTGGACGTTCAGCGGATTCACCAGTTGAATTCACTCCTGCGCCCCTTTATCAAACGGCCAAGCAGCGGGGATGCAATCACGTTTGAACAATATCGGATCTTGCATGAACTGGCAATGGAGAAAGTTAGTACAAGTGAACTGGCGCGGCGCCTGAACGTCGGCCAATCCATGATTTCAATCCAGATCAGCCGGCTGTTAAACAACGGCTACATTGATGACGAGACGTTGGCGACCGACCGCCGCTACCACGTTTTCGAAATCACACCGCGCGGCCGGCGCATTGAAGAACACGTCAGTGACGTCCTCAATGAAGAGCTGCCGGAGCTGATTCAACAGCTCACCGAGATTGTCAATGCACGTTAATTTTAAACAAAATGGAAGGTGCGGGATGGCCCGCACCTTCTTTTGCGCGACGCGGGAACTATCAGAAATGGTGGAATTATTAATAGCACGCCAATTTCTACGCTGACAGGACATCCAATAGCCGCGTTTGCGAGCACAATAAAAGCCAGCCCACGCGGTGTGGACTGGCAGTCAGTAACGCTTATTCAGCTGCTTCTAACGGTTCTTCGTCTTCTGGTTCGTCCATAGGCTTACCAGCGGCGTCCACCAATTGTAGTTCCTTGAGGCGGATAACAACAAGATCCCCGAAAGAATCGATCTTATCGGTTTCCTTCTTGGAGAGTTGGTCGGGTTCAACCTTCACCAGTGCGGAATGTTCGTAGATTTTTGTAATGGTGCCGTAGAATGAATCTGAGAAAAGTTCGGTCTTTTCACAAAACACCCGGTTATCTTCGTGTAATGCCATGAGCAATCGTCCCCCCATAAAAGTAATTTATAACAGATTAAAGGTCGAGTGCTTAAAAGTCAAGGAAATTTCGCAAAAAACGTTAAATTGGTTAAATAATTATGGGCACTATCTAATAAGTGAATTACTTAACAGGGGTTACAGTCGTCGTAAACGATCGATTCGCGTCTGGGCAGTGAAATTTTGGAGTGATTCTGTCTGCTTAGCTACCTGGGTCGCAAAATCCGTCAAGAAGTCTAGTTCTAGATCGGAGAGGGGACGCTGACTTTGGGCGGCTGTCAGGAGGTCATCCACCGCGCTAGCCAAGTGATCGTTGGCCGCAACCAGCTGTTTGAAAGCTGGCGTACCAGAGAGTCCGGTGAGCCCTGTCGTTTGGATCGTGTGAACAGCTGCTGACGAGGCTACTGGTGTCGCTGTGACCGTTGCGGCAGTGGCTGCCTGTTGGGCCTGCCGTTGGACCTTTACCGGCGCTGGGATATTACTGTCGAAGTAGTAGTAGACCTCCCGTGGCTTGACTGCGGCCTTCTTGATGCGGTGATCGATGGATGGTGCAGCTGAGACGGCGCCCATTACGACCGAGGAGACGTAGCCTAGTTTTCCTAACATATCGCGCAGCTTGACTGCCCGAATTCCGCGAATCCCGGGGAATTTTTCTTCGGATACGACCTCTGATGTTTGATCGTCCTGTAACCAAGTAATAATTTGCTGGCGAATCTTTGCTGCCTGACTGTTCTTTGTGTTTGCCATAGTGGGCCTCCATTAGAATGCGTAATTACTAGTTAATTTAATAATTAATTGCCTTGTTATTAATATTGAACCATGTTTGCCCCACCACTGGCAAGGGACGGGGGCACCTTTTTTAGAAAATTTGCTGGCTTGCTGAGTGTGCCTAATCTTTTTAGGGTAAGTATGGTACAATCTAAGTACATAGAGGAACTATCCTGGTGAAGCCGAACTCTTCGTGGTTTGGCAAGGCTGACATCACTGTGCGCACGTAGGTTGATCATGGATTGATGAGCCGTGATTGTCGACAGCCGCGGCACGTTTCCCAACCTTGATTGGCTACGGGCCGATAGCGGGAGGGAAGCGTTGTCGCGACCCTTCCTTTGTTTTTGTGCCAAATACCGGGATAGTTTCAATCAATTTAGGAGTGAACAATTTTGCACATTTTTAGAGATGAAAACGGGATTCGTCTGGTCGTTTCCCACCAGCTCGGACATTACGCCGTCCATTTCGCGGAATACGCCCCCGAACAAGAATTCGTGAATTATGGCTTGAGTAAGGACCGGCATGGCCGTTATCATCTGACCGTTGAAAAGACGAACTTGACTGAACTCGATTCGCCGATTTTCCAGAAGGAATTAGTCTTCGGTGATTTAGGCGACAGTTTGACGCCGATTGACGGTGTAACGTTGATGTTGATTTAGTAAAAGAGTGCGCCGAGGGGCGGTTAGCTGGCGAGCATTAACGTCAATAAGCAAAAAATCCCGGGTTTGGATTATTTGCTTATTGGGGTTAAGCGCAACCAGCTGCCCCTCGGTGCACGTTTCGGCTATGGTAGCGGAGGAGCGCATTTCACCCGCAACCGTAGCCAGCAAGTTCAAGCCCCAATCAATTTAATTTCCACTCGAGCAATGTTGCCTTAGCAACATTGCTTTTTTTAACCCTAAAATCTCCGTCATTAAGCTAGTTCAAGCAGATCCACCCAAAAGTCCCCAACCTTTTCAGTTGCTAAATGTAACTATGAGTATTACAGTATAACCGTAAACAAAAACGAAAAGGGGTTAATATTTATGACAAACGTATTAGTACTGGGTGCCAATGGAAAAATTGCTAAGCTGGCTACAGCACAGTTGCTGGAAAATGACCAGAACCACTTAACGTTGTTTCTGCGGAACGCCAAGCGTTTAGCGGATGCCGCCAGTGACCGGGTCAAAGTCGTTGAGGGCGATGCCAGCAACGTTGCCGATTTAAAGACCGCCATGGCTGGTAGCGATATCGTCTATGCTAACCTCGCGGGTAAGAATATTGAGGACGAAGCCAAAGCTGTTGTGGCGGCAATGGACGAAAGCCAAGTCAGTCGCTTGATCTGGATCTCTACGTTAGGCATTTACGACGAAGTTCCGGGCAATTATGGCAAGTGGAATCACCAGATGCTGGATGGGGGTTACCTGGAGACTTACGCGGCCGCTGCCAAGGTTATTGAGAGTTCTGATGTTGACTACACCCTGATTCGGCCAGCTTGGTTGAGCAATAAGGATGAGATTGACTACGAGACCACGAAGAAGGGTGAAGCCTTCAAAGGGACAGAGGTTTCCCGAAAGAGCATCGCCGCTGTTGTGGCTAAATTGGTCGCTGATCCAAGTCAGGCCATCCGGGAATCCTTGGGCGTTAACAAGCCCAATACCGATGGGGATAAGCCTTCTTGGTATTAATGGCGCGACGCAACTGAGGAGAATTCTTTTATCGCTGTGAATGCCCATTAGTCGCCGCTTTCAATCTCTCGATGAAAATTGCGGGTTCAAAAAGTGTGCAATGTGGATGGATTCGCGGTATAACTATGGTGTGTGTTGAGGGTAACTCCACACGACATTTCGTTTCGATTTACTTAATTTGGAATCAATTTACTAAGCTCATATCTGTGAAACTTTTCCTCCAAACAAGAACCCATGGAATTTGCCTGGAATTGATTCATACATCAAAAATATCGTTGGCGACCACGACTCGCTGACGGTATTTTTTTGCTTGGATGTCTGTTATATCAACGTTCTAGGTCGATCGGATAAAATAAATCAAGAAGTTTTAGCTTTTCTATTGCAAACGCTTACAGGCCGTGTTACTATTATGTCACGGAAAGGAATTAAGAGTTGTGATTCCAGCATCACATGATCTAGTTGAGTCAATGCTTTACGAAACCGATTTCCGTTTTGACGAGAGACAGGTTTTTAGTAGAGAAACCCGCAACAAAGAAAATGTTTTTGACAACTCCGATAAACCTTCTAACGAACTCTGGTGGATTCAAGCGACAGTTCAAGAATGATGAACAACTGAATATAGTGTCAGCTTAGCGCTTCACGTAAGCGTATGTGTTTAGAGACGTGTAGACAGTGTTACAAGTTTTAACTAGAGCTCGGATGTTACGGATGCAGAGGTCATACAAGGATTTCAAGTAGAATCGTTAGAGCGTGATCTGTTGAGGTAATGAAGGAATTAAGCGTCACCGTTCCAAAACCAAAACGGTAGCCAGAAATAAAATATAGTATGATTTGGGGCTGCGGCAGTTGGTTCGAAATACAAGTTATGAGGCGATTAAGTATTAAAATGATTATCAAACGGGAATTAAGTCACAACCTCCTTTCCGGAAGTTAGCGGACTTCAAGTTATTTTCACCCAACTTGAAGCCCGTTTTTATGATTCTAGAAGTAAGTTGTTCGGTTCAACCAAGCCATCGCCGACTTGGGTTAACGGAATCTTGATTTTTAGTTTGGTTAGTCAGCTTGTAATCGTGTCAGTAAGTGGTAGCGCTCGCATAAAGGGTTCGTGGACCAAGTAAATCCTTTTATGTAAATTGCTGCCACTCCGGGTAACCGTGGGAAGTCCGTGCCTGGTGGCCGTGTGCTGTCAACGATTAAGGGGCGCAATGTTCGGAAATCAGGTTTCTCAGATTTCTTGCAATCAGCCATTTACAGGCGCTCCTGGAAACGGTATATTATTACTAGACCGAAAAAACACCAACTGGAATTGAATGCCGGTGTTGACCTGAGGAGTGAGAAATGGTGGCATTTCATCGCATTTTCGTGATTGACTTTGCTGGTTTAGGCCTGGGGGAAGCCCCGGACGCAAACCGCTTTCAGTCTGTCGGAACTGATACATTAGGTCATGTGGCGGTTAGTTGGTCGGGTAAACTAAATCTTCCAACATTACAGCGCTTAGGCCTCGGGAATATTCGGGTTGACCATCCACTGTTCGGTATTGACCCGGTTGCGGTCCCCATGGGATTCTTTGGCCGTCTACATATGGCGGCTCAGGATAACCAGCCCGCAACGGGTTTGCGAGAGATGTGGGATTACAATGGTCGGACTCGCACGCAGAGTGTTCTGGCAACCTTGCCTGAAGCGGGGTATCCCGTTACCATTGCCGCACCGTTTCAGAGTTATTTACAGACGCAGGATGCCGCGGAAAAGGTTCAGCTGGGAAGCAACCAGGATGCCTTCCGCGTACTCAATGAGTTGTTATACCGGCCATCTTCAGGAATGGCGTTGGTAATGTTACCGGATTTTCGGTTCGCCGGTGAACGTGGTGATATTGAGGGCTTTGGCGAGGCACTGGTCCACGCGGATCAAGCGTTAGGTCAGGTGATTCACGATATGGGGGTCAATGACCTGTTACTCGTGACTGCCAGCCATGCCGTCGATCCAACAGCGACCGTCACGCCAACCCGCGAGTATCTGCCGATCATTGCTTATTCGGCATCACGGCCAAGCACCCATGCATTGGGCATTCGCCGGACGTTAGCAGATGTTGGCGCCACAGTCCTTGAGAATTTCGGCTTAGCGGGTCACGCCGCTGGACATAGCTTTTTAAATGAATTTACGCAATAAGAAGAAACGAACATGGCACCATGAAGGGAGGTGATGTAGCAGCACATCAGGGGTTAACCACTAGGTTGCAAAGGTCAACGTGCTTGCGGCACCGAAACATCCATTATATTTAGATTTAGCAATTTCACCATTCGCCGCACGCGTTGAAATCTAGCCGTTACGAACTGATTACGTTCGTAACAGAAGTTATGCGTTACATAATTTCTGCCGCAACACATCGTGTCAACTTTTGTATGGCAAAGGGGCCATACATCAAAGAATAATATCGGAAAGAGGTATTTTGACCAATGCTAGTCGCAGTCAATATTTTAGGGGTAATTGTTTACCTCGCACTCGCTTTCTTATTCTCAAAGGATAAGAAAAAGATCAACTGGAAATCAACTGCTATCGTCTTAGTTCTTAACTTGGTATTGGCTTGGTTCTTCACCAGTTTCTCTATCGGGCAAGACATCGTTAAGGGTGCCGCCGATGGTTTCAACTGGTTAGTCCAAGTGGCTTACCAAGGGATCGTCTTCGCCTTACCTAACTGGGTAACACCGAACTTCGGTGGGACTGCTAAGTCAATGAACTTCATTACGAGTTCATTGCTGCCAATTTTATTGGTTGTTCCAATGTTCGATATCCTGACTTACATCGGGATCTTGCCTTGGATCATCAAGTGGGTTGGTCGTGGACTTTCCTTCATTACTGGCCAACCTAAGTTTGAATCATTCTTCTCTGTTGAAATGATGTTCTTAGGGAACACTGAAGCCTTAGCCGTTTCTCAATTACAATTAAAGAGCATGCGTAAGGAACGTAACTTAACGCTTGCCATGATGTCGATGTCATGTATCACGGCTTCCATTCTGGGTGCATATACTCAAATGGTTCCTGGGCAGTTCGTTTTGACGGCCGTTCCAATTAACATCTTGAACGCCATTATCGTAACGAACATGCTGAACCCTGTTGAAGTTGCACCAGAAGAAGATACTATCGCTAAAATCGGTGGTTCTAGCGCTGCTGCTGCCGAAGAAGGCGCCGTTGAAGATGACGGTAAGAAAGAACCATTCTTCTCATTCTTGGGTGATTCTATCTTAGGTGCCGGTCGTCTGATCTTGATCATCGCCGCAAACGTTATCGCCTTCGTTGCCTTGGCTGCATTGATCGACCGTATTCTTGAATTGTTCAACCCATGGTTATCCTTGGAACACATCCTTGGGATCATCATGTTCCCATTCGCTTGGTTAATGGGTCTGAACGTCCACGATGCATTCGGCTTCGCACAGTACATGGGTACTAAGTTGGTTACGAATGAATTCGTTGTTATGGGTAAGATCGCTTCAACCATCAACACGGATGCATTCTCACCTCACTACCGCGCCATCTTGACTGTCTTCTTGACTTCATTCGCTAACTTCTCAACTACTGGGATGATTATCGGTTGTTTCAAGGGGATCGTTGACCGTGAAAACAACGAACTGATCTCTAAGAACGTTGGTTACATGTTACTTTCTGGGATCTTAGTTTCCCTGCTTTCTGCCGGGATCGTTGGTCTCTTTGTTTGGTAATATTTTACCAACCTTAGATTGAAGCTTAAAAAATTGATAGCCCAGGGCCGATGGCTTTGGGCTATCTGTGTCAAATGCCCCCTGATTTACCCCATCTAGCACCGACTTTCATCCGTCAGGAAGTGGTGGCTGAGCGCCTTACCTGATCACATTCGTGGCCGAATAGGCCAAGGAAATGTCGCCGCTAGATGATGGTGCCAGGGAACCATATAGACACGGATACAGAAAGAAAAATGGTGATTGGCTTGGGTTTTCCAAACGCGTGTAAGCCGTGAGGGCATTTAAAATGGACTCAGCCGTGGGAATTCTCTTGGCGGCTTGCCGCTTAGAGAATTGGTGACTTTGAAACTCGGTTCTCAGAGGTTCAAAGCAAGCTGGAAGACCGCTCTGTGGCTTCCAGCGTCCGCCCACAGCGAACCAGTTCATTTTAACTGCCCGGCAAGGCGACCCTAATGCGCATTGCTACCCGAGCCAATTCACCAGGATTTTTAACGAACGTCATGTACAATATGTAGCGAGACTAACGAGCAACCGCTCGATTAGTCCGTACGGGTGCCGACCTTCCTAGACGGGAAGTGAAACCCAGCCGGATGCGTGAGACCATTCGGTTGCAAAGCCCGTTGAAGTCTGTGCGTCGAGTAATGACGCATCGAAAGATAGGGATTTTTATGGATAAGCAACAATCGCAGGTGGACTTAGCCAATGATATGACGCTAAGAGAAGCGCTGCGGCATAAGGATGTCGTCCGCAACGAACTGATCGCGGGAGTAACTGGCTTCTTCGCCATCTCCTACATTATTATCGTGAACCCGCTAATCTTAAAGGATGCCGGGATTCCCACCGACTTGAGTGTCTTCGCCACCATTTTTTCTTCGGTGATTGGGTGTTTGGTGATGGCCTTTTGGGCCAATGCACCAATCATTCTGACACCAGGGATGGGGGTCAACGCCTTCTTTACCTACACCATTGTGGTGAACATGGGCCTGAGCTGGCGTGAAGCCCTGGGGATTGCGGCGGTCGCCAGTTTTGTTTACATGCTGATCGCCTTTACCAAGGTGTCGACGATTCTATCGGAGGCCATTCCAGAGTCGCTAAAGAGTGGGATTACCGCGGGAATTGGGCTCTTCCTGGTGGAAATCGGCCTGGAGAAAGCCGGGCTGATTGTCGCTGGGAAGACTTCATCGCTGGTGGTCCTAGGGGATCTAACCAAACCAACGCCACTGTTGGCGCTGTTTGGACTGATTCTCAGTCTGATTCTGTATATTCGAAAGGTGAAGGGAAACTTCTTCATCGCGATTATCGCGACGAGTCTGGTGGCCTTCTTCTTTGGAATCAAAGATGCTGACACGCCTAGCGTTGATTTAGCACGGTTAGGACAGTACCACGAAATCGTCTTCAAGAATGATTTCTCTCACTGGTTGAGCACGCCATTTATCTTGGCAGCCTTCTCCATGACCATGATTCTAGTATTTGAATCCATGGGCCTTCTGCAAGGCTTACTGCCGAACCAAAAGAAGTTCAAGAAGACCTTTGAGGGTAGTGCCGTGACGACCTTCTTGTCTGGTTTCTTAGGAACCAGTCCCACGGTGGCAGCCGCTGAAAGTGCTTCTGGTATTGAAACCGGTGGTCGGACCGGGATCATGGCGTTAGTTGCCGCAGTCCTGTTCGCGCTCTCACTGGTCTTTGTACCTCTACTGGCCTATGTCCCATCCGCAGCGATTGCGCCGGTGATTATTATCACGGGTGCGCTGATGATGGCGGCCATTGGTAACATTAAGATGGCTGATTTTTCCGAATGGTTCCCGGCATTTCTGATTATCGTGCTGATTCCATTCACCAACAGCATCTCGACCGGTCTGGCCTTTGGCTTTGTCTGCTACCCGGTTATGAAGGTAGCCTTGGGTAAAGCTAAGGAGATGACTTGGCCCGTCTACCTATTAGGCGTGCTGTTCCTACTTGATTTAGTCTTTAGTGCCCTGCTGTAATGGCGGGGTTTCACTTACGAGTTAAACGTAAGCGGTTACGGCCGCTGACGAAACTGAAATTAATTTCATTGGGAGGAAACACAGATGACTACTAAAATTATTATGGATACTGACCCCGGGATTGACGATGCAGCTGCTTTAACCATGGCAATCAACGATCCTAGCATTGACTTGAAGCTGATCACGACGGTTGCTGGGAACGTGACGGTCGACAAGACCACCATCAACGCCCAAAAGATCGTGCGCTTCTTCAACGCCAAGATTCCAGTGGCTTCCGGTGCTGAACAACCACTGTTCAAGGACTTCGAAGACGCCGCTCGGATTCATGGGGAATCAGGGATGCCAGGTTACGACTTCCCAACTGATTTGCCAAAGCCTTTAGACAAGACTGCCGTTGAAGCTTTACATGACGAAATCATGGCTAGCGACGAACCAATTACCTTGGTGCCAACGGGATCATACACCAACATTGCTTTACTCTTCTCCGAGTACCCAGAAGTTAAGAGCCACATCAAGGAAATCGTGGCCATGGGTGGTGCCTTAGGCAAAGGGAACATGACCAGTGCCGCAGAATTCAACGTCTTCACCGATCCAGATGCTGCCGCTATCATGTACAAGTCTGGTGTACCAATCGTAATGGTTGGTTTGGACATTACCATGAAGGCTTTATTGACCCACGAAAGCATCGAAGAATTGCCACAAATCAGCGAAACCGGTAAGATGCTGCATGACATCATCGTTAACGATGGTGACAACAGTGACAAGGGGATCGCCATGCATGACGTGAACACCATCTTCTACCTGCTTCACCCAGAAGCAATCACGACGGAAGACATGTGGATCGACGTCCAAACTGATGGCCCAGCCATTGGTGAAACGGTCGGTGACATCCGCGGTGCTTACCACGATGGCAAGACCAACGCTAAGGTATCCGTTGATATCGATGCGGTTGAGTTCAACAAGTGGTTCCTCGAAGAAGTCCGCGCAATGAAGAACTAGCAACTTACCTACTTTGAACGCCTGCAGTAGATAGGTACTACGCTGTGGGGCAACTCGTGAAGCCAAAGAGCGGTCTTCACGAGCGTCTGGGAACCCCGCTGAGAATCACGATTTTCCCAAACGTCCCAGCTTGTAAGCCAGCGAGAAGCGCTGACAAACAAGCTCGTCACTGCGTAGAACCTATCCGCTTCCGGCTAAAGTTAGCAATTGCAAGTGCTAAATTGTCGAGAGCAATCAATTAAATAACGAGTCCCAATTGAGCTAACTGTGTGTTGGCTTGATTGGGACTTTTTGCTTGCGTTTAGTTTTAGCCTGGCAAACGGGGACGGTAAGCACCTAATAACTGACCGTAT
>NZ_AZCZ01000041.1 GCF_001434055.1 Levilactobacillus parabrevis ATCC 53295 | reverse complement strand
GTCTCAGGAATCAGCTTACATCCAACTGCAACGCCAGACTTTTCAATCACACATACGGACATGCCAGTGATCAAACTTACTATGAATCAGAGTCAAGTATATGTGAATCCGGGTCAGGATGCTGTAGTAACTGGTAAAGTTACTTCGTTGGACGGGTCCACTTTAACTAACAGTAACGTGGTTTTGAATCCGTACTGGGCTGAAGAAGGGGCAACCTCCTCACATTTGATGTCACCAGTTACATTGAGTGATGATAATCCAGCTAAGGGGTTCTCGTTTACCTTTCCGTCAAATAGTTTAGGTATAGGGACTTACACGCTATTCATGTTTGCCTCGAGTTCTAAAAATCTTACGGAAGTAATTCCAATTACAATAGTGGTTGGCAATGTAAAATTTGGCAGTAATTCAGGTAATCTCACCTATTCATCTGCGATAAGTGGCTCAAAACAGATTATAGAGCGTGCAGATCCTAATTGGAGTTTCAATATCAACGATACTGTGGCTAAAGGAACCGAATGGACGTTGTCTGCTACGGCTTCTGCACTGACGTCAGATACGGATGGTAGTACGTTAGATGGTCAACTAGTTTATAGTAGTGATGGGAAAAACATCCAACCTTTATCGCCTACAGTTGGCACAACTATTACAGATCATAAGTCATCCGGAACAGGTACGCCGTTCAATATTGCAAGTGATTGGAATGACAATACGGGTATCTTGTTGCAGTTAAATGGTGGTGCCGTAGTGGGACATTATAGTGGTAGAGTTGACTGGACACTATCAAACACAGCGGATACACAGGGGAAATAGCACTTCAGAAGTCTAAATTTTACGAATACTTCATCAGTTGTACTGGTGGGGTATTTTATTGCCTAAAAATTAATACAGCGTGTTAACTAGTCTAAATTTTAATTTAACTACGTCGGTGCTATACTGTAGTTGATGGAGTTAATAGTGTCAGCAAAGAATCTAGTCACGTTTACTGGCCAGATTCTTTGCCGTGAGAATGGACGAATCACCTGGTCCACGATGGCCGGGTTCGGTGAGCAGTCCAAGCCGATTGCTCACGAAATTCAAAAGGGAAGCATAGCAATGAAGCTACGGAACAAAATCTTGTTAGGTGTCATGACAGCTGTGACGTTAGGCCTGTGGCAGGGGACAACGTCAGCCGCCGCATATTCAACGAACCCTAGTGATGTGATGCAGACGGCACCACAGGGACTTAAAATTGATGGCAAGGGATACTTTGAGGTGCCTGCCATATTAGGCGCTGATAACGTGACAAATATGGCAAAGATTCTGCCAGATTCCGGTCGTTCGTCACTAGCCCCTATGGACGGCGTCGAGCTTTCCTCGTATGGGGTCCATGATACTGGGGGTGCCGTGTGGTCGCATGACAAGTCGTTTGACATGTATCAGAATCAACGAGCCTCTATGTGGATTTACGTGAGTGGGGTCACGGGTGAACAAGTCGGCGACGGTATGGCCTTTGTCTTGCAGAATGATATGCGAAACAATGAGGGGAATCGGGCTTTCTCCGGGGCTGGCGAGTCGCTAGGTGTCTGGGGTGTTGATCCCAAGTCATCGACGAATAATGCAATTGCTGGTACCGCAATTCAGAATAGTTGGGCGTTAGAGTTCGACACGCGGTTGAATCAGACTGTGCCCACTTCCGGATGGAATATAAAGGATGCGGTTCCCAGTGATTTCGATAATGGCAAAGGCGTTGGGTATAGCGGCACTGATGGTGCGACACCTAGTGAGGAGATTACCAGTCAACACTTAGCATCGGGCTATCCCGCTCAGAATAATACCTACACTGGAATTGGTCAGACGGCAACGTTTCCGGAACTTTCATTGTTACCGCGAACGGGTTACTACTATACACAGAAGCACCTGGGGCTGATTCGAGATTCTGCTGGTGATGACATTATTAGTGATGCTGCTTGGCATCACGTGGTCATTGACTACAAAGCGCCCGCAGCGGGGAGTACCGATGGCCAGATGACCTACACCTATGACGATGAGGACCCGAAGACAGGGGGACCTGATCGCGATGTAGAGTCAGTGACGGAAGATATCGACTTAAACAATCTAAATGTCAGTGAGAATGATCCTGATGTTTATTGGGGCTTTACCGGTTCCACAGGTGACACGCCTGATGGTGATCTTGCCGGTGGAGGAACCGAAACCAGTCTGGTCGTCTTCGAACAGGTGCCAACGCAGGTCGAAGCCAAGTCAGACGTGGCGATGACTGACATGACACAGAACAAGGCTATTACCACGGGTTCTTCGTTTGTTAAGGGAAATGATCGGGTACAGCTGAAATATAATCTTAGTGATCAGAGTAACAATCGTGATTGGAAAGACGTTAACGCCAAACTGAAAGTGCCCGCCGGAGTTACGCTCAGTGGCGGAAACTATCAAACTGGCGATAGTGGTGCTATCCATAGCTTCAGTACGACGCCGGCTAGTGATGGTTACATTGATGTTAGCCTAGGTGACTTGTCCGCAACTACTGGTGGGACCGCTACTGTAACATTGAACGGTACGGTAGATAACACTGCCGGTTCACGGGCTGTGGCGATGAGTAAATTTATCGGGAGTAATGCGATTACTACGGCCGCAACGCCAAGCTTTAACGTGACGAAATCCGCACTGACACTCAGTCTCGACGCCAATAGTCAGACACAGTCGATCAATGCGGGTGCAACGAGCGGTGCCAAAGTAACCGGAACGATTGGCTTGCCCGCCACGGATACCGCCAATGCTGACGTCACACTGCACGCCACTTGGGATGGTAACGACTACGAGTTGCCCGATGCTGAGGCGCATCCAACTGGCAGCGGGACAACGCGAACGTTTAGCCTCACCGTTCCCGGAAACAAGCTGACGACGACACCGAATCCGCATCAACTCGCGCTTTACGCCACGGATGGTACGGAGAATTCTGCGACGGCTACGGCGACTGTGACGATTGGCCAAATCAAACTGGGGGATACGTCGTCCCAATTAACCTTCACGCCAACTTTTCTCACGGGGAGCGATCAGACTGTCAAGCGGGACAGCGACTGGAGCTTAGATGTGGACGACACCCTGACTAAGGGCAGCACCTGGACGCTGAGCGCACAGACAGCCGGACTCTACCGTGATGATGTGGATGCTCCCGGCAACAAGTTGAGTGGCGCACTAGTCTATAAGAGCACGCCTACCGCCAAACCACAGACGCTGGGCACCACGCCGGTCGCCGTTGATACCGGTCGCTCGGACGGGGCTGCCGAAACGACTGATGTGGCGAGCGACTGGAGCGGCGATACCGGGCTATTATTAGATGTCGATGGTGGCGCTACCCAGGGAACCTATAGCGGTGAGATCCTGTGGACGCTGACATCTGCACCATAGACCATACGCCTGATAATCATGACTGAAATGAGTTAACCACCTACAGAAATGTGGGTGGTTTTTTATTTATGAGCTTGAAGGATAATTTTGGTTGTGGAAACGCTTTCCTGTATGATATTATTGTCGTAATGAAACTAGTAACCCATAAAAATGATGCTCTGATAAATATATTTTACGTTTATCGCTTTTAGAACAGCAAGTTTAATATATTTACCATGATGCTTATGTCACATTGCAGTAATGATTAGCTCAGTGACTAGTGAGATTGATCGTTGCGGGGAGCGACTGGCAATCGGGTTACGCTAACGGATGAGCGCCATACCATGCGGCGTGGTACTGAAATTGAGAGTTGAGGCACTGGTAGATTCAGCTTGCTTTCGAATCGTAGGGGGATAATGACATGAGAAGCACTAAGTATTTGGGACTGATCGTTGGCATGGTCGTGGCTGCCACAATTGGATTATTTCAAATGCCGATAGCGCAGGCAGGACCAATCGACGATGTCCCACAAGGAATTCCAGTTGAAGGACAGCCGTATTTTAACCTGCCCTCAACGCTAGGGAATACTGGAATGACAAATTCTGCAAAATTAGTCAACGTCTCTGATAGCGCTAATCGATTGCCGATGGATGCTGTTCAGCTCACAGAGCAAGGGACACATGGCGCAGGTGGGGCGATTTGGTCGCAGGAACCTTCTTTTGACTTGAGTAAGAATCAGAAGTTTTCTATGTGGATTTACAGCAGTGCCGATATCAATACGAGCCCGGGCGAAGGGATGGCTTTTGTTCTGCACAATAACAGCAAAGGCAATCAATTTTCAGGTACCGGTGAAGCATTGGGGGTCTGGGGCGCTGACCCCAAGTCAACCCAGGGTGGGACCGATGTGATTGCTGGTCAGGCGATTCCTAATAGTTGGGCGATGGAATTTGATACGGAGCTGAATAAGGTGGACCCGACAGTAAGATGGAATGCAGGAGGGCTGATTGCTTCGCTAACAACCTGGGACTTGACTGCTAACCAGCCATCAGCCTTTGATTTAGGCCAGGGAATTGGTTATAACAATTCAGAAGGAACGACGACTAGCCAAGACATTATCAGGGAACATATTGCATCTGGATATCCGGCAGATCGAGCAACCTATGTAGCCAAAACTGCTAATGGTAAAATGGGCAACGGGCTCTTCGTGTCGGCCAAAAAATATTATTATTATAATCAGGACCATTATGGACTGATTACCGATGGGAATGGCACACTCCTATCTGACAGAGCTTGGCACCATGTGACTTTGAATTACACAGCGCCCAGTGCGGGAAGCACGGTTGGGACGATGGAGTATCGCTTTAACGACAAGAACCCAACGACAGGGGCTAAGCAGTCATCTAATGCGTATACGATTACAAACTTGGATATCTCTAAATTAGGGTTAACCGGATCAAGTAGTAAGGTCTACTGGGGAGTAACTGGCTCGACCGGTCAGACCTGGTCGAGTGATTCTGTGGATAAAGACGATGGTACTCAGAATAGTTTGGTTGCTTTCGAGCATGTTCCGGGACAGGCTAACGGATCGGCAACGGCCAAGCTGACGGATGTCACGGATAATCGTGTAGTGGCATCTGGTGATACGATTAAGGGTGGCGATGCAGTCAAGCTAGAGTACACCGTTAATTACGATTCTGGTAATACAGACTGGACAAATGTCATGGCGCAGCTGCATGTGCCCAAGGGAATTCGGCTAACTTCAGGGAAGGTGACGGCAGCGGATGGTAGTACCAGTCGGAGTATTGATATGAGCAAGCTGAAAGGAGCAGCCATTACCGGACAAAGTATTGAAGAAAGCGTGGGCACACTGAGTTCAGGTAATCAGACTGCGACGATTACATTAACCGGTAAAATGTTAAACGATAAGGCTTATTCCGTTTCCGATACAACGAGTAACTTCGTCGGCAGCGGGACCATGGCGAGTGCCAGTGTTAGCCGTTTCTCCAGTGTGACGCAGGACTTGCCAGCGCTTTCCTTGATTCCAGATCAGAAAACGATTCACGTGAATAATGGTGAAACGCCAGTGGTGACTGGGCGAGTCGAAAAGGGAGACGGGTTGCCGATAGACAACAACACTATTGAGCTTACTGGCTGGTTAGCGAATAATGAGACTGGTGTTAATTCTAAAATTGATGGGATTCATCTGAGTGATTCGAATCCAGCTTCTAACTTTAAGTATGTAGCGATACCAACAATTGGGACGCTGGCGTCTGGTACCTATAAGATGACGCTTGAGGCTGTGGACAACGTTGGTAATTTGGATCGGGTTTATCTGACCGTCATTATCGGGGATGTTGACTTTGGTAGCACCTCTGGGGATCTCAACTACGAGGCTGATCTCACCGGTTCAGATCAGATTGTCCGTCGCTCTGATCCCAACTGGTCATTTAACATTGCCGATACTGCCAAGAAGGGAACGCCATGGCAGCTATATGCCAAGGCGACGGCGCTGACTTCAGAAACGACACCTAGTCTGTTGGATGGTGAATTGATCTATAGTGACGGGCAGAGTAACCAGCCACTATCAGCCACTGCCGATACGCTGATTACCGATCACAGATCGGATGGGTCCGCGACCCCGTTTAACATTGCTGGAGACTGGAATGACAACTCGGGAATTCTTCTCAGAGTGCATGGTGGTGCGCTTCAAGGAGAATATAAGGGCACGGTGACCTGGACGTTGGCGGATACGATAGATGCTAACTAAAATTGTGGGAATAAGTACGTGAAGTTAAATGTGAGGGTCGTCTTCAGAGATGAGGACGGCCTTTTAATTTGTTTAAGGTCTTTCAAATTAGGGGGTTAAAAGGCCTCGAAAAGTGATAGTAAGTTTGGTTAACAACGCAACCTAAATTTTATGGTCAAATTACCCCGTTTCTGGGGCCTGTAGAATTATTTCGCTATAACGAGATCACTTATCATCGTATAATTAACTTAGATATTGAGCCCAGAACCAGTCAATGAACCAATCTAATTACACTTAAAATTATCATCTGAGAATAATACTTAAGAGGAGGCCAGAGTGGTCTTATTTGGGCAGAGCCGTTTTGCGGACGGAAATTTTTCCGGTTTAGCTGTAAACATAGCGTTAAAAGTTGAGGAATAAGTTTACGTAGTCATGTCCAACTGAATTGGGCAACGGGGGGCTATCACATGCGATTTGGAAAAGAATTTATGACATTATTAGGAGCGGTGGCTATTGCCGGGCTGGGGCTGTTTGTGGCTCCGGAGACGGCACAGGCTTTAGATTCGCCGGAAGATGCGATGGGCAGCGCACCACAAGGGGTTAAAATTAAGGGCAATCCTTATTTCAATATGCCAGACAATTTGGGAACTACTACCCTTGGAAACAGCGCCAAGCTTTTGGAGCAAGCTCAAACTACCAATAGATTACCGATGGATGGTATTGAGATTAGTAGTTACGGCGGGAAAAATACAGGTGGTGCAATTTGGTCGAATAATCGGTCGTTTGATCTGTATAAGAATCAGCGCTTGTCGATGTGGATCTACATGAGTGCTGATAACTCCACTTGGACCAAGCCAGGTGAGGGTATGGCCTTCGTTTTGCAGAATGATAGCAATAATGAATTCTCTGGTATAGGTGAAGCATTGGGCGTTTGGGGTGTTGATCCACAATCCAAGGATGGGAGTGCATTGACGATTGCAAGTAAGGCAATTCCCAATAGTTGGGCTGTAGAATTTGATACACATATGAATAATACAGATCCATCGGACTCATCATCGAATTGGATTATGGGAAAGCAGGCGCCAAGTGCTTTTGACTTAGGCGATGGCTTTGGTTACGCAAATATGTCTGACAACACGGAAGTCTCACGAACTTATGATGGCGAACATATTGCGTCTGGTTATCCTGGCGATCAAGGGACGTATTCAGATTTTAAAACTTTTGGAACAATACAGACTGGATTATTACCATCAATTGGTGATTACCACTATTATAAGCAAGTCCATCGTGGTTTAATTACCGATACGAGCAGACTTTTGACTGATCGTGCTTGGCATCACGTAACGCTTGACTATACGAAACCCGCAGCTGGTAGCACGATTGGGACGATGCAGTATTATTTAGATGACAAGAGTACCAGTACAGGGGCCCCAGTGACAGTGGACAATAAAAAGACGAAAGCTTATATTGACACGAAGAAATTGAGTGCTGATAGTACTAACAGTAAGGTCTTCTGGGGAATTACAGGATCAACAGGAGCTTCAACTGACAGTGATTTTCCTAAAAATGATACCCAAAATAGTTTAGTTGTTTTTGAACATGTTCCTGGTCTGATTGACTCGAGTGCCAGTGCAAGCGTCATTGATGAAGCGACAAATAGTGAGGTTGGCACAGCTGGTATTAGCGGCAATAGTAAGGTGAAAGTTCAATATAAAGTCAATTATGATTCTGGTTCGGATTCATGGGACAGTATCATGGCAAACTTGCGTATCCCGAAAGGCATTCAAATAACGTCCGGAACGATTCAAAAGGCTAATGACGCGGTGGCATCGAATGTTGATGTTAGCGGGCTTTCTGGTAAGGCAACTGATGGACAAAGTCTGAACGTCAATGTAGGCTCATTAACGGCTGCGAATAAGTCGGCAACCATCACATTGGAGGGGAAAACCCTTAACAATCAGTCCTATACAACTGGCGATGTAACGTCTAACTTTGTTGGGACGGGTGAAATGACTAGTGCAACTATTAAGAGCTTTAAGATTACACAACAGCCATTGATGCTGAACTTGGATAAGACTAGTATCAATGTTAACCAAGGCAATGATCTTGATATTACGGGGAAAGTAGTCAAGGCTGATAACACTGTCTTGGCGAATTCCAAAGCGACATTGTATCCGACGCTTTATGATGCTCAAAATAAAGAGACACAGTTACCAGCAGTGACGCCGAGTGATCGCGATGCCAATGACCCTACCAAGGGATTTACTTATCATCTGGCATCGAGTAGTCTACCTGCAGGGAAGTACAGATTAAGTATTATCGCATCTGACGGTAGCGGAAATTATACGAATCCACAAGAGGTAAGTATTGTTATTGGTAATGTTGACTTTGGTAGTTCCTCCGGTGATTTGAACTACGATGCAACCATTAGTGGTGCTGGTCAATTGGTCAGTCGCTCTGACCCAAACTGGGCGTTTAACATTAACGATACGGTGACGAGCGGAACCAAGTGGAAACTGTGTGCCGAAGCCACGCCGCTAACGATGCAGCCTACCACAGGGGCGAATACTCCGGAAACGAATGAAACCGGAACGCCACTGGATGGCCGACTGGTTTACAGTGATAAGACCGGTATCCATCCGTTAACGGCAGATGCACAGACACCGATTATCGATTATGCTTCAGATGGCTCCAATACGCCTGTTAATATTGCTAGTGATTGGAACGACAATTCAGGAATCTTGTTGCAACTGGATGGCGGTGCGGTCCAGGGTAATTACCAAGGAACGGTAACCTGGATACTGTCGAATGCAGAGTAAAGTGAAAGTTGAATAGCAAGTAATAGAGATGCAGCCGCTGGTTGCATCTTTTTTTGCCTTGTTGGTTAGACGAGATAGCATTAAGCAAATTATACGAAGCGTCATAATTTTTCGATATTATCTGGTAAGGTGCTATGTTCAAGAAGATGTTACACCTTTTTTAAAGTGTAGAAATCCTATGTATTTAAATTGAGTGGTACAGGTTGTCTCAGTCTAGTTGATGTGTGGGTGATAACTAGTGTATAGGTGTTGCCGGCGAAGAAAGATGAATTAGATCAGGCCCTGGTATAGCTGAGATCCTGGCGAAATGGTTCTTTTAAGAACGCATTAATCAGATAACTTATATTATTTTAGTTGTGTTTCGCCCCTAAACAGAATATAATGAATTTTGTTAATAGGAGAATCAATATAGGGGAGTCGGGTTCTTGGGGAAGAACGCGACTCGCGTTGATTCTACGAGTATTCAATCGGTTGCGCGCTCTTGACCGTCGGGGATTGAAAGTTAACTTAATTTAGGTCGAAACTGCTGATGTGGATAAGACATTGACAAGCAATGCAGCGTGATTGAATGGAGAGAAAGTTCGCCATTACTGACTAATGATGGCGAGCTTTTCGTTTCAGAAGGAGCGGGTATTTTGAAGATTAAATCAATTTTATTGAGTATTATGGCCATCGGGTTAGGGATTATGATTTGGGGATGGGGAACGGTTGCGCAGGCAGAAAGTCTTTCGGTGCCGAAGTCAACAGCGCCGCAAGGTTTAACGATTGACAGTTACTTTGAAACAACTCAGGTGTTTGACAATAGTGCCAAACCTGTCGATACAAATAAAGGTAAAAACCAAGCAGTATTACTTACAGATGGAACAAAGGAACTAGGAACAATTTGGACCAGTAACGCTGCTAAAATGAACATGGCAGAAGACCAAAAGGCCTCGATGTGGATGTATTTTGGGGATGGGTATAATGCTGGTGACGGGATGGCTTTTGTCATTCAAAATGGTGATGTTGATGCAGCTGCTATTGATAACAGTGATCCAGCCAATCCGATTGCGGCTAGAGGGGAAACTCTGGGTGTCTGGGGGCATGACACCAACAACCAGGCGACAACGCCTCAACAAGTGGCAGATACTGCCATTCCTAAGAGTTGGGCACTTGAATTTGATACCTTTAATAATAGATTGCCAACTGGAAGTCAAGCGCCAACAAGTGATCAGGCATGGGATAGTGATTATTTCTCAAAGCCTACTTCAGCCGCTAATCAGTTTGACGAGGATACGCCGGGTGGTTACGCACACATTGCTTCAAATTATCCAGGAGAAGCTTCTACGTATAATATTATGACGAAAAATCTGAGTTGGACTTCTGGTGGCTTTTTAGGACTCGGCGGAACGACTACTACGAAGAGCTACAATTACGCGACAATGAATCATTTGGGGATAATTAGTAACAATTTCTCGTTATTGCGAAACGACAATGGTGCCTGGAAACATTTAACCTTAAATTGGAAGGCGCCGGCGGCTGGTTTAACAACCGGAACGATGACCTATACCTTTAATGATAAGGATCCAAAGATTGGGGCCAAGTTAACATCAGGCGTCTCATCGAGATCAGTGCCGATTAATTTGACAAAATTAGGATTGTCAGCTGATGATGCACGTGTACGTTGGGGGTTCACCGGATCAACAGGGGATAGTTTTGAGAATAACCTGGTTGTCTTCGAAGAAGTTCCTGGTTTAGTGGATGCAGATGTGACAGCTAATTTAGTGGATAACTCGCAAGCAAATATGACTATCGACGATGCCAGCGACAAGGTCTATACCGGGGATCAAATGACCCTAAAGTATCATCTGAATTATAAAGGTGGTCGAGACTCTTGGCAGTCAATTAAGAATAAGTTGAATTTGCCGGCTGACATTGCTTACGATTCGGCAAAAGTCACGTACGATGATGGTAAGTTTGCGGATGGTAAGACTTCCGAAACAATTCCGGTTGACTCCAATGATACGACTGGACAATCTGTCAGTGAGACGCTAGCGCGGAATCTTTCCAAGAATACGTCTGCTGGTGAAACAGATGGAGCAACGATTACGTTAACGGGGAAAGTTAGTAGTAAGACGGCCACAGCCGGCACACCGGATAAAGTGGCAAGTAAGACTAGTAGCTTTGAAGGCTCTAATGCCATTACGCAGGCTACGGTGAGCGGCTTTCAAGTTTTGCCAGGTGGCGATGGTACCAGCGTCATGACGATGGCATTAACTGGGCCAGAGAAGAATATTGTAGCTAATTCAAACAATCAAAAAGGATCGGAGACACAGACCTCTGCGACCGATGTGACGGTTTCTGGTAAGATTACGTACAAGAAAGTCGATGGGACGCCGGTTACGGGTAAGACTTTAACTTTGCAGCCACGACTTAATGGGAACAGTCTTCAGACAAAGACGGTCACGGACAGTGATGGCGATGGCATTTATGACTTTTCATATATGATTCCATCTACGTCATTGATTGCGGGTAGCACTGGTAACGTGCTAGATCTGTTTGCAACGGATACGTCAACTCATTTGAGCGCAGCCAATAATTTGGAATACACGGTGACATTGAAGGATGGAACCAAGAGCATCTCAGCGAATACGCTATCGTCCTTTAATGCGGATAATCCACAAAAGATGACGGGGGCGGCTATGCGGCTTACACCGGATAGCAACTGGTCGGTTAAGGTCTATGATTCCATAGGTACTGGTGATCAGTGGACATTGCAAGCCGAAGCGGAACCGCTCAAGACGAGATTGTCGGTACCGTTGGATGGTGATCTGAAGTATCTTGATGGAAGTGGCAATGAGAACAGTCTCACCCAGGGAGTTGTGAATATTGCAAGTCACACGACGACTTCTGATGATGATGTCGTCGATGTTGCCAAGTCCTGGGACCAGAAACATGGCATTGTACTCGATGTAAACGGGGGCGCGGTTCAGGGAAACTATTCGACTCAGATTCAATGGACATTTTATAATGGGCCAAAATAAAGATGATTTCAAGTCAGTCGAAACTCGGCTGGCTTTTTTTGTGTTTCAGCAAGTGTACCAGAAATAGCTGTGATTAGATACCTTTATCTGCTAAAGACGAGATACGAATATGTTGAATAATCTTTTATAAATATTATTATAACGGTGTTTTGTAGATTTTAATGTGGTTTATGTGCTATACTTCTTTAAAATAGTGCTGGGTGTTATTATTAAATATGTACTACTATAAATTTTGTTATGAAACAGCTACCAAAGCTTTGACTGAATAGAGTGTCGACATCGATTAACTTGACTAGCGAAAATGTCGTGTAAGTACTAATTTAGATTGATATCATAATTGAGAATATTCGGAGGACAGCTATCTTAAAGGGTTATAGGGGCATTGTTCGTAACACAAGGAGTGAGAATTTTGGGGATTAAATCAATAATTTTGGGAATCATGGCGATTGGGCTAGGTTTCATGCTTCACGGAAATTATACGGTGGCACAAGCTTGGAGTGAGGAGAATATAGGTGATGTTCTTGCGGATGCGCCCAAAGGAATCCCAATTGATAAATATTTTCAAATTGGCAAGATAAATAATAATGCAGCTACTAAGACAACAGTTGGGCAAGCAATCCAGCTAACTAGTGCACCTCAACAATTGGGAACTATTTGGACGGGTGACAAGGCGAAGATGAATCTTAGTGAAAATGAAACGGCTTCAATGTGGTTATATTTTGGTAGTGGAAATGATGATGCCGGGGATGGTATGGCGTTTGTAATGCAAAATGACTTGCGGGGCATTTCTGCGACAGCAATTGATGTGAAAGGAAACCCAGCTACTGGTGAGACACTGGGGGTTTGGGGAATGGATCAGAGAAATAATTTTAGGCTTAAACCAACGTTATCTGCTGTAGCAAAGAGTGCGATTCAAAATAGTTGGGCATTAGAATTTGATACATATGGTAGAAATCGTGATAACAACCTGGACTTTTTGAAAAGTCATATTCCATCTCAATTCGACTTAGGGAATCCCAATGGATATCCACATATTGCCTCTAATTATCCTGGAGATGATAAAACTTATCAAATAGGTGAGAATGATGAAGAAACAGAAACAACGTATATTCCACCTTCGATTTTTCCACCATCATTTGGCTACTCTGAAACACACATAGTTCCAAACTATTTTGTCAAAATGCAGCATAATGGATTGTTGTATAAGAGAAATAATTTTTTAGCTAATGGCTACTGGCACCATTTAACCTTAAAATGGCAGGCACCATCGGCTGGGTCGTCTCTTGGGGAAATGACATATTACTTTGATGATAAAGATCCACAAACTGGGATGAAATTGGACAATCCGGCAGTGCAGTCTGTTCAGGTTGATATCAGTAAGTTCCATCTGGGTGCGGATAAAAAGATTCGTTGGGGATTTACCGGTTCGACCGGAACACGTTATGAAAATAACTTGGTCGTCTTTGAAAAAGTCCCAGGACTAGTCGATGTGGACGCTAAAGCCCAACTAGTCGATAAGTCCCAAGCAAACAAAGTTATCGATGATCCTAAAGCTAGAGTCTATACGGGAGATCGAATGGTTCTGAAGTATCATCTGAACTACAAGAGTGGTCGTGATTCCTGGCAAAAGATTCAAAGTAAGCTACATTTGCCAGCGGGGATTGCTTTTGACTCGGCAACGGTTGCATACGATGATGGCAAACCCGCTGATGATAAGGGGACAGAAACCTTCAGCATTAATCCCGATGATATCAGTGGCCAGTCAGTCAGCGGGACCTTGGCGCGATCTTTATCCAAGAACGCGGCTATTGGTGAAACGGCAGGGGCCACAATCACCTTTACGGGTCACGCAACTAGTAAGACAGCAACGGCAAGCTCGCCGGAAGAAATTGCGGGTCAGACCAGTAGCTTCGAAGGCACCAATGCCATCACGCAAGCAACGACAAGTGCCTTCCAGCTGGTCGCAGGGGAAGACGATACCAGCGTGATGACCATGGCGCTAACGGGTGATCATGTGTTGCCAGACTCCGATAATCGTCGTGGTAGTGAGTCACTGGATTCGGCGGCAGATGTCACGGTTAGTGGCCGCATTGACTATCGCAAAAAGAGTGATGGCACGGCCATTACGGGGAAGACGCTGACTTTGCAACCTC
The DNA here is from genome assembly GCF_001434055.1 of Levilactobacillus parabrevis ATCC 53295. Lineage (GTDB taxonomy): Bacteria > Bacillota > Bacilli > Lactobacillales > Lactobacillaceae > Levilactobacillus > Levilactobacillus parabrevis. The sequence continues at coordinate 7,141 of NZ_AZCZ01000041.1, read as the reverse complement.
GGTTCAACGGGGAGAGCCTGCAGACTAAGGTAATTACGGATACCGATAAACGTGGCGTATATGACTTTACATACACCATACCAGCTGGCAATCTACTGGGTGGCGGTCATGATAATATTTTAGAATTGTTTGCGGCGGATACGTCTGCTCATCTTAGTGCCACTAATAGTTTGCGATACATCGTGACGCTACGAGGGGGAACTCGGACCATGTCGGTCAGTTCATTTGCTACCTTTAACAAGGATAATCCCCAGCACATGACGGGACGGCGAATGCGGCTGAAACCGGACAGCAACTGGTCGGTTACGGTCCATGACTCAGTTGGTAAGAACGACGCCTGGACATTGCAGGCCAGTGCATCTCCGTTAACCTCACGCCTACGTGACGGCCTATTGGCTGGTGACTTGAAGTATGTCGATGGGGAGGGAAATGAGAACAGTTTGACCCACGGGGTCGTTAATCTAGAACGCCATGTCACAGCTTCTGATGATGAGGATTTTGACATTACCAAGTTGTGGCGAGACAAGCCGAATCGAGGTATTTTCTTGGATATTGACGGTGGTGCGGCACAGGGACAATACATGAGCCAGGTCAGTTGGACGCTGATTCAAGACCCAATTACGCAGGAGTCATGAGACCAGGTGGCTAGCTAGTCTCTGTTTGAACACTGTAAAAAGTCTACAAATCAAAAAAGCAATGCCCGTCTTCACCAACGCTAGCTGGTTCAAAACGGGCATTACTTTTCGTTTACGCGAGTTCGTCCAGCCAAGCTGGTAGGGCGGTCGCAAGTTCTTGGTAGGTTAATTCAAATTTGTGCGTGTACCAGGGGTCGTCGATGGCTTCACCTTCGCGACCAGGGAGAATGTCGAGGCACAGCTTGACCTTGGCGGCATCTGCCGCGCTGGGGGCCATGCGTTGCAGGTTGGCCACGTTGGCGTGATCCATCGTGATGATGGTGTCGGCCCAATCAAAGTCTTCTGCTGTGATGGGCCGGGAACGATGTTGGCTCGCATCGAGACCGTGGGCCCGCATTGCCCTGAGAGCACCGGGATGGGGATGATTGCCCTCTTCCTCGGGACTGGTGGCAACAGAAGCCACCTCGAATTGGTTCGTCAGATGATGTTGATCGAGCAGATCGTTAAAGATAGCTTCAGCCATGGGGGAACGACAGATATTACCTAAGCAAACAAAGAGCACGTGTTGCATGGGAAACCTCCTAATTATTGGTAAAGCCAGGCATACTTACTGGAGTCTGGTTTTAGCCTTTGTTATGATGAGTGTACCAGAAATTTTGAGAAGGAGTGATAGATATGGCCTGGATTATTTTAATTATCGTGTTAGCTATTTTGGTTATTTGGTACGTGAGCGCCTACAACGGTCTGATTAAGACCCGGACGTACGTGCAGGAATCTTGGAGTCAGATTGATGTGCAATTGAAACGACGGAATGATTTGATTCCGAACTTGGTTTCTACGACCAAGGGTTATGCCAATTATGAGCAGGGAACGTTAAAAAAGGTGGTCGAGTTGCGGAACCAATTAACCGCGATTCCCGCCGATGATCACCAACAAACGATGGAAGTTTCCAATCAACTGTCTACCACATTGCGGTCACTGTTTGCCTTATCCGAAAACTATCCGGATTTGAAGGCCAACACGCAGTTCACCCAATTAATGGAAGAATTGACCAATACCGAAAACAAGATTGCTTACTCACGGCAACTGTATAACAGTTCTGTGGCTAAGCTGACGTTGATGATTCAATCGTTCCCAAGCAACATTGTCGCCAAAGTGCATCACTTCCAGACCAGCGAATACTTGCAAGTGCCTGAAGAAGAGAAGACGACTCCTAAGGTCAACTTTGACGACTTCAATCAATCCGATAAGTAGGCGATAACATGTTATATGACCAAATTGCCATGAATAAGCGGCGCACGGGCTATGTGATGTTTGGCTTTGGCCTCTTGGTTCTGTTGATTGGCGCCGCACTGGGGTACCTCTTCTGGAGTAACTGGCAGTCGGGCGCTGTGATTGCGGCGGTCGTGGCGGGGATCTATATGTTGATCATGATTAGCCAATCGACTAACGTGGTCATGAGCATGAACCACGCCCGTGAAATTACCGATGTGAGCCAGGCCCCAGAGCTGTGGCATCTGATTGAAGACATGGCGATGGTGGGAAAAGTTCCCATGCCCCGCGTCTTCATCATCGATGATCCCAGTCCTAATGCTTTTGCGACCGGGAATAGTCCCGAAAAGGCGGCTGTTGCCGTGACGACCGGGATCCTCCAGCGGTTGAATCGTGAAGAACTCGAAGGCGTTATTGGCCATGAAATTTCTCACGTCCGAAATTACGATATTCGTCTACAAACCATCGCGTTAGCGCTGTCCGCGGCAATCGGGATGCTAGTCAACTTTGCCAGCAACTGGTTGTGGTGGGGTGGCGGTCGTCGGCGTGACGATGACCGCGACTCCGGCGGTAACGTTATTGTTCTCGTGATTTCGATTGTCCTAGTCGTGCTGGCTCCACTTGCGGCCAGTATTGCACAAATGGCGTTGTCTCGAAACCGCGAATACCTGGCCGATGCTTCTAGCGTTGAGCTGACGCGTAATCCACAAGGCCTGATCAATGCGTTACGAAAGATTGACGACAGCGAACCGATGGAAGCTGCGGACCCCAACAGTTCCGCACTGTATATCGGCGATCCCTTAAAGAATAAGCACCGTTTGGGCGACCTTTTCGCGACCCATCCACCAATTGCTGATCGTATTGCACGCCTCGAAAAAATGTAAAAATAAAGGTGCAGTTTTTACGTGAGTTTCGTAGTACAATTAACAATGAGACTAGGGGAAAGAGTGTAAGGTTATGCGCGGAAATTTTGTGTATTTAAGTTTAGAACCCGTGACGAATATGATTTATTCGTTAGGGATATCACCGGCTGATTTTTTAAACGGGATTCCAGCGATTCCCAATCAGCTCCTTTTATTAAACGATGAATCTGGGAACGATGTGGAGATTAATCCTCACACGCGTCTACAGACCATCACGGGGCAGACACAGATTCGGCGCTACATGTTGGCGAAGCACGAGTACGCCGTGAAGTGGTTAGACTACGCGCACGGTGATGACTTAGACTTCTTGTTGCCGGGTGAGATTGCCGAGCTACTCTATCTGGCCCATATGGAAACCCATATTCGGACACCGTTCTACGCAAAATTACAGAACGACTACGCTTATTTAACGTTACGCGATGGTTTTTACAAGACGTACTACCGCAATTTATCGGATTTTGATCACGTGTTGGAGGTCAGCATCAAACGGCACTTACGAGCGATGCACAATAATCGTTGGGTCTTTGCCCGGCCACTGGCCATCAGTGATGTGCCTCATGAAATCCTGCTGCAACTCACGCAAGGACTGCTGGATGGTACGATTATTGCCTTTGATCAGTTGGTCGAACGACACCGTATCTATGTGATTCCGGTGCGGGCGATTACTCATCCAGAGCGGCAAAACACCTGGTATTCGCAAGAAGAGGTGTATGCCGATTCTCGTGAAGTGGCTAGTCTGCGCTATGATCTTGCTACGCGCGAATGGGCGTTGAGTATTCACGATAATCAGGTATTTAGTGATGTTAAAGACTTAATCTAAAGATGTAAGAACCACCGATGGCTTAGCGGCTATCGGTGGTTTTGTGATTTGAGGTTCACCAAATTCTGACGAGTTTTAAGTTAGTCCACTAGAATTCATGGTATAATGAGTCTCAGTATTTCATTTCGACGTTAACCGGGAAGCAGACTAACTTCCCAGAAACTAACTTAAAGCGGAAGGGCGTTACGCTCTGCCCGTTACATAGGAGCATAAAACATGAAGATGCAGCTTGCTGAAATTGCCCATGCAGTTGGGGCAATCAATGATTTTGAACAATGGCGGAGTGTCAGCGTCACCAGTGTGGCGTTTGATAGTCGGCACCTCCAACCCGGAGGCCTCTTTATTCCGCTGACGGGTGAACAGGACGGCCACCAGTTTATTCAGTCGGCCATCGATCATGGCGCTGCCGCAACGCTCTGGGCTAGAGACCTGGCAACGGCTCCCGCTGGTTTCCCCGTGATTCAGGTTGCCGATTCGTTGAAGGCACTTCAAGCTCTAGCACAGTACTATTTGACGAAGATTAATCCTCGGGTGGTTGCCATTACTGGGAGCAACGGGAAGACCACGACTAAGGATATGATTGCCAGTATTTTGGCGACCCAGTTCAACGTGACCAAGACCCATGCTAATTTCAATAACGAAATTGGCGTACCAATGACCGTCCTTTCCATGGAACCCAATACAGAAATGTTGGTCGTGGAAATGGGGATGGACCGGCCAGGACAACTCGACTTTCTGAGTAACTTGGTGGCGCCCGATGTTGCCGTCATCACCATGATTGGTGAGGCTCACATCGAGTTCTTTGGGACCCGGGATAAGATTGCTGATGCCAAGATGGAAATCACCCACGGCCTCAGTGAGGATGGAATCATCGTCTACAATGGTGACGAACCATTGCTGCGTGACCGGACAGCTGATTTGAATCTTCGTAAGCGGACCTTTGGGCAGAGCGAAACGACCGATCTCTTTGCGACTGACATTGAAGCAACGTCGACCGCTACCAGTTTTACGACTAACCTCTGGCCTGACAAACCCTTTACGATTCCAATGATTGGGACGTATAACGTGAATAACGCGTTGGCAGCCTTGTCAGTTGCCAATGTCTATCGGATTCGGCCAGAGAATGCCCAGAAGGCACTCGCAACGGTTAATTTGACTGAGAATCGGGCTGAATGGGTCAAGGGTGCCGCTGGTGAGGATATTCTCAGTGACGTTTACAACGCCAATCCCACAGCCGTGAAGCAGGTCTTAGCGGCCTTCTCGCAAACCCCAGTTGTCGGTAAGCGGTACGCGGTTCTAGGCGATATGCTGGAACTCGGTGTGCAAGCAGATAGCATGCACGCTGATATTGCCACCGCCATTGATCCTGATAAGCTCAGTCACGTCTATTTGGTGGGGTCCCACATGGTGGCGTTACAACAGCGTTTGGCACAAGAAATGCCGGACTTGCCCGTGACTCATTTTGCCGCAGATGCCTTGCCAGCGCTTACATCAACGCTTCAAGATACCTTGACGGCGAATGATCAGATTTTATTAAAAGGATCTCACGGGATCCATTTAGAGCAAGTATTAGCGGCGTTACAGGATTCTAAAGAAAAATAATAATTCATGTAAGCAGTTTCCACAAGTCGTGGGAGTTGCTTATTTTGTTTCACCGTTGTATGATGGCTTAGTTGCTTATTTAGAGAAACAAACTTACCCCGCCTTAGCCAATCATTAATCGCACCAAGGAAAACGGATTTTTTCCGAGATTTATGAGGCACTGAGGCGATGCACCTATTAGGAGGAAATTATTTTTGAAGTTTAAAGAACTGGGTCTTTCTGAAGACCTACTGAAGGCTGTTACGACAGCAGGTTACGAAGAAGCGACCCCAATTCAAGCCGAGACAATCCCCATGGTTTTGGCTGGTCAAGACGTTATTGGACAAGCCCAAACCGGGACAGGGAAGACTGCGGCATTCGCCTTACCAATTCTTGAAAAGATTGATAAGAAGAACGAAAACGTACAAGCGCTAGTTGTTTCCCCAACACGGGAACTGGCCATTCAAACCCAAGAAGAAATTTATAAATTAGGCCGTAACGAACGGGCAAACGTCCAAGTCGTTTACGGTGGTGCTGACATCCGTCGGCAAATCAAATCATTAAAGAACCATCCTCAAGTCGTTGTTGGGACGCCAGGTCGTTTACTTGACCACATCCGTCGTCACACCTTGAAGTTGGACCATGTTCAGATGTTAGTTCTGGATGAAGCCGATGAAATGTTAAACATGGGTTTCTTGGACGACATTGAAGACATCATCAAGCAATTGCCAGAGAAGCGTCAAACGATGCTTTTCTCTGCAACGATGCCACCAGAAATCAAGCGGGTTGGGGTGCAATTCATGCACGATCCTAAACACGTGAAGATTAAGGCGAAGGAATTAACGACCGACTTGATCGATCAATTCTACGTCCGTTCTCGTGACTTCGAGAAGTTTGACGTGATGACGCGTTTCTTCGACGTTCAAAATCCAGATTTGACTATCGTCTTTACTCGGACGAAGCGTCGGGTTGACGAACTTTCCAGTGGGTTACAAGCCCGTGGCTACAACGCCGCTGGGATTCATGGTGATTTGACGCAAAAGCGTCGGACGCAAATCATGAACGAGTTCCGTCATGGTAAGCTGGATATCTTGGTTGCGACTGATGTTGCTGCCCGTGGGATTGACATCAACGATGTGACCCACGTGTACAACTACGATATTCCACAAGATCCAGATAGTTACGTTCACCGTGTCGGCCGTACCGGTCGTGCCGGGAAGCATGGGGTTTCCATGACTTTCGTAACGCCTAACGAAATGGATTACCTGCGTGAAATCGAAAAGCTGACGAAGGTGCGTATGCTTCCATTGAAGCCACCTTCGGATGAAGAAGCACTTGTGAGCCAATTAGGTGCTGCTAAAGAAGCAGTTGCTGACTTGGTTAACAAGACGGATACTGAAAAGTTTGCTGAAGTGGCTAAAGGCCTCTTGGCAGAATATGATGCTGAAGACTTAGTTGCTGCGTTATTAAACGACATGACTAAGGATGATAGCAGTCAAGTACCCGTAAAGATTACGCCAGAACGGCCATTACCTAAGCGCGGTAGCAAGGGTCACGGTGGTTATCACCACGGTGGCGGTAACCGTCGCGGCGGCAATGGTGGCGGTGGCTATCGTCATCGTCAAGACCGACGTGGCAATGGTGGCGAACATCGTGGCGGTTCACGTGGTGGGCATGATTCACGCAATCATGACTCCCGTAACCATGATTCACGTAACCATGGTGGCGACCGTAATCGTCGCAGTAACAACAGTGGTCGGCGTTCTGAAGGTGGCCGTGGGTTCACCATTCGGAAAAAAGACTAAATTAAAGATAATTGATTAGAAGGAAGCAACGCTCGGTTAGGCAGACCGGGAGTTGCTTTTTCTTATGATCAGTATTTTTCAGGTTCTAAAATATCTGTTGTTGGT
>NZ_AZCZ01000040.1 GCF_001434055.1 Levilactobacillus parabrevis ATCC 53295 | reverse complement strand
ATGTTCAGTTTTCAAAGGTCTACATAACTAATTACCGAAGTAATCAGCTCAATCATCATATCATGTTACTGATTTGATGTCAACAAGAAGTTTGATTTAACAACGTTTCTCGTTGATTTGCCGTCCCAAATGCAACAGCTCAATTAATATAACATTTTGTCATCATCACTGTCAAGAACTAATTTCAATCTTTCGAATTGGTCTAGTTGGTAACTCGCGTTGACAACGTATATAACTATACCAAGTGAGAACCCCACCGTCAACTAAATATTGAAAATAAATTCATCTTTTTCCAAAGGCAAAGCTTATAGTTGAAAGCGTCTGAATTGTTAACTGATGGCCGTGTGTTTCTTCTTTTTAACGAGTACCACGTTCGTCTTTATTTTGGCGTCAAAAAAGGCAGTCACCGAAAATAGTGACTGCCTTTCATAAAACCCGTAACTATTTAGCGATTCGAACTAAGAAGTACCGCTTTTTCCCACGACGAACGATGACAAACTTGCCATCGAAGGCACTACTTGGGTCAACTTCAGCATCCGTATCCGTAATCTTTTCACCATTAATCCGGATTGCCCCATTGGTCAGGTCTTCTCGTGCTTGTCGACGTGAAGATTCAATCTTAGTATCGTCAACTAACCACTCTACCAAGTTCTTCTTGTCACCACTAACCGTCACGGAAGGCATCTTCTTGAAGCCTTGTTCGATTTCACTGGCCGTCAAGTCCGCAACATCCCCAGAGAACAGTGCCTTGGTAATGTGTTGTGCTTCAACTACAGCGTCATGGCCATGAACGAATTCCGTGACTTCTTCGGCTAAGCGAATCTGAGCTTCCCGCTTCTTAGGTTCCGTTGCCACTGCCGTTTCCAATTCCTTGATCTGGTCTTGGTCCAGGAAGGTAAAGTACTTCAGTAACTTGATAACATCCTTGTCATTCGTGTTGAACCAGAATTGATAGAACTCGTATGGTGACGTCTTTTCTGGGTCAAGCCAGATATTGCCGCCTTCGGACTTCCCAAACTTAGTCCCGTCTTCCTTCAAGAGTAATGGAATGGTCAACCCATATGCCTTGGCATCTGATCCCTTGAGCTTATGGATCAGGTCAATTCCGGCCGTGATGTTCCCCCACTGGTCGGCACCACCAATTTGGAGCTGAACGTCTTCTTTCGTGAATAAATGAAGGAAATCGATGGATTGCAGGATTTGGTAAGTGAATTCCGTATAGGAAATCCCAACTTCCAACCGCGAAGCAACAACTTCCTTGTTTAACATGTTATTCACGTTGAAGAGCTTCCCGTAGTCACGCAAGAAGTCTAATAGGGAGATTTTTGACAACCAGTCGTAGTTGTTCACGATCTTAAAGGTCCCGTCTTGGCCGAAAAGGTGTTCCATTTGCTTGGTCAAGCAGTCTTGGTTATGGCGAACTTGGTCCATCGTCTGCAGCACCCGTTCCGATTTCTTCCCGGATGGGTCACCGATAGAACCTGTTGCCCCACCGATAATGATGTAAGGCCGGTGACCAGCTAACTGGAACCGTTTCAGAATCATAAAGGGAATCAAGTGACCAATGTGCATGGAATCCCCAGTTGGGTCGATCCCAACGTACAAGCCGACCGCCTTATCGTTGACCAACTCGCCCAGGCCAGCTTCATCAGTCTGTTGGTTAATCGCGCCACGCCATTTTAACTCATCAATAATTGACATTTCCGTTCCTCCTATATAAATCTCTCAATAAAAAAGTCCCCAATGGCGCTATGCCATCAGGGACGAATTGAAATCCGCGTTACCACCCAAGTTGTTGTCAATTGACAACCGCTCGTCATCTTTAACGGAATGACCCGCCGATCTCTCGGCCGCTCCTCAGCGTAATTCGTGGTTACGGGCGTCCTGACTCCCAGCACCGTCAGATTTCTTGACCGGAGCCGCACCCACTACTGGACTGATTCATTGCTTATGATGTCGATGATACCGGGACGGCGGGCAAATGTCAATACACCACGCAACCTTTACGGTGACTTAGCGACACGGTGACTTCCTAAAAGAGACTTGTCAGACTTTCCCAAACGATCTGAATGTTCAGCAACGTCAGAACAATCGTACACGTCCGCGCCAGAACCGTAATCCAGCGCTTATTGACGTATTCCGTCCCCATGATCTTCTTGGAGGACGTGAAGATTGTCAATGGAATCATGGAAAACGGCAGTGCAATCGACAAGAAGACCTGTGAATTGACCAGCAGGCTATCCAGCGCGGCTTCATTACCACCATAGATAATCGTACAAATAATTACGGGTACCACTGAGATCAGCCGGGTCACGAGACGCCGGACCCACAACGGAATCTTTAAATTGATAAATCCTTCCATAATGACCTGTCCCGTCAGCGTCCCTGTAATCGTCGAGTTCTGTCCGGAAGCCAACAGGGCAACCGCAAACAGCGTGGACAACAATGGCGACGCAACTGCACCAGCCAAGTGGTTATCCTGTAACGCGGCGTAGAGGTTACCAAACGTTCCTAATTGATCCGTGCCCTTACCGAAGAACATCGCTGCCCCCAACAAGAGGAGCAAACAGTTGATAATGAACGCACCAAATAACTGAATATTGGAATCCCAGGTCGTAAACTTCACGGCACGACGCATTTCGGCCGGATCTTCCCGGTTGAACTTCCGCGTCTGTGAGATTGATGAATGCAAGTAGAGGTTATGCGGCATCACCGTCGCCCCCACAATTCCCAAGGCCATCGTCAGTTGACCTGAGTGGACGATCTCCGTCCGTGGAATAAAGTTCGCCACGGCCGCGCCCATGTTCGGTTGTGCAATGACCACTTCGTAGGCGAAAACCACCAGAATCACGGTAATTAGGCAGATCACGATAGCTTCGATCTTTCTGAAGCCTAATTTCGTTAACAATAAGAGTAACAAGACGTCAAATACCGTCAGTGACACCCCGAGAACCAGCGGCACGCCGAACAGTAATTGTAAGGCAATTGCGCCCCCAATAACTTCGGCAATATCCGTCGCCATAATAGCGAGCTCGGTCACGACCCACAGCACGGCCCCAATCCGCTTGCTGGTATGCGCACGAGTGGCTTGCGCGAGGTCCATTTGCGTCACGATGCCCAGTTTAGCCGCCATGTATTGTAGTAACATCGCGATTAAACTCGACATCAAGATCACTGACATCAGTAAGTAGCCATACTTGGCACCCCCACCGATCGAGGTTACCCAGTTTCCCGGGTCCATGTAACCCACAGCGACTAATGCCCCTGGTCCGGAGAACGCCATTAAATTCCTAATAAAGCCTTTTTCCTTGGGTACCGATACGGTCCCGTTAACTTCTTCCAATGACGGTCCGTTTGCGTAGCCGGCCATCTTTGTCGACTTCGTTGAAACGTTGTCTGTCATATTTTCCAACTCCCCTATCTCTTTGCTATCTCCCCATTATACTGACAGCATAAAGATTGTAAAGCATTTTTTAATTATCCCTAACTTTAATTTTATATTACCCATTAAATAGATAACCCTAAAAATACCAATTTTCCTTGTGTTTTCAACGGGTTTGCATCATAATATTTTTTATATTTCATTTTGCAGAAAGTGGTGATCCCAATGACCCATACAAAAATGTTCATTGAATTATTAGCGCCTTTATTCATTGCCATCCTCACAATTGCTGGCCTCGCAGTTTTAGTGAAATGGCAAATCACGCCAACTGCTGTGGGTCTAGGAACCCTCGGCGCTGCTGGCCTAGTCACAGTCGTTATCAGTGGCTTGGTTGCTGACCTTTGGACCCGTCGGCACACAACCGCCGCCGTTAAATCGCAAGCCAAAAACCGGTAACTCCTCAGGAGCTACCGGTTTTTTCAGCCACTTTTTATGTCCTTCAGTGGGAATCGTGCTAACTAATACCACTTTGCAACTGCTGAAGCGTCGAATCCAGCGTTGCTGGCAGCTTCTCTTGAATCAAATCCAGCTTCTTCTGCCCCAGCACCGTCAGCGTTAGGTACCGACGACGACGGTCCTTTGCTGCCACCCGCTGGCTCAGGTAACCGCGTTTGCACAGATCAACAACGAGATTTGATGTCCGCGTTGCCGAAAACCCTAGTCTCTGTGCCACTTGCGCTACCGATAACTCTTCACTGGCTACGTACGTCAGCAACTGGCACTGCGGCAAATTCAAACTTAGCTCCGTCAGCGATTGGTTATAGCACTGCGTCACTAAGCCGTAGATCTCAGTTAACTTTTGCAATTGCTCATGCTTCACCATTTTCTCAACTCCAATTGCTGCATAATTGTATCCGCTTTCATTATATCATTAACTGTCTACTATGAAACAATCCAGCCGCATAATTAGTCCGCCATATATCCTAATTTGACCCCAAAAGATAGCCATTTTCACGAATCTCATATAAGTTGTCCGTACGACGACTACCGGAATAAATAAAAAGCAGGCTAGAAACATCTCCTAGCCCACTGATATCAGTCATACTCAGCAAAATATTTGTCCCTCAGCACCCCGATTGACGAATTAAGAATCCTCGTCCAGTGGGTGCGTCCGGTTATTGAAGTCCAACGCAAAGAGCGACAACTCGTGATGGCGCAGCACTCGAATCAAGCGATCCAGATTTTCCCCGTAAGCCAACTCCTTGACCCAGTGGAAAGCCTCCAGGCGATTGTGCTGAGCAAATCCCGCCGCCAACGGATCGACACCGTAGATGACGAGGTAATTGTCCCGGTTCCGCGCATCGATCACCGTCTGATCCGTCAGCAGACTGAGGTGGACGACGCCACTCAATAGCCGATTGAAAATATCCGTGGTCACCCCGATCATATCGTAAGTCACCAGAATCTCAACCTTAGCCTCCGTCAGGCTCAGGCCGTTCGTGTATTTACTCAGATGTTTCTGCACCAGTCGGACATCCGCAGCTGCCACTTCACCGGGGTAGAGGCGCCCCATGCTCTTCGCTAACGCTACAGCGGCCGCCATCGACGACTCGGTCGGCTTATACAGGGCCGTGATTTCCGGTCGGAGCAAAGGATCCACTCGGAAGAGCAACATGAACTGGCAGAGCGAGAACAGCCAGTTGGCAAACCAATCGCGACCGGTCGCATAGTCTGACAACTCCCGCACGCCAGGGGCCAACTCGTAGCTGCCTAAACGTTGCTTGATACCAAGATAGATTCGCTGCATCGCTTGGGGTTGTAGAGCTCGGACAAAATACGGTGAGCTCGTCAACAGGTAATCCAGCGTGGCCAATTCCGTCAGCGCCTCCTGTGGCGTATCCCCCAGTCGCGTCTGTAAGGCCCCCGCTAATCCCCGCAGGTCGGTCAAATGCCCCAGTGGAAAACGCAGTGGCGCATAGCGATGGCCCTGGTCCAAACGTAACAGCGCCAACGTGACGAGCAGGTCTTTTCGCTGTGTCAAACTAATGGACTCCTGATAAATGGCCCCGTTGGCGTAGGTCGTCATGACCTGATCGTGGATGGGCCGCATGCGTGCCGACAACTTTGGCAGATCCGCCACTGGCGTCAGTGTCGTGCTAAACAGCATAAAATAAAGCAGTTGGATCAGGGCTTCGTTACCCACGACCCGCAGTGGATTGGCCGTCAGTTGCAAATCGTACTGGGCCAGCTGTTGCTTCATTTCCTTCATGCGCCGGTTGAAGGTGGACGTACTGATGCCCAGGTCAGCACAGAAGGTACTGGTCTGCTGGTAATCCTCCCGCAACGTCGCCAGCATCGCCTGATACGGAATGCTCTGCCGGTAGAGCCAACGACGATAGTCATCCATCGTGACACTCGTCACCAAGTCATCCTTGGTCAGTAACGTTTGCCGGTCCAACACCTCCAGGTCCGCTCTGAGATTCAGCAAAACGTGGTAGGCCCGTGAATAGCTCACCTTAGTCATTTCAGCAAATTCTGTCAAACTAAAGTGTCGTTTCTCATCATTGATAAAGGTCAACAGCCGAATCTTCAACGTCTCCTTGGCCGTCAACATCGCAAAGTCGATCTTCAATTCTCTCACTTCTCATTCACCTGGCATAAACGAAAGCCCCCTAACCACTAAAAAGTCAGGGAGTTTCTGCGCCATTAATATTTTCCATGCTCTATGGCCTGGGTCAACGTTCTAATCGATACTGGAAATGGTTACGTTACGGGCATCGAATTCCGTCAAAGTCTCCTTCAAGATAATCCGAGGATCGTCGTAGCGAATGCCAGGAAGTGCACTGCTGACGTAATTTCCCGTCAATCTACCTGCCGCCACCTCTGGTTGAATGAGGACATTTAACCCATCACTTGTGGTCAAGGTCACACTCTTACCAGCCGTCAACCGGTCAACTAGTGGTAAAATCGGCATCTTTTGCATCATTCTGATCACCCTCCTATACTGAGCTTCCATCTTCATTCTAACACGTCCACTCACGGACCTCCTGCTTCGTTACTCGCCAATTTAGACTGCGCACTGTCGCCGGCCTAACGTCAGATTTCCACTCTGAGCCTGCCTTAAGGATACCCAGCTAGCGCCTTTCTCCCAATACAAACACCCCACAAAGTTCAGTGTCGACCGTCAACTAGCTTTGACGCCATTAACGCCCAGTGAAAATGGACCCGAAACGCCAAAAACACGGCAATTCAATCACTCTCGTCATGAATTACCGTGTTAGTTTCTTCTATATTAATAGGTTTTCAGAATGTATCCGTTTCCCCATGCTGTTCTATGAGGCTTTGGCTGGCGCCGCTACTCGAGTAAACCGCATACCGATGAAGTAGATTACGGCTGTGATGGCCATCGCAATGAAAGTTGCCCCAATTGTCGTGGCAATCACTGGCACCTGCTTCAAGCCCCAGTAGGCGACAACTCCCAATCCCCAGCTTGCTACGGCAATCCAGTTGACACCATGGACGTACCAGTAGGCACCGTGAACCTTGGTGAATTCACTCAGTTTGTACTGCTTGCCTTTCAAGATAAAGTAGTCCACCAGGAAGATGGCGATTTCCGGTCCCAGAAACATACCGATCCCGTCCAAAAACGTTTCGAAAACGTCCAGGAAACTTGCGAGGTAGACCGGAATAAAGGTGACGGCCGTTGCTGCCAGCGTCACAATCCACAGACTCACGTTCAGTGACAACCGGTGCGTCATGTTTGTCAGTGCGGACCCGGCCGACATCAGGTTGACCGCGTTAGCCGTGGTGCTGGTCAACACGATGACCAGTAAGGCGATGATACCCAGCCCCAATTTGGCAGCCACCGTACTAGGGTCGGAGTTGTTCGGGTCGAAATGGTTCAGTGAGACCGCCGTCCCAATCGTGGCAAATAACCCAATGAAGGCAAACCAGAACAGGCCGAAGTTGGCACCCAGGAAACTGGCCTTGGTCGCCGCCGACTTCTTGTTGGTGAAACGGCTAAAGTCAGACGCTGCCGTGACCCACGCGAGGTTGAAGGCTGCCAAAGTGTCGGCAGCCACCCCGGAGCTCATCCGCAGATTGTGGGGCGGTTGCCAGCCAACGATTTCACTAAAGGAAACCGTCCGGAATACAACTACCGATTCCCACAACACGAAGATCACGACAAGGATAATCCCGATTCGTTCAATCAATCGAACCGACCGTTCGCCCAACGAAATACTCAATAAATGCAGGACACTCATGATAATAATCCCAACGATCAAGCCGAAGGTCCCACCGGGCTTGCCATACAGTGGCCAACCGAAGAGCTCCCCGAAGATGTAGCTGATCGAAGTTGCTGCGATAAATGTATTGACCGCGGCCCACCCGATAAACTGAATCACGTTGATAACCGACGGAATGAAGCTCCCGCGTAACCCAAACGAAGCTCGGGTCAGCGCCATCGCCGGTAATCCTGTACGGTAGCCCATGTAACTGGCCACCGCCAGTAAGGCGTAAGAGATCAATCCCACAACGACTAACGTAGTCGACGCTGTCAGGAACCCACAGGCAGCAATGACCCCACCAATGTACCAGGTTCCGTTGTTAGCGTTAGCGCCGATCCAGGTGGCGAACAAGTCCCAATTGGACATCCGCCGGTGCTCACGAGGAATCGACTCGACTCTCCCGAATTCTTTAGGTGCTTTTGTTGCGGTTGCTTTAATCTCTTGTGCCATGCGTCCTCACCTTTCTCTTCTCGAATGCTGTGAACTGTTTTGACTTTGGAGCTATTAAATTGTGATAACTGGTCGCCTGCGGCTGCCAAGGATTCCGCCTGCTGTGGGGACCGGTCCAAGCCAAAGTACGGTCTTGGACCTCGACTTGGAACCTCACAAAAATCGTGAGTTTCCAAGCTCGTCCCGTGATATCAGCTGGTGAATCATCAGCTAATATCACCGCCACGGCCGGCTCCATCCTTGACCTCCTCCGGCTTACGTTGCGAGAATGCCGTCAAAACTGTTAGCAGCTTCTCTGCCACTCTACTAGCATTCGCCAACTTTGGAAGATTATCCAGACGGCCTATGTACATCGTGATCGGTATAATCACCAATCACGTTTAAACTTTAATTTGACGCATCAAGCTACTAGTCTCTCTATCCCGGATTAACACTGTCTGAGCCGTAGGACCGGTGAAAATGAACTCAGCTGCAGAAATCGACCTTTGCCGGTTCAAAGACATGCTATCATCCCATCAAACGGCTAGCTAAGTTGCTTGGCTAAATCCGCTAGAATGGTCATCATCACATCTCAGCCGGAGGCAGCCTGGGACGGAGCCAGCCGTGGCGATGGCGTTGGTTGACGTTTTCCAGTCAACCTACACCATGGGACGCGTTTGAAGACACGTTTTCTGTGTCTTCAAACCGAGCCGTCAGACCGCCCTTTGGCTGACGGCGGTCCCCACAGCGGCGGAATCCCAGGATGCCGCAGGCGGTAACCTTCACCTACCCGAAAACTAGAGGATTTGGCCGACGAACTCGCCGGCTGGTAGGGTGTTGAAGTCGTAAGTCTTGAAGTCATCGACGTTCTTGCTGTACCAGTGCATACTCTCGGTGACCATCAAGTTGACGGCTTCATCCTTTTCCTGCAGCGCAATGATTGGCTTGTTACTCATCGTGGCCACGCCTAACTCGTAGGCCGTACCGGAATCCAGGTTCTTGGCCTCAAAGTCGATGACCGTGACGATTACATCAGCCGCCGCAATTTGATCCATATCGCGGTGGAAGATTTCCGTGGCCCATGGCTTGGTAAATTGTTCATTGGCCGCATCTTGATGAAGCCGTGGTGAATAGAAATCTTTAACCGTTGGATTGGCTTCCAGGGCAGCCTCTAGGCGCTTCACCCGGTCGACCTGTTCTGGACTAAAGAATGGACTCGCAACGTAAATCTGTGACATAACTAAATTCCTCCATCGATTCGATTTCAACCCTCTCGGCATGAAAAAAGCGGCCGAATCCCGCAAGAATTCCAGCCGCTAGGTTCACTCGTGCCTAGGCGCACGAATGACTTCTACCGTACCTTTATCAGCCTCACGGGACTAAATTAAAAGGACTTATTTGGTTGTTGTAAAGTATTATACGGGCCGACTGTTCATCCGTCAAACCCCAAATTGTCGAAAATGATTGGGGTTAATCGGTAAACCACCCGCTGTGCCAGTGCTAACTAATTTTTCAATTAATTCCTGAACGTTTGAAATTGTTGCCTGCGGCTGCCAGAGTCTCCGTCTGCTGTGGGGACCGCCTACAGCCACAGTACGGGCTTTCGGCTTGGTTTGAAACCTCGCAAGGTTCTGCGAGTTTCCAAACACATCCCATGATGTAACCCCGGGAAGAACCAATCACCCGGGCTAACATCATCGTCACGGCTGACTACATCTCTGGCCTCCTCCGGCTAAGCTAACTTCCAACCATGAAATCAACTCAAAGAAGCAACCACGCCAAAATTTCATATCGAAATCCACTCGACAAACCGCCAACCACGGGTTAACACCACATGAGCCGCAGGGCTGGTAAAAACGGACTCAGCTGTGGGAATACGCTTAGCGGCGCCCTTTGCCGGTTAGCGTATTGGGAACTTTAAGACGTGGTTCTCACGGCTTGAAGTTCAGCCTAAAGACCGCTCTTTGGCTTTAGGCGTCCGCCCTCAGCGTCACGGCCCATTTTCACCAGTCCGGAGGCGTAATTAGTTAACCCCCATGGTTGTCAAGGGATGGGGGACTTGCTACACTGGTTATATCAGGAGAGGAGTTTCACACATCTATGTCATCTGAAAATCATCACCTACCCAACCGCATCAAGCTCATCTGGGGAATCAGCGCGGTGGGTAGCTTTGCGGCCTTAGTAGTCATCACTGGTCTCATCTGGCTCACCTACCGCTACTGGAGCTGGCCCTTCTGGCTGGTCTCCACCTTTGCGGCAATTACTATTATCGAGCCCATCATCGAAGGGAGCCTCATCCCCTACCGCTACCGATTCACGCGCTACCAGATTTCCGCGGTCGCCGTTGAAATGCAGTCCGGGTTTATCTTTAAAAAACGGGTCGCCATTCCGATTGCCCGGGTCCAAAACGTCACGCTCAACGCCGGTCCGCTACTGCAGTGGCAAAAATTGACCAAGGTGTCAATTGCCACCGCGTCTACTGATCACGGCATCGAAGGCCTGGAACTCGACGAAGCCGAAGCATTGCGCGATCAAATCATGCGGCTCGCGCGGGAGGCCCGCCATGATCAAGCCTAAACGCACCCATCCACTGGGCCTACTCCTGCATATTGCTAATTCAATCAAGGAATATTGGTTTCTCTTCATTCTGGTCCTCACCCTGTATAACCAGCCCCTTTGGTTTGCACTAAGCTGGGCTGGAATTGTCCTTGTCATAATCATTTGGCCCGCCACGCGCTGGGCCACGTTGAGCTACCGGGTTACCCCGACAGCCGTCGAAGTCAACTCCGGGGTGTTTGTTCGCCATCACGAGCACATTCCTTATTCACGAATTCAAACGGTCCAACGGAAGCAGTGGTTCTTCCTAGCGCCATTTAAGTTAGAAGAACTCTATATCGAAACCGCTAGCCATGATGATAACAAACCCGAAGCGCGGCTCGCTGCTGTTCCCACGACACTTGCCGATACCATCGACGGCTACCGTTTAGGCGCAACTGCCGCAGCGACAACCGATTCGACGGCCGCTACAGCAACTTCGGAGACTGCAGAAACAGATCCGCTTCCACTGCCCGCAACCACGCCAGTAACCGCCCATTATCGGATCAACAACCGCACTCTGCTTAAGTTTGCGGTTACCTCGACGGGATTCATCCCCTTACTTTTGATTCTGTTAGCCATTTATAACAAGGTTCCGCGTAGTTGGACCGATTCACTGATTGCTGACGCTACGCATTTAGCATTAGTCGTCTTGATCGGTGGTGCTGTAGCCGTGGTCGCTATTGCTTGGGTCGGCGCCTTTCTATGGACCTACATCCGCTACTTTCACTTCGACGTCGCGTTGCAGGGAGACCAGTTAAAGACGGCAAAGGGGCTATTCCAACGCAACACGATCACCGCGCCGCTCAAACGCATCCAGGCCATCCGGGTCAAACAAAACGTTTTCCGGCAATGGCTGCACATCCAAACGGTCCAAGTCTTGCTGGCCTCCAAGGCCGCTTCCAAGGACGACGATGACGACCTGGTGATTCTCCCGGCCGTGCCCCAGTCACAACTCTATGACGTGGCGCCCCCATTTGTGGACTGGCTACCGGATCATACGCCAGACCTTAGTGATCTCAACGTTGCTGACCGCCGGCAGTGGTATCTCATCCGTAACGCCTTACTGATCGTTATTGCCCCAGTAGCCCTTGCCAGCTTCTTGCTACCACACTGGATGTGGGCCTTTGCTCTGATTCTAGTCATCGCCTTCTTTCAGGGGCGCTTCGCCGCTCACCAAACGGGTGGTGGCTTGATCACCCCGCGGATGCTGGCGCTACAGACTGGCCACATGTGGACCAAGGAGACCTACTACCTCCCCGTTGACATGATCCAATCGGTTCGGCTGAACCAGTCCATCTGGATGAAACGAACCGGTCTCATGCACCTCATCGTCAACGTACGTCACGGTAACAAGAACCAAGCAATTGAACTACGTTACCTGAAGTCAACGCAGGCCCAGCGCGTCTACGACTGGTACCTGCAAACCGTCTGAAAGGAGTCCCACCATGACCACCCCTCGAATCTTCAAAATGAGCTTTGCGCGGGTCTATCCGCTGTACGTCCAGAAGGCCGAAAAGAAGGGACGCACTGTCGCCGAAGTCGATGAGATCATCACCTGGCTGACCGGTTA
The DNA here is from genome assembly GCF_001434055.1 of Levilactobacillus parabrevis ATCC 53295. Classification (GTDB taxonomy): domain Bacteria; phylum Bacillota; class Bacilli; order Lactobacillales; family Lactobacillaceae; genus Levilactobacillus; species Levilactobacillus parabrevis. The sequence continues at coordinate 10,713 of NZ_AZCZ01000040.1, read as the reverse complement.
CGATGCGCCTGCGCTGCAGGCCCAGTTGGACGCAAATGTGGATTGTGCCACCTTTATGACTAACGCCCCCCGCTTCAACCCCAACGCCACCAAAATCACTGGCGTTGTTTGTGGCGTTCGCGTTGAAGAGATCGCCGACCCCACTATGCAACGCCTGCGCTACCTCGACAAGCTAATTGACGAGTTGGCTCGGGGAAAGGCCATGACTAAGATTTTGCGGGACTGATGATGTCGACATTCATTTTCGACAGTACCCATACTATGCTAGTGGTTCCGGGTTCCCCGGAACCTAGGCCCTTACTGATTACTAATGTCAAAAACGCCGAAACAGTCGCACGAATTTGCTAAACCATAGAGATTCTTAACCTGTCCCACCACCACAATTAAGGCCATTCCCCACTTAACCGGGAATGGTCTTTTAATATGTCTATTAACCAAAAACGGGCACCAACAACCACAACAGTTGTTGGAACCCGTTTTGTTTCGCCACATCGTTCCCCAACGTTGTGCCGCTCCCCTTGACGTTCACCGACTTCCCCAAGCCGTGGCACGCCGGTACTACCTTCGTTAAATCCTACTCTCTAGCCACGTTTACGTTCACGCCATTGATGCCACTGTTCTCCCAATCGGGGACGCCATAACCAGGCGTAACCGAATAACAACGTAAACAGAAGGGACAGGACGAACGAAGTCCCATCTGATGTCCAACTGAAGAAGAACGTGACGTAGATGACAAAGACGATGTATACCGGAACCCGCAAGTGCGGGAACATTAAGTACTCACCATTATGTTCCAATGAAAGCCGTTGATACAGAGCTGCTCCCCAGATAAGCAGTGCCAGCGCGAGAATGACAGCGAACGTCAAGACGCACCACATAATCTGCGTTTCCGTTAGCGGGGTCAGCTTCCTCACTATATTACCACCGATTGCGCTATATCCGCCTAAAGAAAAGGTAAAGCCCGCGATGGTCACAACTAGTGGGCCTTCTTGGCCAATGATCAAGGAGGCAAACCAACTGATGGCGAACAGGCCAAATGAGATCATCAGCCCGAACAGCCAGGACGACAGAACGCCTGGCCAACCAATGTGCCAAGTATAACCATTCGGTGTGCCAATCCAGTAGATCAGATACTGTACGGCCGTCGTGACACAATCAATAAATAAGATGATCAGAAAGGCCACTTTGATTTTTGACCAGTAGATTCGTTGCCGACTGAAGCCACTGCTGAACAGGAACTGGTTAAAGTTATCCCGTAAATCAAGATGCATCATTTCTAAACCAATCAACCAAGCGGCAATCATCAGCCAGGCGGAAAAGCCAGAGAAGTAGATTCCCCGGTATGGCGCCCACTGTTGCATCGTTACGGCGTTCACCAGGTTGCGACTGTAATGATCATTGGTCACATCGTGGAGGGCAATCAGCGCGATCATCACAACACCAAACAGGGCCATCGCCCCGACGGCAAAGAGCATTCTGCGATGACGTTGCCAAATCAACTGGTCCAAACGATTCTTAAACATGTCTGTGTCTCCTCCCCTACTTCAACAGCTGGTAACCCGTGTCGTGCGCTAAGTTGGCGCGGAACAGGTCTTCCAGAGTCAATGGTAATTCTTCAAATAAGACTGGCTTTAGCGCCTTTAACTCTTGATCGATGGCCGGCGTGTAGTCGGTAATGACCACGACTAACACTCGCCCGGAAACCCGAATTAGCTGACTGTGTGCCTTGAGCACATCCGGAATCACTTTATCGTTTAAGACCAACTGAATCTTTTTGGCCCGTGAACGGACTTCTTCCAGATTATAGTCGTGAACCAGTTGACTGTCCTTCAACAACAGGACCCGGTCACTCAAACCATCGAGTTCATTCAGGTCATGTGAGGAAATCAGGAAGCCCTTCCGCTGGTCAGCCACCTCATCAATGACCATCGTTGCGATATTCTCCCGCACGATGACATCCAGTCCGTCAAAGGGTTCGTCCAAGATAATGTAGGTGGCATTCGAGGTCAACGCCAGAATCAGGTTGACTAACGCCCGCATCCCCTTGGAGAGCCGCCGGTACTGACTGTTCGGATCTAACTTGAACTGTGCGATTAATTTGGTAAAGCGGTCACCGTCGAAACGGGGATACACCGTCCCGAAGAACCGAGGCAGTTCCCACAACCGGTAAGTACTTAAAAAGTTATACTGCGTATCAATAAAGAAAAGCTGTTCCTGGCGACTAGGCACATCGAGGATGTCCTCGCCATCAATCGCCACGTGACCAGCTTCTGGTACGTATTGATTCATCATCGTCCGAAATAGGGTGGTTTTCCCCACACCATTTCGACCGACTAAACCGATGATTTCACCGGGTGCCCATTCAAAGTTAATGTCCTGAATGATTGCACGACCGCTAATTTGTTTGCTTAATCCTGAAACTTGTAACGTCATTGCTCTACCCCCTCATATGCCGCCTTGATCCAATCGACAACTTCGTCCAACGGTACACCGAGGTACCGAATCTCCGTCAACAATGTCAGGAGTTGTTTCTTCGTGGCAATCACTTGTGCCGAGTCGCCGGCCGGTGTGAGAGCCTCGCGGACGTAAGTGCCCTTCCCGTGGACCGTGGTGATGACTTGTTGAGCTTCCAACTGCTTGTAAGCCTTGCTGACCGTGTTCGGGTTCAGTTGTTCCTGCCGCGCCATCTCTCTGACGGACGGTAACCGGTCACCCGGTCGCAAGATGCCCTGGACGATCTGTTGCTTAACGCGTAACACCAACTGCTCGTAGTACGGCAAGCCGGATTGATCGTTTACTTGCATGTTTTTCACCCCTTGGTTTGGCTACGTGTTCTGTGTGTACTATTATACCTAGTACAGTTTAAATGACAACCCCTTGTTTGAAAATTAATTGTGAACACTGGTTTGACTGGCTGAACATTATGCCTCCCGGGATGGTGAAAATGGACCGGGACTGCAGTAGGGAGGATACCATCGCCTTACCGGGTGGCGCAAATAGGCTGGAACGCTAGGGCGGACGCCGGGAGCCAAAGTGCGGTCTCCCGGCTTGACTTGGAACCTCTAAGGAACGAGTTTCCAAGTCACCAATTATCTAGGCAGCAAAGCTCGCTACCAAGATAATTCCCACGGCTGAGCCTATTTGTGCCACTCTCACGGCTAATATGGCTTCGAACCACCCGCATCCATTTTCACCATCCCTCCGGTAGACACTACTGTACCGTTCTAACACACCAACTTATATCTCAATCCACTAACTCACTGCAGAGACACAAAAGGGCCAGCCAAGCCTTCGCTCGCTGGTCCTGATACAAGATATGTTTAAATCCCCCGAAATCAATGACGCAATAGTCCCCACTATTCCGTTAACCATATCACCACCGAGCCTCACAGGTGACCTAGTGATGATACTGCTATAAATTAATAACGCCAACAGCAGCGCTCCTGAACATGACAACAACGATAGACCTTCTGCACGTAAGCAGCTTTTACTCTGAAGGTACCGTCTAGACTTGTTCTGTAGCCGGAGGCAGTTGGGTTCTACGCAGTGACGGGGGTCTTTGCTAGCGTACTTAGCTAGCTTAGACCCCGAGACGATTGGTAGACTCGACTTTTGAGGCTTCCGATCGACTCTAGAGACCGCCCTTTGGCTCTAGAGGTTGCCCCACAGCGTAGACCCCAACTGATGTAGGCGAAAGAACCTAAGCCACAGCGTCACGGCCGATTGCCAGCACCCGGCAAGGCGCTGGTTTACGCCATCCCGTCATCGTCGTGATCGTCGCCAGCAACCGTTGCTTGCGGTTCGTCGTGGCGGACGACCAGTTGCGTAAAGAACTTCGCCCGCGCCATGTCATAGTAAGGTTGAACGAACAGGCCTGCTAAGCCAAACGTGATCATCACCAACAGGAACCAGCCGATGAAACTCAGGTCCATGATGAACAAGAACGCCTTGTTACCATTCATCATGTGTCGTGACTTGGTAATCGCCTGTAATGGTGAGAGTTCTTCGCCCTTGTCGACTGCGTCCCGGTACAGGAAGAATGCTTGTGAATAGGAATAAGACTTGATGAATCCCGGTACGATCAACAGCAAGCTCCACAGGAACGTGAAGATGGCGATCAGAATCCCGATGAAGATCCAGCCCAAGAAGTAACGGCCGTTATCAAACAACTTGAAGCTTCGTTGAATGGGATTATCCAACTTGGCAGTTCCCCGGTCGATATCAATCATGGTCAAACGAGTCCCCGCCCGCATCATTGATCCCGCAATAATCAATAGCCAACCGAATGAAAAGAAACCACTGATGGTCGTTCCGCCATTAGTCGCCAAAGTTTGCGTGAAAACGTTGGCGCTGCGTTCATAGACCATGCCACCGATCCAATTCAATGCGATCCATAGAATTGAGAGTAATATGTAAAATCCGATATGATCCAAGATTTGGCTCTTGGCCCCTAATTTAAAATTAATGCGATCTTGTGAATCCATGTAAACTCCTCCTCGTTTTCACTGCCTGTGATTGTTTCATTGTAACATAATTGTCACATTAGTTTTAGAGAAACGAACTTTTCTGCAATCTGCCTGAACTTCACATAATTTTCACAACTTTCTTATACTTCTATTACAATCGCCGTTTATACTTTGTAAGCAGGTGTAAGTGGTTTCACCAGAATATTGTTACCACTTCACATCAAATACATAGAGAAAGTGGTGTCATTTTGAAAAAACACAGACGCTTTGGTTGGCTGATTGGGGCAGCCTTCGTCGTCCTAGCATTGACCGGGTGCGCACAGTCCTCAAAGGCTGATGCGCCCAAGCAACCAAAACGCGTCACGGACGCGACGTTGCTTTCCACGGCCAAGATCAAGAGTAATATCGGGAGTGATCTGGTCTCCACATTGAAAGATCAACAGGCCAGCACGACCCAGGATCTACGGGATAAACTGAATTCGGGGGATTATTCCGCAGACCACATGTACGTGAAACTCAATCCATACGGAACCTCACCGCTCTCGGCCATCGCCCTCTTTACCACGGACGATGCCGTTAAAGTGAGTTACACGGTGGTCGGCAAGACCGACAAGACGAGCGTGACCAACACGCTAGCCGGTTATAAGACACGTCACACCTTGCCGATCGTCGGCCTGTATGCTGATGATAATAATACGGTCAAGATTCACCTGACAACTAAGGCCGGGAAAGTCACGACCAAGACGATTTACATTCAAACTAAGGCTCTGGCAAAAAACCTGGCTAATCTGAAACTGACCGTCACAAAGAATGATAAGACTAAGATGAAGATCGGCAATAACCAGATGACCTTCATGATTCGTTCCACCCAACGGCCATTTGCCGTGGATGCCGATGGCGCTGTCCGCTGGTACTCTGATAACTACGCCCAACACATTTACAAACAGCTCAGCAATGGCCACATTATCCTGATGAACAAGAAGGATAACGCCCATATGGTCTACAACGACCTGATTGAGACCGACTATCTGGGACGCGTTTACAAGCAATACCACATTAGCAATAAGACCAAGAGCACCGAGAACGTCAAGGCCACGGCCAAATCCGAAAATAAACAGGAAACGACCGTGATTCACCATGACGTTATCGAGCTGCCCAACCACAACCTACTGGCGACCGTTTCCGACGGGAGTAAATACGTCGAAGACACCATCGTTGAACTATCTCACAAGACGGGGAAAGTCGTGAAGGTTCTCGACATGAAACGTATCCTACCGAAGAACATGTGGAAGAAGTACGACTCCTCCACGCGAACCGATGGCAAGGTTGACTGGCTCCACAACAACGCCCTGTACTACGACAAGACTGACAAGAGCTTAGTTATTTCCAGCCGGCATCAAGATCTGGTCATGAAGATGGACTACAAGACGGGCAATATCAAGTGGCTCTTCTCCGGGAAGAAAACCACGGACTGGCCCAAAGCTTATCAGCCATTCGTCTTGAAGGCAGCCAAGGGCACGACCATCACCGGAGGCCAGCACGCCGCCTACCTGCTGAGTGATCACGACGGTAACACCAACACCAAAGACCTCCTGTTGTACGACAACAACTACGCCGTCACCAACGGGGATAAGAAGTCTAGCGGCAAGTACTCACAGGCCGTTCAGTACACGATCAATGAAAAACACATGACCATCAAGCAAAATTGGGCATACGGCAAGCACTTAGGTAAGGATAACTTCACCGATCGTATCGGGAATAGCCAACGTTTAAACAACGGCAACCACCTAATCGACTTCGGGTATCTGAACGCCAAGAACGGCACCGGGAGTAATGTTATTGAAGTAGCCGGTGACAAACAGGTCTTCAACCTGCACGTCGACAACATTCCGGACAAGGGCTACGTTTACCGGGCTTACCGGCAAACACTGTTCCCAAGCAATTACACGTTCGACCTTGATTAAGTTATTTACCTAACTTTCATATTGCGGGCTAAATAGACGGTGAAAGTTATCGTCTGCGGCTGCCAGGGATTCCGCCTGCTGTGGGGACCGCCTGCAGCCAAAGTACGGGCTTTCGGCTCGGTTTGAAACCTCGCCAAGTTCATGCGAGTTTCCAAACCCGTTCCACGCTGTAAGACCGGGAAGAAACAATCACCCGGCCTAACACCGTTGTCACAGCTGACTGCATCCCTGGCCTCCTCCGGCTAAACAATCTTTCTGACATCTCTATTAGCCAAATATTCAAACTAGTTAATCATTAATTCAACACTCGCGGGGAACGACTGCCTCAGCCTCATTGCTGGTAGTCGTTCCCCGTTTCTGTTACAGAACCATACCGTTAGCCAGAAGCCAGCACAATGATTCAACCCATCACCTGCTTATCCGTTAATCCGTCGACACTGTCCATTCGTCCCCTGCGCCTGGTTCTGTCAGTTAGGGCTAGTTATTCACGATTTTCAGTCCTTTAGGTTCTTGGGCTGATAGTTGCTCAAATTCACCCCTGATTGGCCAGTCGAAGCCACCACAATTTCTACACGATTTTTGCCCAGTTTGCTGACCCACTCGTAGGTCCATCGCCGGCTTAGGCACAGCGTTTACGCGACATATGAACTAGTTTTGGTCTAAAATATTAACTTGCCCGCAACCAGTACGACTTGCTACAATGGTTGGGAATACTGCTATCCGTGCGATAGTCTTTAGGAAAAGGAGTTACATACGATGAAGAAGCTTTGGAAAATCACGATTGGTGTTCTACTGGCACTGATCGTGGTCGGTGGTGCCGCGGCCTACCATGAACGCCACAATATCCGCCGCTACCTGCTAGTCCATCAACGCTACGCCAAGAAGGATATTCTGACGACCAACCAGATTAAACTCAACATTCGCCCAGCCCTCTCCACGGCGAATACGACCAGTACCAATAAACTCAGTAAGACCTACCGTCAGGATTTGAAACAGGTCAAGGCCGGATCGACCAATGCCAAGGTCATTGTGAACCCCTACAAGACCTCCCCACTCGCCGGCCTGATTCTGGTCAAGACTGAGGCGGCTACTAAGGTCACCCTGACCGTCCACGGGGATACGCCCACTACGACGATCACCAAGCACCTTAAGGGTTACAAGACCCAACACGCAGTCGGTGTGCTCGGCCTCTACGCCGACCGAACCAATCGCGTCACGTTGACCTTTACGCGTAAGAATGGAACGACCACGCGAACAACTTACACGATGAAGACAACGGCGGCACCCAAGGCAATTGGCAAGAATACGTTGAAGACCAGCAAACCTAAGCAAATGGCGCTGGGACACGGCAATACCAAATTAACCTTTGCCGTCAGCAGTCTCGGCTACACCTACGGACTGGACGCCAAAGGTCAGGTTCGTTGGTACTCGACTAAACCAATTTCCCACGTATTCAAGCAGCTCGCCAACAAGCACCTGCTGCTCAACACCAAGGTGAAGACCAGCGACTCTAAATCGAACGCGCTTCAGGAGACCGACTTTTATGGACGCGTTTACCACCAGTACAACATGAACGGCCTCTTCCCATCCAAGGATGACCCGTCCAAGCTGGCTAATAACACCGTGATTCACCATGACGCCATCGAGCTACCGAACCACAACTTCCTGTTGACGGTGGACGATGGGAGTAAGAAGTTCGTCGAGGATACCATGATCGAGGTCGACCGCAACACCGGAAAGATCAAGAAGGTCATTGACCTCAAACGCATCCTACCCAAGTCGGCCTACGAAAACTACAACGGGACCCACCGCGCCGATGGCAAGATCGACTGGTTCCACCAAAATTCTATGTACTATAACCGTAAGAACGGCGAGCTCATCATTTCCGGGCGCAATCAGGATATGATGTTGGCCATTAACTACAAGACCACCAAGCTCAAGTGGATCCTGGCCGCACCAGAAAAGCTGCCGCAGAGTTATCACAAATACCTATTGAAGCCCACGACCAAGCACTACCGCTACAACGGGGGCCAACACGCGGTCATGTTGATCAACACGGCTAAAAACACCGGCAGTAAGATCGACTTGGAGTTCTACGACAACAATGTCCCCGTCACTCGCGGCAAAACCAAGCAGTCTAAACAGTGGTCGGCCGGCGAAATCGTCAGCATCGATCAACTGAAGAAAACTGTCACCAAGACGTGGAGCTTCGGTCGGACGTTGGGCAAACGTAACTTCACCAACATTGTCGGCAGTAGCTACGACGTTGGCAAGGGCAATACGCTGATTGGTTTCGGTTACGCGGACCACGGCAAACGCAGTGAGTTCGTGGAAGTCAACCGCAAGACTAAGCAGATTGTCTTCGATGTCGACCGAACCGGCTTCCGTCACGGCGACTGGAGCTACCGGGCCCAACGGATGACACTGTATCCGGGATCGGCTAACCTGAGTTTGCAGGACATTCAGACTAAATAGGCTATTCAGTAACAAATAGGCCTAATTTGCCCATAACTATCCCTATGAATCCACGTTAAAATCACCCTTCCAAAGTAAAAATTGGAGGGGTGATTTTTTGAAATAAATCCATTTTAATTTACCGTCGGATTTGAGACGGCTAAGAGATGTTTTCCAAATAGGCCACATTCCTTTGGAGCCGCTGATACATCTTCTTCGTCTTCTTCGAATAATTAGCGTACGCCTTATATTTTTTCAGAATTTTTTTGCCTTGCCAGTATGCTTTGTCATCTTGCTGATTCAACACCAACAGATTCTTCCCCTGGTTAGCGGCGAGATCGGCGTGGTATTCCAAGCTATTGCGATTGAAGGCTATATCGGCCCGCATGGCGGCGCTCCCCATTAACTGTTGCGCAGTCGCCGTTACCACCTTATTGTGCGGCGGCAAAATCTTGAGCGACCATGTCTTCGTCTTTGACGCAATCATGTAAGTCTCATTCTGGTTGTTTTGGCTGACCAGGTCCTTGTAGTACTTGCCGCCGACGTGTCCCCAAAGTGATGACTTCCGCGACACGACCTTTTTGCCTTGATAGACGATCATATTCACCTTAACAGCGTTGCCAGCCGGCTGTTCGCCCGCGACAAATTCATAGCGCTTGCCGGCCTGCTTCTTAGTAAACGCCGCGACATAGATTTCGCCATTCTTAGGAACCCGAAGTACGGATAGCTCGAACCCCTGCGCCTTAAAAATTTTGTTGGTCGCCACGCAATCCTTGTGATCAATGACATTTTTCGTCTTCGCCTGGGCCGTGACTCCCGCACCCAAACTAACCAACCCAAACGCCATCACCGTTAATCCCAACTTCAAACATGCTCTTAACCGCAACCTAAACACTCCCCGAAAACAATTATCTGGTTAACCACATGATGGCATTAACTAATCCCTTTTATTAAAAGCTAAGCAGAAAACCTGCAATTTTAATAAAAGGGATGAATGCCAGAATTTAATAATCTTTTTCGAAACGTATGTTCCCCTAAATGAGACTGAACATGGTATACTTAACTCAGTTTACAGAGGAGGTATCCATTGGTTAAATTAAGGCGAACAATCAAACTGAGACTCTATCCGGACACTGATCAAGCAGAACGATTTCTAGCAATGAGCAAGGAATACCAGCGGTTAGCTAACGTTGTCAGTCAGTGGATCTTTGACCACGACTTTCAGTTAAGTTGGTTAAAAGTCAACTACCATCTGTACAAAATATTTAGACAGGAATCAGAACTCAATAGCCAGATGATTCAATCTGTTTTTCGGACGGTCTCGGCTCGCTATAAGACCGTTAGAGAACAAATGAGGCAACATTCTTATCGCTACAAGAACGAAGAAAACAAATGGGTTCAAGTTCCTAGAGACCTGAACTGGTTGGTGAAACCTATTCAATTTCGTCAGCCACAAGCAGACTTGGTTCGTCAGAGCAACTATTCTTTTGTAGATGACATGCAACAAATCTCTATAACCACTCTGAGTAAACGAACAAAGTTGGCATTCACTAACAAAGGATTTGAAAAGTACTTTACTGGTGACTGGAAGCTGGGTACTGCTAAGTTGGTCTATAGCCGGGGCAAGTGGTTTTTGCATATCGGTATCACAAAGAAAGTTAATGATTTCGATTCCAAGGATAGTCCTCAAATTGTAGGTATTGACCGCGGGTTACGCTTCCTAGCGACTGCCTTTGACAATGAAGGAAGGACGTTATTTTTTGATGGTCAAAAGATCTTACATAGGCGGAAGAAGTTCCTAGAGATTCGTCGACAACTGCAAAGTAAAG
>NZ_AZCZ01000004.1 GCF_001434055.1 Levilactobacillus parabrevis ATCC 53295 | reverse complement strand
ACCAACAACAGATATTTTAGAACCAGTGAATTAGGCTAACTAACGATTTGAGCGGTGATGGCTATCGACGATTAAGGCCGAGCGCACACTAACTAGAGATTGTTGGTAGATAGATGCAATTATAAAAAGATAAATTTTATTTAAACGTCCGTTCGCTCGGCAATGGGGAGGGCCTCCTTTAGACTAGAAATAGACCCAATAAGGAGGCTTTCCCATTGATCGAATTAAGTGATACACAGCTCCTCTTTCTCATCCGTGAATCGCTGGATTCGCCCGCATTACTGGTGCTATTTGAACGCTATCGGCCGGTGCTGTTTAAGATTCAGAGCAAGTATTTCATTCCCGACCACGACCTTGATGATTGGAATCAGGAGGCCTTGTTGGTATTCTGTCGCGTTGTGCAACGGTACGAGATCGCGCGAATGAAGAGCTTTGGTGCCTTCTACCGACGAGCACTCTTGTTTCGGGTGTACGATTTGATTCGCCAGAGTCAGACGCAGAAGCGCCTTGAAGATCGTTTGGCAGTCTCCCTGGAAGCCAATCGCGTATTTATCTGTGACACGGTCGGGGATGCTCGGTGGGTGCTGCGGGAGAGCCTAGAGGTGAAGGATGCGGTTCGTCAGGTAGGGGAACGTCTATCTGGCATTGAACGCGGTGTCTTCAACGACCTCCTGCAGGGACAGTCCTTACAGGGAATCAGTCAGGCGCGGGCCCTGTCGCTAGCTCAAGTCACCAGTGCGGCTCACAGGAGTCAGATAAAGCTCCGTGAAGTCTTTGCCGAATGATTGACGGGCGGGAAAGACAATGGTAAACTACACCAGTATGAGTTGAACATGATTTGATTAAAGGTGGTGGCAAGATGGCTCAAAGGAAAATTGCTCTGGCCTGTTCAGTATGTGGGTCGCGAAATTACACCATCACAGCAAGTGCGACCCGCACTAAGCGTCTAGAGGTTATGAAGTTCTGTAAGGTTTGTGGGAAACATACGTTACACCGCGAAACCCGTTAATGTGACTGATCGTAACGCCAAAACACTACAATTTATTAGGAGGCAACACCATGCGTTTATTCCGTTTCTTTAAGGCGGTCGGACAGGAAATGAAGCAAGTTTCTTGGCCTGGTCCTAAGCAAACGCGGCACGATACTGGTACCGTTATTGGCATTTCCGTGCTCTTCGCGATCTTCTTCGCGGTCGTTGACTGGATCGTTCAGTACGGCTTAAAGTTCATCGCCTAGGTGAATTGTCAGTGGTCAAATACGGCCAGATATGGTATATTAAGTAGCAACAGGAACTTCGTGTATTGCGGAGTTTTTTTATTTTGGACGAAAAAGTCAATTATTAAAGGAGTGCACCACACATGGTTGAGTCAGCTGAAAAGCAATGGTACGTACTACACACGTACGCCGGATACGAAAACAAGGTTATGGCAAACTTGGAATCCCGTGCCGAATCAATGGGGATGCAGGACAACATTTTCCGTGTCGTTGTTCCTGAAGAAGAAGAACACGAAGTTAAGAATGGTAAGGACAAGGTCACGATGGAAAAGACCTTCCCTGGCTACGTCTTAGTCGAAATGGTCATGAGTGACCAAGCTTGGTACATTGTCCGGAACACGCCTGGGGTTACTGGGTTCTTGGGTTCCCATGGTCAAGGTAGTAAGCCAACGCCACTGTTGCCTGACGAAGTGGAACGTATCTTACGTCGTGTGGGGATCTCTGCACGTCACGCTGAATTGGACGTTGCACCTGGCGACTCCGTAACCATCGTGGATGGTGCCTTCAGCGGCTTAGTTGGTAAGATCACGGAAGTCGACAACGAAAAGATGAAGTTGAAGGTCAACATCGACATGTTCGGTCGGGAGACCAGTACAGAACTCAACTTCGATCAAGTCGACCCTATCCTGGGTTAATCCGGCTTTTTCAGAAAAGAACTTGTTGCAGTTAGTAAAGTGTGGTATGATTCTCAGGTATGCGTGATGCATATTTTTCAAAGTGGGAGGGGCAAACTAACAGCCCCACTTACCACACACGGACTCAAGGAGGTATTGTCTCGTGGCTAAAAAAGTAGCTAATGTCGTTAAATTACAAATTCCTGCGGGTAAAGCAACCCCAGCTCCCCCAGTTGGACCAGCTTTAGGTCAAGCAGGTATCAACATCATGGGCTTCACTAAGGAATTCAACGCTCGTACCGCTGACCAAGCTGGTATGATCATTCCTGTTGTGATCAGTGTCTATGAAGATCGTTCCTTTGATTTCATCACTAAGACTCCTCCAGCAGCAACGCTGTTGAAGAAGGCTGCTGGTGTTGAAAGTGGTTCCGGCGAACCTAACACGAAGAAGGTTGCTACGGTAACCAAGGATCAAGTTAAGCAAATCGCTGAAACTAAAATGCAAGATCTAAACGCAGCTGATGTTGAAGCAGCTATGCGCATGATTGAAGGTACTGCCCGGAGCATGGGCTTCACGGTCGAAGGTTAAGCTCAGTTTTCGGATAGTCGGACACTTCACGAAAATGAAATGTGTCAAGTGGGAGGTTTATCCGTTACAACCACATTTGCAAGGAGGAATACACAAAATGGCTCACAAACGAGGTAAAAAGTATCAAGACGCTGCGAAATTGGTCGAGGCTGACAAGGTCTACACCATGGGCGACGCCGTTGATTTAGTTAAGAAGATGGATTTCGCTAAGTTCGATGCAACTGTTGAAGTTGCCTTCAAGCTTAACGTTGACACGAAGCAAGCGGACCAACAACTCCGTGGCGCATTAGTATTGCCAAATGGTACCGGTAAGGAAACCACGGTAATCGTATTCGCTAAGGGTGACCAAGCTAAGGCTGCTGAAGCAGCTGGTGCTGACGTTGTTGGTGAACAAGACTTAGTAGAACGCATCCAAGACGGTTGGTTGGACTTTGACGTTGCTATTGCAACGCCAGACATGATGGCCCAAGTTGGTCGTTTAGGTCGGGTCTTAGGACCTAAGGGCTTAATGCCTAACCCTAAGACGGGGACTGTTACGATGAACGTTGAAAAGGCTGTTTCCGATGCTAAGAACGGGCAAGTTACTTACCGGACTGACCGGGATGGTAACGTTGCTGTTCCATTTGGTAAGGTTTCCTTTGATGCTGACAAGCTTGCCGGCAACTTGAAGACCATTGCTGAAACGATTGTTCGCATTCGTCCAGCTGCTGTACGTGGGACTTACGTTCAACACGTTTCAATTTCTTCAACGTTCGGCCCTAGCGTCGACGTTGACTTGGCTTCTTTATTAGCCTAAGTTAAAACGTGAATTAAAAAAATCCCTTGCAGTGCATTGACAGTAATGTCGAAGTATTGTATGCTATTGAAGTTGTATTTAATAGATCCTACCTAAGACTCAGGTGGCCTAATGGTCTTAATTTCCTGCCGAGGCAGAAGTTTACTTAAACTTTTGACTCCTTATGTCTTGGTGGCATAGGGATTTTTTTATCCCACCAAACTTTTCCGGGAGGTGAAATAATTTGAGTGAACAAGCTATTGCTATCAAAGCAAAAAAGGTTGATGAGGTTGTTGAAAAATTCAACAACGCCGTCAGTGCTATCGTTGTTGACTACCGTGGTTTAACTGTTGAAGAAGCAACTGAATTACGGAAGCAATTGCGTGAAGCAGGCGTTCATATGAGCGTTATCAAGAACAAGATTTTGGTTCGGGCTGCTGAAAAGGCTGGTTACGAAGGTCTTAACGATCTTTTCGCTGGTCCTACTGCCGTTGCTTTCTCTGACGAGGATGCAATTGCCCCAGCTAAGGTTTTGAAGAAATTTGCTGATGGTGTTGATGACCTTGAAATCAAGGGTGGTTTCATCGAAGACAAGATTGTCTCCGTTGACGAAATCAACACTTACGCTACCTTACCTAGTCGTGAAGATCTTCTTTCTATGCTGGCTAATGTCTTACAAGCACCAGTACGGAACGTGGCTTACGCTGTTAAGGCTATTGCTGAAAAGGGTGACGAAGGCGACGCAGCCTAAGTCCCAGATTCAAATTGAAACATAAAATATAAAACCCAATTATTGGAGGAAAATAACATGGCTTTTGATAAAGATGCTATCATCGCTTCTCTTAAAGAAGCATCAATTACTGACCTTAACGACTTAGTTAAGGGTATCGAAGACGAATTCGGCGTTTCTGCTGCTGCACCAGTTGCTGCAGCCGGTGCTGCTGGTGGCGACGCTGCTGCCAAGGATTCATTCGACGTTGAATTAACTGAATCTGGTGACGCTAAGGTTAAGGCTATCAAGGCTGTCCGTGAAATCACTGGTTTAGGTTTGAAGGACGCTAAGGGTCTTGTTGACAACGTACCATCTGTCATCAAGGAAGGCCTTTCAGAAGACGAAGCTAACGACATCAAGGAAAAGCTTGAAGCCGCTGGTGGTGTGGTTACTCTTAAGTAATCACTTACACTTCGAAAATAAAGAAGTCGCTGCCTCCGGGTGGCGGCTTTTTGTTTTTCATCACCATTCTGGGAGTTAAGCCGTTAGCCGGGGTAAGCTAACGTTTAGATTGCCAGCCTATAATGGGGCCCGAGGGTTTCTAGGGAGTCGTGTCTCGCTGCGACCACCCTTGGGATTACATATTGATTGGGGAAAAGGGGAGCTTAGGATGCACAAGGGGATTTTGCCGCAATTATGGTTTTGGAGCGGTTTTGCTTTGAGTTTATATGTATTACTACTGATTTCAAGCATACCCGTATTGGGATTGGTACGGTGGCCCGGCGCCCACGGTATGATCAATAACGCGGGCATTCGAATTCTGGTCACGTTGGTATTGATGGTGCTCAGCGCCCTCGCTATCTGGTGGTTTTATCGGTATCACACAAGTCTGTGGCTCCGACAAGTCATTACACCACGTCACGTGTGGTGGACGTTGGCGAGCACGAGTTTAGGCGGCGTTGCGTTGGCAATCATTGCCTTTACGCTAACGCCATCTACGCTGACGGTACCTCTGATTCCGGGGCTGACCGTCGAGCTTTTATTGGGTGGCTTCGCCGTGTTCGTGGCGTCACTACTGTTCGTATGGGTATTACAGGGAATCTTACAAGAACGACTCAACCGGCTGCCGGATTTTCCGAAATGGGCGGCGGTGTTGTTGCCAATCATTTGCTACATCTTGGTTTCCTGGGGGTCACTGAGCGATAATCTGTCAGCGCTGGTCGTTGGTGGCGTTGTTGCGGGTATCTATCAAGCTACCCGCGACTGGCAGTGTTCCTGGCTAGCGATGGCGTTGCTGACGGTGGTATCGTTGGGCTTGCCACCAGTCGGATTAGGTTAAGTTAGTTGTGAGTGATCGGCGGATGCGCCGGTCACTTTTTTTAGACAATTACGATGCCATACGAAAAAAGTATGTACTTACATTAAGTTAGTAACAGGCCTGATACTCCGGGGATAACGATGGATTTACTTACTTTTAGTTATCAGATGATTGATTAATTTTCATTGTATTTAGTTAACCCCCATGGTAAGCTAACACACGTTATTAATTAATTAGGAGGTCCTCCCCATGTCAGTAAAAATTGGTGTTATTCTTGGTAGTACCCGGACGAATTCGCTCGGTGAAAAGTTGTTCAAGTACCTACAACAGGCAATGCCCACTGCGGACGTTGACTTTACGTGGATTGATCTGAAAGATTATCCGTTGCCATTTTACGACCACGCAGAGACGCCGTTGTCCGAGGCCATCCAAGGCCTGGCACCAATCGAAGAGCAGTGGCTGAACGTATTAAAGGCTCAGGATGGTTATGTCATTCTCAGTCCGGAGTACGATCATGCCATTACGGGGAGCCTCAAGAATGCCTTAGACTTTGTGGGTCCCGAGACCGATCACAAGCCGGTTCAAATCGTGACCTACTCCAAGTATAGTGATGGTGGGGCACTGGCCGCCGCATCCGTCGTTGAAATTCTCCAGATGTTAAAGATGATGGTCTTGCCCGCCCCAGTCCTGTTGTGGAATGCCGAACCCAACTTCACAGCTGACGGCACACTCGTCAAGACAGCGCCAAACAGTGATCACTTTGCGAAGCGCTTGGCGGCAGCCTTTGACGAGCTGGTTCACTACGCAACGTTGATGAAGGCACACCCGTATCAAGCTAAATCATGATAACGACAGAGAGTCTGAGCTAAAATGCCAGGCTCTCTTTTTTTGGCCAAATTTAGGTAGCCGATTAGTCTCCCGCGCCGTTTCGTATCAAAGAATTTATAGATCTTTTAGAAAACCTGAAGATTTACCCGTACAGTGGTCAGAGAAACTGTAGTGGCGTAAGCTGAACTTAATGATACGAAAGCTAGGGGGATCTGCAATGAGTGACATGATTTTAGTGGTGGAGGACGATGCGGCGCTACTGGCGTCGGTCAGCATGGATCTGCAGTTCGAGGGGTACACGGTGCTTAACGCTAAGGATGGCCGCAGTGCGCTTGAAGTCTATGAAAATAATCGGGGGCAACTGGATCTGATCATTCTAGATTGGATGCTACCCAAGCTGGACGGGCTCGGGGTGTTGCGGCGGATTCGACGTAACGATGACTTACCGGTAATCATGATGACTGCGCGCGACTACGTCAGTGATAAAGTCACGGGGCTGGATACCGGGGCGGACGACTACATCACCAAGCCGTTTGATTTGGAAGAACTGCTTGCGCGGGTTCGCGTTATCTTGCGGCACCGTCAAGCGACAACGCCAGCCACGCAGCAACTCCACGTGGGTCAGCTAATGGTCGACACGCGCAGTCGTCAAGTCAGAAACGGTGGCGAGTTGATCCAATTGACGCAACGTGAGTACGATCTGTTACTCTGCCTCATGAAGAATGCGGGGGAGACACTGACCCGGGATGATTTGCTGGATCAGGTCTGGGGCGTAGACTTTGAGGGGCAACCCAACATTGTTGACGTTTATATCCGCTACCTGCGACACAAGCTCGCGGCGGGACACGTCAATGATTTGATTCACACGGTGCGTGGCGTGGGTTACGTCCTTTCCACGGAATATCTGGGGTGAGCGCGAATGGCTAAAGCACAAACAACGGCCGGAGAAATTCATAAACGGGTGATTCGGCTGCTTATTTTGGCAACGCTGCTCATGGGGACCGCCATCATCACGGTGGTCGGTTACCAGCAGATTCGCCAGACTCAGGATTCAGCGACCCGGTTGATGAAGGGGCTTCAACACTCGGTAATCGATGACCAGCCCGACTGGTACTGGTGGCGGCGATACAGTGCCATCGATACCTTTGAGACCAACGTCCGGGTGACGAACCCCCGTGATAGCTCGGTTAAATACTACTACTCGCCCTATACTCGCGACTTTCTAAGTCATAAGCCTCACCGGGTGTTGGGCATTCGAAATATCAGCTATGCGCCGGAGTACGGGCTGACGTATTATCGAGAAAGTTACTATCATGGAAATCGCTTGGAAATTTGGCTAAACCTCATGCCAATCGTGGTGACCCTGTTGTCGGTGGCGATTGTGGTGCTGCTGGTTATGGTGGCAACAATCTTGATTGGAGGATTTTACGTCCGATCGGTCGCTCGAAAACTCACACAGCCATTGGCTAGTCTGAATACTGCGGCACAGGAGCAGGCCCATCAGCGCGAATGGCGGATTGCTCTGCCCGTTCCGGCGCAACCGGTGGAAGTCAATCAGTTGGCCGCGAGCTTTAACGCGCTTTTGGAGACGGTCAATGCACACACCGCTCAGGAGCGGCAGTTCACCTCGAATGCAGCCCATGAGCTGCGGACACCGATTGCCGCGGTCCTGACCCAAGTGCAGCTTCTCCAGCGACGTGCGGCGGACCATCCGGAGATTATTCCACAGTCATTGGCCTATATCAGTGATGAGTCGATGCGGATGAAGAATTTGGTGGATAGTCTGCTGACGCTGTCGCGAGCTGACCGCGCTGTTTTGGAGCTGGCGCCCGTTGATCTACAGGACGTGATTGCCGCGGCGACAACGCGTGAACGGCCTCTCCTTCACCAGACACTGCGCGTAACCGGCAATCAGTCGCCAGCTGTGATTCTAGGGGCTGCAGAGAGTCTTGAGCAGGTGTTGACGGCCTTGCTCGATAATGCTGCCAAATACTCACCCGCTACGTCGGTCATTACCGTTGACTTAGAAACGACGGCGACCACCCAGATCATTCGGGTTAAGGATGAGGGGATGGGGATCAGTGCGGCGGATAAGCGGCATATCTTTGAACGTTTCTATCGTGCTGATCCGGCGCGAACGCCAGAAATTGCGGGCACCGGGTTAGGTTTGGCGATCGTTGACCAGTTGGTGCATCTGAATCACGGGACCATTACCGTTGGCGACAACGTGCCGCAGGGGAGTCAATTTGTGGTGACGTTGCCTCGAGCGGATGGCCAATCTGAGAAAATCTCAGAATAATTTCTTTTAGGGTAAGTTTTTAAAGTAGACCGGTTCAGCTATGATTAAAACAGTCAATTGCAGTTGAACTTTTTTAGGGGCAACCGGACGGATTGTGGCGTGACAAAAGTCTTTTGAGGGATGGTCATGGCGCATAGACCGGCTGACGGCAATTGAACGTCTAGCTTGACGCACCACCTGAGGGGGACGGTCCTTTCCGGGAGAACCGGCTTGCGTGAGTCACGGCGAGAATCGCATTGGGGAATGCGGTTATGGGAAATAGAATCTGATGAGTGATAGCACAATTGGTCAACGGAGTATGGAGAAACAACAAGTTAATATAGTGGGTAGTGCCGATCAGCATGGACTACCCAAAGGAGCCGGGCGTGGGGACGTCGGCTCCTTTGATGTATAGTAAGTCAGGTAACCTAACGGCTGATTCCAGCTCTGCCTTGATTGTGTTTCGTCTGGGCCATTGCGATAATGAAGAACTACGGGGGGATTTTATGATGGGGAAAAGACTATGGTCGGGCATTCAAAAACACATGACGTTGATTAAAGGGCTCTTTATGTTTTCCGTGCTGCTCTTTATTATCCGAGAAATTGGGCGTGTGGCGCATGAGGTCAGTGGGCAGCAGGTGCAATCAGTCCTAGCGTCGTTAAGTTGGGGAACGTTGGGCCTCCTCCTAGTGGGGGGCTTTGTGGCGGTCCTGCCAATGCTGATCTACGACTTCACTATCGTGGAATTCTTACCCGGTAAGTTCTCGACGGGGTACATCGTTCGGAGTGGCTGGGTGACCAACACCTTCACCAACCTCATGGGGATGGGCGGTCTCCTCGGGGCGAGCCTGCGAGCGAACTTCTACTCGGCGTCGGCCACGAAGAAACAGGTGGTGTATGCCATTTCAAAAATTGCGCTGTTCCTGTTGGCCGGGCTGTCCCTGTCGTGTTGGGTTGCCCTCCTCTTGCTCTTTGGGTTTAACGTTGGCCAACCGTATCAGGGGTACTGGTTCTGGCTGCTGGGTGGTGGCCTGTACTTTCCAGGCTTGTTCTTCTTCACGCGATTCAATGACAGCGAGTTTTTTAAGGACTTGACCTGGACGCGTGAGCTGCGCTTGATCATTGGGTCCAGTCTGGAGTGGGGTGGTTGTGCGCTCTTCTTTCTCCTGATTGGTTGGACACTGAATCTACCGTTAAATTTAGTCGCTGTATTTCCGATGTTTGTGGTGGCCTCGGTCGCGGGGGTCGTCTCGATGATTCCTGGTGGTTTAGGGAGTTTTGACGTCTTCATGATCCTAGGTCTGGGGATGCTAGGGGTCAGTCGCGCGGATGCGGCGGGGTGGTTGTTACTGTATCGGCTATTCTACTATCTCTTCCCGTTTGGCGTGGGGGTCGGCCTGTTCTTCCACGATGCCGGTCGTAAGATCAACCGCTTCTTAAATGGTTTGCCGGTCGCAGCTCTGCGGCGGGGCGCACACCTATTCGTGACGACCTTTATGTATTTCTCTGGTGTGATGATGCTCCTGTACGCGACGATTCCAGACGTGGTCTTAACCAATCATCTCTATATTCGGTTGGTGCCCTATATGTTTTACTTCCTGGATCAAGTCTCCAATATTATCGTGGCCTTTCTCCTAATTGGATTGGCCCGGGGGGTTGGGGCACGAGTCAAACGGGTCTTTTGGCCAACGCTCGTAGTGTTAGCAATCGCCATTGGTAACACGCTCTGGCGGGAGAACTTTCCCGGGGGCTTGGCGGTTCTACTGGGATTGGTGCTGGCCTGCCTCATCTTTGCACGGCCGGAGCTGTACCGCGAGGGTTTCCACTATTCCTGGGGCGGCCTGCTGATCGATGGCAGTATTTATGTGGGCACGTTCCTGTTGTATACCGTATTAGGGTTGTACATGTTTCAGGGGAACCATCGGCCATGGCTACCGCAGAGTTGGTTGGTACCGTCGATGCAGGTATGGCTGAACGGCCTGGGTGGCTTGCTGGTAGCCTTGCTGATCCTCTTGGGCATCTATCGCTACCTGGCACGTTCACGGCAGGCGTGGTTGCGGCAGCCGTTTGATGGGCCGCGGGTGCGCGCACTGATTCGGCGGTTTGGTGGCAACGAGGTCAGTCATTTAGCCTTCTTGCGGGACAAGCGCCTGTACTTTTACCAGGAGGATGGTGAAGACCAACTGTTGCTTTTATTTCGGCAGCGAGCCGATAAGCTTCTGGTTATGGGCGAACCCATTGGTAATCAGGAAAAATTAGCGCCGGCGCTCAAGCAGTTCATGCACGATACAGACCTGGCCGGATTGCGGCCCGTCTTCTACGAAATCAGTGAATCGCTGACACTACGGCTACACGAGATGGGGTTTGACTTCATCAAGGTGGGGGAAGAGGGTCATGTCGACCTGACCACATTTAATCTGGTGGGAAAGGCTCATCGTGGAGAACGGGCGCTGGTCAACAAGTTCCGTCGTGAGGGGTATACCTGTGAGATTCAGCAGCCCCCATTCAGTGACGCAGACTTTGCAACGCTGCAGGCGATTTCTAACTCGTGGTTGGGTGATCAGACGGAGAAGGGCTTTTCGATGGGATTCTTTGACCGAACCTACCTCGACGAAGCGCCAATCGCCGTGATGAAGAATGCTAGCGGTGAAATCGTGGCGTTTGCCAATCTGATGCCTACGGGCGATCGGAAGATGACGTCGATTGATTTGATGCGTGAGAGTCACGCGGCCCCCTCCGGCATCATGGACGGACTATTCGTGTACCTATTCGAGCTGTGCCGTGATCAAGGCTATACCGCCTTTAATCTGGGGATGGCTCCCCTAGCCAACGTAGGCGTCTCGAACTTCAGCTTTATTGAGGAACGGGCGGCCCACCTGATCTATCAGTACGGGTCCAGCGTTTACAGTTTCCAAGGCTTACGGGCGTATAAGGAAAAGTACGTGACCACCTGGCAGCCAAAATACTTGGCATACCGGCGGCGCGCATCGCTAATCTTCACGATGCTCCAGCTGATGTTGGTCATCAATCGGCCAGCAACGGGACCAAAGACGCGGCTGGTACCACATTGGCTGGATCGCTGGTTAACCGATGAGATCAACTGGCAGAACCGCCGTTAACTGGTCTAAACCTAGTCGCCTGCGGCAGCCAGGGATTTCGCCTGCTGTGGGGACCGGTCCAAGCCTGAGGAGCGGTCTTGAACCTCGACTTGAAGCCGTCACAGTTCAGACGTCTCCAAGCTCGTCCGATGACCTAACCTGACAAAAACCGTCAGCTAAGGTCATCGACACGGCTGGCTACACCCTGGCTGCCTCCGGCTTAGACTGGTTTTTACCCGCGATAGCGGCTGATCTGGTCAGTTAGAGTAGTTGCGCGTTGATCTACATTGTTTTGACGCAGTCGGAAATTATGACAGTTTATTAGCACTGTTGTCTAGTCAAACAGAGCGCAAAAAAAGAACGAGCATTTAAGCCCGTTCGGTTAGATTAGTTTTGAAATTGCACGTGCCTGTTGCCATTGCAATGGAGAGCAATGGCATGGGTTCGGCTAGTGTTTTGGGTTAGAAATAGTGTAGCCGGAGGAGGCCCAGGATGGAACCGGCCGTGGTAATGGCGTTGGCTGGCGTTCTTTGCTAGCCTACACCATGGGCGACTTTGAAGACAGGTGGTTTTCGTGGCTTCAAATCGAGCGAGAAGCCCGGTTCTTAGGCTGAAGCGTCCCCACAGCAGGTGGAATCCTTGGCAGCCGCAGGCGACGCAGCTAATGCCAAGACTAAAGACTAGTTCGTGTATTTGTAAGGCAGCTGGTGATGGAAGGTCGCGAAGCCTTCGAAGATTTTGTCAATCGAAGGTGCGTCAATAAAGAGATCCATGTTTTCTTGTGGTGCGAAACCTTGGTCACAGCACTTCTGCATCATGGCCACGAGTTCGTCGAAGTAGTGGTTGATGTTGAAGAGGGCAATTGGCTTTTGGTGAACGTTGATCTGGCTCCACGACAGCATGGTCGTGAATTCTTCAAACGTACCAAAACCACCAGGAAGGACGATGAAAGCATCGGACTGGCGAAGCATTTCGTCTTTCCGTTCGTCCATGGTGCTGGTCTCTAACAACGTAGTGACGTTGGTTTCGGCCAAGCCCATTTCGCTTAAGAAGGTTGGGATGATCCCGATGACTTCACCACCGGCGTCCATGGTGGACTTGGCAATCGCGCCCATCAGGCCTTCCTTCCCTCCACCGTACACAACGGGATGGTGGTTAGCGGCGAGGTATTGGCCGAGCGCGTTCGTTTGTTTGAGAAAGTCTGGATCATAACCGTGGTTGGATCCGCAGAAGACGCAGACGTTTTTGATTTTTGGCATAGAAATTGACCCCCTGAATTTAGACAGTGGCACGCCGGATAACGTAATCATTTTAAACCGATAGCGGCGCGTAACTTACAATCCATTATACCGCAAAATGACGGGTGGCCTAGGCCAGATTTTGTGGAGTTTTGTGAAGATTTGTTGGGGAATGACTAGAAAGGGTGAGGGGTAATGGCAATCGAAAAAGTTGTGATCGCTGGTGGCGGGACAATGGGGAGTCAGATTGCGTTTCAAATTGCATATAGTGGCCTGTACGTGACCGTCTACGACGTGAATCCAGCGGCTAGTGCTGCAGCAAAACGACGCGTGGCTACGTGGGACCGAACCTACATGCGGGAGCGCAAGGCGACACCGGCCGTCATCAAAACGACCAATGATCATCTGCGTTACGCCACGGATCTGGAGACGGCGGTGGAAGATGCCGACCTGGTGATTGAGACCGTTCCGGAAGTGGTGAGCGTGAAGAATGAATTCTACGCGCGGTTGGCTAAGGTAGCCCCGCAGGAAACCATCTTCGCTACCAGCACGTCGACGATGGTTCCCAGTCAATTTGCGGCGATTACCGGCCGGCCCGGGAAATTCTTGGCACTCCACTTCACGAACCACGTCTGGGTCAATCATCTGGCCGAGGTGATGGGACATCCGGGAACGGATCCCGTCATTTACCAGGAAGTCGTGGCCTTTGTGCGCCGGATTGGGATGGTGCCGATTCAGCTACAGAAGGAACATCCGGCTTATATTTTAAATGCTATGCTGGATTCTTTCCTGAGCACGGCGTTGATGCTATGGGTCGAGGGGGTGGCTGACTTCGAGACCATTGATCGGACCTGGATGATGGCGACCGGTGCCGTGCGGGGGCCGTTTGCGGTACTTGACGAGATTGGACTGCAGACGGCCTATCAGCTGATGTTAGGTGCCAGTGCCGAACCGGGACGCGAGGGCTTGGTCACAGTAGCCCACCGAATCAAGATCGAATTGATCGACAATCATCGGCTGGGTCAGGAAACTGGAGCGGGATTCTACGAGTATCCGCACCCGGCATTTCGGCGGGAAGGATTTGTACAGGGAAAATAAGGTGAGTGATGGCCAACCAACGACGGTGCGGCCATTTTATTTTGGCATTGCTTTCCGCTGAGGTGCCCGGTACACTGAGGGTAATTGAAGACGAGGAGGCTTTTCCATGACAGTTCCTGATGTGAATGCAGTTTACCCCAACCCGGAAATTAAGGAAGTCGTGTTTCTAAAGAACGTGATTCAACGGCCCAACATTGAAGTGGGCGACTATACCTACTATGATGATCCGGTGGCGCCGCTAGACTTTGAGCGGCACGTGACCCACCACTATGAGTTTTTAGGTGATAAATTGGTGATCGGCAAATTCTGCTCGATTGCGAGTGGTATTGAATTTGTGATGAACGGTGCTAATCATGCCATGGCCGGGGCGTCGACCTATCCCTTTAACATTTTAGGTGGCGACTGGCAGGCCTTCACGCCGCGTCTCGCGGATCTTCCATTGAAGGGCGATACCGTGGTTGGTAACGACGTTTGGCTAGGGCAAAACGTGACGGTGTTACCCGGTATCACGATTGGTGACGGAGCCATCGTAGGAGCCAACAGCGTCGTGACCAAGGATGTCGCTCCGTACACGATTGTTGGCGGTAACCCGGCCGCGCTGATTCGTCCGCGTTTTGCCCCGGCCGTGATTGTGGCCTTGGAGAAATTAGCGTGGTGGGACCGAGACATCGACTGGATCACGGCCCATATCCCAGCACTGACGCGAGCCACGCCAACGGTTGAGGAGATTGAAGAGTTGATGTAAATGGTTGTGAGTTGTTTTTTATAGCGTGATGATTAATATGAGTGAGACTTTTGATTAGGCACGACTGGGGCATTATGTGGGAGAAGATTAGCCTAGCCGGAGGAGGCCAGGGGTGGCGCCAGCCGTGACAACGGTGTTAGACCGGGTGTTTGAATTTTCCCGGCCTTACACCGTGGGACGTGTTTGGAAACTCGCAAGGTTTTCGCGAGGTTTCAAACCGAGCCGGAAGCCCGTTCTTTGGCTGTAGGCGGTCCCCACAGCGGCAGAATCCCTGGCAGCCGCAGGCGACAATTTTTACCATATATGACCGAAAAACAAAAGACGCCGCAAGCGTGCGGACCATCATACGGTGGTTCGGCGTTTGTGGCGTCTTCATCTGTCGAATTTATTTGCTAGGGTCATCGGGCGCTTGGGGTTCGCCGATGTTGTAGTCGCTGTCGTTCATGGCTTCGACGTTACCCAACAGGTAACCGTTCCCAACTTGGGAGAAGAAGTCATGGTTGGCAGTCGACGTGGAAATACCGTTCATGACAACGGGGTTCACGTCCTCGGCAGTGTCGGGGAAGAGGGGATCTTGGCCCAGGTTCATCAGTGCCTTGTTGGCGTTGTAACGGATGAAGGTCAAGACTTGTTCTGTCCAGCCGACTTGATCGTAGAGAGTGTGGGTGTACTTTTCTTCGTTATCGTATAACTTGTAAAGGAAGTCGTACATCCAGTCCTTCATTTGTTGTTGTTCGTTGTCGGTCAATTCCTTCATACCGAGTTGGAACTTGTAACCGATGTAGGTGCCGTGGACGGATTCGTCCCGCAGAATCAACTTGATGATTTCGGCAACGTTAGCCAGCTTGTTGTGACCCAGGTAATACAGTGGGGTAAAGAACCCGGAGTAGAACAGGAACGTTTCCAAGAAGACACTGGAGATTTTTTTCTTCAGGGGGTGCTCGTCATCGTGGTAAAGGTCGAAGATCCGCTTAGTCTTGTTCTGCAGAAATTCTTCGGAGTCGCTCCACCGGAAAATTTCATCGATTTCATCGGGCGTATTCAGCGTGGAGAAGATTGTGGAGTAACTCTTGGCATGAACGGATTCCATGAATTGAATGTTGTTTAAGACCGCCGTTTCATGAGGGGTCCGAACATCCTTACGCAGGGCCGCCATCCCATCTTGAGATTGCAGCGTATCCAGTAAGGTCAGCCCACCAAAGACGTGGCCCACGACCCATTGATGGTCGGTGTCTAGCGTCCGCCAGTCATCCAAGTCGTTGGAGACGGGAATCCGGGTGTCCAGCCAGAATTGTTCCGTTAATTTTTCCCAAGTTGCCTTGTCGATTTCGTCAGAAACCGCGTTCCAGTTGATTGCGTTATAATCTTCAGTTCTTGCCATTGCAGCCACTCCTTTTTCATATTGCCGGGGTCCAACATTGTGTTGGCCTAAGCTTACCACATTTAGGTGGTGAAAATGTGAATCAAAAAGCGGCGACTTCCGCTAATGTTGCCCAGTACAGAATCCCGGAGGAGTCACTGGACTGAGCAACACGCGGATTCACCGCTTTTACTTAATTTTTGCTAAATAACGCAGCTTTCACATTGGTTGGCACCGACTTCGTTATTGTCGTCGGTAAACGTCCGTACGTAGTAGATGGACTTGATGCCTTTGCGGTAAGCGTAGTTACGTAGGATGCTGAGGTCCCGCGTCGTCATCTTATCGGTCCGGCCGTTCTTCCATTCGTACAGGCCTGCTGGAATCGTCGAGCGCATGAATAACGTCAAACTCATCCCTTGGTCCACGTGTTTCTGAGCTGCCGCGTAGACGTCGATAACCCGCCGCATGTCCGTATCGTAAGCGGACTTGTAGTATGGCATGGTGTCGTTGTCCAGATAAGGTGCTGGGTAGTAGATCTTCCCAATCTTCTTTTCCTGGCGTTCCTCAATCCGATTGATGATGGGGTGGAGGCTGGCTGTGGTGTCGTTGATGTAGGAAATCGATCCGTTAGGCGCAACGGCCATCCGGTTCTGGTGATACAGTCCGTCTTGCATGACCGCAGCCTTGAGCGCTGCCCAGTCTTCAGGAGAAGGTAACCAGACGTCCTTAAATAAGGCTTGGACCTTTTCCGCCTTTGGCCGCCAGTCTTGTTCTGTGTAACGGTCGAAGTAGCTCCCGTCGGCGTAGGTACTCTTCTCGAAGTTGTGGAAAGTTTCGTGGCGTTCCTTAGCGATCTCGTTGGAAGCTTTGAGCGTCCAGTAGTTCAGCAGCATGAAGTAAACACTGGTGAAACCGATACTGTCCTTGGACCCATACATCATGTGGTTCTTGGCAAAGTAACTGTGAAGTCCCATGGCCCCCAGACCAATCGTGTGAGCGAGTCGATTGCCCTTTTGAATAGAGGGTACGACGTCGATGTCGGAATGATCGGTGACAAATGTCAGGGCACGCACCATGGTTTCCACGGAGTGACCGAAGTCGGGGGAGGTCATCAGGTTAACGATGTTGGTTGACCCCAGGTTGCAGGAAATATCGGTTCCCTTTTGAATGTATTCTTGTTTGTTGTTGACCGTGGATGGCGTTTGGACCTGCATGATTTCGGAACACAGGTTACTCATCACGATACGGCCATCGATGGGACTCTCGCGGTTGGCGGTGTCGATGTTGACGATGTAAGGATAACCGGATTCCTGTTGGAGCTTGCCAATTTCCGTTTCCAGTTCACGCGCCTTCAACTTCTTCTTACGAATGTCAGGGTTAGCGACCATGTTGTCGTATTCCGTCGTGATGTCCACGTAGGAGAATGGCTTGCCGTAGATGCGTTCCACGTCGTAAGGGCTAAACAGATACATGTCGGCGTCTCGTTCACAGAGCTCGTAGAATTTATCGGGTACCGTGACCCCAAGTGACAGCGTCTTGAGCCGAATCTTTTCATCGGCGTTTTCCTTTTTTGCACCCAAAAAGGCGATGATGTCGGGATGGAATACGCTCAGGTAGACCACACCGGCCCCTTGACGTTGGCCCAGTTGATTAGAGTAGGAGAAACTGTCTTCTAATAGTTTCATTACTGGAACCACGCCAGAAGCGGCGCCATCGATGTGTTTGATGGGATCGCCGGCCCCCCGCAGGTTGGAAAGGCTAATGCCGACCCCACCACCGATACGGGACAATTGAAGCGCGGAGTTGATGGTCCGGCCGATGGTGTTCATGTCATCGGTGGACTGAATTAAGAAGCAGGAAACCAATTCACCACGCCGCGCCCGACCAGCATTTAAGAAGCTTGGCGTTGCGGGTTGATAACGTTGGTGAATGATTTCATCGGCAAGGTCGTGGGCCAATTGTTGGTCGCCACCGGCAAAGTCGAGGGCGTTCATGGCCACGCGGTCGATGAAGTTTTCTAAGTAGTAGTCGTTGTCGTCCGTTTTCAGTGCATATTGGGCGTAGAACTTGTAGGCGGCCATGAAAGACTTGAAGTGGAAGTTTTGTGCCTTCAGGTAGCTGTAGAGGTCTTCGATGAAGTCAAAGGGATACTGATCGATGACCTGTTGTTCAACGTAGTTCCCGGCGATGAGGTAATCGAACCGGTCGCGGAGCGTGGCAAACTTTTTCGTGTTAGGGATCACGTTTTCCGTCAAGAAGGCCTGCAAGGCTTCCTGATCCTTATTCAGCGGAATCTGTCCATCGACGGGGATGTTGATCTCGTTGTTTAAATCGTAGTACGTGACGTCGCCTAAATTCTTTAAACTCATACTCGTCATCTCTTCCTTCTCTTAATAATCATTACTTCCTTGGTCTAACTATTGTCGCCTGCGGTTGCCAGAGATTTCGCCTGCTGTGGGGACCGGTTCAAGCCTGGGAAGCGGTCTTGAACCTCGGCTTGAAGCCGTCACAGTTCAGACGTCTCCAAGCACGTCCCATGGTCTTAACCTGACAAAGGACGTCAGCTAAAGCCATCGACACGGCCGGCTACATCTCTGACCACCTCCGGCTAAGCTAGCAGTTAGCCCGGCAGTTAGCTGCCAGGTATCTCTTGGGCTAGTTTTATACGGAAAATCTCGGGATTCTAAGCGGCGAACCCGCTAAGAGAACTTCCACTGCTGAGCCCATTTTGACCGTCCCTGCGGCTGACGCTTGTGTCGTCCATCAGCAATTGCCTAATCTCATATCATCAGCATTTGATAAACACTGATGAATTGAACAGAGACTACATATAGGGCAGAATGCCCAAGGCATATTTGGTAGGCAATTAGTTAGTTAACCGTTAAAAATCATATAAAAATGGCGACACCGTGAACAAACACGACGTCGCCAAGACGGGTTTGTGCTTACTTCAATTAGCCCGCAATCTTGGTCAATTGGTCTGGCCGGAAGCCATAGAAAGCAGGAAGCCCCTGTGCTTCAACAACTGGTACGGCTTGGAAGCCGTGGTCTCTAAGGTAAGACACATATTCTGGATTTTGATTAATATTCCGTTCTTCAAACTCCACGTTGTGTTCGCTGAGAAAACGCTTTGTCATCTTGCATTGCATGCAATTATTCTTTGAGTAGACTGTTACTTTCATTGTTGCCACATCCCTTAAATTTCAATATCAATGTGTTAAGTGTACACCAGATATTGAAAATAGCAATTAAAAAAAGCACCATATTTGGTAGTTGGTCAATACAATAACTACCAAATATAGTGCTAGACGGATTAAATTTATTTTTCTTGTTTTCCGCTAAAAAACTAAGGTAAAATAGACCTAAAAGGTGGCGGAGAATTTGACTAATCACTATTATACACAAAATCCAGACGTTTTACATGAGGAACACCATTGGCCGTTTACCCTCTTAGGCAACGAATTGTTGTTTACCACCGACAACGGAGTCTTCTCCAAGAACCGAGTCGACTACGGATCACGGGCTTTATTAGCGGCCTTTAATGCCGATAAGACGCCGGCTGGCCCTTGGCTAGACTTGGGCACGGGGTACGGTCCCATCGGCCTGGCACTGGCTAAGAAGTGGCCTGAACGGCAAGTCACAATGGTCGATGTCAACGAGTTGGCGTTGGACCTGGCGCGGCAAAACGCCGTGGCTAATCAGATTGAAAACGTTGAAATCAAGACGTCAGATATTTACGAGCACGTCACGGAGCGTTACGCTGCCATCCTAACGAACCCCCCCGTTCGAGCCGGTAAGCAGGTCGTCACGGCCATGCTGACGGGCGCCAAGGAACACCTCTTACCAGGGGGGACGTTGACCGTTGTGCTTCAGAAGAAGCAGGGGGCACCATCGGCCGAGAAGAATATGAAAGCCACATTTGGTAACTGTGAAATCATCAAAAAAGACAAAGGTTATTATATTTTGGAAAGTACGCTGAATTAACCTAACTGACTGGAAAGGAGGGGTTCGATGCGTGACACTTCCTATTCACCTCTGCAACGACATTATATGAAAGAAGCCCTGTTTGAAGCGGATCAGGCTGGCTTGATCGGCGAAGTGCCGATTGGGGCGGTTATCGTCCATGAAGGCAAGATCGTTGGCCGGGGGCACAACCTTAGGGAACACGCCAACGATGCCACGCTCCATGCCGAGATTCGTGCCATCGAAGAAGCCTGTGCAACGCTTAAAAGCTGGCGCCTCGAGGATTGTCAGCTTTACGTGAGCATCGAGCCCTGCCTGATGTGTAGTGGGGCGATCATCAACGCTCGAATTCCGGAAGTCTATTATGGTGCGCGGGACCCCAAGGCGGGGGCCGTGGACAGTCTTTATCAGACGTTGACGGACGAGCGACTTAACCACACCGTCACGGTTCACGAGGGCCTGATGGCCAAGGATGCTGGTGAGCGGATGGTGGCGTTCTTCAAAGCGGCAAGAAAGCGCCAAAAGGCGGCTAAAAAGGCCCGAAAGGCCAAAGTATCGGCACAGGATTCGCAGAACTAACCAGTTGTCATGAGGCACGTGAGCGGTGCTGTTTTAGACGAGTATCCCTGACAATTTTGCCAAGCTGCTAGACAGGCTTAGCGAATCATGATACACTAGTTATTGCCGTTAAGGCCTTGAAGCAAGGGCGGACTTACGAATTGTGTCAGGTCCGGAAGGAAGCAGCACTAAGTTTGCTTCGCTTTGTGCTTCAAGTTTATGAGCAATTAAGCAGGAGCTGTGACGTTTGTCGCAGCTCCTTTTCTGTCTTTAAATTTTATCTGGTCAAACCGGATGGTTAAGGGAATAGGCACGATTGGTTTCAAAAACCAAAATTAATTTCCGCTAAAACCGACCCAACAATCCGTGACAGACGGTAGGGAAAAAGGCTATAATTATGAACAGCGAATTTATCTGAGAATTATTGAAGAAAGGAACCGATTGCATGGCTTATCAAGCACTCTACCGGGTCTGGCGCCCGCAGCGTTTCGATGACATGATTGGGCAAGAAGTCATTACGCGTACGCTGAAGAATGCCATTACGACGAATCAAATCAGTCACGCGTACCTCTTTGCCGGGCCGCGGGGCACTGGGAAGACCTCGGCCGCGAAGATTTTTGCCAAGGCAATCAACTGTCACCATCAGGTCGACGGCGAACCCTGCAACGAATGTGAGACGTGTAAGGCCATCACGGCTGGCACGCTCAACGATGTTATCGAAATCGATGCGGCCTCCAACAACGGGGTCGAAGAGATTCGTGATATTCGGGACAAGGTCAAGTACGCGCCGACCGTGGCCGACTACAAGGTCTACATCATTGATGAAGTCCACATGCTGTCGACTGGGGCCTTCAACGCCTTACTGAAGACGTTGGAGGAACCGCCGGCTAACGTGATCTTTATCCTAGCCACGACGGAACCTCACAAGATTCCGGCTACGATTATTTCGCGGACCCAGCGCTTTGATTTCAAACGGATCGCAGCTAACGACAGTTACGAGCGGATGATTTACATCCTCAAGCAAAAGGACGTCACCTATGATGATCAGGCCGTGAAGGTGATTGCCAAGGCTGCCGAGGGCGGAATGCGGGATGCTCTGAGTATCCTGGATCAAGCCCTGTCCTTCGGCGACAACGAGATTACGTTGGACAATGCCTTGCTGGTCACTGGGAGCGTCACCCACGAGCTGTTAGCGACCTACATTTCACAAGTTCTGGCCGGTGATACCAAGTCAGCCTTGGCAAGCTTACAGTCCGTCTTAGAGGCCGGTAAGGATGCCGAGCGGTTTACCGAGGATATCATCAGTTATGCCCGGGACCTGTTGCTGTATCAGCAGGCACCACAGATGGTTGAAGAGGCCGAGATGGGGAGTGTCAGCGAGGACTTTCAGGCACTGGCCAAACAGACCCCGGCGCAGACCATGTACGCCATGATCAACGAACTCAATGCCATTCAACAACAGATGCGCTTCACGACGCACCCCGATGTTTATCTAGAAATTCTGACCATTAAGTTGGCTGAGATTGGCAGACAGAAGGGGGCAACACCAGCGGCTACGACGACACCGGCGGCAACGCCGAATGCAGAGGCACCGGTGCCCGCACAAGCGGCGGGGAACGCCGATGTGACGGAACTTCAGCACGAGATCGATCAATTACGGTCGGCCGTGAAACACCTCGAACAGGCACCAGCGGCCTCAGCTGCGGCGCCGACCAAGGCGAAACCCCGGGTAGCCAAGTCACCGGCGACCAAGGAAGTTAACCTGGCAAAGATTTATCCGGTGCTGGGTTCAGCGACCCGTGAGAAGCTCAATCAGCTCCAAGAGGTCTGGCCTGACTTGCTCAATAGCCTGACCGTGACGCAGCGAGCTGTCATGAAGGTGTCGCAACCCGTGGCGGCGGCCAATTCTGGGGCCATTGTGGCCTTTGATTATTCGTTCCTGTATCAACGGGCGACGACCGATCACGAGCTGACGGATGCCTTAGAGAACGGCCTCGACCGGATGATTGGGTCGGCACTACCGGTGGTCTTCGTTCCCAAGGATGAGTGGCCGGTGATTCGCAAGAATTATCTGACCGCCCACCGTGACGAGTTGCAGGCCAATGGCGAGGAAGATGCTCAGCCGGCAAAGCCTGCGGCCAATCCGGTCGTGACTAAGGCCGAAGAACTCTTCGGTAAAGACATTGTGGATGTTAAACAAGATTAAACCTTGAAAGGATGATACCAATGCGGAACATGGGAAATATGGGAAACATGATGAAACAGATGCGGCAAATGCAAAAGAAGATGGAAGAGGACCAAGCGAATTTGAACGCGCAATCCTTTACCGGGACCTCACCAGACGACATGGTCCAAGCGACGTTTACCGGCGACCGGAAGATGACTGACTTAGCAATCAAGCCAGAAGCCATCGATCCCGACGACCCCGACATGTTGGCCGACCTAGTGTTAGCTGCCGTTAACGACGCGTTGACCAAGGTCGATGAGACCACGAAGCAAACGTTAGGCAAGTACACCCAAGGGATGAATATTCCTGGTATGTAAGGCAGAAAGGACGTTGTGACATGCAGTACCCAGAACCCATTGCGCAGTTGATCGACAGCTATATGAAGCTGCCGGGCATCGGCCAAAAGTCAGCGACTCGGCTGGCATTCTTCACCATTGATATGGCGGACGACGATGTCACGGCGTTTTCCAAGGCGTTGGTCTCGGCCAAGCGGGACCTGCACTATTGCTCGATCTGTGGGAATATCACGGAGAGCGATCCCTGCACCATCTGTGCCGACAAGACGCGTGATCAAAGTCACGTCTTGGTGGTCGAACAGGCTAAGGACATCATGGTGATGGAAAAGATGAAGGAATATCACGGCTTGTATCACGTCCTCCATGGCGTGATGTCGCCGATCGAAGGCAAGGGGCCTGAGGACTTGAACATTACCAGTCTGATCAACCGCCTGCAGAAGAATCCTGATATGAAAGAAGTCATCATTGCCACGAACGCCACGCCTGAGGGTGAAGCCACGGCAATGTACCTCTCGCGATTGATCAAACCGGCGGGGATTAAAGTGACTCGCTTGGCTCACGGCTTGTCCGTGGGGAGTGATATCGAATACGCTGACGAAATGACGCTGTTCAAGGCCGTTGAAGGTCGGACAGAGATGTAGGAGGGCGACTGATGTTTGGACGAAAGAAACGCCAATTTCCCCGGTTGAAGGCGGCCTACGATGAGCAGCTTCTGGCCACCATCGATGATGCTAAGGACCGTTGGGACCACGCAAAGCAAACGGAAGAAGCCATTGCCGATGCCGACAACGAAATGACGGCTAATACCGCCCTGGCACGGCAAACCTACCTGTTCTTGTACCGAGAAGCCCGGTTGCGGCGGGTCAAGGGCAAACACATCTCGGCGGCAGTTTTCCGCGACTAAGTAATTTTTCAGATAAGACATTGAAATAAAAAGTGAACTCCAGATTGACCATCAGCGGTTAATCTGGAGTTTTTTGTCGAAATCATGCAAGTTGCGTAATATACATAGACTGTATAAATGAATTGTGGCCAATTGGATGAGCGGGCTACCGGCAGTAATGGTTCATGACGCAAACAGCTAGATAGTGTAACCCAATCTTTACGGACTTAGTGGCAGGAGATGGTTTCCGAATTTTGGGCGGCATTTTAATTATCATACAATAAGTATTTCTATAACTTTTGTGTTATATAACGACGTGCTTTTTCTAGAAAAAACATGGTAAGATGAAGGTGAATCGTCGATTGAAATTCCGAATTTAGAGAAGGGATTACGAGATGAAAAAAAGGCAGTGGCTACTCATCGCACTTGCGGCTGAATGCCTGCTATTACTGGGAGGATGCCGGTCCAAAGCAGCAACGATGACACCACCTAAAGCGACACCAACTGGCTTTGTACGGAAGACGACGCTCCATACGGTAGCCGACCAAAAGCGTCAACAGCAATTGGCTAGCTTTATCACCCAAAAGATGCAGACAAAACAGGGT
The DNA here is from genome assembly GCF_001434055.1 of Levilactobacillus parabrevis ATCC 53295. GTDB lineage: Bacteria > Bacillota > Bacilli > Lactobacillales > Lactobacillaceae > Levilactobacillus > Levilactobacillus parabrevis. The sequence continues at coordinate 69,256 of NZ_AZCZ01000004.1, read as the reverse complement.
ATTTATACCAACTATGTTGATACCAAGACCCGTCAATCTGGGGCAGCCACCGGGCATGAATTATTAAGCGAATCCGCCGGAATGTGGTTGCAGTATTTAGCCGAACATCATCAGTATCAGGCCTTTCGTCAATTTTACCAGGCAACGGTCAAGACGTTTGGTGACACTGGGCAATTCAGTTATCGTTATGATCCGCGCAGTAAGAAACGGTTTGCGGTTAACGCCACATTAGATGATTTGCGAATCATTCGGGCGTTGAATTTGTATGACGCACAGACCAAGACAAATCGTTACCGCCAGGCCGCAGCAAGTCATTTTGCGGCGTTGAAGGCGGGGGCACTCAAGGATGGAAAACTCTACGATTACTATGACCCCCAGACGAAACAGACGGCTAAGACAACGAGTCTCGCTTACTTTGACTTTAAGACGTTACACTATTATGAGAATGAAACTAAGGCTGGACGTAAGGCTTACGACGAGCAGCTTAAAGTGGTTCAGGGTGGTTATTTGGGGAATGTCTTCCCCCTATATGCAGCCAGCTTTAGCTGGGGAACGCTGACGTATTCGCCTAAGAATCTGAACACGTCGGAAGCCCTGGAAGTTCTGCTACACTTGGCCGAAATCGGCCAGTTGAAAGCAACTAGTCGCACTTGGCTAGCCCAACAGGTTAAAGTGAAGAAGCTCTATAATGGTTATTCAACAGCGGGGAGCGTCACCAACAGCGGACAGTCTACGGCTAACTATGCATTGGCGGCCATGATCTTTGCAACGGCCAATGATCAGGCCAACTATCGGATGGCCATGAGGCTGGTGTGGGCTGGACAAGTTACACAGCCGTCGGTGATTCAAGGCGGTATTGGGGATGCCAAGACGCATCAAAGCTATTCTTACAGTAATTTAACGGCGCTCAATGCCGCTAGTTACTGAGCAATTAATTACTAGTGCAGGCCAATCGTAGATGATTAGAGTCTAGGCCAAGTTTGCACGAGTTAGGAGAGAAGGGGCAGCGTGACCATCGATGGTATCAAATTAAAATGGCTAGCTGGCTGGCGATGGTTTGCGCGGCACTGTTCACCGGCATTATTGGCAACGGTGTTGGCGGCTGTGATTGCCGGTTACTTACTCTTCGTACCGCCATTTCACGGCCTCGCTGATAACGGTGATTTTTATCGAGCACAGTTTGTGAATGGTCTTTATCATCTGAAGGGTTACAGCATGCTCGACTACGTCACACCGAAGCTGGGAATCATGCAGTATTACAATGACACGACGGCCGCTGTATTTTCTTCGCAACCGCTCTTTGTTAAGCTGGCGATTCTGCTGAATAAGCTGTTTTACAGCAAAACGGTCTTTGATCTACGCTTCATGGGTTTGGTCTATTATGTGCCTTATCTAGGAAGCATGTACCTTTTGACCATGGTGATGACGGCACCGTACCGCAAATTACGAAGTTATCTGATTGCCTTGCTGATTGTCTTTGTCTTCGCAGACTCGTCATTTACGCTGTATTTCAACTCTTTCTTTGCAGAGCCCGGGATGCTGATTTTGATGCTCTACGCCTTCGCGTCACTGATGCTGGTGGCCCGTCGTCCGCACTGGCATCCCCGCATTTTGACGATCGTCTACTTTGTCAGCATTATGCTACTGATTGCGAATAAACAGCAGAATGCGCCGCTGGCGTTGAGCTACGTGGTGACCAGCATCGGGTTGTTCTTTATCTTTAAGAAGCGAGCGCAGTGGCTGTGGATTCTGGGAGGTATCGTCGGTATTTTGGTAACGGGGGTCCTCACCTACACCCTCATTACGAAGCAGTTTAATGACATTAACCAGTACCAGGCGTTTACCCACGGGGTTCTATTGCATACGGATGATCCGAGCAAAAAGATTGCTCAGCGGGGTGTGGACGAGCAGTACGCGTTGATGCGCAATCAGGATTACTACCCGAAGAGTTTTGCCGCTATCAATCCGAGCGACAAGTCCGTCAAAAAAGGGTTGAACGACAAGACGGGGTTTGGCTGGATCGTCTTGTACTACGCCCATCACTATCCCCAGTTTCACACGTTACTTGATGTGGCTGCCGGTGACATGATGATTACGCAGGTTAAAGCGGTTGGGGATTATCAGCAGGCAAGCGGGAAGCCAGCTGGGGTCCAAGTGACTTACTTTACGGGGTTCAGTAGCGTTGCTGGGGCGTTCTTCCCGCAGAAGTTCTCATTCGATATTCTACTGACAATTGCGTTACTGATTGTCTTTCTGATCGGGGCCTACAACGATCTGGTCCACCACCGAGTGGTCAATATCGTGCGCTTTTTCCTGGTAACGGGGCTATTAACCGTCTTTATCTTTGTTCCGATCATCTCGATTATCGGGGACGGGGATGCTGACCTGGCCAAACATCTCTTCATGGTGCCAGTCAGTTTGGATCTAATCTTCATTACCTTTATCGCGGACCTGTTGAACCATCGATTATGGTACTCCAACGGAAACATTGAGGAGGATGACACGTGAAAAAGCGATTAATTTTAGGCTTACTCGTGCTTGTCGCCTGTCTAGGCATAGGGTGGGGGCAAACAAGTCCCGCCATTGCTGCCAGTAAACGCGTTCTCATCGTCTACGATGCAATTAATCCCACGGTTGACGGGCAAAAAAAGTTAGCAGGACTCCAGCAGATCTTGGCCAGTGCAGGCGTTGCGACTCAAACGGAACGATTGAGTGACTACCATGCTGGACAGTTGACAACGAAAGCTTACGCCGGCGTGGTTACGCTGATCAATTGGCCGCAAGGGGACTTGAAGAACGCTGAATTTACGCGTGATCGCGCGGCCTTTACTGGAAAAAAGTTGCACATTGGCCAGGGACTAAGTGCGGTGGAGGCCCGCGAGCTTCATGCCGTTCGTCGTAACGTGTATCACCAGCAGCTGATACTGAGTGCTGAGGGGCAGCAGCAACTGCTACCCTTCAGTGAGGATATCACGTTGTTGAAGACGCAGGGGAAGGCACACCGGTATGGCACGTTGCGTCCGCAGAATCAGGGCATCGGGCGCTATCCGTATGGCACGGTCGTCGGTCAACGGGGGTATCTACCGTACTTTGAGGCGAGTGGTTTCAGTCAGGTTTTAGCTGCGCAGACGATTGCACAACTGTTTGGCAAGCAGCGACAGTTACAACCACTCCTGACAATAACGGGTGTCACGCCCTACAGTGATTTGAAGCGGTTGACGACGTTGGCACAACGACTCAATGCAGCGGGCATCCCGTTTGCAATTAGTACGACCTCAGTGGCCGACAATACATCACTGGCGGCATTCTCCCGTTTTGCGAAGGCCTTACGAATTGTAGAAAATAATCAGGGAATCATCTTTCTTCAAGTACCAGTTGTGGGGGCCGCCAATAAACAGAGTGGCAGTCTGTTAGAACAAACCATGGTCGAAGAGCTTAACCAATTGGGGCAGCGACAGGTCATGCCGGTCGGCATCAGCGCACCAGTCTATTGGAATCAAGATAAGGTCTTTCGAAAGTATGGGTTGGCCCGGTCGACCAGCGTCTTGTTACTCCCCAATCCAGCGACAACAACGTTTGCGTACCAGGATAATCTTGGAGGACGTTACGCACAGACCTGGACGGGACTTAGCCTGAATTCACTGTTGACGGTTAAAGATGGGCAACGCGTCGCGGTCAATCAGTTAAAGTTTCCAGTACCGACGGCAGTGACGGTTGCTTTTCCGACTAGTCGCAAGCAGTTAGTAGCCATTACGCATCGGGTAACGCAACTGAATGTTAATTGGTATCAACCACAGGACAGCTTACAGACGAAAATAACGAGTGCCTCGGCGACCTTTGCGTACAAGCAAGGCACGTATTATCTCAACGGGAGTCCGGTGACCGTGGGGCCTGAAGCAACGGGAATTCCCAAGTATCATTTTTCCCAGAAACGGCACGTGGCGTTAGATCGCTACTTCAAGGTTCAGGGCAATATTCTATTGGTGTTCTTTACCTTCACAACAATCGTACTGGTGACGTTCCTGATTCTAGGTCGACGAATCTACCGCCGCATGTTCCGTCGGAAATAATGTACGGTCGGTAGGCTGTCAAATAAATGGTTGCGAGTCCCCATCAATGTGCGGCTAAAACGAAAATGTGGGGTAAATCGGAAATAAATGCGACAAATTTCGGGGAAAATACATTAGTAATAAGTGACGGGTAATTTTGTGAGGATGTTGGTGGCTTAAAGGTAACGGCATGTTGATTTCTGAGAGGATGGTGGTTGTTTGAGTATCTTAGATTATTTTGTATTCGTCTCGATTCTGGTGATCTGGGGAATTTTAGTGGTCAATCTGATTCTGACAATGGCCGGTTATACCCAGTACCTCAAGGATGTTCGGACACCGGCGCCGGAGTTGCCCGAGCAAGTACCGTTCGTGTCAGTCATGGTGCCGGCACATAACGAAGGTATCGTTATCGTGAAGACGGTGCTGTCACTGCTGAACTTTGACTATCCCCATGACCGATACGAGATTATTGTGATCAATGATAATTCCAGTGATAATTCTGCAACACTGCTGAAGCAGATTCAGGATACGTATCCTAAACGCAATCTTGAGGTGATCAATACCGATAAAACCAATGGTGGAAAGGGAAAGTCCAATGCTTTGAATATTGCGTTGAAGCAGGCTAAGGGAAGCATTATTTCAGTTTACGATGCGGACAATACGCCGGAACGTCCCGCACTACGCTATTTGGTGGGCGAACTGATGCAGGATAAGACGTACGGCGCGGTCATTGGAAAGTTCCGTACGCGGAACAAGAATGCGTCGTTGCTGACGCGGTTCATTAATGTCGAAACCCTGTCCTTTCAGTGGATGGCTCAGGCCGGGCGCCTGCGATTGTTTAAACTCTGTACGATTCCCGGGACCAACTACGTGATTCGGCGAGATCTGTTGGATAAGATCGGGGGATGGGATACCAAGGCCTTGGCCGAGGACACTGAAATCAGTTTTCGGGTGTATCGACTGGGCTATCGAATTTATTTCCAACCCAAGGCGGTCACCTGGGAACAGGAACCTCAGACGTTGGACGTGTGGTTTCATCAGCGCACGCGCTGGGTCAAGGGCAACATCTATGTCATCTTGAAAAATCTGCCGTTGATCTTTCGCAAGACCGGCCGAAAGATTCGCTTTGATCTGTTATATTTCTTATCCGTTTACTTTCTGCTCATGACGTCGTTAATTCTTTCAGATACCGTGTTTGTGCTTTCTGTGGCCGGCATTGCGCATTCTAACCTCCTAGGGTTCAATAACACGCTGTGGATCTTTGCTATCGTGTTATTTGTCATTAGTACTTACGTGACGATTACGACCGAAAAGGGAGAAATGACGTTAGGCAACCTGTTGATTATTATTTTTATGTACGTCGTGTATAGTCAAATGTGGCTGGCAGTCGCGGCCTATGGAATGGTGGGGTATATTCGTGAACAAGTCTTTCATCAACAAGCAAAGTGGTATAAAACTAAACGCTATCAGTAAACTAATGGTTACGGTGGTTCTTTTAGGAGTGGCCTTTCTGAGTGTGTTCTTGGGAGCCACCCCAGCTAGTGCCAAGACCAAGGTTGCGTTGAAGACCTACACGCAGCCGTTTCAAAACAATACGACCAGCCTGTCCGGGCAATCCGTAGAAATGAGTACCTACTTTATCAAAATGGACTATTGGGATGTGAAGAAGGCGACACTGAACCTCAACTATCAGGTCTCCCAATTGTCTAGTCGGCAGTTGTCTGACATCACGGTATCGTTAGGTGGGGTGAAGTTTGCTTCATTTCGGCCGAATAAACAAACCGGGTTACAGACGAAGACGATTAAAATTCCATTGCGACTCCTGTCCGGCGAGAATGAACTTAAAATTAGTGGCCAGATTCTCAATCGGGCGGGTAAGCGAGATTATCGGTTGACGCAGACGCCGGCCAATTGGCTGACGGTAGACAATCGTTCGGCCGTGAACTTTCAGTACGCGTTAAAGGCGCCGACTAAGAATATCGACGCTTTCTACGATCACTTCTCGGGGCCGGACACCATCGTTAATCGCGATGCCTACATTGTCGTTCCCAATCAAGCGAATAATGCTGAATTAGCAGCCAGTATGTATGCCCTGACTGGTGAATCACGGGTGATTACGACTGAAAATCAGCAGATTCCCGTCGTACAAATGAGCAATGCTGATGGTAGGGCTGCGGATTATCAATTGGTCATGGCTGAGTATCAGCACCTGCCGGCCCGTTTTCAAAAATTATTTAAACGTGCGGATTTGCGCAATACCAGCCAGATCAAGCGCTATGATGCCAAAGGTAAACATTACTTGGTAGTGACGGCAACTACGGGAACACTGCTCGAGAAGGCGGCGCGTTTCGTGGCTAATTCTGAACTAATGAAGGAGTCCAAGCACCCGACCGAGACGATTACGGCCGGTACCCAGACGTTTACGTCGACGTTAAACTACGACGGCAAGTACCAACTGACGACCGAGGCTGATCGGATCACCGGGGCTAATCATCAGGAACGGAGCTATTTCGTGAGCTTGCCCGTTGATCGTAACAATGCGGATGGGTCGACCATTAGTATTCATCTGCGTTATGCACGGAATCTGGATTTCAAGAATTCTTTAGCCACGGTGTACATCAACGATACGCCCATCGGGAGTAAGCGGCTGAGCGCGGCCCGGGCCGATAACGATACGTTGACGGTGGCGTTACCTAAGGGGATGGCCCTAGGGAACAGCTTTACCGTGCGGGTGGCACTGGACTTGCCGATGAGTAATACGGCCGGTACCCAGGACAACACGCATACGCCGTGGGCCAGCATTGAACCGACATCGGTAGCTCGGGTTAAATCAGCGCCGGGGAACGACCTGCTCTTTAGCAACTATCCAAATCTATTTCTGAAGAATTCGACCTATGACGACATTGCAGTGGTTCGGCCTCAAACGATGACCAGTACGGATTATCAGACGCTGACGAACATCTTTAACCTGATCGGAAACTATGCTGAAAATAATCGGGGAACGATTAAGTTTTACGATCAGCAACCGAGTAAGCATGTAATGGCTGACGCCAATGTGATTGCTTTTGGCACGCCTAAGCAAAACCAATTGATTCACCACCTGAATCGTCACCTTTACTTCAAGTACAACGATACCGAAGCGCGATTCCTGTCGAACGAGAAGCTGAGTATTGAACAGCAGTATGGTCAAACTATCGGTAGTGCTCAGTTATTACGCTCCCCATACAACCGGAAGAAGGGGCTATTGGTCGTCACTGGCGCACGTGCAAACGGAACTTACCTGGCATCAACCCAGATCAATTATCAGCGGAATATCGCACAGTATAAAGGCGATGCCATCATTGTTGATCCGGATAATAATCATGATGACTTCCGGTTTAAAAAGAATAAGTTAATTGACACTTCACTGAATACTAAACAAGAAGTAAGTCGTCATTCTCAGGAGTTGCTCTATCTAGGGATTGCATTGATGGTGATTGTCGTTGTAACGGTAGCGTTATTACTCTTGCTGTGGAAGCACGGAAGCTTGCGGCGCCGGCGAAAGGAGACGACTCATCATGAATAATCGGGCGAAGAATTCGAACAAAGAGACTTGGCTGACGGATATTTATCTGATTGCCTTTCTTATGACGGTGAGTGGGCTTGCACTGGGGATGGCCGCGACTCAGATTCACTACTTGATGATCAACGTGAGCTTTCTGGCTGTGACCATTTGCTTGATTCTCTTTACCTACTTCTGGGGAATCATTACGGGGTTACTGTTAAATCTGGCATTTATGTTTGCCCAAGTCTTGATCGTCATCTACGTGAGTCAAACGCATGCCGATACGGTGGCGTGGGGCTTGACGTTTTGGCTGTTTTTACCACTTCTACTGTCAGTGACGTTTTATGGCATGACAGTTCACCTGCGGAAATTGCAGGCGGATAATGTGAAACTGCGGAGTGACTTGGTGGAACGAGGCGCGTTCGATGAGTCGACGAATCTGCGAACGACGGTTTCCTTTATTGAAGATACGGCGGTGTTTACGGAAACAAATCGTCGGTTCAACCTGCCAGTGACGACAATGATTATTCGAATTCGTTACTTTCAAGAAATGCGGAGTATGATTAGTGATGCGCAACTGAGTGCCCTTCTTCAATTAGTGTCAGAGACTATCAAGGATGCGATGCGGACCAACGATATTACCTACCTGTTGGATCGGGCGAACCCAACTTGGGGTGTGCTACTATTTACGGATTCCAAGGGGGCTAACATTGCGGGTCAGCGTATCAAGGAAAATTTCGATAAGGCATTGGCCACAACGGATAGCTTGGCGACTTTAGAGGTCAGATTAGTCGTCGGCGTAGCTAGTTGGGATTCCGAAAAGATGAAGAATCCGTACGATTTGATGAACGCCGGGATCAAGGAAACCGAGTACGACGTTTAGATGGCGTCTGGTTGCAAATGGACCTTTATTTTTACTGGTTATGGAAGGCGTTAACAAGCGCCACGCGGACGCCTATCGATTGTTAGCGAAAGCGTGAAATTCAAACGATGCAAATAGACATCATTTCTTAATTCAAGTACAATGTATGTATTCAATCAAAAATGGGGTCGAGTATGTTGTCAGGAACATTTATAAGCTTCGAAGGACCCGACGGCGCCGGTAAGACCAGCGCTCTCGCGGCCATTACCGCTAAGATTCAGCCCACTTTGGGGGACCGGTTGACGATTACACGCGAACCGGGGGGCAATCCCATTTCAGAAAGCATTCGGGCGATTATTTTGGATCGGGCGAATACCGATATGGACTACCGCACGGAGGCGTTGTTGTACGCTGCAGCACGGCGGCAACACATCGCACAGACGATTCTACCGGCACTTGCTGCTGATCAGTTGGTTCTATGTGACCGCTACGTGGATAGTTCCGTTGCCTATCAAGGAGCGGGCCGCCAAATTGGTGAGGACGCCGTTGCACAAATGAATACCTTCGCCACGGATGGGTTACTGCCCGACTTGACGGTGTATTTTGACGTTCCTGCCGAGGTGGGACTGCGCCGGATTCAAGCGCACCGTCAGGCCGATCAAGTTGATCGACTAGACGTTGAGCAGGCAGCCTTCCACAATCGTGTGCGGGCCGCTTATCTGCGGTTGCAACAGGCTCATCCAGAACGGATTAAATTAATCGATGCGACCCAGGCACCTGATCAGGTGGTTGCAGAAGCTTTGGCATTGATCAAACAAACCGCAACCCGTTATTTCTAAACCGGCATTTGAGGGAGGAACAGCAATGAAATTATTAATCGCTATCGTCCAGGACAAGGACGCAAATCGCCTCAGCAATGAGTTCATCGATAAGAACATTCGCGCAACGCGATTGTCGACCACTGGGGGCTTCTTGAAGTCTGGGAATACCACGTTTATGATTGGTGTAGAAGAGGACCGGGTCGATGAGGTCTTGGAAATGATCAAGGCGGCCAGTCACACGCGGCAGCAGTTCATGACGCCACCCGTTAACCTGGATGCGCAATTAGACAATACGTCGTCGTATCCGGTGGAAGTTCAGGTCGGGGGCGCTACGGTCTTCGTACTTCCTGTCGATCAGTTCCATCAATTTTAGGGGGCATTCATGACCGAAGAATCTCTCGTGGCAACAGCACAACGGTTGCAGCCACAGCTGTTGAGTCATTTCATGAATTTAATCACCGAGAACCGGTTAGCCCACGCTTACCTATTTAACGGGGCTGACGGGACCGGTCGGCAACAGTTGGCCACGGTCATTGCCATGCGGCTCTTCTGTCCCAATGTAGACGAGAACGGTCTGCCCTGTGGTCATTGCCCGGAATGCCAGCGTATTCAGGCCGGGGATCATCCCGACGTCGTGTCGGTGGTCCCGGATGGGCAACGCATCAAGGTGGATCAGGTCCGCTACCTCAAGTCCGAATTTACCAAGAGCGCCGTTGAAGGTAACCAGAAGATTTTTATTGTCGACCAGGTCGATCGTATGACAACGGGGGCAGCCAACAGTCTTTTGAAATTCATTGAGGAGCCCGTGGGCAATACCGTTGCTCTGCTGTTGACGGCCAATAAGAATCTGATCTTACCCACGATTCTGTCACGGACACAAGTCGTGGACTTCCTACGAGTGGCGCCTGGTGCGTTAGCCGATGCGTTGGCGGCCGCGGACATCGTCCCTAGTCAACGTTATCTGTTGGCGACGCTGACCGAAAGCGTTCAGGCCGCCAAAGCGTTAACGGCTGAGGACTGGCTGAAAACGGCCCAGGCGAGTGTGGGTCAGTGGTTCAGCGCGGCTTGTGCTGGCGATGAGCGAGCCTTTGTGCGGGTACAGACCGAACTGTTGCCTTTAGGAAGTAATCGTGATCTCCAGGGAACTATTCTGGATATGGTGGTGCAGGTCTGGCACGATGTCTTACGCCAGCAGAATGCTAGTGTGGCCGATGACCAGTTGGCCTTTCCACAGGTCGCACAAGTCAGCCGACAAATGGCCCAGCGGCTCAGTATCGATCGGCTCGTTGCCATCATGACGCTGACGCTGGAAACCCGGAGTCAGCTTGCTGGAAATATGAATTTTCAGGGCATCTTAGAAGCCTTAACGTTACAGATCCTAGCGCAGATTCCGCGCTAAACAGTCAGCATTGGAGGGGTGGCAACTTGGAAAAACAAGAAGTATACGATCAATTTAAGCAGCTCGAGGGCCAAATACAAGAAGTGCTCGCCCAATTCACTGACTTACAGGCCGAGATGACCCAGGTGTTCGAGCAAAATGCCGAATTGGAAATCGAAAACCAACATTTACGGGACCTTCTGCGGGAGCTCCAACGTGATTTACCCGAAGCACCTGAGACGCCGCAGGGCTTGTCCAAGTCACGGCAGATCTTGGAAAAATTGTATGAAGAAGGCTTTCACGTCTGCCGTGAATTTTATGGCACGCGGCGTAAGCAGGACGAGGAATGTGCCTTCTGTCTAGAAGTTATTTATCGTGATCAATAGGAGGTCCGCACCACACATGGAACGTCAACGTAGTTTTCAAGCCGCAGACAGCGGTCACTTATACCTGGTGCCGACACCCATTGGCAATCTCGACGACATGACCTTTCGTGCCGTCAAGACGTTAAAGGCGGCCGATTTGATTGCCGCCGAAGATACCCGTAACACCCAGAAGCTCTTAAATCACTTTGAAATTGAAACCAAACAAATTAGTTTTCACGAACACAACACGCAGGAACGCATTCCCCAATTGATTGCGAAGCTTCAGCAGGGGATGCAGATCGCCCAAGTCAGTGACGCGGGGATGCCATCCATTTCGGATCCCGGCCATGAACTGGTCAACGCCTGCATCGACGCTCACATTCCGGTGGTGCCGTTACCCGGTGCCAACGCAGGTCTAACGGCATTGATTGCCTCGGGTTTAGCGCCACAACCGTTTTATTTCTACGGCTTCCTGGATCGCAAACCCAAGGATCAGCGTGCCGAGATCGATGAGCTGGCCCAACGGCCTGAAACGCTGATTTTCTACGAGGCGCCGCACCGTCTGAAGAAGACGCTGGCCAACTTGGCTGTGGGGATGGGGGAAGATCGGCCCGCTGTTTTGTGCCGTGAACTCACGAAACGCTACGAAGAATTCTTGCGTGGAAGCCTGAGCGACTTGGCCGAATGGGCCGCCACGGATACGGTTCGGGGCGAGTTCGTTGTGTTGGTTGGGGGAAATGATCACCCAACGACTACGGCGACCGCTGCGGTTGATCTCAGTGAACCCATTGAGACACAGGTCGACCGTTTGATTGCGGCCGGTGACAAGCCCAACGCAGCTATCAAAGAAGTCGCGAACCTCCGCGGCCTGAAGAAACAAGAAGTTTATCGAACTTACCACCACTTAGATGAGGAGTGACCTGCGTGGCCGAAAATGAATTCAGTGAATCCCACCGGGTCGTCTACTACGAAACGGATGACACCGGCCATTTAACCCTCGCCATGCTAATCAACTTGTTCGTCCTGGTCTCCGAGGATCAGAACGCCGCGTTGAAATTAACCACGGACGACATCCACAGTCTAGGGGTTGGCTGGGTTGTGACACAGTATCACTTGCAGGTCGATAAGCTTCCCCAGATTGGGGATCAGGTGACCCTCAAGACGCGGGCAACGGCCTTTAATAAATACTTTGCCTACCGGGAGTACTGGTTGCTCGATACTGAGGGCAATCAGTTAGCTTACGGCGAGGGCATCTGGGTCACCATGAGCTACGCGACCCGGAAGATTGCGACGATTCCAGCAGCCATCATGGCACCGTACGGAACCGAGCCCGTCAAACGGTTACCGCGTTTACCCCGACCAGAGAAGGTTGACCAAACGGCGACCAGCGTCGCTAAGCCGTATACGGTGCGCTACTTCGATATCGATGAGAATGGCCACGTGAACAACGCCCATTACTTCGATTGGATGTTGGACACCTTGCCCGCCGAATGGCTCCGGCAACATCAGCCGGTTGACGTCCGGATTCGCTTTGAAAACGAAGTGAAGTACGGTCATCAGGTAACGAGTGAGGTTGCTCACAGTCATGCGACAACGACCCAGCACACGGTAAAGATCGGGGCAACGATCGCGGTTCTGGCCACAATCGATTGGCAACCACGGCGTTAAGGCGTCAAGGTGTGTCTGTGACGACGTGCGCTGCCCCCTTGGCGTTGAAATGAATGCGTCAGCTTTTTTGAATAAATTGATTAATTTTGATAAAGACAGGCAGAGAAGATGTGCCGTGCCAGTCTTTGTGGTAATATAAGACACTGATATGAATAGTACACGAGAAAAAGTAAGTAACCGGTTATTGGGAAGCGGCGGGCCGGGAACAACAGTCGCCGCTTTTACCAGTTTCACTACTGGCTGTGGTCACCATACACATGAAGGGGAACCCAAGCAAATATGAAGATTTTAGCAATTGATACATCGAACCGTCCGCTCAGCGTCGCTGTCTTGGATGATGCCACAGTGTTGGCCGCCATCACAGTCACGGTTCATCAGAAACATGCGGAATACCTGCTGCCAGAGATTGAACGGCTCTTGGCAATGGCGGAACTCAAGCCAACCGACCTGGATCGCGTCGTGGTTGCGGCGGGACCAGGCTCCTACACGGGGATTCGGATTGCCGTGACGACCGCCAAGACCTTGGCCGCAACGTTGAATATCGACCTGGTTGCTGTGTCGAGCTTAGCAACCCTGGCCGCCAATGTGCCGGTTGAAGGCGCCCTTGTTGCCCCAATCTTTGATGCACGGAATCAAAACGCCTTCGCCGGGTTGTACCGGATCAAGAATGGTGTGCCAACCGCAGTGATTGCGGACGCCCATACTGGAATTGCGGACTTTCTGGCCGCTGTCAACAAGTACGGTGAGCCTGTGTGGTTCTTGGGTGATGCCGCCAACTTTAGCGACTTGATTGCCACCACGATCTCCGCGGCGACACCGGCAATCAGTCCGTGGCTGAATTTGCCGCAAGTGGCCACGATTGGCTTGTTGGGGCAGAAGCTGACCCCTGTGAGTGATGTTGATCGGTTCGTGCCGAACTACCTACGTTTGACGCAAGCCGAAGCCGAATGGCGTGCTAAGAACCCAGAAGAGGATACCGAATCGTATGTTGAAAAAATTTAAAAATTGGTATAAAAATGTATTTGGTAGTCGGCGAGAAGTCGTACGCGAGGAGACCATGGATGTTAAAAATCATCGGGTCGAGATTCACGACGTCACGTATTTCGTGGCTAAGGCCCTATTTACCGATATTCCAGAAATGATTGAAATCGAGCGGGCCGTGTACGCGGGTCAAGCCCCATGGGATTCAACGGCCTTCGCCAATGAGCTCCGGCGGGAAAAGGATCGGCTGTACTTGGTTATTCGTAAGAATGACAAGTTGCTGGCGTTTATCGGGAGTACCTTTGACGAACGTAACCGCGACGCCCACATCACCAACATTGCTGTCTTACCAGAGTATCAGAGCAAGGGCCTTGGTCGTTTCCTACTGGGAATCATGATCAAGAAGGCGCGCAAGCTGAACTATAAGACGGTCAGCCTGGAAGTACGTGTATCTAATAAGAGTGCCCAACGGCTCTATCGTGACCTGCAGTTTGAACAGACCGGCATCAAGCGGGGCTACTACTTTGGTGATCACGAAGATGCCGCCGATATGGTGCTGTACCTCAATGAAAATGAGGACGAAGCACTGGCGGATGCGGACGACACTCAGGATCAGGACACAGAACGCCAGACGCGTGAACAGAATTAACAACGACAACATCAAGGCGGGCGAGGCATCGGGCCACCCGCTTTTTGTGTGTGATGGGTGTTAGCCGTGTTTAGAAACTTTCGCCGTTTCGTGGTATAGTTAATGCCGGAATTGAAGTCGGATTTGTTAAGTGAACGATCAATCCAGAATGTGGTACAAACCAAAATTAAAATAGTTAATCTATTATTTTGACTTTGGTGAGATCCACGTGACTTAGTGGTTGACCTAACATGGTAAAAAGTAGCGATAGTAGATAAGAAAAAAGGTTATTGTTTGGTCGTGTCGGTTCAGTAGATATCAGCTATGAAAGTGCTGATGACGGTGCGCGGGTTAAACCTGTGTGAGCCGTGAGGGCGGTGGCAATAGACCCTGTTGTGGGAATTCTCTAAGCGGCTGTGCCGCTTAGAGAATTGGTGTCTTTGAAACTCGGTTCGCAGAGGTTCAAAGCAAGTCCAGAGACCGTTCTTTGGCTCTGGACGTCCGCCCTCAGCGTTCCGGTCTATTGCCACCGCCCGGCAAGGCGCAAATGAGAGTTTAACCCAGTGTGAAGAGGAAGAGGAGTGAGTCCAACGGAAAAGCGAAATTTGATTTTAGCATTTGAATCGAGTTGTGACGAGACCAGTGTGGCGGTTATCGAGGACGGTCACAAGATCTTGTCCAACATCGTGGCGACCCAGATCAAGAGTCACCAACGGTTTGGCGGGGTCGTTCCCGAAGTTGCCAGTCGGCATCACATTGAAGAAGTGACGTTGTGCATTAAGGATGCGTTGGCCGAGGCCGAGGTGGGCTACGAAGATTTGGATGCCGTTGCGGTGACGTACGGTCCCGGATTGGTCGGTGCACTGTTGATTGGGGTCACAGCTGCCAAGACGGTGGCGTTCGCTCACAACTTACCGTTGATTCCAGTCAACCATATGGCGGGGCACATCTACGCGGCTCGTTACGTGGAACCCATCGAATTTCCAGCGTTAGCTTTGCTGGTTTCCGGTGGTCACACCGAGTTGGTCTACATGCCTGCCGAGAATCAATTTGAAATCATCGGTGAGACGCGCGATGACGCTGCCGGCGAGGCTTATGACAAGGTCGGCCGGGTCATGGGTGTTAACTACCCAGCCGGAAAAACGGTCGATGAGTGGGCTCATCAGGGGAAAGATACGTTTAAGTTCCCGCGGGCCATGGAGAAGGACGACAACTTTGACTTTAGCTTCAGTGGGTTGAAGAGTGCGTTCATCAACACGACCCACCACGCTGACCAAATCGGCGAAACGCTGAGCAAGCAGGACCTCTCTGCCAGCTTTCAGCAAGCCGTTGTGGATGTGCTAGCCGAAAAGACCAAGCATGCGTTGGCCGATTATCCTGTGCATCAGCTGATCTTAGCTGGTGGGGTGGCTGCCAACAAGGGCCTGCGTGAACGCTTAGAACGTGATCTGCAGAGCAACCCAACGACGCATTTGGTTAAAGCACCGCTGAAGTTGTGTGGTGATAACGCCGCCATGATCGGCGCTTTTGCCTACGTGGCGTATCAGCACGGCGTCTTTGCCGATGCTACGCTGAATGCCGATCCTAGTCTGGAGTTTGACTGGGCGGCAGATTCTGTTAAATAATAAATGCGTATAACTAGAGGAGGACGTCCCATGAATCAAGCCGAATTGTTTGCCTATCGCCTGTACCAACAGGGATTGTTAACGACGAGCGCTGAATTGGCGGCGCCCTTTTTTAATATCGTGGGGATTCAGGCACAGAACCAGCGCGCAGCGGAGCTCAACGTTGCCTTGCAAACGGGGATAACCCGACCCGAGCTCCTGAAGTTTTATCGGGAGCAAGGCATCGTCCGGTCGTGGGCCCAGCGGTGGACGATACATCTGCTGACACCGGCGGACTTACGTTTGGTTGTGTCGGCCCGCCAAAATGAGCGGCTACCCAAGGCTTACTTCTTGGGTGCCGAAGAGCATGTGCGTGCGGCGGCCACTGCGATTGACCAGCTCCTGCAACAGACGGGGCGCTTGACGCGGGCGGCATATACTGCTCATCTACAAGCAACTTTTGCCTGGTATACCGAACGGCCCCATAACTTGGATTACGCCGTTCTACAAGTATTGACGGCGCAGGGTAAGCTGCAGATGGCACCAAGTGTGAGTGGTCAGGACTGGCTGCTCCTCGCGCCCGCGACATCCACGCTATTGGATCAGCAGGCTGCGACGGCGGAATTGATTCGTCGGTACCTGCACGGCTTCGGTCCGGCAACGCTGGCTGATTTTGTGAAATGGTCCGGCATTAAGGTCAGTCAGGTCCGACCGGCTTGGCAGGTAGTTCTGCCGGAATTGACGCCGGTGATGGTTGGACAGGAACAACTCTGGACGATTGATCCAATTTCCGCTGGTCAACTCACGGCGATTGCGGATCAACTGACTCATCTGACCGTGGTTGCGGCTAGTTTTAGTTCACCCATGACGGGCTACCTTGATAAATCCTGGTTGGCGCCAGAACCGGTTCGCCAGCAGTTATGGTCGAAAAATGGCCTTCTCCGGGCACCGATTATTGCAAACGGTGTTGTCGTGGGAAAATGGACGACGCAAATCGGCCAGCGACAGATTGCGTTTGCAGTCGATGGCTGGGGGGCGTTCGACCATAATCAATTGGAAGAAGGTTTCGACCGTGTGGCCCGGTTTTTAGAGCTCGACTACGCTGGTTTTACTGAAAAGGTCTAATTCTGAAGGCTTTAGAAATAACTAAAAACGCGCCGCAACAGTTCACAATGAAGTGAGTTGTTGCGGCGCGTAGTTATTGGGGTTAATCGTCAAACTCTTCCAGTTCCAGACTCTTCTCCGTCCAAGCATCCTCAGTCTCGCTGAGTTGCGTGGTCACGGCGGTGAGTTGTTCTTGAAGGTCGGCGAGCTTGCCCGCATCGTTGAAGTTTTCTTCCTTACTCATTTCAGTTTCAACGGCGGTCTTTTGCTTTTCCAGATCACCCATTTGATCTTCCAGGGCAGTGACTTGACGACTCAGCTTACGTTTAGCCTTCGCCTGGTCCTTCTGCGCTTGGTAATCCACCTGTGTCTGCTTAGGGACGTCGACAGTAGGGTGAGCCGCCTCGGCTTCGGCAGCTTCCTTAGCGGCGTACGCGTCCTGCTCGGCTTTCTTAGACACATAGTAATCGTAATTTCCCAGGTAGCGCGTGGTACCTTCGGGGCTCAGCTCGACCACTTGCGTTGCCACTTGGTTGATGAAGTACCGGTCATGGGAAACGAACAGGATGGTCCCGTCGAATTCATTCAGGGCGGTCTCCAAGACTTCACGGCTATCGATATCCAGGTGGTTGGTCGGTTCGTCAAGCATGAGGAAGTTGTCGTGTTGCAGTGCTAGTTTCGTCAGCAGTAACCGCGCCCGTTCACCACCACTTAGGCTGTGAACGCTCTTGTCGACATCGCTCCCGGTGAAGAGAAAGCTACCAAGTATGGAGCGGATATCGCCCTCGGGGGTCGTGGGATGGTCGTCCCACAGCTCATGTAGCACGGACTTCTTGTCGTGCAGCGTGGCTTGATCCTGGTCGTAGTAACCGGTATCCACGCCGGTACCGAAGATGATCTGTCCCTGAATGGCTGGAATTCGACCGAGAATTGTCTTGAGCAGGGTGGACTTACCGATACCGTTGGGACCGACAATAGCAACGGCCTGATGTTTCTTGATATCTAAGGTAACGGGGGCCGCGAGAATCTGGCCATCGTAACCCACAGCACCGTTGACGACGTCCAGCACAACGTTACCGCTTTGGCGCTTCGGGTGAAAACTGAAACGGGCAGCTTTTTCGTCGCCTTCTGGTCGGTCCATCTTATCCATCTTTTCTAATTGTTTGCGTCGGGCCTGAGCCCGTTTAGTGGTGGATGCCCGGACGATGTTCTTGTTGACGAAGTCTTCCAGTTTACCAATCTCGGCCTGTTGCTTGTCGTATTCCTTCCAAGCTAATCGCAACCGCTCTGCCTTGGCGGCGATGTAGTGCGAGTAATTACCGGGGTAGTGGTCGAGGCCACCATGAGCCATGTCGTAGACGTCGTTGACCACGTGATCGAGGAAGTACCGGTCATGGGAAACGACGAGGATGGCACCGGGATAACCTTGCAGGTAGCCTTCCAACCAGGTCAACGTTTCAACGTCCAAGTGGTTGGTGGGTTCGTCCAAGATCAAGAGGTCGGGACGTTCTAGTAGCAGTTTAGCCAGAGCCAATTGCGTCCGTTGGCCACCGGAAAGTTCATTAATTGGCTTATCATAGTAGCTTTCGTCAAACTCAAATCCGTGGAGCACGCCACGAATTTCGGCTTGGTAGCCGTAGCCGTTTTGGTCGCTGAAATCTTGTTGGAGTTGATCGTAACTCGCCGAAACTTGTGCGAACCGTTCCTGATCGGCGGTCACGGCCGGGTCACTCATTTGCTGTTCCAACTCATGCATCCGGTTTTCCATGGCGATGAGCTTAGCAAAGACACTGAGCATTTCGTTCCAGACAGTCTTGGTTGACGCGAGACCGGCGTTCTGAGCTTGATAGCCCAGGGTCAAGCCGCGTTTGGTCGTAATCTGACCGACATCTGGGGTGGTTTCACCAGCAATCATTTTTAATAGGGTTGATTTCCCTGCACCGTTGCGGCCGACGAGGGCCACCCGTCCGTGTTCAGGAACGTCCATACTGACGTTTTCGAATAGGACGGCGGCACCAAAGCGCCGGGTAACTTGTTGGACTTGTAAAAGAATCACGGTGAGCCAACCTCCTTTAGTGGTTTTTTGTGTTAGTTTTAGGGTTAAAGTTACGTTAGAAGTTGCCGCTGTTACGAACTGGCTAGCTTGCACGGTGTTAAATGCTGCCGCTTATCCGAAGCAAGTTGCCGTTATCCCTGTTGTCGGGTGAAAATGATCCCAATGATAAGGGGAGACAGCGGACACTGATACCCACTATTTTAGCATATTCTCGAGAGAGACCGAAATTACGATTTAAATAGTGAAAAAAACTTGCAAATTCTTTCACAAGATGAACGGTTATGCTATAATCTATAAGAAAGTTGATTTCACAATCCAGACAATTATTTAAATAAGAGGCTATCGCTTGTGAACGATAGCCAGTTTCTTTGATTAGGAGGTCTCGTTTTTGACAGAACAAAAAATTCCCCGGGCGACCGCCAAGCGCTTGCCCATCTACTACCGTTACCTTAACATTTTACTCGATGCCGACAAAACCCGGGTGTCTTCGACTGAATTGTCCGAAGCCGTTAAGGTCGATTCCGCAACAATTCGTCGGGACTTCTCGTACTTTGGGGCCCTCGGTAAACGGGGCTATGGTTACGACGTTGAAAGTTTGATTAAGTTCTTTAAGAAGATTTTGAATCAGGACCGCTTAACGAGTGTTGCCCTGATTGGGGTTGGAAACTTAGGTCACGCCCTGTTGAACTTCAACTTCCATCAGGACAGCAACGTGCGGATCAGCGCCGCCTTTGACGTGAAGCAAGAGATTGCCAACACGATTCAAAGTGGGGTTCCCATCTATCCGATGACGGATCTACGGACGCAGTTGGAAGAACAGCAGATTGAAGTGGCCATCTTGACCGTTCCATCCCAAGTGGCACAAGAGGTAACCGATGAAGCCGTGTCTGGCGGTGTCAAAGGTATCTTGAACTTTACACCACTGCGAATCACCGTGCCAAAGGGTGTCCGTGTCCAAAACGTGGACTTGACCAACGAGCTTCAAACGTTGATCTACTTCCTGGAACACTACAATAATTTAAGTTAATGGTTGAATCGCAGTCCTCATTTGGGGATTGCGATTTTTTTTGATTGTCCTTATAATCTCGTCTGCGGCTGCCAGAGTTTCCGCCGGCCATGGGGACGCTTCAGACTGGGAGATCACCAGTCTTCTCGCTCGATTTGAAGCCTCGAAAATCATGAGTCTTCAAAGTCGCCCGTGCTGTAAGCTGGCTCCGGAATGAATCGCCAGCTAACACCACCTCCACGGCCGGCTACATCTCTGGCCTCCTCCGACTCTGATTGTATGCGGTCAATCCTAAATGGAAAATGGTTGTCCTAGTTGTGTCATAAGAAGGAGTGGCTCTAACGGGTAGTGTTTCCATATGATTGGGAGGATGAGTTCAGCATAACACTTCGTTATTCCGGCACTGATTCAGTTGGTGCTTAGGATGAAAGCACGCTTGGCTGGAAGCGGTCCCCACAGCGGCAGGATTCCTGGCAGTCGTAGGCGACAGTTCTCATCTAATGTGAAAAGACATCTAGACCGAAGCAACTGTTATCTGGAAAATCTAAAATTCGCTAAGCCTCTCAGCCACACCGGATAGCGCGTGGTGGGGGTGCTGAATCAAGGAATTTGTTTGTCAAATTCCTTGATTTTTAGAGGGAAAAACCATATATTAGATATTGTTGATTAGCACTTATGTTAGTCAAGTGCTAACAGTGCTAATAAGTAAGTTCATTGGAGGGATTCAAGTGTTAAAACCATTAGGAGACCGCGTCATTTTGGATCAACCAGAAGAAGAAGAAACCACGGTTGGCGGCATTGTGCTCGCAAGTAACGCTCAAGAAAAGCCACAAACGGCAAACGTTGTAGCTGTCGGTGATGGCCGTGTGTTAGACAATGGCGAAAAGGTAGCCCCAGCTGTTAAGGTTGGCGACAAGGTATTGTTTGATAAGTATTCCGGTACCGAAGTTAAGTACCAAGACACGACTTACCTTGTTTTACACGAAAAGGACTTAGTCGCAGTCGTCGACTAATCCCGTTTTCACTTAAGAAGACTATCCAAGATAATTCAAAAATTTTAGTATGAGGTGAATTTTTAAAATGGCTAAAGAATTAAAATTTTCTGAAGACGCCCGGAGCAAGATGCTTGCCGGTGTTGATAAGTTAGCTGATACGGTTAAGACTACCCTTGGACCTAAGGGACGTAACGTCGTTTTGGAACAAAGCTACGGCAACCCAACCATCACGAATGATGGTGTCACGATTGCTAAGTCCATCGAACTTGAAGATCACTTCGAAAACATGGGTGCTAAGTTGGTTTCCGAAGTTGCTTCCAAGACCAACGACATCGCTGGTGATGGGACGACCACTGCCACTGTTTTGACGCAAGCTATCGTTAACGAAGGTATGAAGAACGTGACTGCCGGTGCTAACCCTGTTGGTATCCGTCGCGGGATCGAAAAGGCTACGAAGGCCGCCGTTGATGGGTTACACAAGATGTCCCATGACGTTAAGACCAAGGACGATATCGCCCAAATCGCTTCAATTTCATCTGCTAGCCAAGACACCGGTAAGTTGATTGCCGATGCTATGGAAAAGGTTGGTAACGATGGGGTTATCACGATTGAAGAATCTCGTGGTGTTGATACCAGCTTAGACGTTGTTGAAGGGATGCAATTCGATCGTGGCTACATGTCACAATACATGGTTACCGACAACGACAAGATGGAAGCTAACTTGGACAACCCTTACATCTTGATCACTGACAAGAAGATTGCTAACATTCAAGACATTTTGCCATTGCTGCAATCCGTTGTTGAACAAAGCCGTTCACTCTTGATCATTGCCGATGACATCACTGGTGAAGCCTTACCTACCTTGGTTTTGAACAAGATGCGTGGGACCTTTAACGTTGTTGCTGTCAAGGCTCCTGGCTTTGGTGACCGTCGTAAGGCTACCTTGCAAGATATCGCCGTTCTGACTGGTGGGACTGTCATCACCGATGACTTAGGTCTTAACTTGAAGGACACGACGATCGATCAATTGGGTCAAGCACAAAAGGTCAACGTTACCAAGGACAACACCACGGTCGTTGAAGGTGCTGGTGCCAAGGATCAAATCGCTGCCCGGGTTGCTGAAATCAAGGGCCAAATCGAAGAAACGACTTCTGACTTCGACCGTGACAAGTTGAAGGAACGTCTGGCTAAGTTAGCCGGCGGGGTTGCCGTTGTTCGTGTCGGTGCCGCAACTGAAACTGAATTAAAGGAACGTAAATACCGCATTGAAGATGCTTTGAACGCAACGCGTGCCGCTGTTGAAGAGGGCTTCGTTGCTGGTGGTGGGACTGCTTTGATCAACGTCATCAAGGACGTTGCCAAGGTTGAAGCTGAAGGCGACGAATTGACGGGTGTTAACATCGTTCTCCGTGCTTTGGAAGAACCTGTTCGTCAAATCGCTGAAAACGCCGGTGTCGAAGGCTCCGTTGTTGTTGAACACCTGAAGGGTGAAAAGGAAGGCATTGGTTACAACGCCGCCGACAACAACTACGAAGACATGGTTAAGGCCGGTATCACCGACCCAACCAAGGTTACCCGTTCTGCTCTGCAAAACGCTGCATCCGTTTCCGCTCTGTTGTTAACGACTGAAGCCGTTGTGGCTGACAAGCCAGAAGACAACCCAGCACCAGCAGCTCCTGCTAACCCAGGTATGGGCGGCATGATGTAAACATTAAATCACTAGCTTGCTAGTGTGAAATTGAAGAAGCCAACCGGCGATTGTCGGTTGGCTTCTTTGTGTTAGATTAGTGGGTTAGACGTTGAGCTTACCGGCCGTAGCCAGGTCAGTAAAGGTCGTCGTCGGTGGTGTAAAGGGGTGGAGATCGCCGGTTGCCACGAGATTACCAACCGTATCGATGAAGGTTTCGATGTCGTCATCGGGAGCCACACCGTGGAAGTCCCCGAAGCCGTACTGCCACCATTTCAGATTAACGAGTTGTTCAATAATGTAACTGGGGAAACGGAACTTGAGAATGCGCGCGGGGACACCGCCCACTACCGCATAGGGGGGCACGTCCTTGGTGACGACAGCTCCGCCCGCAATCACGGCCCCATCACCCACAGTAATCCCGGTGGGGGCGAAGCGTACGTCCTGACCAATCCAGACGTCATTGCCGATGACAATTGGCCCGGCATTTGGAACGGGATTGGGTACGCGCTTGAACGTGTTGGCCGTATCTGCTAAGTAGTCGTTGAAGGCATCCACTGAGTGACTGTACGTCAGCATCGATGTGGTAAATCGCTTGGTTGGATGGCTTCCTTGCATGCGGTTCACATTACTGGCAATTGATGAGTAGCGGCCAATAATGGTGTTTACCGGTAGGGCACTGTTAGCGGAACTGAAAGCGCCCATGCTAAAGAAATGCCAGCCAGTGAGAAAGATACTGTAGGCTTCGGCCTGGAGGCCCGTTGGCACACAGATCATCCGACCAAATGGGATTCGTGGTTGCGCAGTTCTCCGGGGTTGTGTATAGATGCGTCGTTGTGTTAGGAGCCGATCAAGCTCTGGTGTATAGGGCATGAGTTGATTCTCGTGCGACCGTGTTGCCAATAGATTGTCTTGGAAAAAGGTGACGCCGTTGATTGTCGTTGTCATCGTCGAATTCCCCCCTTAAGTGTAAGTATACTATAAATTGCTTATAGGTTGATTAGCCGTGTTCGAAAGATTCAGTTGCTGGGGGACAGAACACTTGTTGACGGGATGACTTGTAGGTGACAGTTGTCTTCACCGGGGCACTGTGCGGATCCGTAATGGTTTCGTAACGGCGTTTGTGAGTCGTATAGGGCTTGATAGTTACTTGGATATAGAGGGGCTAAATGAGGGATACAGATGGGACGGAAATTAAGCGAGTTTGTACGGTAGATTAAATTAGTCATCTCGGTTAGGGCATTGTAAGCTGGGAAGAGTCGTGGTCAGGCAAGATTAGAACGGGCAAAGTTAGTGAATTTTCACAGCGGGAGTGCCCAGTGTATGAAGCGCTTTCTTTTGCCGCTGGTCGGCAATGCTGAATGGGCAGTCAATTGATGCGACCACACCGTTTGCAGTTTTCTTAGTTGCTAAGCTGAACAAGAGTGGTATTGTTGAGCTAGTTGTAGTAGAATTACGTTTGCGTTTGAAATTGAAACGATTATAGAGACTTTAAAAGGCGGGTGTAAGCCCGTTTTCATTATTTATGGAGATAAGGAGTAAGTAGTCATGTGGCGTTATTTAAAGCGGGTTTTAATTGGTAAACCCCTAAAGACCATGGATGAAGGCGGTCAGGCGTTGACCAAGTTTAAGGCATTAGCCTTACTGTCATCTGACGCGTTATCCTCCGTGGCTTATGGTACTGAGCAAATTACCACAGTCTTAATCACCTTGTCTGCAGCGGCCCTGATGTATCAATTGTGGGTTGCGGCGCTGGTCTTAATTCTGCTGTTTGCGATCACGCTTTCTTACCAACAGATCATTCATGCCTATCCGTCCGGTGGTGGCGCCTACGTGGTTGCCAGCACGAACTGGGGGCAATCGGCAGGGTTAGTTGCCGGGGGATCACTGTTGGTCGATTATATGCTGACCGTGGCCGTTTCAACGACATCTGGGACCGAGGCCATTACCTCGGCGATTCCGGCATTGTCGCCATACTCGGTGTTGATCTCAGTCCTGATTGTGATTGGGATCATGCTGTTAAACCTACGGGGGATGCGTGAGTCTGCAGCGTTCCTGACGGGGCCAGTTTATTTCTTCATTCTGATGATCTTCATCATGATCGGTGTCGGCTTCTACAACATCGTGACGGGAAATATTACCTACCACGCTTCGGCACAGTTAGGTGGGTCCGTTTCCGGTATGACGCTGTTGCTGTTCTTGCGGGCGTTCTCGTCCGGGTCTTCTTCCCTGACCGGGGTGGAAGCACTCAGTAACGCGGTGCCAAACTTCAAGAAACCGAAGAGTCATAATGCGGCGGCAACGCTGGCCATTATGGCAACGATCCTGGCCATCTTCTTTGCTGGCATCACGTTCCTCAGTTACTACATGGGGGTTCGACCACAGGCTGGCCAAACGGTCCTCTCACAGATTGCGAGCGGCGTTTTCGGTCACGGGGTCATCTACTATGTTCTGCAATTATCTACGGCACTGATCTTAGCCGTTGCGGCCAATACCGGGTTCTCGGCATTCCCAATTCTAGCGTATAACCTAGCCAAGGATAAGTTCTTACCACACGCGTACTTGGACCGGGGAGACCGGTTGGGTTACTCCAACGGGATTATTTCTCTGGCTGTCGGGGCCATCGTCCTGATCTTCATCTTCCATGGGCAAACCACGCTCCTGATTCCGCTGTATGCAATCGGGGTTTTCGTGCCATTTGTCCTGTCACAATCCGGAATGATCATTCACTGGTTCCGAACGCGTGAGGGCTTCTGGCAGGGAAAGGCGTTTATCAACCTTATCGGTGCGTTGATTTCACTAGCGCTGGTTCTGATTCTGTTGTTCATCCGCTTCGCCAATGTTTGGCCATACCTGATCATCATGCCACTGTTACTCTTATTGTTTAACCGAATTCATCAGCACTACAAGCGAGTTGCCCGGCAACTGCGGGTAGCGGCGAAGACGAAGGCGGATATGCACGAGTATGACGGCGCAACGGTCATTGTCTTGGTCAGCAATATTACGCGGGTGACGGCTGGTGCCATCAACTACGCCCGATCCATTGGGGATTATGTGATCGCGATGCACGTGTCCTTCGATGAAAATCCAGAGAAGGAACACAAGACGGCGCAGGAGTTCAAGGAAGAGTTCCCGGACATTCGGTTCGTGGATATTCACTCGTCCTACCGTTCTATTGCGACGCCAACGTTGCGGTTCTGTGACGTGATCGCCAAGCGGGCGGTTGAACGGAACTTCACGACGACGGTCTTAGTGCCGCAGTTCGTGCCGCGGCATCCATGGCAGAATATCCTGCATAACCAAACGGCGTTGCGCTTACGGACGACGTTGAACTCGCGGGAAAATATTATCGTATCGACTTATAACTATCACTTGAAAGAGTAGTGACTTCGCCCTCCAAAACCAACTTGGCTTTGGGGGGCTTTTTGATGTGAACGGTTGGTGTGGCGGATTATAAAAAACGGTCCCCCAACCGTTGACGATTGGGGGACCGGGTCATTTTTGCCGTGTGATGAGCGTGGTAGGTGAATCAACGTAAGCCAACTAAAGAGGCGAACGGTGGAACCAGGAGATCGACGACGATTGAGATGATGACGACGGCAATCGAAGCCATGGATCCTTGAATTGAGCCCAGTTGAACGGCTTTAGCTGAACCGACCGTGTGTCCGGCGGTTCCCAGCCCTAACCCAGCACCGATGGGATCTTTGTCGATTCGGAAGAATTTGACCAGCCAGTCACCTAGAGCGTAGATGATGACCGAGTTCAAGATGCAGGCGGTCGCGGTGACCGCGCCGACACCACCGATGGCATTGGAAATCGGCATTGCAATGGCCGTTGTCGCTGCTTGTGGCAGCATTGAAGCAATTCCTACCTGGTCGAGGCCAATGAGCTTAGCGGCCTCGTAAATCACTAATAACGAGATGCTGAGTCCAATGATTAGCGACAAAATAATTTCGAGCCAATACTTTTTGACAATGTCGTTCCGTCGATAGAGCGGGACGGCAAAGGCAATCGTCGCCGGGTTCAAGAACCAGAAGATGATGTCACCGCCGGGTTTGTAGGCGGACCGGTAAAAGTTGGCTGTGGTTGTGCCAAAGGTTTTGGCAAGGAGAAAGAGGACGAAGATCCCCAGGACCATCCCCACGAAGAGGGGTTGGAAGAGGAAGAAGCCCTTGCTGATTTTGAAGAGCCATTGGCCGATTAAGTAAACGACGAGTGACAAGAAGATGCCAAAGATGGCGTTACCAGCGGTGGAGCCGTCGGCGTTGGTTCCAAGACCATCGCCGAGCCATTTGCCCCACAACGCTAAATTGGGGTTTTCCGCTAAAATAATCATTTTATAACCTTCTTTATTTAGGCGCTAAAGGGTCGACTCCTGTTCGGCCGCTGTTGTCCGGCGGAACAGGTGCTGACGAAGCCAAATCAGTCCGACGGCGGTGTAGCTGACCAGCACCAGCATGACGATGGTGGCAATGAGCACGACCGCGGTAATTTGGAGTCCCTGGGCCTTCAAGATATCGAGGCTCGCGGCGAGTTGGACGCCGGCAGGGACGAAGAGAAAGGCAATCAGGCTGATCATAAAGTCAGCGAATTTTTCAACGTTACGTAATTTTAGAATGTGAGTGGCCAGTAGAATGTAGAGAATAACAATCCCGATTACTGGCGTAGGTACGGGAAGGGAGGCTGGGAACAGAGGCGAAATGAGACTTGCCACAAATAAGATGGCAGCGAAAATGCTCATTTGGCCTAGAATCGGTGTCGGTTGTTCCGCGACAGTCTCCGATGGTGTGGTGTGATTAGTCGAAGCCAAGATAAAATCTCCTTTCAAGCACGAAGCGTGCTACGGCGATTGAGGAGATTTCACAAAGAAAACCTTGGCAGAGGCAGAATGAAACTAGCTGTGAAACCGCTCTCAATCGTTCATAATCATTATATGGGATTTGAGCGGAATGCACAAGGACAATCTGCGTTATGACGCGGTTTGTCCGCTTGTTTGTGCAGTGATATAGGTCTGCAAGTAGCCAGACTAGGTTTCAAAAAGCTTTTCAGGATAACTATTTTTTCACAAGCCATCGGTTTCGGCGGCAAATGATGAAATTTAGTCAAAAAAAGAGTGAGAGATTGGTCTACGCTCTTTCGATTCGCGTTACTTTAAGCCCATAAAGGCGGCAAAAGGTGGCACGACGATATCAACCACAATTGAAATGATGACGACGGCAATTGAAGCCATGGAACCCTGAATGGACCCCAATTGTAAAGCCTTGGCGGAACCCACGGTGTGGCCGGCGGTTCCTAGACCGAGGCCAGCGCCGATGGGATCATTGTTGAGCCGGAAGAACTTAACCAACCAGCCACCCAGTGCGTAGATAATGACGGCGTTGAGGATGCAGGCCATGGCTGTGATGGCCGCATTCCCACCCGTAGCCGCCGCAATTGGCATGGCAATCGCGGTCGTGGCAGCTTGTGGTAACATGGAGGCAATCCCAACGTCGTTCAAGCCCAATAAGCGAGCAGCTCCGTAGATAAAGAACAGGGAAACCACAAGACCAATGATAAGGGACAGGGTGATTTCGAGCCAGAAACGCTTGACGATGTCGTTACGTCGGTACAGCGGAATGGCAAAGGCAATCGTCGCTGGATTCAGGAACCAGAAGATAATGTCGCCGCCTGGTTTGTAGGCCGACTTATAAAAGGTAGCGGTTGTGGTGCCAAAGACCTTGGCCATCAAAAACAGGATAAAGATACCGAGGACCATCCCAACGAAAAGGGGTTGGAATAGGAAGAAGCCTTTGCCCACTTTAAAGAGCCATTGACCAATCAGATAGACTAACAGGGACAGAAAGATACCAAAAATTGCATTACCAGCGGGGGCGCCGGCCGCGTTTGTGCCGAGTGCATCACCCAGCCATTTCCCCCAGACCGCCATGTGCGGTGCTGCTGTAAGAATAATCATGGACACTCATCTCTTTTATGCTTTATGCTAAAGATTGAAGGTTGTCGCCTGTGGTTGCCAGAATGGTGGCTAATGTGACGGTTGCCTATCGGTTAGACCAATAAGCTGTTGGCAATCGCATTAGATGGTATTCAGAGTCGGTTTGAGCCAGACAGCATTGCTATATTAAGCTGAAACAGGTTTAGGCATTTTCAATCTTTATGTTTTTGAAGAATGAAACGTGATGGGACTGACAGATTAAGCCGAAATGTTGTGGTCGCCGTTTTCTTAACTAGGATTTGACGTCAGCACTGCGATGAAAGACGTGCTTGCGAATCCAAATCATACCAGCTGTGGTGTAAGCGACAACGACCAGCATGACGATCGTTGCAATCAGAACCACGCTAACGATTTGAATCCCTTGCGCCTTGAGAATGTCGAGGCTGGCGGCCAATTGAATTCCAGATGGGACAAAGAGAAAGGCAATCAGACTGATCATGAAATCACCAAACTTTTCGACGTTCCGTAACTTAACGATGTGAGACGCCAGCAGTAGGTAAAGGATAATCAAGCCGATAACCGGTGTCGGTACGGGGAAGGATGGCGGAAACAAGGGTGAAATTAAACTGGAGACGAACAAAACTGCGGCGAAGATTGCCATCTGCACAATAATGGGAGATGGTTTCTCTTCGGTGGTGGTTTCCGTTTGGGGAACTTTATCTTGGCTAGCCATAGAAAAATCTCCTTTCAATGAAACACCAAATCCAACCAACAATTACTAAAATTTCACAAGAAAATTAGGCACTAATTATAAAAATATCAATAAGAGCTTAATTGCTCTTGAACTAACCACATTATATGGGGCCAACTCCGAATACACAAGCTTAATCTCCGCCATTTCGGCGATTACCGAATATTTATATACTTATAATTAGCGGAATCCAGTAGGCATTTGTTTTCATTGGATTTTCGCTGAACTAACTAAGCGATGATTGAAGTGGTTGTGCTTGTGAAAAGTGATGTGGGGACTTGCAAACCTTAACTTTTCTGAACATTCTTCAAATGGCGGTTGTGTTTAATTTGGGAGATTTGTATAATTAGCAAAAGATATGTAGGAAAGAAAGAGGACACTTTATGAGATTTGAGATTATTGTTAGCTTATTTGCTACCATGATTATCTCCGCAGTCCTAACGCCGTTTGTACGCCGCTTTGCGTTTCAAATTGGTGCGGTGGATAAACCGAATCAACGACGGGTCAATAAGGTGCCAATGCCGACACTTGGTGGCCTAGCAATCTTTATTGCGTTTACCTTTTCAACCATGTTTCTCTTGCGTGATCAAATGCCAACGCAACAGTTGTGGGGCCTGTTCGGTGGTGAATGTATTATCATCGCGGGTGGTATGATTGATGACGTTTTTGAATTGAGACCGCGGCAGAAGGTGATGTTTCAATTAGCTGCTGCGTTGGAAGTTTACTTTGTGGCCGGCGTTCGCATGCGCTATTTGACGCTGCCCTTTATTGGGGTCTGGCACTTTGGCTGGTTGGCATTGCCCATCACGCTGCTGTGGATCGTGGCAATCGTCAACGCCATCAACCTGATCGACGGGCTCGATGGCTTGGCAACAGGGGTGTCGATCATTGCACTGACGACGACCGGGATTATTGGTCTCTTCTTCCTTAACGTGGCAAACACCTGGGTAGCCATCATGATCTTTGCGCTGGTTGCCGCGATGGTCGGGTTCTTGCCCTATAATTTCTTCCCAGCACGGATTTACTTAGGGGATACCGGGGCCCAATTCATTGGGTTCATGATTGCCTGCTTCTCGCTATATGGGTTGAAGAACGTTACCTTTATTTCCGTCATCATCCCCGTGATTATTCTCGGGGTACCCATCACGGACACCGTGTACGCGATGATTCGGCGGATTTTAAACAAGCAGCCAATCTCACACGCCGATAAGCACCATCTGCATCACCGGTTGATGCAGCTAGGATTGACCCACCGCCAAACGGTGTTGGTCATCTACGGAATTGCACTGATTTTTTCCTTCATTTCACTGCTGTATCCGTTATCGACGATTGTGGGCTCGGTCCTCTTGACGGTAGCCATTCTGATTGGTTTGGAACTGTTCGTCGAGGCAATTGGGTTGGTAGGCTCGAACCACCAGCCGCTATTGCACTGGATCAAGCGCATCGTGAAGCAATTAACGTCTAAAAATTCAGATTAAACGAAAGCAGCACGCCGTTAAATTGGCGTGCCGCTTTTTTCATATTTATTAAATGGGGATGAAATCAGTTGTCTGCGGCTACCAGGGGTTCTACCGCGAGCCGCAGGCGAAACTGACGACTGTTTTTTACAAGGTTAGTCCGTTTCGCGGCTACTGGCGTGGATCTCAACGGGAACTTCGTGGTAGTCAATGTCACCCACAGTCACGGTCAATCGGTTGCTGAGAAGATCCGTAATGGCTTGCTGGGTGGCGTCAACTTTGTCTAAATCGACCGCAATTGTGACGGCTACGGCATCCGTGTAGGCGGTGTCTAGCGTGGTGATTTTTTCTTCGGTCAGGTAGTGGTTCAGTCGGTCGTAGTTGGCATAATCGACCGCTAGGGTCAGGGCACGTTGGCGGACACGTTTGACGACGCCAACAGCTTCGATTGCCGTCGATGTAGCGTTACTGTAGGCGCGGATTAAACCACCGGCACCTAGCTTGATGCCACCAAAGTAACGGGTGACGACGGCAATCACGTTGTGGAGCTGATTGCGTTGTAGCACCGTTAGAATAGGAACACCGGCCGTTCCCGAGGGCTCACCGTTGTCACTTTCCCGTTGAATCTCATCGTGTTCACCCAAGACGTAGGCCCAGCAATGATGGTTGGCTTTGGGTTCACGTGCACTGACGGTGGCAAGAAACGCCTTGGCTTCGTCTTCAGTCGCCACGCGAGCGATATCGGTGATAAAGCGAGATTTTTTGATTTCTAGGTCGTGTTGGCCAGTTGCTTGAATCGTTAAATAGTCGGTTTCCATAAAAAAACACCTTTCTCAAAAATATTTCGCCGCTTTTTACGGAGTTAGTTCCTGTACCACCAGATGGGAGGAACTTCATGATTAATTTATCAGAGTATTTTGGTCGCCGCTTACCAGCTACCACCGGGACGGACCGGTTGGGAACGGGAAAGCTGGCCGTAAAGCGAGTTGGTCAGCGGTATCAGTGCCAACGGTGTCAGCAGTGGTTGGCGAACTCGGATCAGCTGCCGAATGGGGCGTGGTACTGCCGCCAGTGCCTACAGCTAGGGCGGGTGACCTCACAGACTAAATTATACACTATTCCGGAGCCCAATCGGTTCTCGCCATCAGAGTCACCGCTGACTTGGACGGGAAAATTGAGTCCGGATCAGCAACGGGCCGCCGAGAAGATTCGCCAGCACGTCCAGCAGGGCCAAAGTCAATTGTTGTGGGCCGTGACTGGGGCTGGAAAGACTGAGATTGTTTACCCGGCATTGGCATGGGCTGTTGCACGAGGATGGCGAGTCGCCTGGGCTTCACCTCGGGTGGACGTCTGTTTGGAGCTCGCTCCACGAATTCAAGCGGCATTTGCGGCAGTCAGCCAGTGTGTATTGTACGGGGAGCAACCGGCTCCGTATCGCTACAGTCAGCTGACCGTCTGCACAACCCACCAGTTGTTACGGTTCGAACACGCCTTTGACTGGATCATTGTGGATGAGGTCGACGCCTTTCCATTGGCAACGAGTCCGTTACTCCAATTGGCGATTACACGCGCCGAGAAGCCCACGGGCCAGCATCTCTACCTCACAGCCACGCCAGGCGAAAAGCTGCAGCGTCAGATTCGCCAACGGACGCTGGTCGCGACTTATTTACCCTTGCGCTACCATGGTTATCTCTTGCCACAACTGCGGGTGAAATTGGCGTGGCGGTGGCGAGAATATTTACGCAAGGGGCGATTACCGCGTCCCCTCATTCAACAACTCCTAACTTATCTACAGAAGGGGCAACGATTTCTGCTGTTCGTCCCCCACGTCCGTGACCTCCCAGAGATCATGGCTGAGTTAGGACGACAAGGCATCCGTGGTGGGGTTAGTGTCCACGCCGCCGATCCAGAACGAACGTGCAAGGTTCAGGCGTTACGCGATCAACGACTCTCTTTTCTAGTGACGACCACGATTCTGGAGCGGGGGGTGACCTTTCCCAATATTGCGGTGGTGATTCTGGGTGGTGACGATGCCGTCTTTTCAACGGCGGCACTGGTTCAGATTGCCGGACGAGCTGGGCGGAGCGCAAAATTTCCAGGGGGCGAAGTGACCTGCTACGTCCAAACGCAGACCCGGGCCGTTCGGCGTGCGCAGGTGATGATTACGCGACTCAATCGACAGGGAAAGCAACGGGGAGGGCGGCGACCATGACTATCTGCGTGTGGTGTGCCCGAACTTTCGAGCCCCCGGTGACCCTGCAGGACTTGTTGCGCTGGCGACCGTTGCCGGTACCAGCCCTCTGTCTCAACTGTCAGGAGCGATTTACGCCGATTACTGGCGCTCACTGTCCGGCGTGCGGTCGGCAGCAGGCGACGACAGTTCGGTGTCATGACTGTGAGCGTTGGGGGGCAGAGACACTGACGAATCGGGCGCTTTTTCAGTACGATGCGGGGATGAAAGCTTACATGCAGCAGTATAAATTCCAAGGAGATTATGCCCTGCGTAAGGCGCTACAGACCCCACTGTACCAAGCTTTAGCCCAACAAAGTTATGATGTGTTGGTCCCAATTCCAGTGGATCAACGGACGTGGCTGACCCGGGGCTTTAACCAGGTCACAGGGTGGCTGCATGGTCAGCCCTTTCAGCAGGTGTTACGAGTGAAAGCGGATCACAAATCTCAGCCTCAATCGGCTAAGACTCGAGCAGAGCGATTGGTGACGCCACAACCGTTTATGTTGGACGCCGCTGCAGCAAAAATCATTGTGAATCAGCGGGTGTTACTGTTGGATGACGTCTACACGACGGGGAGAACATTGCGACAAGCGGCGAGCCAAATTTATTTAGGGGGCGCGAAAGCGGTTACTAGCTTGACTTTAGCGCGTTGAGCACCATTAAATTTCGTGAGAATAATTGTTTCTGATAGGGCTTTCTATTATAATAATAGTAAGCAAAGCATATTAGAAGAGTGGTCCTTCTAATGCTGAGCAAGCCAAGTGTTTCTTGGTTGAAGGGAGAGAAGTTTTATGCTCACATTTAATATTCGTGGTGAAAACATCGAAGTTACTGACGCAATACGGGATTACGTTGAAAAGCGTATCAGCAAGTTGGAGAAATATTTCGACAACAAAGTTGAGGCAATTGCGCATGTCAACCTGAAGGTCTACCAGAACAAGACAGCGAAGGTTGAAGTAACAATCCCACTCCCATACTTGACATTACGGGCAGAGGAAACTTCTCCGGACTTATATGCAAGTGTTGATTTGGTTACCGATAAGCTGGAACGGCAAATTCGCAAGTACAAGACCAAAGTTAACCGTAAGTCCCGGGAAAAAGGTTACAAGAACCTTGATTTCGCACCCGAAGCTGCGGAGCCAGAACCAGCTGAAGGTAAGGAGTTAGAGGT
Organism: Levilactobacillus parabrevis ATCC 53295; assembly: GCF_001434055.1. Taxonomy (GTDB): domain Bacteria; phylum Bacillota; class Bacilli; order Lactobacillales; family Lactobacillaceae; genus Levilactobacillus; species Levilactobacillus parabrevis. The sequence goes on along the minus strand of NZ_AZCZ01000004.1, from coordinate 34,964 downwards.
TGTTCGGACCAAGCGCGTTTCGTTGAAGCCAATGGATAATGAAGAGGCTGTCCTGCAAATGGACATGTTAGGCCACGATTTCTTTATCTATGAAGATGCTGAAACGAACGGCATTAGCATTGTGTACCGTCGTAATGACGGCCGCTACGGTTTGATCGAAGCCGATGACCAATAACCAATAATGTTAACTAAACTAATGAAGCACCGCCTTGTGCGGTGCTTTTTAGTTTGCACCGAGAACGTTAATGTTCATTCGCCTCACTACCACCCTCACGGCTAACCTTGATAGTCAATGTGCTATTAACGTTAGCTAAGCGACTTTTAATATAACCTCAGATTGATGATTTTCAGTTCGGTCGTTTGCCAAACAATGCGTCTTATATAAAAATAAGTTGATATTGCTGAGCATTCTGGAACGTTGGATACGCTATTTCAAAATGACTGTTATGGCGTTATTGGCAGCGTGTCGAGGATAATAGGCGTTTAGAATTACCGCTTTTGCCGGAATTGTCGAATGATTAAGGGGGCTAACCCATATGCCAATCTGTCATGGGATTGTTAAGCAACTGTTATGCAAAAAGCGATACATTCAGCGGTTAATCTGGTAAAATTAATAAGATTACTCTTAGGGACTAGACCAGCTGAAACGACGCGATTCCCGCTTGGGAGGAGGTTGGCGTAGACCTGGGGTCAATAAGGGTGATAGTTTAGTGACTATTTTAGTCAATAATCATGCGAAAGAAAGCGGTTTTACGGCATTTACATGATTAGAAAAGTTTCATATTGGCTGGGTTAGTGTTAAAATGTAGATTGATTTATTGCCAAAATAAACGGTTGAAATCACTGTCTCGTGCGCGGCAAGTTTAACTTGCTGGCAACGAGGATTATTCTTGCAAAAGAATGAGCGATTTTATTAAGATTATCCAGCTGTCCGCCCAGCAACCTGTGGGCAGCAATAACTCCTAGGATTGGGGCTAACTCAGTTCAATTTGGGGGTAATTGTGGTGGCAGCGCTGTTCGGCGTTGGATCCACAAACTACCGGTGTAAGCCGGGAGTGGTTGACGCAGACTTATTAAAATGTACTGAAGGGAATTCTCACATGGCAAATATTTTGAAACGATGGGTCGAAAGTGATCGACGGACTTTACGACGCCTCAGTAAATTAGCGGATGAAGTCGGTGCTTACGCTGATGAATACGCAAAGCTTTCAGATGCAGATCTGCAAGCAAAAACGCCAGAATTAAAGCAACGCTATCAAGACGGCGAAACCTTGGACGATTTACTGCCTGAAGCCTTCGCTGCCGTTCGTGAAGGCGCAAAGCGGGTCCTCGGCCTCTATCCATTCCACGTCCAAATTATGGGGGGAATTGTGCTTCATGAAGGTAACATTGCCGAAATGAAGACCGGTGAAGGGAAGACCTTGACCGCGACCATGCCCGTTTACCTGAACGCCTTAGCTGGCGAAGGGGTGCACGTTGTTACGGTTAACGAATACTTATCCGCACGTGATGCCACTGAAATGGGTGAACTTTATAACTGGATGGGCCTTTCCGTGGGGTTAAACTCCGCTGAAAAGTCCCCTGAAGAGAAGCGTGAAGCCTACAAGGCCGATATTACGTATTCGACCAACGGGGAAATCGGGTTCGATTACCTGCGTGATAACATGGTTGTCTACAAGGAAGATATGGTTCAACGGCCCCTGAACTTCGCGATTGTCGATGAAGTTGACTCCATCTTAATTGATGAAGCGCGGACGCCATTGATCATTTCTGGTCAGTCTGAAGGAACGAGTGCCCTTTACAAACGGGTTGACCGTTTCGCCAAGACGTTACACGAAAAAGAAGACTTTAAGATCGACCTTGAATCCAAGACGGTGGCTTTGACCGACGTTGGGATTGAAAAGGCTGAAAAGTACTTTAACCTGAAGAACTTATACGACACCGATAACACGGCGTTGACCCACCATATGGATCAAGCCTTACGGGCAAACTTCATCATGCTGCGGGACAAAGACTACGTGGTTCAAGACGGCGAAGTTCTGATCGTTGATTCCTTTACTGGGCGGGTTATGGAAGGTCGTCGGTACTCCGACGGGCTGCACCAAGCCATTGAAGCCAAGGAAGGCGTCGAGATTCAAGAAGAAACGAAGACGATGGCCAACATCACGTACCAAAACTTATTCCGGATGTACAAGAAGCTTGCCGGGATGACGGGTACTGCGAAGACCGAAGTTGAAGAGTTCCGGGAAATCTACAACATGGACGTTATCTCCGTGCCAACCAACAAGCCGGTTGTCCGGGTCGATGAACCTGACCTGTTGTACCCAACCTTGGAATCCAAGTTTGATGCCGTGGTTAATGAAATCAAGATGTTACACGAAAAGGGTCAACCAATGTTGATTGGTACCGTTGCCGTTGAAACGTCCGAATACATTTCACAACGGTTGGATGATGAAAACATTCCGCACGTGGTCTTGAACGCTAAGAACCATGCGAAGGAAGCCGATATCATTCAAAACGCCGGCCAACGTGGTGCTGTTACCATTGCGACCAACATGGCTGGGCGGGGGACCGATATTAAATTGGGACCCGGCGTGGTTGAAATTGGTGGTTTAGCCGTTATCGGGACTGAACGACACGAATCTCGGCGGATTGATAACCAGCTTCGTGGGCGTTCCGGTCGTCAAGGTGACCCTGGTATGACCCAGTTCTACCTGTCCTTGGAAGATGATTTGATGCGTCGGTTCGGTTCCGAACGGGTCAAGAACTTCCTCGAACGGATGAACGTTGACGGTGAAGATGCCGTTATCCGTAGCCGGATGATTACGAAGCAAGTTGAATCTGCCCAAAAGCGGGTTGAAGGGAACAACTACGATTCCCGGAAGAACGTGCTGCAATACGATGATGTTATGCGGCAACAGCGTGATGTCATCTATGGCGAACGTAACCAAGTCATTAACCAAGACAAGTCCCTCAAGTGGGTCTTGATGCCAATGATCCAACGGACCGTTGACCGGGTGGTTAACTTACACACCCAGGGTGACCAATCCGATTGGGATTTGGATACGTTACTCGACTTCGGGATCTCCGCAATGGTTTCACCAGAAAAGATCAGCCTGGATGCATTGAAGGGCAAGTCGGCTGATGAGATCAAGGCCTACTTCATGGGCTTAGCCGAAGATGTCTACAATGAAAAGCAAAAGCAACTCTACGATCCAGCTCAAATGTTGGAATTCGAAAAGGTTGTGCTCTTACGTTGTGTGGACTCTCACTGGACGGACCACATCGACACCATGGACCAATTGCGTCAATCAATCGGTCTGCGGGGCTATGGTCAGTTGAACCCATTAGTTGAATATCAACAAGAAGGATTCCGGATGTTTGGTGAAATGATCTCTGACATCGATTACGATGCCACCCGATTATTCATGAAGTCAGAAATTCGACAAAATATTACCCGTTAGTACGGGAGACGAGGCGGGAAGAGATTCCGGCCTCGTTTTTTGAAAAAGAGTGTGATCATGGGTGGTTAGTCAGCGAGCATTAACGTCGCTAAGGTAAAAATCCCGGTCTTGGATTTTTGGCTTAGCGGGGTTAAGCGGAACTGACTGCCCATGAGCACACGTTTCGGCAATATAGCCAATAAGCATGTAAATGTGGCCCATCGAAACGCAACACACAAAAAACGAAAAATCACAAAATCAATAAAAAAAGGAGCCAACCACTATGGAACTCAGCGATGCCAAACGTAACATTGCGACCATGAAGGAACAACTTGCCGGCTTTAGGGGGTCACTTTGACTTTGATGCCCTGAACGAGAGCATCAGTATCAATGAAAGTCAGATGGCCCAACCTGATTTTTGGAACGATGCGCAGTCGGCCCAAAAACTGATTGATGAAACCAATGAAATGAAGAAAAAGGTTGAAGAATTCCAGAGCCTCAACGATCAGATTGATGACCTGGAAGTTGCCGTGGAATTGTTGCAAGAAGAACCCGATGCAGATATGCAGGTGGAGTTCGAACAGAATTTCAAAGCCGCTCAGGATGCCTTACATCAGTACAGCCTGAATCAGTTATTGAACCAGAAGTATGACCGGAACAATGCGATTCTGGAAATTCATCCGGGCGCTGGGGGCACTGAATCCCAAGACTGGGGTGAAATGCTCATGCGGATGTATACGCGCTGGGCAGATCAGCACGCCTTTACAGTCACGGTGCTGGATTACCAGCCAGGTGAAGTTGCTGGCTTGAGTAGCGCAACACTGTTGATTGCCGGGCACAACGCCTACGGTTATCTAAGATCCGAAAAAGGGGTGCACCGTCTCGTGCGGATCTCACCATTTGATTCGGCGGGTCGGCGTCACACGTCCTTTGCTTCCGTGGATGTCTTACCCGAGCTGGACGATACCGTGGACGTGGACATCAATCCGGCTGACTTGAAAGTCGACGTTTATCGGGCGTCCGGTGCCGGTGGGCAACACGTTAACAAGACGTCATCGGCCGTGCGGATTACCCATATTCCAACCGGAATCGTGACCCAGAGTCAGGCACAACGGTCACAGCTCCAAAACCGGCAGACGGCGATGGGGATGTTGCGAGCTAAGTTGTATGAACGTGAAGAGGAAAAGAAGGCTCAGGAAAAAGCCGCCATCGAAGGTGAACAGATGGATATTGGCTGGGGGTCGCAGATTCGCTCCTACGTCTTCCATCCGTACACGATGGTTAAGGATCACCGGACGGATTACGAAACCGGGAATGGGCAAGCCGTTATGGATGGGGATCTCGATCCCTTCATTGACGCCTACTTGCAATGGCAACTCAGTCAGAAGAATCCAGACTGAACCTAGCGTTAACAGGAGTCTGGAACAAAACCTCAACCATCTTATATGGTTGAAACGTGCACCAAAAGGCTGCTGGTTTCGCTCTCAGTCGCCAGCGGTAGTAGTCATTTTGTAAAATCATTAGGCGGGTAACACGAATGTCGTGCGACCCGCTTTTCTTTCATGCTATACTGGGGACAGTTATTTTTTCAAGAAAGGTGTCGATGACATGCGGATGTTTATAGCGTGTGGCAGTTACCTCCTGCAGCTCATGGTGTGGGTCGCGGTACTGCGGTTGTGGGTGACGAGTCGCTCACGGATCAAACGCGAACGGCGGAGCTTTGGGAGCGCCGTCTATAGTGATCATTTTGAATTACGTCACTTTCTGACGCAGGGAGTTGTTTTGGGCCTGGGTCTTTCAGTGGTAAATTTGGCGGTAGGATTTAGCCTACCACTACTGTGGATCGTGATTTATGAAATCTTGGCAACCCTCACGTTGGTGATCTTACCAACAACGGTGTTGCCCTTAACGTTGATTGTGGTGAGTTCGCTTGCCACTTACTTTGGGGGAGCTTACATAACCGACTGGCCGAGTTTGGCGCCGACCGGATTGATTTGGGGAAATGGCGCAGCAAGCCAAGTTCCAGCACAGAATTACTTGTGGTTGGCGGCGTTTTTCTTTCTTTTTCTCGGGCACTGGTTGTCCCATTACGGTGGCCGTTTTACAGCACCACGAATTTATGCCAAGCAACGGGGAAAGCGTATCGCCGGATATCCGTGGCGTGAGTTCTTAGTCTTACCCATGGTGACGCTGGTTCCGGGAGACTGGTTCGCTAGTCACTGGGCCTTTTGGCCACTTCTGACCATTCATGGTCATTCCTTCGCTATTTTAGTGGTGCCGCTATTAGTTGGGTTGCGGTTTACAGTCTTCCGGCAGATTCCCCGCGTGGTTTATCAAAAGCTTGCTAAATGGATGATCAGGTTAGCAGTCATTGCCATGGGCTTCTTTGGCTGGACGACCGCGCGACCACAGGACTTTTCAGTCTTACTGATCCTGTTGCTGGTTGGTTACGCTATCGTCCTATGGCGGGCAAAACGTTATGACGAGCACCAACAATTCTGGTATTCTCAAGTTGACGATGGGGTGCGGGTCCTCGCAATTCGCCCCCAGACGCCGGCAGTAAAACTCGATCTGGTTGCTGGTGATATTATTCTTGAATGTAATCACCAACCAATTGACAGCGAAACATCCTTTTATGAAGCGTTACTGATTAATCCAACTTACTGTCACCTGAAAGTTCGGAACATGGCGGGTGAGTTAAAAGTGACGGAGACGGCAATTTATGCCGGTGCGCCACACGAAATCGGTATCGTTCTATTCAGAGATCAGGAGGCATAACCCATGAGCAGAGTCCTAGTCGTCGATGACGAGCCGGCAATCGTGACGTTGCTGCAGTACAACCTGGAACAAGCAGATTATCAGGTGGTTACGGCAATTGACGGTGAGCAGGCGTTGAATTTGGCATTACACGAAAAGTTTGATGTCATTCTGTTAGATTTAATGCTACCGAAGTTAGATGGTGTTGAAGTGACCAAACGGTTGCGGCAGGAGAAAATCAGCACACCCATCATCATGATTACGGCTAAGACCAGTGAGTTCGACACCGTGTTTGGACTCGAACTGGGGGCCGATGATTACATCACCAAGCCCTTCAGTCCGCGTGAGGTGATTGCCCGGATGAAGGCGGTCATGCGCCGGTACCACGAGGATGAGCCAGAAGAAAAGCCCGTTAAGTCGGTTGCGAGTCGTTTGCAAGTGGCTGATCTGACGATTGATCAGGACAAGTTCCAGGTCAAACGGGGGGACCAGTCGATCGACCTAACGCCCAAGGAGTTCGAACTCTTACTCTTCTTTGCCAAACGGCCAGGGAAGGTCTGGAGTCGTGAGCAATTACTGGAAGGTGTCTGGGGCTTCGATTACAGTGGACAAACGCGGATGGTCGATATTCACGTGTCCCATTTACGCGAAAAAATTGAAATTGATCCGAAACATCCGGTGCTGTTAAAAACAGTGCGGGGTTTCGGCTACACCTTTGAGGCACAGTCATGAGGCGGCTACTCGCCGTGCTGGTGATCTGCGGGAGCCTAAATAGTCTGCTCGTTTGGTGTGTGCGGCCCTCGCAATTGGGGATTGCTCTCCTGATAGCGTGGTCGTTGGCATTGATCGAGATGGCCGGCGTCAGTTACCTCTTGCGTTGGGGCAATCAGCGGATCGGCATTCTCACCAAAAAGGTTGAGGGGATTCGGCACGAAGAGACACCAGCCCACGTGTTGCTGTCGCCGCATGACCCCTTCTACCAGTTAGCGTTGCAAATTAATTATTTACAGACGCACCAGCGCAAGGTTCAGCGTAAGATTGCCGGTCAGAATCAGGAATTCGCGACGCTACTGGATTACCTGCCAATCGGGGTCATGGTAATCGACCGTTATCGTAAGGTTGAGTTAGCCAATCCGGCAATGGAGCAGTTTCTACAACAACAGATTTCGCCACGTCGGCATCCATTTACACAGGATGTTCGCCAGTTTGAGTTGGCTAGCTTGATCAACTCGGCACTGAGCGAGTCGGCGACCCAGCATCGTGTGTTAAAGTTACCGGGGACGCCGAACGAGCGGACTGTCGATGCTCAGGCCATCTATACCGAGACCTCCCAGGATTACTTTCAGGTGTTGGTCTTGCTGTACGATGTGACCGAAGTCTACGCGGTCGAGCAGATGCAGGTGGACTTCGTGTCCAATGCCTCGCATGAACTGAAGACGCCAGTGACGGCGATCTCTGGTTTTGCCAAGACCCTCTTAGCGGGGGCTAAGGACGACCCCGAGAAGTTAACGGAGTTCCTAGAAATTATCGACCAGCAGAGTGAACGGCTGGTTGAATTGATTAACGACGTGCTGACGATTTCACATTTGGAATCGGGGAACGCCGTGGAGGCTGCTGAAGTGCCGGTGGGGCAACAGGTTGAGATGCAAGTCTCCCTACTGAAACCGCTGGCTGCCGTCAACCAAGTGACCCTGGTCAATCAGGTGCCAGCGGATCTGGTTGCCGTGACGGATCAGCACAAGTTCGATCAGATCTTGAAGAACGTGCTGGGAAACGCCATCAAATATAACCGATCCGGGGGCAGCGTGACGCTCACTGCAGCGGTGACGACTAAGACTTGGTCGCTAAGCATCGCGGATACTGGCGTGGGTATTTCACCACAGGATCAGTTGCGAGTCTTTGAGCGGTTCTACCGGGCTGAGGTGTCTCACTCCAATCAACGGGTCAGTGGGAGTGGGTTAGGTTTGGCCATTGTGCGTGAACTGGTGGACTCGTTGAATGGTAAGATTGACTTGCAGAGTCAGCTGGATGAGGGGACCACGGTCACGATGACTTTTCCAGTGAGTGCACCGAGTTAAATGAGAATAATTGAAAATTATGTGTAAATGAAATGGTGGTGCTCGTCAGCGATGATGGGACCGCCATTTTTAGTTGGTTCGCTAGTGAAGACGGGGACGATGAGGACCTGTTTTCATAAAATTTACCCAGTATTTGGATTATGTGTAACACCCTGATTTGGCTAATCATTGGCCTAACCAAGTCTTTGCTCAGAGAAACCAATGCTGTTCTAATAGGAAAATAAGCGCGACTAATCAGGCTGACCATGATATACTGTCTATAGATATAACGGCGAAAAGTTTAAGGGGTGAGCCAAATGAATAAGATAATGAAGCGACTTACCATTTCAGGACTGACATTACTCTTACTAGGGGGGATTTTGAGTCCTAGTATTGCACTGGCGGACACGACGGCGGTTGGGACACAACCGATTGCCAGAGTGGCTGCCGCTGAAAAAACGTACCAGATTGGTACAGTGGAGATGCCTTACACGCTAATCAGTGGTAAAGACGGGACACAAAAAGTTTATTGGTACCCTGAGTGGGGGACTAGCGTGACCCGGGCTCAAGCGGAGCAGCCGGGATTTATTCAAGCGATGATCGCCAAGTATCCTAATGACGACAAGGCGGCAGAATTTGCCAACAGCATTCCGGAACTGGCGAGCTCTCAGATTTCGTTGCTACCCGGGGAAAGCCTTTATGATTATGTGATTAGAGAGGCTGGCGGTGAAGAGGCCACTGGGATGACCGCGGCGGACTATATCAAGTCGAATGCAGTTGCCGCATATTATTTTGCCTGGGACTTCAGCACCGGGGCCAAGGTTTTCTTGAACCAAACGACGCAGGCAGAAGTTCAGGCGGACTATGAGGCTAATCTCAAACCTAAACTAGCCGAGACTCCTGAGGGTGCGGGCATCATGAAGCAGGTTGAACAGACGTTAGCCACGACTCCTGAGAATTTCTATCAAATTATGATTGGGAATTGCAAGATGTATCTTAGGACGTATCATTTAGGTGATTTAGATCAGGCCACTGCAAAACTGGCTGCTATGGTTGATCCGGATGCCACCGAACGGCAGTTGACGGCCTTATCGACTAAGCCGCTGACGGATTACCTGCAGCTACAGGCTGATGGGACGTACAAATACGATGGGATGCTTTCAACTGAATTTAAGTCCTTCAGCTCTTGGTATGAGGACGTTGTGACGCCTGATCCCGGACCTGACCCGCTGCCGGTGACGAGTCAACCAGTGACGGTTCATTACGTGGCCGAGGATGGCACCCAGGTCGCACCGAGTCAGACACTGACGGGAAGCTTGGGCAGTGCCTACCAGGCAGAGGCGGCTAAAGTTAAAGGGTACACGTTGACCAAGACGCCGGCGAACGCAACCGGGGAATTTACCAGTACGGCACAGACCGTGACCTACGTCTACCGCGCTGATCTGCAAACCGGTGGGGATGGCGACACGGCGGTACCAGAGGGCACGGTGATTTACGCCACTAAGAAGATCGGTCTTTATCAGCAGGCAACCTTTACGAATCAGGCCCGTAAGCAGTGGTATCAACGCAAATCACGTTTGAACCGGCCAATGTTTGTGGTAACCGGGTATGCGGAATCCAAGAATGGCGTGGCACGTTATAAGGTCAAAGATGTCAATCATCACAGCAAGACGGCCGGTAAGACTGGTTACGTGACGACCAACAGCAAGTACACGACACCCGTTTACTATGGGTCAAAGCACAAGCAGGTCACGGTTATCAATCCGCGAGGCATCAATGCATATAGTAAGAAGAATTTGACGGGCAAGGTGGCACACTACCGTCAGGGACAGGTTCTCACCGTTAAGAGAGTCGTGGAACACAACCTGACCACGCGGTTCGTGCTCAGCAACGGTCGTTACGTGACGGCCAACAAGACATTAGTCCAAGCGGGAAAGAAGACGATGCCTAAGCGGGTTCGAGCTAAACAAGCATTGAATCGCTACAACACCGTTAACTTGACAGCGCGCAACCACCACTACGCCAAGAACACACAGGCCGTTTTCAAAGTTCGGGGCTGAGACTACTCCAACGCCAACAACTTTAGTAAGGGTGACACGTTACGCTACCAGGTGGCTGGCGGTTATATCAGTGGGAATCCACGGTTAGTGAAGACGATCAAATAGAGTGGCCGTACTGTTGGATATAATTGGCGAGAATTTGAAAGATGAGAATGATTGGCAAGGCATAGATCGAGATAATTAGCCGCAATGGGATGACTGCCATTGTGGCTTTTTGGTTTAGATTCTTTCCTGGTGGAGGTGTTTTGGGGGATGACGTCATTCACTGCGGTTAGAGTTAATCTAAGTCGGAGGAGGTCAGAGGTGTAGCCGGCCGTGACCAACTAGAAAGTCCAGTTAGTAGTTAGCCACGCCAGTAATCAGGGGCAGACACCCATTCGCCTAAAAAAAGTTGCGTGAATGGGCTATATTTACATAACCTTTACAATACGTCTACATGACATTTACATTCGTTCGGTATACTTATTTTCGAAAGGGTCGGATGGCAACATTCGGCCGATAGGAGGTTAGCGGTATGTCGAAGAAACGCTGGTGGCAAGGACTGGGCTTATTGGTTATCGTAGGTCTGGGCCTCTTTGCTTACCAAACGCGCGAGGTCAGTCACGCGGGTGAATCTATTACGGCGGTGGGGTCTACGGCCTTGCAACCCTTAGTAGAAGCAGCCGGTGAAGAATACACAAGTGATCATTTAGGAACGTTCATCAACGTTCAAGGTGGGGGAACCGGAACGGGGCTGAGTCAGATTCAAGAAGGTGCCGTTCAAATTGGGAACTCCGACCTCTTCGCGGGCGAACAGAAGAGCATCCGGGCGGACGAGCTAGTCGATCACCGGGTAGCTGTTGTCGGCATTACGCCGATTGTGAATAAGAAAATTGGCATCAATAACCTGACGACTGCCCAATTGATTCAGGTCTTCACGGGTAAGGTCACCAACTGGAAACAGGTTGGTGGTGCCGATGTTCCCGTTGTATTGATCAACCGCGCTCAGGGGAGTGGCACCCGGGCGACCTTTGAGCAGTTTGGCCTCGCAGGTCATCAATCGAAGACCTCGCAAGAGCAAGATTCATCCGGGATGGTGCGCCAAATCGTGGCGACCACACCGGGAGCCATTAGTTACGTGGCTTTTTCCTATGTCAATAACACTGTACAAGACATTGCGCTGAACAAAGTGGCGCCCACGGAAGCCAACGTCAAGACCAACGCTTGGAAAATCTGGTCTTACGAACATCTCTATACCAAGGGTCAGCCGACAGGTTTAACGAAGGACTTCATTCGTTACGTGCAGTCACCGGCCATTCAGAAGACGTTGGTTCGGCAGTTAGGCTACCTGTCGCCGGATCAGATGAAGGTCGAACGTGACGTTAACGGCCAAATTAAGCAGTTAGGAGGCGCCAAATGATGAAGTCTACCCAGCAACTGGAGCAACAGCTCAAACGCCACTCCAAGGCAGCTAAACTAGAAATCTGGGGTAAGGTCGTCAGTTTTTCGGCGCTGATCCTGATCGTCGCGGTCGTGGTCGGAATTATTGGGTTTGTGGCCTCCAAGGGGCTTGCCACCTTCTTTACCAATCACGTTAGTCTCTGGGACTTCCTATCGGGGAAGAGCTGGAACCCGGGCGTTACGGATGCCAATGGTAAGCCGGAAGTTGGGGCATTGCCGATGATCATGGGGTCATTCCTGATTACGGTGCTTTCAGCGATCGTCGCAACGCCGTTTGCTATTGGGACGGCGGTCTTCATGAATGAAATTTCCCCGAATAAGGGGGCCAAGATTCTCCAACCGGTCACCGAACTTCTGGTAGGAATTCCGTCCGTAGTTTACGGGTTCATTGGGCTTTCCGTTGTTGTTCCAGTAACGCGGGCTATCTTTGGTGGGAGCGGGTTTGGGATTCTCTCGGGAACCTGTGTCCTGTTCGTCATGATTTTACCAACGGTGACCTCAATGAGTGTCGATGCGCTTCGTGCGGTTCCTCGGTATTACCGGGAAGCCTCGCTGGCTTTAGGGGCGACGCAGTGGCAGACCATCTATAAGGTGGTCCTTCGGGCGGCAACACCCGGCCTGATGACAGCCGTGGTCTTCGGTATGGCACGGGCCTTCGGTGAAGCATTGGCCGTTCAGATGGTCATTGGGAACGCCGCGCTGATGCCGGGGAGCTTAGTTGACCCGTCATCCACGTTAACCTCCGTGTTGACCACGGGGATTGGAAACACCGTCATGGGCTCCTTGCAGAACAATGCCTTGTGGTCATTAGCATTGGTACTGTTGCTCATGTCGTTAGTCTTTAACCTGATCGTTCGCTTGATCGGTCGAAAGGGGCGTCTCCAATAGTGATGAATCCAAAAACGCAAAATAAAGTGGCAATTGGGACGTTATACGGCGTTGCCGGGTTAGTTGTCTTGATTTTGTTGGCCCTCCTCGGCTATATTCTGGTCAGTGGTTTGCCACAGTTGAGTTGGCACTTTCTGACGGCTCCCGCGAAAGCCTTTCTCAAGGGCGGTGGGGTCGGCGTTCAATTGTACAATTCCTTCTATCTTTTGATTCTGGCCATGCTCATTTCCTTTCCAATTGCATTGGGCGCGGCCATTTACCTCTACGAGTATGCCAAGGATAACTGGGTTACAACCACGATTCGAACGGCAATTGAAATTTTGAGTTCGCTACCCTCCGTGGTGGTGGGGCTCTTCGGCTTCCTGTTCTTCGTAGTCAAGTTGCGCCTGGGGTTCTCGATTCTGTCCGGGGCCTTTGCTTTGACCTTCTTCAACCTCCCTTTGCTGACGCGAAGTATCGAGGATTCCTTACGGACCATCGACACGACGCAACGCGAAGGGGGCCTGGCACTGGGGCTGTCGCGGTGGGAAACGGTCACTCGGGTCATCCTGCCCGCAGCGGTGCCAAGCATCCTGACCGGGGTTATCCTGAGTGCTGGCCGAGTTTTCGGTGAGGCTGCTGCCTTGATCTACACGGCCGGTCAGAGTGCACCGGCGTTGGACTTTACCGACTGGAATCCATTTAACATTTCCAGTCCGCTGAATCCGATGCGACCGGCCGAAACGTTGGCGGTTCATATTTGGAAGATCAACTCCGAGGGAATTATGCCGGATGCTAAGGCAATTTCGTCCGGTTCCTCGGCAGTGTTGGTCCTCGCCATCTTATTATTCAACTTCGCGGCCCGTTACCTGGGTAAGCGGCTATACAAACGATTAACGTCAGCGTAAAGGAGGGTCAGCCATGTTTCTAAGTAATGATGTTCAGGGCAACACAGAAATGTTGGAACGGCACATTGTACAACCAGCAGACGCAGACCATCCGACCATCTTATCTACGGAGGACCTGCACGTTTACTACGGTAAAAAGGAGGCCATCTCCGAGGGTGACTTGCGGTTCGCCAGCAATCAGATTACGGCGCTGATAGGGCCGTCTGGTTCTGGTAAGTCGACGTTCTTGCGTTCCTTAAACCGGATGAACGACCGGATTGCCACGGTGACGGGGCGCATCATGTACCGGGGCGTCGACATTAATCAGCCCAGCATCGACGTGTATGAGATGCGGCGGCGCGTGGGGATGGTCTTCCAACGACCGAATCCATTTGCCAAGTCTATCTACGATAACATTGCCTTTGCGCTACGACTGCGGGGGACGACCGATAAGCACGAGCTTGATGAAATTGTTGAGACGTCTTTGAAGCAGGCGGCTCTCTGGAATCAGGTCAAGGATGACCTGAATAAGAGTGCGCTGGCGTTATCAGGGGGGCAGGCCCAACGACTCTGCATTGCCCGAGCCATCGCTGTCAAACCGGACATCCTCTTGTTGGATGAACCAGCGAGCGCGTTGGACCCCGTGTCGACCAGTCAGTTAGAAGATACGTTGTTAGAACTCAAGCAGAATTACAGCATCATTATCGTCACGCACAACATGCAACAAGCTGGACGGATCAGTGAATATACGGCATTTTTCAATCAGGGGCGGGTATTGGAATACGATACCACGAGCCATATTTTTACTAATCCACAGGTTCAGATCACAAGCGATTACGTTTCGGGGAACTTCGGTTAAGAGGAGGAAAATTGAAAATGAGTAAGGAAATTTTAACGACCCAAGATCTACATTTGTACTACGGGGACAAGGAAGCTTTGAAGGGCATCAACTTGAACTTTGATGCTAAAGGAATTACGGCATTGATCGGGCCATCCGGGTGTGGGAAGTCCACCTATTTACGGACACTCAACCGGATGAATGACCTGATTCCCAACGTCACGATTACTGGGACCATTAAGTTTAAGGGCCAGGATCTCTATGCACCGAGTGCCGACACCGTGCAGATTCGTAAGGAAATTGGCATGGTGTTCCAACAACCTAATCCGTTTCCGTTCTCCATTTACGACAATGTTATCTATGGGCTGCGAATCGCCGGTGAGAAAGATAAGGAAAAGTTAGATGCGGTCGTTGAAAAATCCTTACGGCAGGCTGCTGTGTGGGATGAAGTCAAGGATCACCTTCACGAAAGTGCGTTAGCCTTGTCCGGTGGGCAACAACAGCGGGTCTGCATTGCGCGGGTCCTCGCCGTTTCACCAGAAATTATCCTCTTGGACGAGCCGACCAGCGCCTTGGATCCCGTTTCCAGTAGCCAAATTGAAACAACCCTCTTGAATTTACGCCACGATTATACGGTTATTACAGTAACCCATAATCTCCAACAAGCCTCTCGGATTGCAGATCGAACCGCTTTCTTCATGAACGGTGAGTTGGTGGAAGTGGACCAAACCAAAAATATTTTCATGAATCCCGCTGAAAAGCAAACGGAAGATTATATCAGCGGCCGATTCGGTTAAGGAGGCAAGTTATGCGCAGATTGTTTGATGATGAGTTAGCAGAACTAGACGCTGACTTTACGGAAATGGGCATGTTGGTCAGTGAGGTCGTGCAACAAGCGGTCGACGCCTTTATGAACCGCGATGCTGTTGCGGCACAAAAGCTGATCGATCATGACCACGAAATCAACCAACGCGAAATTTCGCTGGAGCAGAAGACCTTTGAAATGATTGCGTTGTATCAACCAGTGACGACCGACCTACGGGAAATTGTCACGATCTTGAAGGCTGTTTCGGAATTGGAACGGGCAGCGGACCACGCGAGAAACGTGGCCCACTCCGCCATTAAATTTGGGAGCAAGCAGAAGATTCCCGTGCTCGAGCAATTGATTGGTGAAATGAGTCAGATTACCACGCAAATGATTCGCGATGTACTGACCGCGTACGTCAACAAGGATGAGCATGCCGCACGCGAGTTGGCAGAAGTCGACCGCAAGCTGGACCAGCTGAACCACCAGATTCGAGCGGACAGCTATCAGCAAATGCGGTTGGACCCAGCATTCGAGACTGGCGCTTCAATTTACCTCAATGTGGCGCAGGACCTGAGCCGAATCGGGGATTACGTGACGAACGTGTGTGAGTGGATCGTCTACCTGAAGTCCGGCCAGATCATCGAACTCAATCCCGCCAATTCAGACAGTCCCAACTAGCAATCTGATTGGCCACATGGCTGATGTCTGGGGCCTCCGGGATGGCTAAAATGGGCCGTGACGCTGTGGGGGGACGCTTGAAGCCAAAGAGCGGTCTTCAAGCTTGGATTTAAGCCGCTAAGAGTCGCGTCTTAAATCCACCAATTGACTAGTTGGCAAGCTTGCCAACTAGTCAATTCCCACGGCTGAGCCCATTTTAGCCATCCCTGCGGCTGACATAGGCGTTATCTATCAGTGTAGTTTGAACATTCCCAATTGTTTCCGTGACTACAACTGAAAATTGAAAGTTGATATAGGCGTCTCCGTCAGCCGGAAATTCCACCTGCTGATGGGACAATCATCGTGTGTACCATACAATAGAACCATGTTTATCAGCAGTCAATTTGGACTGCTGTTTTGGTATCATAGGTTTAATCAATGTAGTGGAACGGAACTAAGGTGACGGTGCGAATGGTGCGGAGGCCAAACGGATGTGAGCCGTGAGGGTAGTGGCAATCAACCCAGCCGTGGGAGTTCTCTTAGTGGTGAACTTTGCCACTTAGAGAACTGGTGTCTTTGAAACTCGGTTTTCAGAGGTTCAAAGCAAGTTCAGAGACCGCTCTTTGGCTCTGGACGTCCACCCACAGCGTTCCGGTTGATTGCCACTGCCCGGTAAGGCGTTGACAACATCTGTATCGACTCCAAAGCAGTCGGAATTCTGGCAACCGCAGGCGATAACAGACACCCAAAGCTTAACCTAAGATGAAGATTTAGACGAACGGTCACTGGAAACTTGCTTTCAGTGGCCGCTTTCGTTATTCTTGCCATAAAAGGAAATCTAATGACTTTAAAAAAGGAGTGGCCGTCAATGGCAGCAAAAAAAGGATTTACACGTTCACGGACTAATCGCCTATTGGGCGGTGTATTGGGAGGAATCGCTGAACATTTTGGCTGGAATGCGAATCTCTTACGGTTGATCTATGTTTTGGTTACCATCGCTATCCCATTTGTTCACGGAATCTTGGGCCTGGCAATTTATGTGATCTTATACACGTTCATGCCGCTAGAAGAACGCGCAGAGGGTGAGGGCCCGAACTTTCGGGACCTCTTCCGTGGAGCGAGCCCAGCACCCAAAGATAATGGGCGTAAGGTGATTCATGATGTCACGGAACAGGACGTTAAGGACTCACACAAGGACGGTGAGTAATGTGCGTTTTTGGACCCGAATCTTGGTCAATGCCGTCATTTTTCTGGCTCTAGCGGGGTTCTTTCAAAGCTCACTCGCGGGTGGCTTTCAAAATGACTTCTACGTTTCAAGTATCTGGATCGCGCTCGTTGCCAGCTTTGTTTTAGCACTACTCAATGCGGTGGTTAAGCCAATTCTATTTGTTCTGTCGCTACCAATCACGGTTCTGACACTAGGATTATTCAGTGTGGTCATCAACGCCATCATGCTAGAACTGACATCCTGGTTTGTGGGTAGTAGTTTTGCCTTCGCCTCATTTGGGGTCACATTGATTGTGGCGATTATCATGTCAGTGTTTAACGCAATCATCAGCGACCATTTCGCCCGTAATTAAGTTACCCAATACGGGCGAATTTGGTAGGAGTCGTCCAGGTAAAGTGCTAAAATTAAAGGTAGTTCACTATGCAATAAGGAGGAACTCCTATGCCAGAGAGTGTTACAGTGGCTGATCTTGTGAAAGCAAATCGCCTGGATGTTTATTCCGGTGAGGATCACTTGGATCGGCTGATTACGACCAGCGATATTTCACGTCCCGGTTTGGAATTAACCGGGTACTTTAACTACTATCCAGCAAAGCGGATTCAGCTGTTGGGGATTACGGAAACGTCCTTTGCCAAAGGGATGACGCACGAGAAGATACTCGACGTCATGCGGAAAATGTGTCAACCTGAAACGCCGGCGTTCGTGATTTCCACCCAATTGGATCCACCAGAAGAACTCAAGCAATCCGCCGAGGAAGCTGGGATTCCAATTCTGGGAACGAAGCTGACGACGTCCCGAGTCTTGAGTAATATGACGAACTTCCTTGAAGGCAAATTGGCTGAACGCCAGTCGGTTCACGGGGTCTTGGTCGACATCTATGGTGTCGGGGTCATGATCACCGGGGATTCCGGCGTTGGTAAAAGTGAAACCGCTTTGGAATTAGTTAAGCGGGGTCACCGGTTGATTGCTGATGACCGGGTTGAAGTCTATCAACAAGATGAACAGACCTTGGTTGGGGCCGCTCCCGCCATTCTCAGTCACCTCTTGGAAATTCGAGGGATTGGGATCATCGACGTGATGAATCTGTTTGGTGCCGGGGCCGTTCGTGCGGAAACGGACATCGATCTCATTGTCCACTTGCAAGCCTGGAAAGATGACAATCATTTTGACCGGTTAGGGAACAACAGTGAATCACAGAAGTTCTTTGACGTTGTCGTGCCTAAGATTACCATCCCAGTGCGGACTGGGCGTAACTTGGCAATCATCGTTGAAGCAGCGGCCATGAACTTCCGGGCCCGTTCCATGGGTTACGATGCTACCAAGGTATTCGACGAAAATCTGAATCGTTTGATTAAACAAAACTCACAAAATAAATAGGGGAGATGGGCGTTATTTTTTCACCAATCATGGCGGCGCTTAATCCCATCGCCATTCACTTAGGCCCCATCGCTGTGCACTGGTACGGCGTGATTATTGCTACTGGGGTCGTCATCGCGGTCATCTTAGCGGTGCGCGAAGGTCGTCGCCGGGGCATCAATCCCGACGATATTTACGATATGATTCTGTGGGCACTACCAGCGGCATTGATTGCGGCCCGCACGTACTACGTGGTCTTTCAGTGGCCGTACTACGCCAAACATCCCGGCGAGATTATTGCCATTTGGGATGGGGGCATTGCCATCTATGGCTCCCTGATTGGGGCCGGACTTGTCGTGTTCTTTTTCTGCCGGTCCCGGTTCATCCCGGTCTGGCTAATGCTCGATGTGGCCGCACCGACGGTTATTCTAGGACAAGCCATCGGTCGTTGGGGCAACTTCATGAATCAAGAAGCCTTCGGTCGCATCACCAGCCTGGCCTTCTTGCAGGGCCTGCACCTGCCAAACTTCATCGTTAATCAGATGTTGATCAACGGTGCTTACCGGCAGCCAACCTTCTTGTACGAGTCAACCTGGGACCTCTTGGGGTTCATTGTGTTGATGAGTCTGCGGCACACGCCCGGACTCTTTAAGCAGGGAGAAGTCTTCCTGAGTTACGTGCTATGGTATTCGTTTGGGCGTTTCTTCGTTGAAGGAATGCGGACGGATAGCCTGATGTTGTTCGGGGGTCTGCGGGTCTCACAACTACTTTCGGTGGTGTTGTTCATTGGCGCGTTGATTATCTGGACTTACCGTCGGCGGCAAGCAGTTGCCCCGGCGGCGTATCTGGATGGCAACCCGTTTCGTGAGTCATCTAAACTTTCTAAATAAGGAGAATCCATTACTATGTCAGAGAAAATTGCAGTACTCGGTGCCGGTTCATGGGGATCAATCTTAGCGAGCGTCTTGGATGAAAATGGGCATGACGTTCGGCTTTGGTCGTACAATCCCAAGCAAGTTGAGGAATTGAACACGGAACACACGAACGCGCACTATATCAAGAATTTTAAGTTTTCTCCCTCGTTAGTAGCCTACTCTGACTTGGCAAGTGCTTTGGATGGGGTGCAAACGATCCTGTTTGTTGTCCCAACCAAGGCCGTACGTTCCGTTGCTGGACAAGTGGCCACGATCCTACAAAAGACAAAAAATCAGCCAGCCTTGATTCATGCCAGCAAGGGGATCGAACAGAAGACCTACAAACGAATCTCACAGGTTTTGGCGGAAGAGATTCCAGCAGCTAACCGCAAGTCAATCACGGTCTTATCTGGGCCTAGTCACGCCGAAGATGTTGCTCGGCATGATTTAACGCTGGTTACGGCTGCGAGTGAAAGTTTAGATGCTGCCAAGCATACGCAACAGTTATTTATGACGACTTACTTCCGGGTTTACACCAACCCTGACATCATTGGGGTTGAAATTGGCGCGGCACTAAAGAATATCATTGCTTTAGGTGCCGGTGCCTTACACGGGCTGGGCTACGGCGACAACGCTAAGGCTGCCTTAATGACCCGGGGATTGGCCGAAATTTCACGTTTGGGGACGTCATTTGGTGCCGATCCAATGACCTTCATCGGGTTATCCGGTGTCGGTGATATCATTGTAACCGCAACGAGTTCCAACTCACGGAACTGGCGGGCCGGCGATGAATTGGGTCGCGGCGAAGCCCTTGACGACGTGATTAACCACATGGGAATGGTCATTGAAGGGTTGGCAACGACGAAAGCCGCTTATGAACTTTCTAAGAAGCGCGGCGTTTCGATGCCAATTACCGAAGCCATTTACCAAGTGCTTTATGAAGGTAAGGACATCCGTAAGGCAATTTCAGACTTGATGCAACGTGAAGGCCGTTCGGAATTTTAATTACAGGGGATACAGGAGGAATAAGAATTATGCGAAAAGTTAGAAAAGCAGTCATTCCAGCCGCCGGTTTAGGAACCCGTTTCCTGCCAGCAACCAAGGCTTTAGCCAAGGAAATGTTACCAATCGTGGACAAACCAACGATTCAGTTTATTGTCGAAGAAGCCCGGAAGTCCGGCATCGAAGATATCGTTATCGTTGATGGGAAGTCGAAGCGGTCCATCGAAGACCACTTTGATTCCAATCCAGAATTGGAAGCCAACCTGGAAGCTAAGCACAAGGAAAAGATGCTGCGTCAAGTGCAAGAAACGACTGGAATGAATCTGTATTTCATTCGGCAACCCTATCCACGTGGCCTGGGGGACGCTGTGTTAACGGCGAAGGCCTTCATCGGTGACGAACCGTTCGTGGTGATGCTGGGTGATGACATGACGGATAGCAAGGTTCCGTTGACCAAGCAGTTGATCGACCGGTACAACGAAACTGGCGCCTCAACCTTAGCAGTGATGCGGGTGCCTCACGAAGAGACCGCTAAGTATGGGGTCATTAACCCGTCCGAAGAAACGGCACCGGGGCTGTATAACGTCACGAACTTCGTTGAAAAGCCACAACCCGATGAAGCACCAAGTGACTTGGCCATCATCGGGCGGTACCTCTTCACGCCAGAGATCTTCGAAGCGCTGGAGAACACGCCAGTCGGTTTGGGTAACGAACTTCAACTGACGGATGCCATTGATAATTTAAACAAGACTCAGCGCGTCTTTGCCCACGAATATACGGGTAAGCGTTACGATGTCGGCAATAAGTTTGGCTGGTTGCAGACGAACATTGAATACGGCCTGCGTCACCCAGAAACGAAAGAACCCTTACGGAAGTACATTGAAGAGATGGGTGCTAAGCTCACCGCTGAAGATGAAAAGGGCAATAAGTCAAAATAGGTGACAAACTTCCTTTTTGATAGTAAAGTACACTAAAGGCTAAGAGCAGAAGGGAGCGTTAAAATGAAAAACTATGATGTTATTGTGATTGGTGCGGGTCCTGGTGGTATGACTGGTGCGTTATACGCCTCACGGGCTAACCTGTCCGTCTTGATGTTGGATCGCGGAATTTACGGCGGTCAAATGAACAATACGGCAGCCATCGAAAACTACCCGGGCTTCAAGTCCGTCCTTGGACCAGACTTGGCTAAGGATATGTACGATGGGTCCACGCAATTCGGCGCAGAATTTGCGTATGGTAACGTGGAAAGCATCGAAGATCACGGTGATCACAAGGTCGTCAAGACCGATGATGGTGATTACAGTGCCGGTGCCATACTGATTGCGTCTGGTTCCGAATATAAGAAATTAGGCGTTCCTGGCGAAAATGAATTTGGTGGTCGTGGTGTGTCTTACTGCGCGGTCTGCGATGGTGCGTTCTTTAAGAACCGTGAAGTCGTTGTTGTCGGCGGTGGTGACTCAGCCGTTGAAGAAAGTATCTACCTGGCAGGAATCGTTTCTAAGGTAACGGTTGTGGTTCGGCGCGACCAATTGCGGGCCCAAAAGGTCATTCAGGACCGGGCACTTGCAAACGATAAGATTGAATTTGTTTGGAACACCAACGTTACTGAAGTTTTAGGTGACGAGATGAAGGTGACCGGTGTGGCCACGAAGAACAACCAAACTGGCGAGACCGGTGAGATTGCGGCAAGTGGGGTCTTCATTTACGTGGGGAACTTACCAATGACCGACGCCTTCACTGACTTGGGCATTACTGATGACAAGGGCTGGATCAAGACTGATGACCAGATGGCCACAGCCGTTCCCGGCATCTTCGCTATTGGTGACGTTCGCCAAAAGACCTTGCGGCAGATTACGACTGCCGTTGGGGACGGTGGGATTGCTGGCCAAGAAGCTTTCAGTTTTCTGGAAGACTTGAAGGCTAAGGCGGCTTCCGCCAAATAATGGACGATTTAGCGGGAACAACCTCACTGGGGTGGTTTCCGCTTTTTTTGAAGGTTTAGTTGTCCATCAGGGTGAGAATCGGTATCGTCGAGGGCGGCTGGTTCCACTGTACATATATGGAAAATAAAATAGAGGAGTGTTAAAACATGGGGATGAATCAATTCTTACAGAGCTTGAGTGACCTGGAAACAATCGATCGCGCACCGGGGTATTTTAAATTTGAGCAACATTCTGTGGCGGCCCACTCGTTTAAAGTAGCCGAGGTCGCTCAGTTTCTAGGTGATGTTGAGGAGCAGGCTGGGCATGAAGTAAACTGGCGGTTACTCTACGAGAAGTCCTTGAATCACGACTACACGGAGCGATTTATCGGTGATATCAAGACGCCCGTGAAGTACGCCACCCCCCAGTTGCGGCAAATGTTGGCCGATGTGGAGTCGTCATTGACCGCGAACTTTATTGAAAATGAAATTCCGAAGCAGTTCCAGACGGCCTACACCCGACGCTTGGGTGAGGGGAAGGACGATACCTTGGAGGGGCAGATCCTTTCTGTGGCCGATAAGGTGGACCTACTTTATGAATCGTTTGGTGAAATTCAAAAGGGAAATCCGGAACCCGTCTTTACTGAGATCTACCGGGAAAGTTTAACGACGATTTTGAAATTTAAGCAGATGGCCTGCGTGCAGTATTTCTTAGCGGAAGTCCTACCAGAAATGCTGGCGGCGGACTTTAGTGACCGCCAGAAGCTGGCCACGTTGACGGATAATTTGTTGAAGCAGGGAGATTAAGCATGAAATTAGCTGAAGTATGGAATCAAATGATTACGGGAGCCACGGTGCGGCCGTTGACTCACGCTGATGACGATTTAATTTATAAGTTCCAGGCGGCCCATCCCGATTATTTTAATCATTTTCAGGATCACCCGGTGACCCGGAACGAAGCGATTCAGGACGTGACCGATGTTCCCATGAATGCGATGCCAGATCAAAAAGCCTATTTGGGTATTTTTAAGGATGATCAGCTGGTAGTTCTGGTAGATTTGATCATTGATTATCCGTTGCCTAGTCTGGTTTGGCTGGGAATGTGGCTGACCGATAAACAGTTAACGACCGAGCAAGCAGCCGACTACTATCACAGCTTAGTGGCGACATTGCGAGCGGCTGGGGCGGTTCAATTACAGCTCAGCGTCTTCATGGGTGACCGGCAAATGAAGCAGTTCTGGGAAAGCCAACAACTTCAGCCTATTCATACGACGACGGTCATTCGTGGTGAACGTGCGGCCAACGTGACCATTTATCAGGATAAGTTCTGAGCATAGAGCGTCAAGCTGGCGAAAGTATGTTCGGTATGGTAAAATATTTGAGCATGATGGGAAACGGATTGTTTCCCATCTTTTCTGATGATTAAAAATATTTTTATACTGTCAAACGCTGATGTGCCGGGAATTAGTAGCTGTATCTGCCATATAATTATTATGGACGTTAAGCAGTTTTTCGCTGACGAACAGACGGCTGTTTTGAGTCGGAATTTGACGGTAAATTAAAGTAAACTAGAGATTTGGTAGGGAGGTTATGCCATGATTGATCGACAATCGGACCGTAAGTTTGACCTGGTTTCGAAGTACCAGCCTACTGGTGACCAGCCAGAGGCAATTGCACAGCTGACTAAGGGACTCAATGAACACGAGAAGGCGCAAATTTTACTGGGAGCTACTGGGACCGGGAAGACGTTTACGATTTCTAATGTGATTAAGAATGTGAATAAGCCCACGCTGGTTCTGTCCCACAACAAAACGTTGGCGGGCCAGCTTTATGGGGAATTTAAGGAGTTCTTCCCCAATAATGCGGTGGAATACTTTGTCAGTTATTATGATTATTACCAACCGGAAGCTTACGTGCCTTCGAGTGACACTTACATTGAAAAGGATTCGTCGATCAACGATGAAATTGATAAGCTTCGGCACTCGGCAACGAGTTCGCTGCTGGAGCGAAACGACGTCATCGTCGTGGCTTCCGTGTCCTCCATCTTCGGTTTGGGGGACCCAACCGAGTATAAGAACCACGTGGTTTCACTGCGCGTGGGCCAAGAGATCGAGCGGGACGCTTTACTTCGCAAATTAGTAAACATTCAATTTGAACGGAACGATTATGATTTTCAGCGGGGCCGGTTCCGGGTCCACGGTGACGTGATCGAAATCTTCCCGGCGTCGCGTGATGATCGGGCGTTGCGGGTCGAATTCTTTGGCGACGAGATTGATCGGATTCGTGAAGTCGACTCGCTGACCGGGGAAATCGTTGCGGATCGTGAACACGTAGCCATCTTCCCAGCGACCCACTTTATGACGAATGATGATATCATGGCCAAGGCTACGGCGGGCATCGAAGGCGAAATGAAGGATCGGGTTGCCGAGTTAGAGGGTCAGAGTAAGCTACTAGAAGCACAACGGCTCAAGCAACGGACGACCTATGATCTAGAAATGATGCGCGAAATGGGCTACACCAGTGGAATCGAAAACTATTCGCGCTGGATGGACGGTCGTAAGGCTGGCGAGCCACCATACACGCTGTTAGATTTCTTCCCTAAGGACTTCCTACTCGTGGTCGATGAGTCTCACGTGACGATGCCACAAGTTCGCGGAATGTATAACGGGGACCGTGCGCGGAAGCAGCAACTGGTTGACTACGGTTTCCGGCTGCCTAGCGCGCTGGATAACCGGCCTCTCAAACTGTCTGAGGTTGAGCAACACATCAATCAGGTGATCTACATGTCCGCCACGCCCGGTGATTACGAGCACGAGCAGACTGACCACGTCGTTCAGCAGATCATTCGGCCAACCGGCTTGCTTGACCCGACGATCGATGTCCGGCCAATCATGGGTCAGATGGACGATCTCGTGGGAGAAATCAACAAGCGGGTTGAAGCCAACGAGCGGACGTTTGTGACGACGTTGACCAAGAAGATGTCAGAAGATTTAACCGACTATCTGAAGGACTTAGGCATCAAGGTGGCCTACCTGCATTCCGATATCAAGACGCTGGAACGAACGCAGATTATGCGGGATCTTCGGCTGGGTAAATATGACGTTTTAGTCGGAATCAATCTGTTGCGGGAAGGGATCGATATTCCTGAAGTTTCCCTGGTGGCAATTTTAGATGCCGATAAGGAAGGGTTCTTGCGTAACGAACGGTCGTTGATTCAGACGATTGGTCGGGCGGCCCGGAACTCTCACGGGTCAGTTATCATGTATGCTGATTCCGTGACGGCGTCGATGCAGGCCGCAATGGACGAGACGGCTCGTCGGCGGAAGGTGCAGATTGCTTATAACAAGAAGCATGGCATTACCCCAACAACAATTATTAAGCCAATCCGTGACTTGATTGCGGTGACGAAAAAGAATGATCACGAGGGCGAAAAAGATGACTTCGTTTCGAGTGACTTTGAAGATATGTCCAAGGATGACCAACGCAAGTTAATCTCTCGGTTGGAAGACGAGATGCGGGCCGCCGCTAAGAAGCTGGACTTTGAACAGGCCGCTTCGTTGCGGGATACCGTCATGGATATGAAGACCGAGATCGGCGATTAGGTCGAGTAAGGAGAATGTTAAGTGTTAAACGATAAAATCGTGATTCATGGTGCCAGAGCGCATAACTTAAAGGACATCGACGTCACTATTCCGAAGAATAAACTGGTCGTTATCAGTGGCTTGTCCGGCTCGGGGAAAAGTTCCCTGGCCTTTGACACGTTGTACGCTGAAGGTCAGCGCCGCTACGTGGAAAGCCTGTCGTCGTATGCGCGTCAGTTCTTAGGACAAATGGACAAGCCTGACGTGGATTCCATCGACGGGCTCAGTCCAGCTATTTCAATCGATCAGAAGACCACCTCGAAGAACCCCCGTTCAACGGTGGGAACCGTTACTGAAATCAATGACTACTTGCGGCTGTTATGGGCGCGGGTCGGGACCCCCATCTGTCCGAATGATGGCACGAAGATCACTAGCCAAAGTGTTGAACAGATGGTCGGTCAGGTGCTGGATCTTCCTGAACGGACGAAGCTCCAGGTCCTGTCGCCCATCGTGCGGGCTAAGAAGGGCCAACACAAGAAAATCTTTGAAAAGATTCGGCGTGAAGGCTTCGTGCGCGTCAGAGTCGACGGGGACATCATGGATCTGGACGATGTACCCGAATTAAATAAAAATCAGAATCATGATATTGCAATTGTCATCGACCGAATCGTGGTCAAGGCGGGCATTCGTTCCCGACTGTTTGATTCTTTTGAAGCTGCACTGCGGTTGAGTGGGGGCTATGCGATCGCTGATGTGATCGGTAGGGATCCTCTGATCTTTTCCGAACACTACGCTTGTCCCGTCTGTGGGTTTACAGTGGGCGAGCTGGAACCCCGGTTGTTCTCCTTTAACGCACCATTCGGGGCCTGCCCGGACTGTGATGGGTTAGGCGTCAAGCTGGAAGTTGACTTGGATCTTGTCGTGCCTGACAAGACGAAGACGTTGCGTGAAGGGGCTTTAGCACCTTGGAATCCAATCAGTTCGCAATACTACCCAGCTTTGCTGGAACAGGCTTGTGACGCCTTTGGTGTGGATTTGGATACCCCGTTCAAGGATCTATCGAAGGCCGATCAACAGCTCGTGCTTTACGGATCTGATGGGAAAGAATTCCATTTCCACTATGAGAATGACTTTGGCGGGGTTCGGGACGTCGACGTGGCCTTTGAAGGGGTTGTGCCTAACGTAGATCGTCGTTACAAGGAAACGAATAGTGACTTTACGCGCGACGTCATGCGTAAGTACATGGCTGAATTGACCTGCCAGACGTGTCACGGCTACCGGTTGAACCGGCAGGCCCTCAGTGTGCAGATCAATCACCAACACATTGGTGCCGTATCTGACTTGCCAGTTGATAAGGAACTGGCCTTCTTCAAGGATCTGACCTTTGGCGAACAGAACCAAGTGATCGCCCAACCAATCTTGAAGGAAATTCGGGATCGGTTGACCTTCTTACGGAACGTGGGTCTGGACTACCTGACATTGAGTCGGTCCGCCCGCACCCTGTCCGGTGGGGAGGCCCAACGGATTCGGTTGGCCACGCAGATTGGCTCTAACTTGTCGGGTGTGCTCTACATCTTAGATGAACCCTCAATCGGGTTGCATCAGCGGGATAACGACCGGTTGATTGCCTCATTGAAACAAATGCGTGATCTCGGGAACACCCTGATTGTGGTGGAGCATGATGAGGACACCATGCGCGCTGCCGACTACATCGTGGACATTGGTCCGGGTGCCGGTGAAAATGGGGGCCACGTGATGGCCGCCGGAACACCTAAGCAGGTCATGCGTTCCCGAAAGTCTTTGACGGGTCAGTATCTAGCGGGCAAACGCTACATTCCCGTGCCATTGGAACGTCGGACCGGTAACGGAAAGACTATCCGCGTGACCGGGGCCGCCGAGAATAACCTGAAGGACATCACAGTTGATTTTCCGCTGGGTGAATTTGTCGTCGTGACCGGGGTCTCTGGTTCCGGGAAGTCGACGCTGGTAAACACGATTTTAAAGCGAGCGTTGGCGCAGAAGTTGAATCGTAATTCTGAAAAGCCTGGGAAATACAAGAGTATTGCTGGCGTGAAGAACATCGAACGACTGGTCGATATTGACCAAAGTCCGATTGGCCGAACACCACGGAGCAACCCAGCCACTTATACCGGAGTCTTTGACGACGTTCGGACGCTGTTCGCACAGACCAACGATGCCAAGCTCAGAGGGTATCAGAAGGGCCGCTTTAGCTTTAACACTAAGGGTGGTCGTTGTGAGGCTTGTCATGGGGATGGTATCTTAAAGATCGAAATGAACTTCTTGCCCGACGTCTACGTGCCGTGTGAAGTCTGCCACGGGACGCGGTACAACTCGGAAACGCTGGAAGTTGAATACAAGGGGAAGAATATTGCCGACGTGTTGGACATGACGGTTAGTGAAGCCCTGAAGTTCTTCGAAGCCATTCCTAAGATTACGCGTAAGCTCCAGACGATTCAGGACGTGGGATTGGGCTACGTAAAATTGGGCCAACCTGCGACGACCTTATCTGGTGGGGAAGCGCAGCGGATGAAGTTAGCTTCCGAACTGCACAAGCAGCAGAACGGGAAGAACTTCTACATTCTGGATGAACCGACTACTGGGTTGCACACTGACGATATCAAACGGTTATTGACGGTGCTGCATCGCCTGGTAGATAAAGGAAACACGGTTTTGGTTATTGAACATAATCTCGATGTGATCAAGACGGCGGACCACTTGATTGACCTTGGTCCTGAGGGGGGAGAAGCCGGCGGAAACGTTGTGGCTACCGGGACCCCCGAAGAGTTGGCTGAAGTGAAGAATAGTTATACCGGTCAGTACCTGAAGCCCGTTTTGGAACGGGATAAGGCACGGACGGAAGCGGATGCTTAATCAGTGTTAACAAATTGTAAATTAGGGCGTTGAGACTGCCACGTGGCGGTTTCAACGCCTATTTTAGTTAAGTGAACTTGTTTACCTTGCCGAAAACCAGTACAATAGTTGGAAACCGGTCAACACCTGACCGAAGTTGTGAGGAGATACAGACAATGTTTAATTTGAATCGTACCCGTTGGGGCTTTGACTGGAGCGAATTTGTTCTCGGCATTTTATTCCTAGTTGCTGCGTTTGGACTTTTTCGCTCACCTAAAATAGGTTTAACTGGTCTAGCCATCATCTTTGCCATTATGGCGCTGCTGAGTGGGATGACAACGATTGCGGGTTACAGTAAGCTGCACGAGGCAACCGGTTTGCGGGCCAACTTTGCGTTAGTTTTAGGAATCTTGGATATTCTAATTGCGGTGGTTTTCTTCTTCGATATGAACAGTGCCATCGTGACACTGGGGTACCTATTCGCACTGTGGTTTATTGTTGATTCGTTAGAACGTTTACTGGTTGCCAGTCATCTGCGAAGCTTCGGTGGCGTTTACTTCTGGTTGTCAATCATCTTTGACGTGTTGGCTCTGGTTGTGGGGATCATGTTATTCGTTCACCCCGTCGTAGCGGCCTTGTCACTGAACGGGCTGATCGCCATTTTCTTCGCCATCTTTGGGGTCAATGCCATCTGGATCTCCATCGCGCGTAGCCGTTAAACTATCACGCTTAAATTGAACGTAGAGCAGTCGTCTTGGCCAATTCAGGTTAAGACGGCTGCTTTTTTGGAGACTGCTGATAAAAGCCGAAAGTTTAACGCGACTATTTTGCGGTTGGGACTGTTAATTGCGCAAAGTTAACCGCAGTTTAGGCACTCTTTTTCGGAATTTAAGGGAATTGTTAGGAAAAGACACGCCCGGTGTGTTATACTGCTTAAAGACGTTTTTAAAAGAAGCTGGAGGAGAGCCATGACAAATGAAATCCATTTAGTCATCATAACTGGGATGAGTGGTGCCGGGAAGACCGTCGCCATGCAGAGCTTTGAAGATTTGGGGTATTTCTGTATTGATAATATGCCGCCTTCGTTACTCCCCAAGTTTTGGGATTTGGTCCGTGAATCTGGCAAGCTTTCGAAGATTGCCTTGGTTATCGATTTACGGTCCCGGGCATTTTACGATGAAATCGTCAATATGTTGAACGATGTGGCGGTCCACGGTACGATGAACGCACAGGTCTTATTCCTGGACGCGTCCGATGAAGAGCTGGTTTCCCGTTACAAGGAGACCCGGCGTTCCCATCCACTGGCTAGAAATGGTCGGGTTATGGAGGGCATTCAGCGTGAACGGCGCCTGCTGTCACCAATTCGACAGGCGGCCCAGCTCGTTATTGACACGACGTCGCTGAGTCCGCGTAAGTTGCGGGAAGAAATCTTCCATAACTACGAGACCGAATCCGCACAGGTCTTTCACATCGAGGTCATGTCGTTTGGCTTTAAGTATGGGTTGCCCATCGATGCCGATATCGTCATGGACGTCCGGTTCCTACCCAATCCGTACTACATTCCGGCGTTGCGGAATTTAACGGGGAAGGACCAGGAAGTTTACGATTACGTCATGGCGCAACCACAAACCGAGGAATTCTACGAACAATTTATCAAGCTCCTCACGACCATCGTGCCGGGCTACAAAAAGGAAGGTAAGGCTAACCTTACCATTGCGATAGGGTGTACGGGCGGTCAACATCGTTCCGTTGCCTTGGCAACGCGTATTGGTCGGGAGCTGGGAAACACGTATCCAGTTCACATGACCCATCGCGACATTGAGAAGCGAAAGGAGTCCGCTAACCGATCATGAGAGATCCATTGCGTACCCGCCGGCCCAAGATTGTGGTCATTGGCGGGGGGACTGGTTTGCCAGTCATCCTAAGCAACCTGCGCGACCGCGATGTTGATATTACCGCGGTGGTTACGGTTGCCGATGACGGCGGTTCTTCAGGCATCATTCGGCATTACGTGAACGTGGTGCCGCCTGGAGATATTCGAAACGTCATGGTGGCGCTTGCCGAGATTCCCAACATTTATAAGGAACTATTTCAATACCGATTTGAAACGACTGATGATTTCTTTGCCGGCCATGCCATTGGAAACCTAATCATTGCCGCCTTGTCGGAAATGCGGGGCGGTATTTTTGATGCTGTCCAAGAGCTTTCCCAACTGATGCGGGTCAACGGCCACATCTATCCGGCCGCAAACGAACCCTTGGAATTGCACGCGCAGTTCGCCGATGGCAGTACGCTGAGTGGGGAGTCTGAGATCACCGCGGCGCACAAGCTAATCAAACGGGTGTGGGTGGAAACCAGTGATCACCACGATCAACCGCATGCGGTTCAGCAGGTGATTGACGCCATCATGGATGCCGACCAGATTGTGTTGGGCCCTGGGAGTCTGTTTACCAGTATCCTCCCTAACCTGATGATTGAAAGTGTGGGCAAAGCCGTGAAGGAAAGTCCAGCGGAAGTCGTCTACATCTGCAATATCATGACGCAGAAGGGTGAAACCGAGAACTTTACCGATGCTGACCATGTTCGTGTTTTGAATCAACACTTAAACGAAAACTTTATTGATACCGTACTGGTCAACACACGCAAGGTGCCTGACCAGTACATTGACTATCAGCGCTGGGATGAAATGTCTCAGCCGGTGCGTCATGATTTCCAGGGACTCCGTGATCAGGGGTGCCGGGTCATCTCGACGGACTTTCTTGAATTACGCGATAACGGGGCTTTTCACAACGGGCAAGAGGTCGTTCATGAACTCTTGAACTTGATTGGCCAGCCACGTTATCGGATGAAACGGAGGCTTTAACGAAATGTCGTATGCCAGTGAAGTGAAGAAAGAATTAACGACCCTTGAGGTCCACCGTGAGAACGCCAAAGCCGAGCTGGTTGCGTTGATCCGGATGAACGGTGCCTTGGGGTTAGCGAACCACCATTTCGTACTGAACGTTCAGACGGAAAATCCTGCCATCGCCCGGCGGATGTACCAGTTACTTAAGCGGTTCTATGATTTGGAAAGTGAATTGCTCGTGCGGCGCAAGATGAAGCTAAAGAAAAACAATCTGTACATTGTCCGGGTCAAGACGGGGGTAACGGAAGTCTTGTCCGACTTGGGTATCTTTGACGGTATGCAGCTATTGGAGTCGGTTCCGGCCGAAATTTTGGATTCCGACATGTCCGTGCGGTCGTACCTGCGTGGCGCTTTCTTGGCTGGGGGTTCGGTCAACAATCCCGAGACCAGTCGTTATCACTTGGAGATCTACTCTCTATATGAAGAGCATAACCAGATGATTGCCGAGATGATGAATCGCTATAACCTGAACGCGCGGACCATTGTGCGGCGGAGTGGTTACATCACCTATTTGAAGAGTGCTGAGGAGATCGCAGACTTCCTGTCTCTGATTGGCGCCACGACGTCCATGCTAAAATTCGAAGACATTCGAATCATGCGGGATATGCGGAACTCCGTCAACCGGCTAGTTAACTGCGAAAATGCTAACTTGGACAAGGTAGCCAACGCCTCAACACGGCAGATCGATAACATCCAGTTCATCGAGTCCACGGTTGGTTTGAGTCAGTTGCCAGTAAAGCTGCGTGAAGTGGCTGAGACGCGGTTGGCACACAAGGAAGTTAGTCTGAAGGAACTGGGCGATCTGGTTCCTGGTGGGCCAATCTCTAAGTCCGGGATCAATCATCGCTTGCGAAAGATCAACGACTACGCTAAGCAGTTACGCGAAGAGGCTTCGGCCTAATCTGGTATTGTGAGTAGTGCAATTAAAAATTCAAATTAAAATGGAAGTAGCTGGGCATGGATGCCGGTTACTTCCATTTTTGTTGTATTGTGGAGACGACGGTTAATTGGAAAAAAATCGCCTACCGACCGGAGTCGTTAGGCGATTATGAAACACGTTTACTTCTTTTGTTCGCTACTGTTCGTCATGATGTGGTCGATTAAACCATAATCAACGGCTTCTTGAGCGCTCAAGTAGTTGTCCCGTTCAGTATCCTTGTTGACCCGTTCAACAGGTTGACCAGAGTTGTCGGCCAAGATCTTGTTGATCAATTCACGCGTCTTCAAGATTTCACGAGCGGCAATCTCAATTTCAGTCTGTTGACCTTGAGCACCACCGGATGGTTGGTGAATCAAGACTTGGGCGTGAGGTAAGGCAAACCGCTTGCCCTTAGTCCCGGATGAAGCCAAGACACTAGCCATGGAAGCTGCCATCCCCAACGTGATCGTTTGCACGTCGGATTGGATGAAGTTCATGGTATCGTAAATGGCTAAGCCGGAAGAAACCACACCACCAGGTGAGTTGATGTAAAGTGAGATGTCCTTGGTGGAGTCTTGGGCGTCCAAGAAGAGCAATTGTGCAATGATGGCGTTTGCCATGTCATCTTCGATTGGGCCGGAAAGCATAATGATCCGGTCTTTTAAAAGTCGTGAATAGATATCATAGGCCCGTTCGCCACGGGATGATTGTTCAATAACTGTAGGTACTAAATTCATGACAAGATAGCCTCCCTTATTAATTTAACGTAGAAATGGCTAGCGTTTTGCTAACATGTTGTTAGTGTACCGCTATGGTCAAAGTAGGTCAAACAATATGACTTCGTTCTTTTAACCTTTGATTTGGCGTCTCTGGATTCACGCCCACAACCATTTGACTAGAACTATCATACCAGAATTTGACTAAACGTCACGTATTCTATCACTCAAAATGACCGGTTACGCCAAGAAAGTGACCACTTACGGTTAACCTATTTATTTTTAGGTAAGCCTATGGTTAACTTATAGAGACGAGAGGGGGTGGCGACTTGAAGATTCATGTGGAGGTTGATCCCGAATTATCCGATTCGGAGGTCACTATTCGGGTACCGGCGCGGACGGCCGCGGTCGATCAGCTAGTCGCGGCGATTCACGCGGCCGATACGACGCAGCAGTTGACGTTCAGCTGGCACGGTGAGAACTATCGCGTTAACCTGACGGACATCTTGTTCTTTGAGGCGAGTGACCATCAGGTGGCGGTGCATACCGCAACGGCCATGTATACCACAGGCCAGCGACTCTATGAATTGGCGGCGGATTTGCCACCGCAGTTTATGCGCGTTTCCAAGTCGGCCATTCTCAATCGCACGCAGGTTTTCTCACTGACCCGATCAGTTACGGGTAATCTGGTTAAATTTCAAAATTCACACAAGCAACTCTACGTTTCTCGTCGCTACTATCAAGCGTTGAAACGTGCATTAGAGGAAAAGGGGTAATGAATGATGCGTAAACGCGCAAATTGGTTCTGGGGTGTCTTTCTGGTACTCGGGGCAGTCGTTCTCGTGACGAGTCAGTTGGGTATCTTTAGCACGCACATAGGTGTCTGGACGTTGCTGCTCGGAGTGTTCCTGGTCGCCGCGTTCGTTGAGAGCTTGATGCATCTAGCCGTGTGGGGGATGGTATTCTCGTTGGCTTTTCTAGCAATTATTTTTGCTAAGCCGCTGGGGATCGTTGCCTTGGCTCCGTGGACAATTCTAATTGCGGCAGTTTTGTTGTCGCTAGGGTTGTCACTGATCATTCGGCCCAAGCGCTGGTACCGCTATAATTGGAAGACGCAGGGAAATTGGTCGCACCACCATCACGGCGACTGGTCCCATCATTATGAAGAAGACGTGAAAACGCTGAACGATCCGGATATCACGGTCAATGTCAGCATGAGTAGTAGTATTCGTTACCTGCAGTCGGTCGATTTTCGACGGGCGGATGTTCAGGTCTCCATGGGGGATGCCAAACTATACTTTGATGACGTGACGCTGAGCGACCAGGGGGCGACGATTAACATCGATGCTCACCTGGGTGGGGTGCAATTGTACTTGCCAACTTCCTGGAACGTTAAGACGGATGTGGATGCAAACCTGGGAGCCATTGAGACGACAGGCGAACCCGTAGGAACAGATGGCCCACTGGTCGTCATTACCGGACGTGTCTCGCTGGGTGGCCTGACAATCATCTATATTTAATTTAAGTGACGAACGAAGAGCTTGGAAATGGCCACCAAGCTCTTTTTTTGCGGCATCGCTTCTGAGAAGAGAACTTGGGTGAGCCAGCGGGCACTCTAGTCAGGGGCACCACTGACTGTACTGACTAGTGATGGGGCGACTTAATCCTGGGGTAACAAAAAGTCCCATCCACGAGGGATGGGACTTGCCGCTTTGGTAGTGATGCGCCCGGAGGGAA
>NZ_AZCZ01000039.1 GCF_001434055.1 Levilactobacillus parabrevis ATCC 53295 | reverse complement strand
TACACATAATTATTTAAACACTCGACATGCATGGCATGTTTATGAGCACTAATCTTGTTACAGGTTATGAGAATTTGGATACAAGTCATGTCACTGATATGAGCAGTATGTTTGATAATTATGGTGATGAAGACAATCCATCAACATTAGATTTGTCAAAATTTAAGGTTGATATGGTGAATGGGGATGAATCGACTAATAACTTTGGTACTCAAGTACCTGGAGGATTTTATAGGATGTTTAATAGTGTCAATGTTGGAGGACTTAATATTGGCAATTGGAGTCCCAAAATACCGTTAACTGGAATGTTTAATGGTTCTGATAGTTCAAAAATAAGCAAGCTAACTTTAAGTTCGCAAGCTAACTTAACCGGCTCGGCGTTACCCGAGTTAGATCCAGTCCATAATGATGATTTAGCAGGTTATACTGGAAAATGGGAAAACAGTAATGATCAATATTTGAGACCCGATGATTCCAATAAAACTACTTATACTACGGCCGGTTTGATTTCTGAATATAATGGGAGTACGGCGCCAGCTGGAAATCAAACGTATCAATGGGAACCGACGAAAACGCCAGGAAATCCCGTAACGATACATTACATTGATCAGGATGGGAAAACGATTCAAGCTGACGCGCAGCTTCCCGGTGCTTGGGGAGCTACCTACACGATTAAACCAGCTACCATCAATGGCTATCAGTACGTCAGTGCTACTGAAGGCTCACTGACGGGGACGTATACGTCCGACCCGCAGTCGGTTACGTTGTCGTATAAGGTAGCGCCAGTGACGCCACCAGTCACTCCAGGCGGTACTGACTCAAGTTCTTCGAGTGAATCGTCAAGCTCAAGTGATAGTTCCTCAACGGGCGATCAGGGCCATGCCGTAGTTGTTGCACAAAAAGATCGCGCAATTACAGCTGTTAAGAAGCTCGGCCTGTATAGTACGCCAGACTTCAGCAAGAAGACGCGGCAATATTATTATGCCAAGCAAAAACGGACATTGCGGCCACAGTTTGTGATCACTGGTGTTGCGCAGTCCAAGAATGGCGTTAAGCGCTACTTGGTTCGCGACGTGACGGCTGGTTCTAAGCGTTATGGCAAGACCGGTTATATTACGGCTAAGCGGGCCTTTACGGTGCACACGTACTATCAGCACAATCCTAAGCGAGTCAAAGTAATTTTGGGCACGAATGCTTATCGCGATAAGGCGCTTAAGCATCAAATCAAGCATTTGAAGCGTGGAAAGGTATTGCACGTTAAAAAGATCGTGCGTCATCATCTAACAACGCGGTTAGTTCTTAGCGACGGTAGTTTCGTAACGAGTAACAAAACAAAAGTGATTGAAAAGTAACCTGAGAGGTGCTAGTGGACCGAAACTTCTCAGTTAGTAATGATGGTATTAGAATAGACAGGCTTGAATCGTAAACTGCGATTTGGGCCTGTTTAATTTTGACGTTGCTGAGAGACCGAATAGTTTGTACTTGAGAGGGTCCTCACTTGACTGTAACGTAACGTTATAGCTTATGCTAGATGACAGCATGTAAGTTACTTTAAGTTTTAAGGTGGGGAGGCTTCCGTATGAAACAAGAATCACTTTTCTCAAATCAACCGCAGAACACGCCGTTAGCTAGTCGGGTTCGGCCTAAGGACTTGGATCAGTTTGTCGGGCAGCAGCACTTGCTCGGGACTGGCAAGATTCTTCGTGAAATTATCAAAAATGATCAGGTTTCGTCGATGATCTTCTGGGGTCCGCCGGGTGTCGGGAAGACGACTTTGGCCGAGATCATTGCGCGGAAAACACAGTCGAGTTTTTTGAGTTTTAGCGCGGTAGATAGTAGTATCAGTAAAATCAAAAAAATTATGAAACAGGCAGAGTTGGACCGCGAGATTGGTCAGCGAACGATGGTGTTTGTCGACGAAATTCATCGGTTCAATAAGGCCCAGCAGGATGCGTTTCTCCCCTACGTTGAACGGGGTAGCATTATTTTAATTGGAGCGACAACCGAAAATCCCTCGTTTGAGATCAATTCGGCCTTGCTGTCACGATGCAAGGTGTTTGTACTGAAAGCCCTGAAACAAGATGACATCGTTACCTTACTAGAGAATGCGCTGCGTAA
The DNA here is from genome assembly GCF_001434055.1 of Levilactobacillus parabrevis ATCC 53295. GTDB lineage: Bacteria > Bacillota > Bacilli > Lactobacillales > Lactobacillaceae > Levilactobacillus > Levilactobacillus parabrevis. The sequence goes on along the minus strand of NZ_AZCZ01000039.1, from coordinate 24,118 downwards.
TCCGGAGGGCTTTGGCAAGCAGACCATTAAGATTGGCCAGGACGAGATTCAGGCCATCGCCAACTTTGCCGATGGGGATGCCAGAACGGCGTTGAATACACTAGAGATGGCGATTCTAAATGGGGATAAGACGGCCGACGCAACGACGGTTAACATGGCGGATCTCAGTCAGCTGATTGCGAAGAAATTTGTGTTGTACGACAAGACCGGTGAGGAACATTACAACATCATCTCCGCGCTGCATAAATCCATGCGAAATAGCGATACGGATGCGGCAATCTACTGGCTGTCGCGGATGTTGGAAGGCGGCGAAGATCCCCTGTATATTGCCAGACGGCTCGTCAGATTTGCGAGCGAAGATATTGGGCTGGCGGATACGAATGCCCTTAACGTGGCGATTAATGTCTTTCAAGCTTGCCAATTTATCGGAATGCCCGAGTGTGACGTCCATCTGGTTGAGGCGGTGACGTACTTGTCACTGGCGCCGAAATCCAATGCCATTTACAAGGCTCGGCTGGCCGCGGCTAAGGATGTGAAGCAGACGGCGAATGATCCGGTACCACTCCAAATCCGGAATGCCCCGACGAAGTTAATGAAAGACTTGGGGTATGGCAAAGGCTATGAGCTGGCGCACTATGCCAAAGATAAGTTGACGACGATGACGACGATGCCGCCATCTGTTGCAGGGCATGAGTATTACCTACCGACTAGTGAAGGCAATGAGCGGCGGTTCAAGGACCGGTTGGCGCAGATCAAGGCGTGGCACGAACAGAATGGCTAGACAAACGAAAGGTGCTCTCAGCAATGAGGGCACCTTTTTGAAACGGTAGATGGCTTAAACGAGTGGCCTGCTGCGCTCAAAACTCGTATCCATTGGCCGAATGACGGACTAAGTTGAGTGGACCACCTTTGGTAAACGTTGGTATCACCAGTGTAAGCTGTGCCATCACGTTACAGTCACGGAGAATTTGAGACGATTGTTTCATGTGAAACATTGGTCTGGAGATGGGGTGCCAGCCGCTTGATGAGTCGCTCTAGTTATTAAGTCAGCGTAAAAATAAAGCAACCGCAGATGCCAGTTATAACTTCGGCAGTGTCTGCGGTTGCTTTGAAATTAAAAAGTTAAAGAATTCAGATAATGCTTAATGAACAAACACACTAATCAAGAGAACCATCAGTAGGCCGACAAAGGAATTTACAAATTCCAGTAGTCCCCAGGTCTTGAAGGTATCTTTTAAGGAGATGCCGAATGATTGCTGGTAGAGTAAGAAACCACCGTCATACATCAAAGTCGTGGTATTACTACCGCAGGCACAGGCTAACATCATCAGGGCAGGGTTAACGTGGAACGCCACAACCATTGGTGCCACGATGCCAGCAGCGGTGATCGCGGAAACGGCTCCTTGTCCCGTCATGAGTCGGATGAGGACGGTGATAATCCAGGCAAGAATCAGCGGGGAAATATTGGTGTGGCCTACCAGATCGACAATTTTACTCCCAATACCACTATCGATGATGACTTCCTTCATTACACCACCGGCGGCAATGACCATCAGAACGTTAGAGATGCCAGCAATGGCGCTGGTCATATGATCTGAGATTTGTTTGCCGGACATGCCTCGGCGGTAGCCAAACAGGAGCATGGCAACGATGACCGTGATGAGCATACTAATTTCAGCACTCCCAATGAAGCTGGCAAATTTAAATACCCAGCTGTTGGTGGCTGATAAGGTTTTAGCTAGTGAGGCGCAAATGATGATAATGGCAGGTAGTAGAGGGATGATGATACTGGTTCTAAAACTAGGAATGTCCGTAGCAGCCCGTTTAGGTGCCGGCTTCATCACGTTACCCAGCGGCATGTCTGCCAGCCCCGGAATAAAGTGCTGAATGAGAACACCGGAGCAAATGATGGTTGGCACAATGACGATAAACCCTAGCATGTAGACTTGGGCAATATCGGCATGAAAGGCAGTAACCAAGGCCATTGGACCAGGTTGCGGGGGAAAGATACTATGTCCCATGGTGGCCCCAGCAATGGTCGGGATGACCAGTTTCATATAGGGCACCTTGGCTTCCTTGGCAATGTTAATGACCAGCGGCATGGTGATAAGAAAGGCCACTTCGTAGAACATCGACATCCCAAAGATTGTCCCGATGAGGAGTAGCGCATAAGGCAACAATTTAGGCCCCATGGCATTGACAATGGTATCCGCGATTTGCTGTGAAGCGCCGGATTCTGTCATCATTTTACCGATGATTGCCCCAAAAATAACAATCAACAGTAAGGATGACATGACGCTGCCGATACCGGTTTCGATGGTCGTTGCGATCTTGACCATAGGTAACCCTTCGGCAAAGGCAATGAATAACCCTGAAACGAGTAAGGCAATAATATTATGTACTTTCGTTTTAACGATTAGGAAAACTAAAAGTAAAATCCCAATAAGCACCCAGAAAAGGGCGAGTAAGTCAGCTGCCAAGTAAATCCCTCCTAAAATAAAAAAAGACTAAACAGATATATTAGTAAGCGCATACATTCTACCATTTAAAACAGATAACTACAATAAAGTGAAAAAACATGCATATATTCAAAATAATTATGCAATATGAGGGATATATCCTTTTTAACTAATATATCAGACGTGGCGAGAGGGCGTCCTGAGTTGGTAATTAGCGGTTTTTATAAAAATATGCTGTTGGTAATCAACAGTGTGATTATCAACAACATATTTTAAAATCATTATTTTTCGTTTTCGAGTTCCATCAATCGTTGCCGCAAGGCGTCATCGTAGGCGGTCAGGTACAGTCCGTATTTCCCACGCTTCATCAGAACGTTTAGAACGTTGGCGATGAACGTTTTGTATTCATCTTGAGTGAATTTCATATCCTTACGCTTCTTGAAGATCTCCTTGTGAGAATACTTCTCGGGGATGATGGTCATCGTGTCGATGGCCTTGTCGTAGCCGAAAGATGGGCCGATAATCATGCCGACGTAGTTCAGGTCAAAGCCTTGAAGGGTGTAGATCGTCCCAACCTGGGTGATGGAACCCTCACGCTTGGCCCAGTGCGTCCGCTGTGGGTCCCACTCGTCCCAAGGTAAATTGAACGTATCCATCTCGACGTTGTGCCGGCCGTCGATCCGTGGAAAACCAGAGGTCGCAACGACGCGACTCATGCCGACTTCTTTATTGCGCTTCTTGATGTTTTCGAAGAGCTCGCCAGCGGTATCAAACATCTTAAACTTGAAGTCACTGTTTTCTGGGAAAGCTCTCAGTGGTTTTTGTGCGGTTAAGTCGTCCATCCAGGCAACTTGTTCGTCGCTGGCGACCATCCGGTATTGGAAATTCATATCAAACATTTTATATGGGTGCGAGCCAATCGTCTTGAAGAGGAGGTCCTTGTCCCAGTACATCTTGGACTGGAAGACTTGGTCGAAGTCATAGACGACGACAACAACTTTGGCTAAATTCATCAGATCGGTGAGTTGGTTCTGCCCGCGGTAGTGCGCGTAGGGTTCTGACTTGGAGTAGAGCAGGTGGGCTTCATCAACGAAAATGATATCGTATTTTTTATGATTCTTTTGTGCGTAGTTGATCAGTGAGGTTGGCCGGCGAATTGACTTGACCTTCATGTTGGGAATGGATTCTGCGAGGTCCTGGTAAGCTTTATACAGTTCGGGATGGTTGACTACTAGTGAAGTCTTGTAGCGGCTGTCAGTCATGTACTGACGCACGAGCTCCATCAGAACGACGGACTTACCGGTTCCGGCAGCGCCTTGGATGATGGCGACTGAGGAAGTGTCGCCGGTGAGACCCTGTTTAATGTAGTCGTTAATGTTGGTGATGACCGTCTTTTGATCGTCTGAAAGATCATCGACGAAGAATTGTGCTTTTAGAATTTTATTCATTCTGGAACTCCTTATGCATTAATTGGTTTCGCGTGGGCGCTAGTGTTGACGCCCGCGGAAAAAGCTATTGTTATTATAGCAGTTTAGCTGGGGGTCGCTGGATATTCTTGGAAATTATGGTTTAGAATTGGCTGATGAGTTTGCTGGAGAATGCATGATTTTCTTAATTGATTGTTAACCTAGTGCTATACTCATGAAGTAAACGGAAGAATCAAATACATATTAGGCGGGGGAAAATATGAAAAGTATAAACCATATTATTCTAGCAATTGCGTTAAGCTTAGGGTTGGCGGGTGCCATTACGGCGACTGCCCAGCCAGCGAGTGCAGCTACGAATAATTCTAAGTACTACAAAACGTATAAGGCGATTCCTAAAGTACTGCGGGGAACGTGGCAGACTAAGGGCTACACGGAGTACAGCAGTCTCAGTAAGAAAAAGGTACGGTCAATTTACACGTTTAAGAAGAACTCTTATACCATGAAGATTGACTTCCAAGGAAAAAGGAAAACCAAGACGATTCATTTCCTAAAGAAGGAGGTCCAGGACATTGACTACCGCTACAAGACGAAGCAGTATGAAATCTATCCAACTGGCGCGGCGATGAGTAAGCGCGCCTACGCGTCGATCCTGTATCTGAAACCAGTTCGTCACAATGGCAAGAAGGCCATCGCTTCATATCCAATCGTCGGAAAGCATATCGCTTACCTTTATCGGAAATAACCGAGTAAAGCCTGATTCGTAAATGAATCAGGCTTTTTTGATGCTTTTATTTGTCGAAGTGATCAAGGGTGCTGTAATAAGGGTAAAACAGCCAGAATTAAAGGTGCCAATACAAACTCCAGTAAAAGTTCAAGCAAATCCGGAATGATCCGTGACTCGCGTCCTGTGTAGTCATGGATAGGCATCAGCGGCCAACCAGCCGCGTAAATCATGGCCTTGGGAACAGATGAATTGGCTCCAGAAGTATGTTTAACCAGACTATTCTTAAACCTTGCGAGAGGGACGTGAATCAAAGGGAATATCAGATAGCAGACGGTTAGGTACCATGAGGTGAAATTCCAGGTAAAGATAAATCTGCCTACGATAAACTGGCAATTTAACAAGATTAGGATGATGAACGCTGGTAGTGACTTTAGATATAGGGAAAGATATTTGAAAGCTTGGGTAGATTCTAAACCGGCTAGGGGAGCGTTGGACATATGATAGGCATGTTTCATTGTTGCCACCTTCTTGGGTATGATTGCGCTCAGTATAGGCTCAACAGAGACACTGAGAGTATCAGGACATCCGAGTTCGTTACGTATCAAAGAAAACAGGGACCGATATGACTGTCTACAGGTCAATTTGCTGAGCGACAAATAGGGGTAAAACGGTTGAAAGATATAGATTAAATAGTATTAATTAATAAATATTTTACAGTATTGACCATGCCTGCATCTCGTGGTAAATTGAATTAAGAATTAGAACTATTTTCACGGAATTTGTTGATGGCGGTAGGAAATTGTCAGGATGATGGGAGAGTTCTGAAATGACTATATATCGGGTAAGAACTGGCAAAAGGAATCGTTGGTTACTTATGAGCGTAGTGGCTTTAACATTAGGTACATTTGGGATGGCAACTGAGGTCGCACATGCAGCGGAACCAGTTGGTGCAGCTGATTTAACGAATCAAAGTTTGGATAGTCAGATTCAGGACAAGGAGCCAGGTGATCAAGATACGGTGCCAGCCGTGGAAACCCAGCCGGAAAAGACTGTTAGTTCTGAGAAGGAGAATAAACTCCGGAATACCGATGATTCAGGGGTCCGGGATGTTTCCGCTTCTGAAAAAACTCAGTCGACACCCACTAGTAACAATCAAATGGAAACCAAACCAGTCAGTCAGGGGACTAAACCAAAGGATAACGTAGTCCCTGATGGATCCAAGCCGTCTGAAGGCGCTGCGACGGCCAGCCAGGCAGCAACGACTCAAAATGTTCAGGTAGAAGAGGCCCCTACACCTAAGCCCCAGACCGTCGATGAGCTTATTCCCGATAAGGATTTGCAAACAATAATTTTGTTTAATCTTAAAAAAACACATTCTGAGCTTACCAGTGCATCACAGATTACCGTTGACATGTTGAAAGAGTTAAAGAGCATAGATGCACTCTCAAAGGACCAAATTACTCATAGAAACATTTATGATGCCGTTAGAAATGTAAAATCGTTGGCTGGGTTACAATATGCGACGAATTTAACAGAACTGACGATTACACTTAATTTGGATGCTAGTAAAAAATGGCAAGATTCGACGCAACGTGGACAACTAAAAGATGTGTCAGCCCTCCGAGGATTAACTCAACTGGTTACTGTGAAGTTGAGGCGTAATCAGATATCAGATAATGATACGGGAGCCTTCGCGGGGTTAACGGCTCTCAAAATGCTTGATCTAGGCTACAATAATATAACGGATTTGTCGTTTATGAAAAATTTGACCAATCTTACCAATATTAACTTCACTCAAGCTGCGGATAGTCAGTATAAAATCACGAGTTTAAAGCCCTTAGCCAAGCTGGTAAAGTTAAGCCAATTCTCCTTTGGGAATAACAATATTTCTGATCTATCACCGCTGCGAAACATCACAGCGACACCGAGTTTCCTGGATGTTGGACACAACCACATCTTTGATATTACACCGCTATTAGGCCTTAATTGGAAACCTTTCATAGAGGAGGAGCCGATAAACTATCAAATCTCAGCACCGGGCCAGACTTGGACGTTGAAACAGGTAACCTTGAATCCGAATACTACATCGTTATCGACATGGTCCTTTGCTTACGATAATCTGCATGATTTTAATGAATTCATGCAGCGAGATCCACAATCAACAGGAGTAAGTGAGATTTGGGGAGCAGCCAACTGGTCCATTTGGCATGACCTGAAGGGATCAGCTGGCAGTCTGAACTTAGTTTGGGATATTAGCCGGCATAATGATCTTGCAAGACCGGCTGAGCCAAATGGGGTGCAGTTTGATGGAAAGATTACGGTGCCATACACTTTACAAGCTGGAATAGGTGCCGTAACGGTTGCTTTTCAACTGGACGGTGGGGTTAAGATTGCGCCGTTTGTAATTTTAAGTGGTCAATCTGGAACCAGTCTGGACGTTCTTAACGATACGTCCGTGCAGCAGGTGATTGCTGAGCTGGAAGATCGCGGATTTACATACGAAAAGCCGGTGAAATATAATCAAGAGCTGACGAAAACGACTGAGGATTCGAAAGTAACTTACAACGGTGATGCGCAGAGCATTAAATTACTGTTTAATCCATTACAGAAAATCTACTTAGTCGATGAAGACGGTACTGCCATTGGGAAAAAGTTGATTAAGAAATCTGGGAAAACTAAGACGCCTTGGAGTGTTGATTTACCTGTGATTGATGGGTATGTGTATGACCGTGTCGATGGTGGTACGGTCACAGATCAAAAATTATGTGGAACGATTCAAGATGTTAACAATGATATTTATGTTTACTACAAGTCTACGGGGAAACCGGTCACGCCACCCGTTACACCACCTGTGAAACCCGTTGATCCAGGAACGCCTGTCTCGAATGGGACAGTAACGGTCCACTATCAGACTCAAACGGGTGAAAAATTAGCGGCAGATGACGTCCTCACTGGAGCACTTGGACAGGCCTATGCAACACAGGCAAAAGACTTTAAAAATTATCAGTTAGTCACAACGTCAGGTAACGCTGTTGGTGTCTATACGGCAACTAGTCAGGATGTCTACTACACGTATCAAGCTACGACATCTAAGGTGGACGTTGGTGTGAAACCGGCAACTGTGGCACCTAATAAGCCGTCTGTAGGGAATGAAAAAGGGACACAAGATGCACGGATTAAGTCGCGCAGGACGGGACAAAAAGCCCCTCAACAAGTGTCCAAGAGTGGTACTCAAGCGGCGCGAGTAACTACTGTAAATAAGTCAAATAGCGTGAAGCCAGCATCAACGCCCCAATTGCCGCAGACCAGTGAGCATCAAACCTCTGCTTGGTGGGGAGGCGCACTACTTGCCATGGTGGGGACGTTATTTGGGTTCGCACAAATTAAGAATTGGAGAAAAAGATAATTGGGGTTAAGATATCGAGAACTCTGATAATCAAAAACATCCGTTCAACGACTGTAATCGTTGGGCGGATGTTTCTTTAGGAAGAAAATTTGTTCTGAAATGTTACAAAACAATTGATAAGTTAGGCATGTGGTTGGTTTAATCTAATTTCAACATTATCCAGTGAGTCACCGCTAGCGTTGAGCAGCCGTTGCATATATTTTTTACGTTCAGCAGCTGATGAGTTGCCAGCAAAGAGACTGATAGGTTGCCCATCATTGGGGCCGGACAATTCTCGATAATCTAGTGAATCAACTTCTGAAGTGTATTTGACTAACCACTCGCTATCGTTATTAGCCATTTGGAAGAAAGCAGCTGGGTTATTTAACCAGAGAAGATTAGCGACATCGAAGTAGAGCTCTTTCCAGCTTTTGATTGGTTGGCTGGATTGCTGATGAAATTTAAAAGCAAGCGGCTTTTTCCCTTTGGGGTCGGTATCCTCCAGGCTAATCCAGTCAGTATTTTTAATCGCTAAATCTGGAACTTGAGGAATAGGCCAGACGTCTAGAATTCGGCTGTACAAGTCTTCTTGGCGTTGTTCTAGAGCAGCCGTGTTCCAGGATGAGACGTTAGCTAGATCTTGGTTAAGCTTAATGCCAGACATACGATAACCGTTAGGGGCGTCCCTTTTTTCTAAAAATGGATGATTACTCATCTGTGAATTGAAACCGGTTAAGGTTAAATTAGCCAATCGGTTGAGCCAAGTCATCTGGATATCATGCCAATTTTCTCCTAGACTTTTCTGCCAGGCATTGCTTAGCGTTTGTGGCATGATATGTTCGATGGAATAGCTGCCATTTTCGGATTTCTTGAAGAGATCTTGAGGCTCGCCATGAAGATTATTCAATTCATTCATAATGAACCAAAAAGATTCAGTGCGAATATGATAATAATCCTTGGTGACTAGCGCTTGGTGGACAACCTGATTATTGGGGAAAATCTTATTTTCCTTGACGGTATGTGTAAGAACAACTTTTAAAGCAGTGTCATAGGAAATATTTCGATTTTGGCTTAGGCGGGTGACCTGTCGATCCAAGGATGAGAAGAAATTGTTGAGTCCCGTACTAGGCATACCAACGAATAGGCGGCGAGCGAGGTAGGATAGTAATACGGCCAAGACTTCATTTAAAGAATTAAGGGCAATCTTTTGTTCTTGGTACTTGTTAAACACTTGTAGAAGATAAGGCATCATCACATCCAATTTCAATTCGGACAATCGATTCAATAGTTGCTTGGTACGGGGATCACTGAAATTGTAATCATTAGGAAATTGAATTTGTGCGTAAATTAGCGCGACATCTTTTTCTATTTGTAATTCTGCATAGCGATCAAACCCTGGTTTTAAGCCAATGTATTGACGATAATCAATGTAGATTCTACCTTTTTTAACGGGCTTGGAGGATCTGGCCAGTGAGGTCAAATAGTGACGATAAAAAGTAGAAATGTTTTCAGGATGGACGATTCTTTCGATTTCTTGCCAGGTCTCAAAAGCTTTCGATTGTTCTTCACTGGATAGGCTCATCAATAGGTAATTTCTAATTTTATCAGATTCCGTTAAACTTAAGCCAGTGGAGTTCAGGCTTTCGAAAATTAATTGCGCATCGTCACCGGGTTGAACAGTAATGACCATCGTTTGAAGTTGGGTCCGTAGCAAGTTAAACCAAGCGCTTGCGGACAAACTGCTCGTATTAATGAGATCTCTAAAAAATTGATAATTGGATGTAAATAAGGATGGTTGTGCTAATTCTCCGTGTATGAGGACATCTATGTATTGTTCTTCATCACCAGGGACGGGTTTTAGACGGTTGTGGTGTAGGGAGGAGTGATCGTAACTGTCAATTAAGTATCGCTCTGTAATCATTCGGCTCGTTTCGGGATTGGTATCAACCATAATATCACGTAACGCGATTAGAAATAATGAAATGGTTGTTAGGCGTTGTTGCCCATCAATAACGGCGACTTCTGAAATGCCAGTTTGCGACGTGTCTAAGATTAGGCTCCCAATGAAGTACTGCTTCAGATCGTGATCACGAGCTGTTTGCATATCGTCGACCAAACGCTGAAGCTGTTCTTTTCCCCAGCTATAGCGTCGTTGATAAATTGGAATATAAATTTTTTGAGTGTTTTGTATAACTTCAGAAACAATGAGTTCTGGACTACCCTGCAAGGTGAACATCTCCTTATAATGCTCATTTTAAGGTATTTTTCTAGATTATGACAGATAAATGGTTTGAGGATTCATTTGTGATGTGGTGAAAAAACAAAATTATCTTCCCCAAACGACAGAAACTTTCAGTTTGGGGAGGATAATTTTATTTTAGAGAACCTCATTTTTGCAAAATATAGGTGTAATGCCAATTCATGTGATTACTTACCGCCGTGGTAATTAATAACCGTCATATGTTTCGTTGACTTGAAAACAGGATGATTGATCTTTTTCTTCGTCAACAATTCGACTTTTGTTTTGCTCTCGTTAACGCCTTGGACGTAAGCTAAGGCACGTTGCTTACCGTACTTAACGGGCAAGACTTGACCGAAGTAAAATTGAGAATTACTTAGTTCCCAGTTGGGTTTGAGATTGACTGCAAAGTAGGTCCAGCCGTGGCTAGATTTACGTAAGTCAATGCTGGGAAATCTTTTCTTCTGGTAGTCCTCTCGCCAAGAGTGCATGAATTTTAGTGTATGTTTCTTATTGTTGGATGTAGTGACTGTGAAGGATTTCTTGTTAATCACCAGCTTACTAGGATGACTGTCATAACGGTATTGATAGCCGTACCAGGTGCCGCGTAAAGCTTTTGGCGCGGTCTGGATGGATTTATCATGGTTGCCGAATATCCAAACCGTCTTAGCACTAGCAGAGGTGTTCGCAAGTCCTAATAAGCCAGCGGAAACAGATAGCAGTGTGATAAAAATTTTAATTTGTCTGTGTTTCATAGGTATTCCCCTCCTTATTAATTTTAGTATACGAAAGCTGACTGGCGACTCAAGTGTGGATTGCCAGGCGTTCTACCTTGTGAGTAACCGAAAGCATACTGATAGGCAAATAACTTCGCATTCCGCCACCAGCCGCGTACACTTATGCTATAAGTCTTTCGAAAGGGTGAATCATATGAAAATTGGTGTTGTGGGATCTGGAACGGTCGGCACGATTCTGACACAGACGTTTAGTCGCGGAGACAATGAAATTATTCTTAGCCATTCCCGTGGTGCAGCTAGTCTCGCGCCTCGGCGTGACGAGTTTGCCGCTAACGTCGTCTTTGGTGAGGTGGCCGACGCCCTTCAGCAATCGCTTGTGATTATTGCCGTACCATTTGGCATTGCCCCCGATGTGCTGCGGCAGGTCACTGATTATCAGCAGCGGATCGTCGTCGATGTGACTAATCAGTTTACCGCTGACTTTAAGAAGATCGATACCCGGCCACTGACCGGTAGTGAGGTAATTGCGGCCGCCGCCAACAATGCGCGCGTCATCAAGGCGTTTAACACTTTGCCACATGAGTTAATGACGGGTGAAGTTGATGGTCCCGGCCGGCGCGTGTTGTTCTATGCGGGGGATGACAAAGATGCCAAGAAGACTTTTGCAGCACTGGTTAAGCCGCTCAATTTTCGCCCAGTCAATCTGGGGAAACTGCGTCACGGTGGAAGTGTTATGCAAGTCGGTGGCGGACTGGGACACACGGCCTTTGTGCAACTGGATGAGACATACTGAGTTGCGACAGGGTGGGGTTTAGGAGCGCTATGTTTCATGTGAAACAACCTTTACAATAACGTTTTTGGGCATAGTAATTGGTAATTCAGTCACCGTGCCGCTGGTTCAAAATTTAGCAAAATAAAACACCCTCGTCGTTTGGCGAAGGTGTTTTTGTTTACGTAAAATCCTTATACAGCACGCGATTTAGTCGACCAAACTGGTCCTCGCGGCGATCCACTAGAGCGTAATTCAAGTGTTCGTATAGTCCTACGTGGCGGGTTACGATGTAAAGACCCGTGATGTCAGTTACTTGGGCCGCCCTTTCCGCTTGCTGGACCAGCCGGAGACTGATCCCTTGATGGCGGTAGTCCGGGGCGACATAGACTGAGCTGACAAATGGTGAGTAGGGGGTGTCCGGGACGATATCCTCTGCGAGCAACGCACAGAACCCCGCTAGTTGTTCACCAGTCGTTGCGTAAATTACGCGCTCAAACGGTTGCCAGACAGCTGGTGTTTGCATGCGCTTTGCCAAATGCGGGCCCGCGGGCCAGTCGATGTCACCGATTTGCGTCGTTGCTTGGGACCAGAGGGGACTGTTCGGCGTTAAGGTATGGTAGGTAATCATGAAAATCCCTCACTTTGTCATTAAGTTAAGTGCGCAGGTACCCATTCTCCTGGTCCACAGCCTTTTGAGCAGTTTTGTTCAGGTAATTAAAGGGCTCGCTGAAGTTTGGCGAGAACAGCATGTCCAGCATCGCTAGCTGGTCGATTGTCCCGCCACTTTGTATGAGGGCCGAGACCACGTTAGCCGCCTGGGAGATGTCGTGCTGACAGAGCAGTTGCACGCCCAGAATCTTGCGGTTATTTTGATCGTAAATCAACTCCACCATGACCGGATAGTGCTCTGGCATGAATTTAGGCCGGTAGGGGCCGGCGTAGAGGACGTGGGCCGCGTTCAGATGGGCGTCTTCAGCTTGTTTCATCGTCAAGCCGGTTCGGGCCAGCGTGTGGTCAAAGACCAAGACCCCCGTCGTGTTTTGTGTGCCAATCGTCCGGAGGCGACGCTCAAAAGCGTTGATGCCTGCCAAGGCTCCCTGACGTACCGCGTGGGAAACCAGCGGTGCATAACTCGGTGTATTGGTAGGATTATCGTGGCTGATAGCAGCATCGCCCGCGGCCAAAATGTCGGGATTGGAAGTCTGCATGTAATCGTCGGTCAGAATGGCCCCATTAGCGGCCATCTTGACCTGTCCTTGTAGCAGATCCGTTTGCGGAATAATGCCAGCACTGATGGCTGCCATATCCACCTCAAATTTGCCTGCTTCCGTAGCTAGGCACAATTTACCCTCATCGGTGTCCGTGAAGGCCGTTACGCGGGTATGCCGCAGAACCTGGACGCCGTGTGCTTTCAGAAGCCGGGCAACTGTTTGGGATATATCTGGCTCAACGTATTGATCGAGTAAATGCGTGGGTTGTTGGATCAATAAAACATCGTGACCGGTATTGGCATAGCCTTCCGCCAGCTCGATGCCAACGTAGCCACCACCAATGATTGCTATACGCTTCTGGTTGGTGCTATAATCGCATAAACTATGGGCCTGATTATAGGTTTTGCAGAGGAGGACTTTGGGATTCTCTACGCCCGGAATGGCTGGAATCGCGGTCAATGAGCCGGTCGCCATGATTAATTTATCATAGGTGTCAGTCGCCATAGCCTTGGTGGCTAAATTCTGGACTAGCAGAGTATGTTCCGAAGCGTTTACGCGAATCACATCGTGGTTGATCTGCATGGTTACGCCCTCATCGGCAAAATCGTCGGGTTCGACGTACCGAGCATCGTCTAATGACCGTACCGTCCCCTCAATATGTAGATACGTCGCGCAAGATAGGTATGAAATAGTTGACTGACGCTCGTAAACGGTAACTTCGGCGTCAGGATAATTTTTTAGAATTTGTTTAACAGCGGCAATGCCCGCATGGGTACACCCAATGACGACAACTTTCAATGTCATCAATCCTTTCTTTTTGTAACACCACTTTAGTTTTATTATAGTATACTTAGAATATAGTTCACGTAAAATATTTATTTAGGGGGGTACTTTTTTTGAAACCAGTCTACCGTTACTTTGTTCAGCCGCAAATCGACACCGATACGAAGACGATCTTTGGCTATGAACTTTTAATGAAACAGATGACGCCGGAGGGTTGGCGCCTGCCGGAGTCGTTTTCGGCGATTGATCCGCAGATTACGGCTGATCTCTTGATTGCAACGACAAAAGTACTCTCGCTAAAGGTGCGCTATTTATCGGTCAATGTCAATCGCGAACAGCTAATGACTACGACCATTGCCAAGGCCATCATCAAAAGTCAGGAACAACTTTATCCCACGAAGCTCGTGGTTGAGCTGACCGAAGATGACGGTCCCCAACAGTATACGATCGCCGACCTGTTGCCGCAGCTGAGATCCTTCATCAATATGGGGATGCAGATTTCGCTAGATGATGTCGGAACGGGGGACAACTACTTCAAAGATATTCAAGAGCTGTTGCCGCTGGTATCCGAGGTCAAGTTTGCGCTGCAAAACTTCAACCGCGAGTTCAAGGATCCTCACATTCAGCAGAAAATTCGCTTCTGGCGCGCCATTAGTGCAGAGTATGGTTTGCGAATGGTCTTGGAGGGCATCGAAGATCACGCCGACAACCGGTTGAGTAAGCAACTGGGAATTAAGCTGAAGCAAGGTTATTATTTCAGTCGACCACAATTACTGAAGTTGCCGCAAGATACCTGTCCGGCTTAGTAAATTGGATAATTTTAAGCTAGAGAATGCCGTTATAACGGCATTCTCTAGCTTTTTTAAACGGATAAGTTGATATAAAAATATTTATAATTGAACATAGTGGAAATAATTTATGTATTCGATGGTATTCGGGAGAGATTACTTGTATACTGATGGCAGATAAAGTAGCTTAAGAGAAATTTACTGACGTAATCAGGTGATAAACAATTGGCTTGCTATCAAAGTGTAAGTGATCTTCCCGACAATGAAGGCTGGAGAAATTTGGCTAGAGAGGGTTGCATGTACAAAGGATTATTGGTGAACTTCGTTAACATCTAATCCCGCAAAGGACGAGTGTAAATTATGGCGATTCAAGGAAAGGATTATGGAAGAAGGATTGCAACATGATGGGGAAATGGTGGTTACGTGTGCTGGTGGGTTTATTGACGTTGTTTGCTGTTACAGTTGGGGTTCAGGGGAATCGGCATAGTGAGGTTCAGGCAGCAACTGAGATTTCAGGCAAAGGGTCACCAAGTGGTGCGCCGCTGGGGATGTTTGGCCTTTATCTCAATACTGGCTTCAACCTGCAGCCGGACGATCGCTATACATGGGTAAAGCGGAGCGTGATGCTCACGACGGCGACAGCCCACTCGATGGTAGATATTCTGATTCCCTTTGCGACGGATCACTTTCAATGGTATCAATCCACTAACGAGGGTAAGACGTGGCAAGGTGTGGATGGGGCTAAAAAGGCAGATCTCACGGTCACCCCGACCCAGGTAGGCACGGTTTATTATCAGCAATCCTTTCAATACTATTTTGGGACGCCACTTTTTTCACCAACCTATTACTCGCGGGTTGCGGCGCTAACGACGTTTCCAGAGCCAATTCCGGCGACAGGGTTGAAGGTTACGAGTAAGCAAAGCTACCTCTACAATAATCAGGACAATGCCATGGTGACGTACGTTCACGGAGTACCGACCCCGGCCAATGCAACGGGTGCGCTGACGTGGACGAGTTCCGATGATCAATTAGCAACGGTGAATGAGGCCACTGGTGAAGTGAAGGCAAATACGAGCGGGCAATCGGGAACGGTGATCATCACGGGAACGATGACTAATGACGACGGCTCTACCGTGACAGATCAAGTTCCCATCACGATTGGCGGTGGCTTGGCGGCTGAACAGCGGGTCGCGGAGGGGCAGACTGCGACGTTTAGCGTGCAGGGAAGCTTTGCCGAAACGCCATCGGCCGTGGCCTGGCACCGCGTAATTGACGGGAAGAATACGGTTGTGGCCCGCGGAAACAAGCTTAGTTATACCACACCTGCCACCAGTATGACCGACGACCAAGCGCAGTACTATGCGGTCGTCACAATCAAGTCGCCGGATGGTAGCACGCAAGATATGACCACGAATCGGTCCAAACTGACCGTGGTGCCTGATATGACGCCTAGAATGACGGTCACCAATCAGGTGGAGGACGTGACCGATAATGCGGATAACACGGCGAGCGAGCTCACCAATATTCTCAATGGTGACACGTGTAAGGTGACGGGGCGTTTTAAAGATGAAAATGCCTATTCGAAGTTGACGGATGGGGAGTTCCTCATCACGCTACCAACCGATGTTCAACCAACCATTGATGTGGATGGGCAGGAGGCACAGTACGGCAAGTATGCTAGTGGCGATAGCATGAAAGTGCTGGTCACCGGCGTCGACTTTTCGAAGATTAAAACCCATACGTTTAGTGTGACGTTTAAGTCGAATCAGACGGTTAATCGAACGATGACGACCCGCGTGGATTTGAGCGGCGAAGATGCCCAGCATAACAAGATTGGCACCTATTCCGGGTCACCACTCACGTTGCGTTTTACCGATGGCAAGCTTCATGCGGCGGCTAATGACGTAAGCTTTGGTGAGATTACCACGACTAATCTAGGACTGGAGATCCCGGGAACCGCCACCGGTGATGGGGACCTTCTGGATGTAATTGATAATCGGCGGCATAAAGTAGCGACGACAATTGATTTGCGACAGGAAGCGCCGTTTAGTGATGGTCAAACGACCTTAGCGGCTGAGTTGAGCTATGATGGTGGTTTGGGACAGTCCCCTTTGTCATTGACGAATGCTGATCAGACGGTAGCTTCGGTTGCCAGTGGCATGCCCGTTCCGTCGATTGGTGTGAGTCATGGAGAGAATTTGAGGGTTAAAGTGGCGATGGTAGATTTTCTACCAGGAAAATACACATCCAAACTGGATTGGACGTTCGTGACGGGACCTTAACGGGGGGATGTTTCATGTGAAACAATGATTGGCCATGCGCGGCAGAATTGCTGACCTTTAGCGCGCCAAATTCACGAAATTTCGTGAATCAGTGGTGGGATAGTATAATGATTAAGAGTGACAAGCTTCGGCGGCGGGATACCGGCGCTGAGCGACTTAGACGGAATTCTTAATCAGAAATCAAAAAGGAGCAATTCAACCATGAAGCACATCGTAACGGGTATCGTTGCCCACGTTGATGCCGGGAAGACCACCCTTTCCGAAGCGATGCTATATCGTTCCGGCGCACTGCGGCAGTTGGGCCGCGTTGATAACGGCGATGCCTTCCTCGACCCCGATGACCTAGAGAAACAGCGCGGCATCACCATCTTTTCCCATCAGGCCAGTCTGCAACACGGCGACCTTGATTTAACACTACTGGACACCCCGGGACACGTGGACTTTGCTTCACAGACGGAGCAAGTACTCAGTGTTCTGGACTATGCCATCCTAGTCGTCTCGGCTACCGACGGCATTCAAGGGTATACGCGGACCTTGTGGCGGTTATTGGATCACTACCAAGTGCCAACCTTTATTTTTGTAAATAAAATGGACGCCGATACCGCTGACCGCGACCGGGTGTTGGCCCAGCTCCAGCAGGTGTTCTCTGCCGGCTGCATTGCGTTTAATGATGCTACTACGGCGGCGGGAACGATCCCAGCTGGCGCTTATGAAGATATCGCTATGCAAAATGATGACGTGCTCGAGAACTTCTTGGATGCCGGAACCGTTGCGGATGATACCGTGCGACAAATGATTCGGCGGCGAGAGGTGTTCCCTTGTTACTTTGGGGCAGCCCTGAAATTAGACGGGATTGACGACCTGTTGGCGGGATTGGAACAGTGGACGCGTGAGCCCGAATATTCAGCGGAATTTGGCGCGAAGGTCTTCAAAATCTCGCACGATGACAAGGGCGAACGGCTGACGTGGGTCCGCGTTACCGGGGGCGTTTTAGCCAATAAGGATGTTATCTTAGACGAACAAAAGGTCAACCAACTCCGGGTGTATAATGGCGCGAAATTTACGATTCGGCCATCGGTTGCGGCAGGTGAAGTGTGCGCAATTCCTAACCTGACGGGGACCCACCCCGGACAGGGACTGGGTGAGCAGGCAGCAGGGCGGTCGCCGGAAATTCAACCAGTGCTGAACTATACGCTCGATCCGCAGGGCCATGACATTCACGAGTGTCTGACGATCCTACAACAACTGGAAGACGAAGATCCCCAGCTTCACGTGGCGTGGTCGAGTCACCTCCAAGAAATTCGTGTTCAGATTATGGGGGCCGTGCAGTTGGAAATTCTCCAGCAGATCTTACGCGAACGGTTTAACCTCGACGTTGGCTTCGGTGAGGGCAGCATTCTCTACAAGGAGACGTTAACGCGGGCTGTAGAGGGCGTTGGACATTTCGAACCGTTGCGGCACTATGCCGAGGTTCACTTGTTGATGCAACCCGCTCCACGGGGCAGCGGCGTGACGTTTGCGGCGGACTGCGACCTGGAAGTGCTGGGTAAGAACTGGCAGCATCAGGTGCTGACCAGTTTGCGAGCCAAGGAACACTTGGGTGTGTTAACGGGGTCACCGCTAACGGACGTGAAGATTACGCTGATCAGTGGCCGTGCAAGTATTGTCCACTCGGTCGGGGGCGATTTCCGCGAAGCCACCTGGCGCGCCGTTCGTCAGGGATTAATGATGGCGAAATCCCAGAACCAGACTGAGTTGCTAGAACCGTGGTATCGTTTCCGATTAGAGGTTGGTCAAGATCAAGTTGGCCGTGCCATGACGGATATTCAGCGGATGCACGGGAGCTTCGAAACGCCGGATGCGACGGCCCCTTCAGCGACGGGAGATGGCATGAGTATTCTTACGGGAACGGCACCCGTTGCCGAAATGCAGGGCTACGTTCAGGAGGTCAACGCCTACACGCATGGGCAGGGCCAGCTAGAGTGTTTGATTGATGGCTACCGTCCTTGCCACAACGCGGCAGAGGTCGTGGCTGATCAGGCATACGATCCCGTTGGTGACCTGGAGAACACGCCGGGTTCCGTCTTCTGTGCGCACGGCGCGGGCTATCCGGTCCATTGGGATGATGTACCGGGGATGGCGCACGTGGACTATGTGTATACGGCGGAGGCATTGGCAGAAATGTCGAAATAGGGCAAGAGAGCAGAGTCTTTATTAACCTCACATTAAAAAAACAAATATAATCGTAACGATGTGATTTTTTCTAAAGATCACATCGTTTTTGTTGCTAACGACACCATATGTCAGGACGATTTTGTATAATGAGGCCAGAAATAAACGAGCCACGACTGGTTTGTCTCGTACATATTCAGGAAAGTAGGGAAGTTCATGTTCAAAAAGATTATCTTATTAGGAGCGCTAGCGGTATTGGGGACGGCTGGCGGAATGACGCTCGATACGCAAAGCGCTGCCGCCAAAGCTTACGGGTCACCCAAGACGTTAGTGGGCATGAAGTACACCCACACGACGCCAAAACGCTTTTGGGGAACGTGGTATAACTGGGATAAAAATATCGGTGCCAGTAAGATCGTTGTTAAGAAGCATCAGGTTAAGTGGTATTACCGACAACACAAACAGGGAAAGTGGCATTCTGAAGAAACTTTAACCGGTAAGAAGCTCTACGTTTACCGACAGAAGGTAAATCACAAGCAGATGTTTGGTTTTTACGCGGCCTATGAGGATGATTTCAACTTCTACTACACAGGAACCAAGAAGGTGAAGGGGAAGACCGTTAAGTACATGTCTCAGGGAGGTCTCTATACCTATTACAAGGCCTGGAAGTATGCCATTCGCTAGAAACAACCAATGAGGAGGCGCCCATGGATGTGACGTTTAGCACCACTTTTGCCAAATCCTTACGATTTTCGCAACGGCAACCTGCGCTGGGGCTACAACTGGAACTTCAGATTGGAGACCTCACGCGACTGGATGATGGGCAGGATCCTTTCTGGACGCTTAAATCCCAGTACACAGACCAGTCAGCCCAACAACTTTTCAAAGACATTCAACAGCAGCTTGCCCGACGCTAATGGCGATGCGCTGCGAATCTGGTGCAGTGAGACGGCAGAGGATCAGTTGGGGTTTCTGTGGCTCTGTGATCAGCTTAAAACAGTTGCTGTGACGGTCACCCAAGTCAAGGTGCCACTGGATTCTGCCTGTGCAGCGCCGACGCCAGTTTATCAGCAATTTACGGGACTAGGCGAAATGGATCCGCAGCAGGTACTGACAGGGCAACTGCCAGAGATCACAGTGACCTTAGCGCAGCGTCAAGCCTATAGCTGCGCCTGGCAATCGCTCGCCACCGAAAATGCAGCATTGCGAGTAGCCCTGAATGGTCGGACAACGAGCGTACCAACGGACTTCCTCGATACCTGGTTTCTGCCGTATGTCCATAGTGAGCTGTCGGTGGATGAGGTGCTTGGCCAGCTTCTAGAAGGGTTTCCACCGGGGATGCCCACTTGGTGGCTATATTCACGTCTCACTAACTTGCGTAAACCTTGAGAGGGCATTATTTGAAGTAAATGTCTTGCCGGTTGGGGCCTGGTCGACAGAGGTATCGCCAAACGCGACTTCCCCATTTCTACAGATCAGCCAGAATCAATAAGCGTATTAGCCACCGTGAGTGAACCTGCCACGGCGGCTTTTTTTACACAAGACTCTGTTATTAATAGTTATTAATAACAAAATTCCGGCATGTAATTAATCTTATTGTAGCGTGGGCTATAACGTTTTACCAAATTCCCTTGCCCTTCCGTCAGCAATCCTGTAAACTGACAATTACACAAATTATGCAAACGCTTTAACGATTAAAGGAGTAACTACATGAAAATAAGTAAAAAAGTCTGGTTTGACGCCATTGGGGTGGGCCTCTTCACGCTGGTTTACAGCCTGATCATGGGCGGCATGTCACTGTGGATGGGGTCTGCGGCCTTTATCGCCGTTTCGTATTTCTTCGGCGCGGGTTTCCCTAAAGATAAGCTCTGGAATATTCTGGTGAGCTTTGCCCTCGGCATCATCTGGGGGCTCATCGCCTTTCGCCTCCTGCAAGTGCCAAGCATCGCGCCTCTCTGGCCCAGTGCCATCATGTTTGGCCTGCTGACCTTCCTGGCACTATTCCTCCAGGGCACACTTCTAAAATTTGCGATTGTTCCCGCCTGGCTGATTGCCTGGGGGACGACGATGCTGATTATCACGAATGTGGCCGTGCACAACTGGTCGCTCTTCGTGGTCCAGCTTTACGGGTCAATGCTACTGGGAATCTTTGTGATTGGATACGCGTCCGACATTTTCAATCGGGTCATGTTCAAGCTCTCCCCGAAGAAGGAAAATACCCATGTGCCCGACGACGTGACGGAGGAAGAAAACTAATTCAGTGTTCGGAAGCGCTAGTTGGCAGGTATAATGAGTCTAAAGTGAGGTGCGTCCATGCAAATTACAGAAGGCTATATGCCATTTCAAAAGTATCACACGTACTACCGCGTTGTTGGCGATCTTAACTCGGGATTAACGCCATTATTGCTGTTGCACGGTGGTCCCGGATCAACGCACAATTATTTTGAAGCGTTCGATGCGTTGGCAGAGCGAACGGGTCGGCCAGTCGTGATGTACGATCAGCTCGGTTGCGGTAAGTCCGATATGCCGGATGAGCCTAGTCTCTGGCAGGCAGCAACCTGGGTTGCCGAGTTGCAAGCGTTACGTGAGTACCTGGGTTTAGATCGGGTACACTTGTTAGGCCAGTCTTGGGGCGGTATGCTCGCCATCATTTACCTGTGCGACTACCAACCGCGGGGTGTTCAAAGCCTAATTCTGGCCAGCACGCTCTCGTCCGCCAAGCTGTGGGCACAGGAACAGCACCGGATGATTGGATTCATGGCGCCAGTCGACCAGGAGGCAATTGCCAAGGCCGAAACGACCGGAGACTTCACAACGTCAGCCTACCTGACGGCAAACCAACATTTCATGGAACGTCACGCCGCAGGTCCCGTTACGGCGGAGTCACCCGAGTTTTTACGGCGGTCAAAACGTCCTGGTACCGTGGCCTACACGACTGCTTGGGGGCCGAACGAATACTTCCCGACCGGCACGCTCAAGGATTACGAATATACCGATAAATTAGCGCAACTGACCTTACCCACGCTGGTGACCAGTGGTGTCAACGATCTCTGTACGCCGTTGGTGGCCAAAACCATGGTCGACCACTTGCCGCACGCTGAGTGGACGCTCTTTGCCCACAGTCGGCACATGGCCTTTATCGAGGAGACGCCAGCCTATTTGGATCGTTTAACCGGCTGGCTTTCAAAAAAAGACTAAAGAAAACCCGCATCAACTGGCCATTCCGGTCGGTTGATGCGGGTTTGTTTGTGTGATTAAAGGTCGTTAGCGTTGGCCATCATCTGCTCCATAACGCGATCGAGGGTGTCGAGGTCGTCCTGGGGAATTCCGGCGGTGACCTGTGCGCGAAATGCCTCGGCTAAGGGAATACTTTTGGTCAACAGGGCTGTGCCCGCTGGCGTCAGTGCCAACAGCCGGGCACGGTGATCCTGAGCACTGACCGCAACCGTGATTAAGTCGGCCGTGTTCAGCTGATTGACGACTTTGACCATGCTGGGACCAGTGATTCCGACGAGTTCGGCGAGATCGCGCTGTCGAATCTGCTGGTGTTGGTCGATGTAGTAGAGGGCCATCCAGGCACTGCGATTGATACCCATTGGTGCCAACGCGTCGTTAAATTTGCTGGCAAACAGCTTGCTGCTACGGGATGTAATGCACATGATGCAGCTATCTAAGTCAAATTGAGATGTTGCCATTGTTAGTCACCACCCTCAGAAAATTATGGCCTTATTATACCATGATTTATCTAAAAATAGATAGTTAGCTAACTATTGACTTTGCTCAATGATTCGTTATACTGGGGTTGTAAGCGCTTTACAAATCATGGAATAGGGGGCTACACCAATGGAAAGATATAACGCAACAGCCAGAAAGACCTTATCCAGTCTCCAAGTTGATGTCCATTCCCGCGGCGTACACACGACCATCGACGAGCCAGAAAGCTTGGGTGGAACCAATACGGGAATGAACCCGGTTGAGCTGGTTTTGAGTTCACTGGGCACTTCCTTACAGGAGACCGCAGCGCAATTAGCATCAGAAAACAAGTTCACTTATGATCAAATGACCGTTAACTTGGAAGGCGATTTGGACGCGGCTGGGTTCATGGGCGATCCCGACATCCGAAATGGGTTCCAAGAAATCCGCTATAATTTACAGTTCAAAACGACCGAATCACAGGCTGCGTGCGGCGCATTTGCTGACCTTGTGGCGGCCAACTGTCCGATCGAGGATATGCTTAGTAACGGGGTCTCGGTGGTCTTAGATCAAGTCGAAATCGTCTAAAGGAGGCTTTCAACATGGCAATGGAAACGTTCAAAGTGCAAGTGACCAGTACGGGTCAACCGAATGAATATCAGGCTGCCGTGCGGGACTTTAAGGTTAAATTGGCACCGGATTCAACTGCGGCTGTGAGCTCACACGAGGCAATCCTGCAGGCGTTGGGTGCGTGTGAGGCCATTGTGATGGCGTCCTTTAACAAGCAACAGGACTTTACTTACCGCGACTTCTACTACACGGTGGAGGGGATTAAGTCCGGCGACCGACCGGGGATGGACCGCATTGGGGTAGCCGTTCACCTGAATACCGATGAATCTAAGCAGAAGTGTCATGAGTTCATGGACTTTGCAGAGAATACTTGTCCCGTGATGGACAATTTGACCAACACGGTACCCGTTAAACGGACCGGAGTTGCAGTCGTCTCTTAATTAAATTTAGAATAACTAGGCAGTCTACCAATAACTGGGAGACTGCCTTTTTGGCGGCCAATGTTTCATGTGAAACAACGGTGGGGTTGGTTAATATTAAAGAATTTCTTTAGTTGGCTAAAAAAATGCGACTGATTCTGAGAATTTTACATTAGTACTAGTATAGAGCAAATTTGATTTTGAAGCGCCAACTGGCTTTGCTCCGAAGGATTATGGACTAGAATCGCTAAACAGTAGAGTTGAGAGATGCCATACCGACCAACAACTTTCAACGCACAAAGCCTACTGGGAAAACGTCCAGTAGGCTTTAGACTCACAAGTCAACCACGCCCGTTTAAAAACGGACGCTTGTGAGAACCACACCCCATGGCATGGTGACCACAATTTGCTCAGATACAGCACTAGCCTATAAATAGGACTTATCCGCTAATTACCA
>NZ_AZCZ01000038.1 GCF_001434055.1 Levilactobacillus parabrevis ATCC 53295 | reverse complement strand
GGTCTCCTAGTTACTTCATGAGTACCCTTGGAGATATGAGCAAGGAAACCGTAGAAAATTACATTACCAGTCAGCGAAAGGCATAGTGGCATTCATCCCTGGTTTGAAAGCAAGGGAATTCTGCCTAGCTTATATTAAAGTTTCGGAATATCGATCTCACTGATGCGACCGTGGCGCCGTGTGTAGAACAGAATGTTCATTCCAGAGAAGACGACGGCAATGGTGCACAGGACGAACATTTCCGGAATTGCAGAATTACCGATCATCAGTGTTTCCCGCAACCCGTTGACCGAGTAGCTCATTGGCAGCCAAGGATGAATCGCGCGGAAGAAGCTATTAGTCAGTTGCAGGGGATAGGTTCCCGCTGAGCCGCCCAGTTGTAGGACGAGGAGGACCATGCTGAAGAATGCACCGGGTCTGCCGAAGACCAAGTTGAGCCAGGAGACGATGCTCATGAAGGTTCCGCCAGTGATCAGCAACATCATAAATGTTGCCCACGGATGGATGGGTGTCAGACCATCGATGGCTGCCAACAGGCCCGTCATGAAGAGGGCTTCGGCGAACACGAAGACGGCCATAATGGAAGACTTACCGAGCCACCAACTCCAGCCGCTCCGAGGGTATTTCCGGGGCGTATACATGTCAAGCATCAGGTTGAAGGCCAACGCCCCTACAAATAGGGAGACGGACATCATGTACGGTGCCATCCCGGTCCCGTTATCCGGTGCGTGATCGGAATCACTGTGTGCCGTGGTCACAGGCTGGGCAAATTGTTTGTAGGTCAGTTGTGAGGGATGCACGGTGGCACGCCGAC
This sequence comes from Levilactobacillus parabrevis ATCC 53295, assembly GCF_001434055.1. Taxonomy (GTDB): domain Bacteria; phylum Bacillota; class Bacilli; order Lactobacillales; family Lactobacillaceae; genus Levilactobacillus; species Levilactobacillus parabrevis. The sequence continues at coordinate 25,510 of NZ_AZCZ01000038.1, read as the reverse complement.
CGGCTTGGTGGAGGGTCGTAGCTAACTTAGCATTTCCGGCTTGAATCTTGGTTGCGCCGTTAGTTGCTTGTGCGGCACCGGCTGCCAGCTGTGCGGCGCCAGCATGTAGGGCAGATGAACCAGCAGTGACGGTGGTCATCGCAGTTGTTAACATCGGCCCGTTGTTAGCTAGCGTAGCCAATCCAGTATTCAGCTTGTCAGCGCCACTCGCGAGCTGGCCAACACCGATTGTCAGTTGTGGTGTTTGCTGATGCAAGCTAGTGAGGCCGGCTGTAAGGGCAGCCGTTCCAGTCGTTAAACTAGGCGTCTTGGCAACGAGCTTTTGACCACCCGTGGCTAGTTTTGAGGCACCTTGGGCCAGTTGAGTCGTGCCGCTGGTTAGCGTAGGTGTCGCGGTAGCCAGGGCACCGATGCCTGTGTTGAGTTGTGTTAGGGCTTGGTTGGCCTGTTGAAGACCACTGGTTAGGGACACCGCGTTAGTCGTCAGGGTGGTCAAGCCCGTGGCTAGGTCGGATTGCGTGCTAGCAGCCTTGGTGAGATTGCTTTTGAGGCTTGAGGCAACTGAGTCCGTTGACTTTAGGTCGGCTAAATCACGACTCAGTTGTCTGGCGGCCGACTGGGCCGTGCTGACGTCGGTGCTGGTCGTGGAGCTGTCACGAGCTACTTTGAGCATCGCGGCCTTTTGGGTAGCCGTCAGTCCCTGCGCATCCGCGGTTGCGGCAAGTTTACTTTGCAAGGCCGTATTCTGACCACTGTTGTCGCTCGTCAGGGTGTCGAGCGCCGCTTGGAGCTTGGTTGCGTCTTGAGCGACTGAACTGCTGGACTGCTGGTCAGTTGCGAGTTGTGCCACCGCTTGTTTGAGTTGGTCCTGTTGGTTCTGTGAAGACTTTAGTCCGGTTTGTAGTTGTTTGAGGCCGTTGGTGAGTGCGGTACTGCCGGTCTCTAATTTCGCAAAATTATCAGTCAATTGTTGACTACCTGTGGCTAGTTCAGCGGTGTGACTGCTGAGTTGCCGAGTCCCGGTTTTGACGGTCTGACTTCCACTAGCGAGTTTTCCCGCCGCGGTTGTCAGTTGGGTGGTCCCTTGTGTGTAGGCGTTGATCCCATTAGTGACGCGTCGACTTCCGGTGGTCAGCTGTTGGGTACCAGTAGCCAGAGCGTGGGACTTACTGAGCAACTGATCGTGGTGTCGCCGTTCGTTAGCTTCATTGTGCTGGCGGCAAGGGTGTTTAAGCCCGTCGCAATCTTTCGGTCGGCGTTAGTGAGTTGCTGTCCGCCGGTTGCTAACTGATGACTACCCTTTCCGGCGGCCGTTAATCCAGTGCCAAGCTGCTTGATCGTGGCAAACATGGTCTTAGCGTAACTCTGGGTGACAGTATCACTGACCGCCTGTGCGGCAGTCTTAGCGGCCGTGGCAGTTAGTTTTGCAGCGATAAAGCTGTGACCGGCACTCGTTTCGTCGTATAGAATCATCTGGTGGGGCGTCGCCTGCATCAGGGTCGTCGCGTTGTGTGAGAAATTTTGAGGAATCGTGATGATCATGTAGTAGGTGCCGTTTTTAAGACCACGTTTGGCCGTTGCTTCACGACTAACGGGGATGAATTTCATTGACGTTGCGTGCTTGAGGTTGGTCGTCAAATTGTTCCCAGCCGCGAGCGTTTTTCCCTGATAATGTACAGCGCGGTCCTGGTTGACGACAGCAATCGGTAGATCATCCAACTTGCCATAGGGGTCCCACATGGACTTGAGAAATGTGACGGCATAGATGGATGGGATCAACATGATGACAACCAACACGACTAATAGTAGCTTGTGCTTAATTAAGTAACGCCATTCGGCTCGAATCATCGGCGACTCCCCCTTTGATGTGGTACGCTAAGGTCAAACTAAACCTCATGTGTGGTCAAATCATAGTCGTCTCGTGGGTGACCGTCCACAACAGAACGGTGCAGTCTGGGGATTAAACCGCACTTTTACCACATCTGGGGTCTAACTGGAGGGATTCTATGACGGATCGACGAGTTGCGCGAACTAAGCAAGCACTGCGGGAGGCTTTTCGTAAGCTAGCCCAGCAGTACCGATTCCGTGAAATTACGGTGCAACAGTTAACGGCGGAAGCCAATATCAATCGCAAGACCTTTTACCTGCATTTTGAATCGATCGATGACTTAGCAGACAGCTTTACCGCTGAGATTGCGGATCAGCTTCTGGATCTGATACTTCAAGAACCGGCTGAACACGATCCACTGAACAACTCGGGCGTGTGGTTTGCGCGATTGGATGATTTCTTTGAGAAGGCCCCAAAGTTCTATACGTTTATTCTGACATCGGATGATTATAGCTTCCTGTCGCGTCGGGTTAAACGTCGAGTGGCTGCCGGGCTAACGACTAGCTTCCAACAGGACTATCAGCTGAGCGCTGTGGATGCGCAGATGGGGGTCAACTTCTTGATCGACAGTACGCTGACCCTCTTTCGACTGTACATTACCGGACAGTTGGATCTTTCACTACCGGCGTTCAAGCAACGGTTGGTGACGCTAAATATGCGCGGCTTACAGGGATTCTTGGGTGATTTTCGTGGGTAAAAAAGAACGCCAATCTGGCGTCCTTTTTGTCTCTATTTCCGATAAATGAAGACGATGTTCGTTGCAGCCGACCGCTCTGCAGAATAGGTCCAATTCGGGTGATCAAATTGGGTTACAGCATCGACAGTAGTCACTTGGTGTTCCGCTAGATACCGCACCATGGCACCACGCGCCATCTTAGCGAGGGTCGCCTTGGTCTTCAGCTGGCCGGCGACGAGACTGCCAAAGGTAACGGTGACCATGGGTTGCTGTGGTGCGAGATAGGGTGTAATGGTTTTAGCGTATTCCTGCGACGCGAGGTTGATGATGGGTTCCGGCGTAGGCGTCAGTGCGTGGTAGAGGCGGTCCCCCCAGAAAGCGTAGAGGTTAGTTGTTTCCGCCACGGCAAGCTTGGATTGCATTTCCAGACGGTAGGGGACGATACCGTCAAATGGCCGGAGAATCCCGTAAAAGCCTGACAAGATTCGCAAGTTGTTACGGACGTAATCTAGCGCGGGTGCGGTGAAGAGGTCGGGTGCCATGTACTGGTATTGAATACCGCTAAAGGCTAAAAGTGCTGGGGTGAGCTGACGGGTCAGGTCGAGTTGCTGTAGCCAATCGTAGTTGGGTTGCGCCAACTTGTCGCTGCAGTGCCAGAGCGCCTTGGCCTGTGGGTAGGTGAGTTGACGTAGTTGGTTTAAAATTTGTTGCGTGGCGGTCAGATACTGCGGGACACTGTCGGGAGCGAAGGTGTCGGTATCGATGACCATCTTCTTAGCGGGGGCGATGATGATTTTCATGGCAAACGAAGCCTTCTTTCGGAGTGATTAGAGTTCAAGCATAGCATAGGTGCGGTCACTTGGGGGAGATGAGGGTGTTTGGTTAATTTAGTAGTGCTACCGCAATGGCTTAATCACGCATCTTGGCCACAATAAAAGAGCTCAGGTCTGCGCCCAAGCTCTTCGAAAAGATGGTTGTAACTTCAAAATTATTAGACGAGCTGACTACCTTCACTCTGACCAGGGGCCACGTCGTCGTGGTTAGCTGGGGTGGGGTTCAGGGCGAACTCATCGTCGGTGGGGATGGTCGTCGTGTTGATGGCGTCATCCGATTTGTGCAGGGTGACCGTTCCGTAAGCCGGAACAGTTGCGATTTGCCAGTTGTTGCCATCGCCATTGACCGTCACAGCTGCCTTGATTGGTGTATCCGTTGGGTTGTAGAGGTGGGCAACAATGTCGCCGTTGATCCCCAAGAAGGCTACGGAGCCGAGACTGCCGGTGTACCCGTCCTTGGTGTAGTTGGTTGAACCAATGACCTTGGAACCGGTTGGGACGTCTTGGCCAAAGTTTCTGAGCATGAAGTACTCAAGGTTCCGTTGGACTTTCCCGGTGGTGTGGTCGATGGTGACGACCCCTTCACGACCGGTAGAGTCGGCAGCGTTTGGTAAGCCCCGTTCGTCCAGTGCCAGGTTCCACAGCGTGATCATGTTCAACCCGTTGTGCACCAGCCAGTTACCGATAATCCCGAACATGATGTGGGCACTTTCCTCAGGATCGTCGGTCATCATGCAACGCCGTTCCGTCATGACCACATCCCAGTTAGGGTAGGCCCGGTTAGCGTGGTACATGTTTTCAAACGGCCCGGAGTAGGTGTGAACGGCCAGACCGTCAAAGGCAGAAGCCTCGGCAGGGGTTACTTCTTCCTCGATTGGCTTGGTCAAGGCGTGGAAGCTGTCATCCAGCAAGAAGAGTTTGGTATCTGGGAACGACCGGTTCAGTGCTGGTCGGAGATACTTGTAACCGAAGCTAGCCAATTCTGGGACCGTCCAGATCATAGCTGGCCAGTGAGCGGCGTTTGAGGGTTCGTTTTGAATCGTCAGACCGTAGATTGGAATACCTAGCTTTTGATATTCTTCGATGTAACGAATGAAGTATTGGGCATAGATGTACTCGAACCGGTTTTCTTCAGTATAGCCGTTGCCGGTAAATTCGCCGAAACGTAAGTGGCCCCCGTGCGTCAGGTGACCGGTGTTCTTCATCCAAGCCGGACCGGACCAAGGTGAGGCAATGATCTTCAGTGCGGGGTTGATCGTCAAAATTTCTTGGAGAACGGGCACGATGTTTTTCAGATCTTTAGTGGCGTCCGGTGCGCCGGGTTCACCCTCACCAATGGAGAAGTGCTCCAGCTTGTTGTCGTGTTCGCCATAAGGCATGTCATCGTAAGTGTAATAGTCTTGACTCTGAAAGTCACAAGAGCCCAAAGGCACCCGGACACTGGAGAAGCCGCCTTGTGCAGGATCAAAGAGTTCGGTCAACAGGTCGTGACGTTGCTTGGCGTCCATGTCCTGCCACAGCAGATGAGCCGCGGAGTCGGTAATGGCGGCCCCAGCACCCTTCCAGTCCTGATGCTTGTCAGTAGGATCAATTACGATCTTCTTGGCATCGGCAATGTCGGTTTGATAATTTGGGGTGGCTAATGGTTCGCGCCGTTGGGTCAGATCACCAGATGTTGTGGTCCAAAATTCGTTTTTAAATTTTCTCATAACTAAACTGCCTCCAATAAGACTTGATTGAATTGAAATTAATCGTAACTAGGGAGAAAACCCCAGTCGTTCAGCGCCCTTACCCTCTTATCGTAACCGCTTACAGAGAATTCGTCTATGGCAATTACCACCCTCAATTTGTCCAAATGGCAACTAAAAGGGATTGCCGCCGAGTGAATTAGCTGGTAGGCTGGGACTGTAGCGATTTCAGTTGAGAAAGGACGAGATCATGGCGCAACAACAGCTTTTTCAGACAATCGAATCGAATATTTACCTGTATGGTGGCCATTTCCAGCGGAACTTTCCCAGCTGGCATTATCCGCGGGAACAACATCAGCTGTTTGAACTGATTGCCGTCATGCAGGGAAGTGTCACCATGTTTATGGGGACCAGTCGCCGGGTGATTTCGGCCGGTGAAGCGGTGATCATTACGCCGGAAACCCCGCACGAGAGTTTTAATTTCAGTGGTGACCGCCTACAATTCTTCTGTTTTCACTTTAACGTGGGTGACTTAGACTTAAAGACGCGGATCATTAAGAATCTGGGAAACGTGGTGATTCCCGCGGATTCGGTCGTCAGTCAGGCCGCGCGTAAGCTGATTCAATCAATCGTGGTCTTGGAAGAGGCCAATGTTCAGGCAGCCGAACGGAAATTTCGGCTGGAGATTTTCTTCCTGGATTTCATGATTGCCTTGTCCAAATCACAACCAGTGGTGACGACCGCACAGGAGTATCCGGAGCGTGAAGTTATCTTGGCGCAAAAGTTGGCCAGTGGCCTATTTGCTGAGGACACCACTCGCCGAACCTTTCAGGCCGTGTGCGCCCACCGTAACATTAGTACCACGTATGGTCACCGAATCTTTAAGAAGATCTACGGGGTCACGCCGACGGAATATGCCAAGGAGCGCCAGTTCAGCCGGGCGAAGGGTCTCTTGGAGATAGGCGAGAACTCGATTGAAGCAATCGCCCTTCAGATGAAATTCAGCAGTCAGGCGAGCTTTAGTAAGCAATTCAAGCAGTGGTCGGGGATGACCCCGAGTGCCTTTCGCAAGACGCAGAAACGGGAACGTCACTCGGCAGACTATCTTGTCTAGGATGTTTCACATGAAACATTTGGTTAAATTTGCTTACAAAAAAAGGCGGCTGATCACAGTCGCCAATCAAGTGTGGCTTTACCACATGTATTCAATTGGATCTTTGATGTACTTATCGTAAACATCCGTGACGATGGCCATTTGGTCTTTCGGCAGTGGCTTTACTTCAGTGGCACTTGTATTACGTTCGATTTGGTTAGGGGTGCTGGCACCAGGAATGACGGCTGAAACGGCGTCAAACATCAGGATGTAGCGTAAGGCGGTAGCGGCCAGATTGTCCGTCCCCAAGCGCTCCTTCAGTTCGTTAGCGGCCTTGACCCCGGTGAGGTAATCAACGCCAGAGAAGGTTTCACCCTTACTGAAGAGTTGGCCATCGCGGTTGTTTGTCCGGTGATCTTGCGGACCAAAGTGGGTGTCGGCAGTGAACTTACCGGTGAGTAAGCCACTGGCTAGCGGTACCCGGGCCAAGATCCCAACGTTGGCCTTCTTGGCTAAGTCGAAGAATAACTTGGCTGGCCGTAGACGGAACATGTTAAAGATGATTTCAACACTGGAGATATCGTAGTCCAGGGACTTGATCGCTTCTTCAACACGTTCAACGCTGACTCCATAGTTGGCGATTTTGCCTTCCTTTTTGAGGTCGTCCAAGGTCTTGAACGTTTCTGGCTGGTAGTAGACGCTCATTGGTGGACAGTGTAACAAGACTTGGTCGAGAGAATCGACTTGCATGTTTTGCAGGGATTCCTCGACGTATCGTCTGATGAATTTAGGACTGAAATGTTCCTCGGAAAGGGGCATTTCTTTTCTACCGACCTTGGTTGAGTAGTGCACGTCGGGGTGACGCTTGATGAATTGGCCAATGACCTTTTCACTCAGGCCATCCTGATAGCCATCGGCGGTATCAAAGAAGTTAACGCCGTGGTCATAAGCGGCTTCCAGAGTATCCATGGCGTCCTTTTCGTCAAATGGGTCCCCCCATTTACCGCCGAGTTGCCAGGTACCGAGTGAAACCTCGCTAATGTTAAAACCAGTTTTTCCTAATGTTCTAAATTCCATAGTGGCTAACCTTCCCTTCTAAATATTTCAAGCATAGCACTTGAAGTGTGCTTCAAGTAAAGTTTTTTAACAAATTGATTAGGACTGATATGAGATGACAGAATTAACGATTTCAGAAGTTGCCAAGCAGTATGATTTAGCACCGTCGACACTCCGTTACTATGAACGACTGGGATTGATTCCCAATGTTCAACAGAAGGGAAATCATCGTGTCTATAATGAAGCGAACCTTGAAAAGTTAAATAGTATCGTCTGCTTTAAGAATTCCGGGATGCGGATGAGCGAGTTGCAGGAGCTTTTGAGCTATCGGGAAACCGGTGCTGATTTAGATAAGATTTTGGCGATATTAAATGACCACGAAGTTGAAGTGGCGCGGCAGTTGGCCAAACTTGAGAAGTATCACCGGCACATTACCCAGAAGGTGGCGTTTTATTCGGCGATTAAGCAGGCCGAGATTGCAGGGGAGCCGCGACCGGATTGGGCAGATTATAAGCCTGAGGATGAGGCTTAGGAGATTCTGCTTGTGGAGCTTAATATTGATGTGGCGCAGTGGTACTGATAGGCATTTTGTTTAATACATTGGACTTTCTTTCACCAAGATGGCTGGAAATGTGCGGCCTCTGAAACGAGTTGCGCAAGGCAGGTTCTTCCGCTTAGCAAAATAGGGAACTCCTGCTCGGTGTAGTTGTTAGTGATTACTTTAGTTTAGAGATCCAGACCGTCTCTCGCCGGAATACCTGGGAAATATGCAGCCTCTGAAACGAGTTTCGCAAGCCAGATTCTTCCGCTTAGTAAAATAAGGAACTCCTGTCCGGCGAAGTTGTTAGTGGTTACTTTAGTTTAGGACGTTAGACTTTCTCTCGCCATAATATCCGGAAATATGCGGCCTCTGAAACGAGTTTCGCAAGGCAGGTTCTTCCGCTTAGAAAGCTAAGCCCTCCTGTCCGACGAGGGTTGTTAGTGGTTATTTTGGTTTAGACCTTTAGATTTTCTCTCGCCGAGATATCCGGAAACAAGCAGCCTCGGAAACGAGTTCCGCAAGCCAGATTCTTCCGCTTAGCAAAATAAGGGACTCCTGCCCGGCGAAGTTGTTAGTGGTTACTTTAGTTTAGGACGTTAGACTTTCTCTCGCCGGAATACCTGGGAAATATGCAGCCTCTGAAACGAGTTCCGCAAACCAGACTCCTGCGCTTAGAAAGCTAAGTGACTCCTGCTCGGCGAGGCCGAACAGAAGCCCCTTAGCTCCCTAATGCTCAGAGTCTAAGCGGTTTGCTACACTCTCTTATACAAAAAAGCCATCCCGCGTTCTACTCGGGATGGCAGTGGTGAGGTGCGGCGACCTTCTGAATGCTTGCGCACCGATCGCGTACCCCCACCTTGGTTTGGCACCATTGGATAGTATCGCACGGGTCTTGCGCGAAGTCAACCTTAATCGTTCTCGCGAATCGTCATGAGTTTGACCGATACGCCGAGAGCGATGACCAGAAAGACCAGACACATGGTGAATCCAGCTTGAATCCCCATTTGTGGGGCGTTCGGATGCGTCGTGAAGAACTTAGTGGCTAAGTTGATCGTGGCGATGATAATCGCTGTCCCAAATGACCCGGAAATCTGGCGGAGCGTGTTAAACGTTGCGACCCCATCAGCTACCCACTTGTTGGGGAGGTGGGTCAGCGCGTGCGTTTGAATCGGAATCAGAATCAAGACGAGTCCCAATTGCCGAATCGTCTGACCAACCGTTAACATGACGACGGAAGCATTGACGTCAATAAATGCCTGCATGATGGTTCCAAAGCAATCGATCAACAGGCCGGCTGTCACGATTCGGCGCACGGGGTAACGGTCGTAGAGTCGGCCACTGATTGGCGACATGATTCCCGTTAGACAAGCACCGGGTAACAGCGCAATTCCGGAAATGATCGGACTCTGATGCATGATTGACTGGATCAGGAGGGGCAGTAGAATCGTATTCCCATACATGGTGGCCACAATCAACGCGTTGAGACTGGTGGCCGTGGTGAATTGAACACTCTTGAAAATTTTAGGATTGATCAAGGGGTTCGGACTATGTAGTTGTTGCCGGATGAAGATAGTGGTTAAGATGAGGCCGATGATGAAAGGAACGACGACAAATGGGGAGGTCAACGCGTACTGTCCCACATTTGAGAAGCTCCATAGTAGCCCTAATGCGCCGAAACTGACGAGAAACAGGCCCCAACGGTCCAAGGTCGGCGATTCATTCGTGGGCACACTTGGCAGTAAGAAGTACGCCAGAATGAGGTCCAACAGGATGAAGGGGAGCACTAGGATGAACAGGTACCGCCACGACATGTAAGTCAGAATCACCCCGGACAATGTTGGCCCAATAATAGGAGAAAAGTTGAACGCGAGGCCAACGATTCCCATGACCGCGCCCTTTTTAGTGGGGGCGGCGTAGCGAATCGCTAGGATGTTGACCAGCGGCATCATCACCCCTGATCCGGTAGCTTGGATCATGCGGCCGAGAATCAACATCCAGAAGCTCTGGGCCAGACTGCCCAGTAGTGTTCCAATCAGAAAGATGACGGAAAACAGGATGAATAGTCTGCGAAACGTAAACTTTTTAATCAGGTAGGCACTGACAGGAATCATCATTGCACTGACGAGCATATAGCCATTACTGATCCACTGAACGGTGGACGAGTTAACGTGAAATACGGTCATAAACGTTGGTAGCGCCACATTCATCAGGGTGGAACACAGGATGCCGAAGAAAGTGCCAAATACCATGATAAATAACGAATGTTTAATTTCCTTTGACATTAAACGGCCTTCTATTCTATTAAAATTGCATAACTTATCCAATGATACTGATAATTGTGAGGTTAGTCAATTGGTCTAGGCAGCTCATTTTCGCCGTCAGCCCCGTGAGTACTCCTTTCAGAAAATAGCAGCGGTTAATAATAACCAGCACGGGCACTTATTCATACCCTTTACGCTTTTGTGAATTCGTTTGGAAGCGTTTACATGAAAGGGAATTTGTGTTAGTTTAGAAATAAAGAGGTGTCCAGGTATGAAAAAAAGTGATGTGTTAGTAATTGGGTCAAACATGATTGATCTCATGACGTATATTAAGCGCATGCCAGTGGCGGGCGAAACCGTTGAGGCCGATGACTTCTCGATGGGTTTTGGCGGTAAAGGTGCGAACCAGGCCGTGGCTGCTGCCCGGTTAGGCTCGCAGGTCAGCTTCATCTCGATGGTTGGTAATGATAGTTTCGGGGAACAGCAGCTGGCCAACTTCAAAGCCGCAAACATTGATGTGTCTGGCGTGGGTGTCGGCCATAAGAACAGTGGTGCCGCACCGATCTTCGTGGACCCAACGGCTGACAACCGCATTCTCATCGTCAAGGGGGCCAACAGCGAGTTAACGCCGGCCGTTTTGGATGAGCATCTCGATATGATTCAGAATACCAAGTTAATTGTCTTGCAGCAGGAAATTCCGCTGGAAACTAACTACCACGCCATCGACTTGGCCAACCGTTATGGCGTACCGGTCCTCCTGAATCCGGCGCCCGCTAACAAGCAACTTGATATGGAACACGTGCGGCGCGTAGACTTCTTCTCGCCAAACGAAACGGAACTGGCGACATTGACCGGACTGCCAACGGAATCCATGGATGAAATCTCGCGGGCCGCGCAACGTCTGGTTGATATGGGCGTAAAGAATGTTCTGGTCACGATTGGGTCTCGCGGTGTGCTGTGGGTCAGCGCCACGACGAGTCGACTGATTGATGCCGTCAAGGTTGATGCGGTCGATACTACCGGCGCGGGCGATTCTTTCATCGGGTCGTTTGCCCACTACTATGCGCAGGGAGAGACGGTTCCGAAGGCGTTACGGCATGCCAATGAATATGCGGCTGTCACCGTGACGCGGCGGGGGACGCAAAAGTCCTACCCAACGGCAAAGGAAGTCGCGGCAATGTATCAACCCAGCTGATGTCGAATTGTCTGAAATGAAGTGGTCAACCGAGTCTCTATGGTTGGCCACTTGTTATTAATAATAAGGCTAGACGTTACCGTGAGCATATTCATTGCGTCGGTAGCTGGTCTCCTGTATAGTCAAAGTTAACACTAATTCTTAGCCAATCTAAAGGGGGACCTCTACAATGAAAAATCTACTATTAGGTTTTAGTTTAGCAGCCAACGTGGCCCTAGCTTACCTCGTCCTACAGGATAAGGATCAACTCAAGGAATTGCAGTCCCGAGCGGATAATGCCGTCGATAAAGTTGCCGGTAAGGCTCAACAGATTAAAGGGACCTTGACCGGCGATGTGAGCGCTAAGGCCAAAGGTGACCTGCAAGAGGGCCGTGGCGAGGCTAAAGATATCGTGGATGATGTGAAGGCTGAATTCGAGGCGTAAAGGGTAAGCGGGCCTCGTTGTAGCCAAAATTAGAAGTCTAAAACAGGTCTGGGATGAAATCCCAGACCTGTTTATTAATAATTAGCCAATATTGATACTTGTGAAGTTATACAGATGCCAATCGTCCGTTAGGTGAGGATTCTTGCGCGCCTTATTGGGAGAGACACCAACAAATCTTTTAAACTCGCGGGTTAGGTAGGCTTGATCGGTAAAGTTTAAAATTGCAGCAATCTCTGAGAGGGGCAAGTTGGTCGTGTGTAAGATCTCAATCGCTCGGTTAATCTTGACCAGAATTTTGAAGCGGGAGATGGGAATCCCAATTTCTGCGGTGAAAAGGGTTGAGAGGTAGTGCGGCGATAGTCCCAGCTGATTGGCTAATTGGGTCACGGTGATGGTGGACTCTGGGCTGTTCATGATGACCTGATAGGCCCGGCGAACAGGTGCGGAGAGGTGGGCACTCTTGAGTTGGTGAACGCGCTGAGCCATGTCTTTGATCATTGTTTCAATGCCAGTCATGACATCGTCGTAGGTCGTTAGTGTTTCCAGGGTGCGGACGTAGTGGTCGTTGAGCGAGTAAGCCTGGTCGAAGTCCATCCCGGCATGGATGGCCGCGCGGAGTGTGACCGAGGTACTGATGATCCCCCAATTCTTGATGTTGCGGAGATTGCTACCATCCGCAAGAATGCCAATGCGGCCAGAGTTGACCAGGCCAACGAGGGCGTCGTGGACCATCGAGGGCTTGCCCAGCTCGACCGCGGTTTTCAGCGCCTTCTCGTAGGCGTAACTGACGTGAGCGCCCTCGTCATTGAAATTGACTAGAATTAGCTTGTCGTTGAATTGGTCGGAACGCAGAGCTTGTTCGAAGGCACTCGTCACGGCTTCGGCGGTCACGGACAAGTGAAGAATCTGTGACAACGCGAGAATCTGTTTCAGACACTGGTCGCGCGTGATCGAGTATGTGCTCAAAACTTGTGGCAGGTAAATTGTGCGAGCCTCAGTGCTGGTGGGGTCGTGGGCCGTGATATCGGTGACCAGAATCGGCCCCAGAATGTAGGTGAGGTCAGCGTGCGTTAGGCAGAGTGAGAATAAGTTCTGGCTGTGGCGAAAGACAGTGATAGCGGTCGCGTGATCGGGGATCTCGTAAAAGAGGGCGATGTACGCCGACGTTAAGATCTTTCCTTGCTTGAAGATGATTTTTGGCCGGTGCTGGACGGTTTTGAAGACAGCGGCGGGGACTGCCAAAGCTTCTAGATAGAGTTGGTCGAGGCCCAAGAGACAGCCTCCTTTCCGAAAGATAAATGGAGATTCTGATGTAAGCGCTACACCAGTTATACCCTAGCTCACCTGAAATTACTAGCAGTGGTTTTAGGATGTTTCACATGAAACAGTGGTGGTTGGTAAGCTCACTGAAAAAGTTGCGCCGCTTAGAGTGTTTAAAGCGGTGCTTTTTCTATGGTTGTGGGTTTAATAGGAACAAAGGGGGCAGTGCGATGACGGATGAAGAAAAGTTGCAACGGATTTATGCGGCGGCGAGTGAATTGTTCATTCAACCGGGGTATCACGAGACACAAATGCAGATGATTGCGCAACGCTCGCAGTTAGCAGTGGGGACACTCTACCGGTTATTTACCAGTAAGGCAGCGCTCTTGGACTACGTATTCTTAACGACGCTACCGGCAGCGCCAGTGACGTTAGCAACGTATCCGCTGGCGCCGGTCGATCCACGGGAACTGGTTAACCGGACGCAGATGGCCTATGCCGATTGGAATCGGCAACTGACTGGCCAAGTGGCAGCGAGCTTTGATGACCTTTTGACGGCCTTATTTCAAGCTTTCGAGCGGTACGGTCAATACTTCTTGATTTTGGAGCATAATCCAACGGTGAACCCAGCATTGACGGCACTCTATCGCCAGCAGCGCCAGTCGTTGTATCAGCAGGTGGGGGCGTTTATTGAGAAGGCACTACCCGCAATTCCCGAGCCACAGCGTAACGGGGTTGTCGTGGTTGATCTGGTCTTCTGGTGGTGCGCACACAAGCGTTATGACAGCTTTGAGATGGAAATGGCACACGGCGAGGATGACCGGATGATTGCGGTCGTTCGGGAGATGTTACGCCGGAGTTATCAGTAAGCCCCTTCGTTATCTCAACGGGTGAACGCGCCAGTTTTGATCACTTTAAAATGATTTTTGTATGGGAGTGGTTAAACTGGGGGCAATTCGAATGAATGATTCGTTCACTCATTTGGGATAAGGGGGATGAGGTCATGAATTTTCATGAATGGGCATATATCAAGCAACATCCAACGGTTTGGCGTATCTTATTAGGAATTTTGGTGATTCCACTGGCGTATGCGGCAATTCTGCTAGCTTCTGTTTGGAATCCGTATGGCGAGCTTCACCGACTACCAATGGCGGTGGTCGACCAGGATCGCGCGACGGCGACAATGCACTGGGGACGGACGGTTACGCGGCAGCTTACACGTAGTGAGTCGTTGCAATTTCACCGAATGACTGCCCGACAGGCACATCGTGATTTACGTGCGGGGAAGCTCTATTTGGTGCTGACAATTCCAAGGAAATCATCGTATCAGTTGGGCCGGTTGGCGAGCCATCCCGAAACGTTGCGGCTGACTTATCAAACGGATGCTGGGCAAAGTACGGTGGCTGCTAAGATGGGCAGTACCGCTATGCAAAAGCTTCAGGGAACACTCAACCAAACGGTGATTCAGGCTGAATTCGTGGCGATTCAACGGCAAACGGTACAATCCGGTCGGCGTCTGGTCACGACTGCTGGTCAATTACAACAGGTGGCTCGAGCCGGCGTGACTGGGGCACCGGCATCGGTAACTAGTCCTCTGAATGAAGCAATCGTTCAGGGATTAACGCGCAATGGTCAACGGTTGGCGCAACAATCCAAGCGGCCGCACCAGTTACAGGCGTTGGCGGCGCCAATCAAACTGGTTCAACACAATGTCACGTCGGTCGCCAATAATGGGACAGGCATGGCGCCTTACTTTATGGCGATTTCACTCTTTGTCGGCTGTATCACGCTGAATATTATTTACGATGCGGGCAAACGCCACGGGCAGTACCGGAATTTTGCGTTGGCGTGGTTAGATAAGATGGGGATGCTGTGGGTCTTCGTAATGTTAGCTGCTTCAGCAATGTGGCTAGCAGTTCTAAATATCAATGGCTTACGGCCACTTCAACCAGGGAAAACCTACCTGCTCGCGCTGCTTATCGTGTTGGCCTTCTTCAGTTTAGTCACGTGCTTCCGCCTGTGGTTGGGGCTTACCGGAGCTTGGCTAATGCTGATCTTCATGATCTTCCAGATTGGCTGTTCGGGTGGGACTTATCCCATTGCGCTGACCAATCCGCTCTATCGGGCAGTCCATCCGTATTTACCGATGACGATTGCGATGGCTGGATTGCGGCACACAATTTCTCTAGGGGGATCGATTGCTGGAATTTGCTGGATATTGGCTGGCATGGTGGTCGTCTTTAGCTTAGGCACGTTGGCGTACTTCTACACGCACCGCAACGCTGAAATGGTAGCCTGATCGGAGGGATTCTCGACAGTATCTGTTTTGACACGGGCAGGGCCAGCGTGCGAGGCGTATAATGGAATGGTGAGATTTTACGAAATGGAGTGAAAGGTTTTGCGAAAAATAGCACCATTCTTTGTGGCGCTGGGGGCCATCAGTTTTGGGGTCCCAGCAACCTTGATGAAGATTGCGCGTAGCGAGGGTGTCGTTAACGGACCGTTGTTGTTCTGGTCGTTTCTGAGCGCCGTGATCATTCTGGGAATTATTCATGTGGCGCGGCGTCGCTGGTTACGCTACCAGCATACCAACTGGAAGCAGCTGCTAGCGGTCATGGCCGCTGGGACGGCTTCCGGGTTCACCAATACCTTCTATATTCAGTCTTTGAAATTAATTCCGGTTGCGGCCGCTGCGGTCATGTTGATGCAGGCGGTGTGGCTGTCGGTCTTGTTGGGAAGTATTCTGCATAAACGGCGACCGACGCGGTTACAGGTCGTGAGCATTGTCTTAGTTTTGATTGGGACGGTGCTGGCTGCGGGACTTTTCCCGATTACCCAACCGTTGTCGTTGTGGGGCTTGTTCCTAGCCTTTTTGGCGGCGTGCGCTTACGCCTGCACGATTCAATTTACCGCGATGCTGGGAAACAACTTGGACCCATTGAGCAAGACATGGCTGCTGTGTATCGGTGCCTTTCTCCTGATTTCGGTCGTTTGGGGACCACAGATTGTGTCGGCACCGGTAACGTTTGACACCGTGAAGTGGGCCTTCTGGATTGCCATCTTCTCCATGGTCTTCCCATTGGTGGCTTATTCGATCTTCATGCAGTATTTGGAACTGGGCATTGGCCCGATCCTGTCCTCGCTGGAACTGCCAGCGTCGATCACGATTGCCTTTCTCGTTCTGGGAGAAAAGGTTGATTGGCTTCAGATCGTGGGAGTCCTGATAATTATTGGTGCGGTGATTCTTCCCAATGTCTGGGGGATGCGCCGACAAAATCAGTTGCGCTAATGTTTCATGTGAAACAAAAACTGTCCCGTTGTGGTTAATTGCCATGGCGGGATTTTTTCGTGGTATTCTAGGATTAACAAACCATTAAGGGAGACGAGTATATGACAACTGTGACGGGCGAGACTCTCTCGTTAGATGCGCTAGAGGCTGGCAACCAGTACGTGAACTGTGAGTTGACCTATTCCAACCGAGACATTCGAGTAGAAGAGGTTAGCTTTGAGAAGTGTACGTTTCAGCAGACGGATTTTAAAACTAGTGAGTGGTTGGATTGCCAATTTCGAGGCTGCCAATTTTTGAATTGTCAATTCCAAGAAAGTTACCTGTATCGCTGTCAATTCGATGGTTGTCAGCTATTAGGGAGCGACTTTACTGCGGCCCGTCTCAAGGATGTGGTCATCAATGAAACGCGAGCAGACTACGCCAATTTCGCAGAGACGGTGTTAACCGGCTGTGACTTTAGTGAGACACGATTGAATGAGGCGAGTTTTCAAATGGTGACGGTCAAGCGGCGGCTGAGCTTTAATCGGTGTGAACTGGTGCGAGCCGATTTTTCAGAGACCCAGTTAAAATTAGTTGATCTACGGACTAGCGATATTGCAGCGCTGGTCTTCACTCCGGGGTTGGTACGGGGCTGTAAGATTGATGCGCTCCAGGCGGTGACGTTTGCGGCGGCACTTGGGTTGGATATTGGAGATTAGCGGAGCCACTCTAATTTAGTGTAAATTAAAACGAGTGGCCGTGATGGTCACTCGTTTTTATATGAATTAGTTAGTTGTTATTAGGGTTACCCGGGGTAGGTCAGCTTGTGCTTCGGCGCGCGTTCCCCAGTGGCCCAGACAGATGCTTGCCGTGGCGCCGAGAATAATGATCGCCAAAATGGTTTTCAGAACTTTTCCTCTGATGATGCGGACCTCCCTTGGGTTATTGGCCCGAGTATAGCATGTTGCGTGGGGAATGCCAAAAGTCTTATTGGGGCACCACTATTTGCGATGAGATGGAAGATGCGGATCAGTTGCTTGCGGAAAGGCCACTTGGTAAGCTGGGAAGTACGACGTGTCCCGCTATTTTTGACGTCATTTAGCACATTCACTAATACTTTATGACGAAGAACGTCCGTTCAGTAGACGGGCTTGCCATCGTCCCGTATACTTAGAGCAGTCTAACTTGAGGAGGTTGTCACCATCGCCGTTGTATTGGAACCATTACTTAAAGATTTATTGTTAGCGAGCAACTTGGGCCTCAGTCGAGACCATCGCTTAGCCGGTTGGCACATCTTGACGATTCTCTACCACGACAGTGCGACTGGTGGTGTGCCGATTACGTTGGGATACTTGGCGCAGAAATATAATAATGACTACCTTGACGCTGGTGAGAAGCCACTGAAGGATGACGTTCTCAAACGGATTCTGGAGGTTCTTGGTGAGCAGGCGAAATTAATCGAAGTTTCACCGCGTAAGGTTCGGGTACAGATGAAGAGTGGAAGTTACCACACGCAACAGTCCTACGTTTATAAGATTACCAGCAGTGGGATTGAGTACCTTTCCGTCATGCAAAAGGTCGTGGACGCCGACAATACGGTAACGGCCAATATTACCCGGATCAATGAATATTGCCAGTTGGTTAAGAAGCTGTCTGTCCCAGAATTAAGTGCGGATAGTACCCAACTCTATAATGATTTTCAAAACATGGTCTCCGCCTATAATGACGTGATGAAGGGGATGCACAAGCTCGATGATGACCTCAGTGAACTTGCCAACGACTTAGCCTTTAATCACGGGGGAGCCGCTGCGGCACACCTGCAGGCGATGCTTAAGGATAAGGCAATTCCGGCCTTTACCCAATTGCTAGGACAAGGACCGCAGATTCAAGCATTGGCCAACTCGATGATATTCAGTGACCGGGTCGCCCACAGTCAACAGGGAAACGATGATTTGGATACAGCACATGCGGTTGGCGATCAAGCCAAGATGTTGTTGCGATTCAATAAGTCACGGGCTTACGTGCAACGGCAACTTCAACGGTTAGCGGCCAGCTTTGATCCGAGCGCCAGCGCAATTGATAATAGTTTAGATACCGTCTATCTTTTGTTTCAAACGATTCTCAATGCAATTCGCTTGTTGAGCCAGGAATACGATCACGTTCAAAGCCAATCCGTAGATATCAAAGTACTCACGGGTCAGATTGATCAGCTATTGACTCGCTACCGGACACTTCAGGTACCAGCGCCGATTCCACAACATTTGCCGTAGGACCGTGTTAGCGAGGATGCAACGGACTTATTGGCTGCTGGAACTATGGGACCGGTCGTCTATACAGCCGTAAGTCGCCCACAGGTGAAATTAACGGCCGCAGATAATCCAACAGTGGCCGCTGCCACTGTCGATTCGGCAGACTCACAGGCAGGCTTAATTGAGTTTAAAAAGTTGGTGATGCGTGATGACAATCACGGAATTGTTGACCGTAACTTAGAGTTTACGACGATTCAGGCGCGCGATGAGGTTGTCCGACTATACGGGGCGACGGGTTACGACTATTACACGAGTTTTGCGTTGTTTGGTCGGCCGTTGGCTCGTGTTACGGCTATTACAAGTGGTGTGATCACGCTACACTGTGCCGGTGAGGCTTATCAAGTATCCTTGCCGAGTGGATTTGAATTCTGGTTTGAAAAATAGGGGACAGCGATGAGCGACTTACACGGAACTGAACAGTTAATTATTAATGAACTATTCGATCACAGTATCTTTACCAGTACGATTACTGATCGGACAACGCAAGTCATGGCGGACGCGATTAATGCGTTAAAGCGGCCGGCTGCACAGCAACGAATCAATGCGTTTTTGGACGATCTAGTGGGATTAGCCCCAACAAATTTTCAGGAAAATCTCGTGTTTCTACCCGGAGAAAAGTGGCTGGCACCAGAAACGGTTCACGTTTTATTGGCGACGCTCAAGGCCATTATTAATCTACCCGAATTGCAGAACACGCAGTTAGACCGGGTGGTCGCCGTGAGAACGGTCGTCCGGCAGGTCCACAGTGAAGTAGTCGACTTGGATGAGAAGGAGATTCGGCGGCAGATTATTGATTTGTTTGTGAATCGATTGGGCTTATTCCTTGAGGACGAGCCGGAGCAGGGGCCAGATGATCAGGCCCAAGAGGTCGAAGAATATTGGGACGTCAGCCCGGATTTTAATTTTATCGCCCAGTGCTTGGTGAATCAGCTACAGGCAGCTGCTGACGTCAAAGAATTGACGAGCTTGCAGCGAATCAATCGGGCCTTGCTCAATCAACGCTACGTGGCCGCCTCATCACGACTCTGGCCGGAATTGGTGGCGCACAAGGAAACCATTGCTGCCCAGTGGCGTCAGACCAATCGTTTTGATTTGGAGTGTGGGGATGATTATGCCCTGTTGTTGGATCGAAAACGAACGCCCAGCACGGCTAAGCCATTCGTCATTGCAGTTGGTGTGGCGCGGTCATTGGGTGTGGGCATTCCGAGTGATCAGTTGACGACGCGCATTCACAAAATTGCTGAGCAAGTCTTGCCGGAATATCCAATTAATGTGAGTCTGGTTAAAGAAGCCCTACACGACAACGCTTTAGCACGCGAACAGGATGGGTACGTCATCGCAACCCCGTTGGTTCACCGGTTTGTGATGCGGACAGCAGATGAAGGAGAAGCCTAATATGCCATTACAAGAATATTTATCACCGGTGAGCTTTCATCTGCGAAATTTCAATAAGTATAAAAAATTAGATATGCTGGCCGCCGAGAATGGGAATTTAACCTTGATTGGAGAAAATGCGGCCGGTAAGACAACTCTCGCCAATTGCTTTTTCCCAATGTTGATCGATGGGTCAATCGCGACGCCATCGTTTAACCCAGCTAAGGGGACCGACCGGGTTGACCGGACAACGGGACCGCGGAATAGCTCGCGGGACATGCGGACGTTTAACAGTATGCTCCTGGGCTGGGGTTCTGGAGCAATGAAGGTCCGGACGGGTTACAGCTATCTCTATCTGCGGTCGCGTCAGCGTCAAGTGATTCTGGGTATTGGTGCTCATCGTAATGTGAGTGAAAAGCGACAACCAACGTGGTGGTTCGTGGCGCTTACCACGGATGTGAGCACGCCATTGACCGTAGCGGTGACGAATGAGACGGGGGAAAGCCTGGAACTCGGTGATTTTATGGCGGCCAACGAAGCGTTGGGTAAGCAACTCCATGTTTTTAAAACGGTTGACGAATATCACGCGTTTGTGGCTACGCAAGTCTACGGATTTAATGATGGCAAGGCTCTCACGAAGCTGGCTTCGGTCTATCGATTATTGGCCTCACCAATTCTGACGGCCGGTAATGCCCGGTTCACGCCAATTCGGGAGGCCCTGAAGAATGCTCAGGAGGGCATTGATTCTCAAATTATAAATAAGGTGGCTTCGGCGCAACGCAAAGTTAATCGCACTAATGGGAGTTTACAGCGGATTCAACGGGCACAAGACCGTCTTCAGAAGATGAAGAAGGAAATCTTCTGGCGTAATCTGAACCGGATTGATGAGCGGATGCTACAGAGTTATAGTCAAACCCAACGGCAGTTTAAGAACAACCAGGAAGCCTGTGAACAGGCCAAACAACGGATCGCTAAGTTTGAAAAATTGTTGGCGTCGTTGCAGGAAAACTTGGAACAGTCAGCAGTTACTTTAAAAGTGCTGCGTCAAGAAAAGGCTAATCAGGCGACTATTGCTGAACAACGTAAGCAGTATGAACAGCGATTGGCTGATTTAAATCGTCGATTGAAGCAGTATCGGCAACAGCAACAGCGGTTGGCAGAGTTATAAGAACAAGCGACCGCAGTAGCGGAACGATTGGCAGAACTGGAAACTCAACGGCAAGTCTTGAAGCAGCAACGCCTACAGCCGTTATTGACGAAGCTAGCGACGCAGGCAGCGGAACTCACTGAGTTAACGGACGTTGTCACTGAGGTTGATCCGAATGTTTTGGTGAAAAAATTGGCGACCTACGTGCACGAACAACAGCGCGCTTACCAACGCTACCAGGATGATGAGCGAGCCAAACAACACGTGAGTCAAGATGTCCAGATCGTGACGGATATGCGTCATGAACTGGATGACCGGATTGACCAGCATGCCAGTGGTGCACTTCAGACGCGGGTACGAAAAGACTTACACCAGGATAACCAGGAAGTTCATGACGCTGGGGCGGCTAAAATGAACACTGAGTTTCAACGCTTATTGGGTCATCAGCAGGAGTTGTTGCAGGCCCACGCTGATTTGAAGGCTAGCTTAGCTGCACCGGATCGGTTGCACGACTTGGCAGAGCAGCGCCAACAATTGGCTGATGTTCTGGCGAAACTCGTCGCCGGTGACCAAGAACGTAAGCGGCAGACCGAAAAGCAGTCAGATTTAATTGGGCGTATTCAAGAGGTTCAATCGGATATGGAACCGAACTTCGATGAAGATCAGGTCATAGCTGAGATTGACGATGTTCAGCAACGGCACGATGCGTTGATTGTTGATTTGAAGATTGATGATAAGATTGAGCAAGCTGAAATAGCCCAACAAAAATTGTCGAATCAGCAACAAGAATTCACGAGTCAGCGGGCGATTGCTGAGGGTGAGATTAAGACCAAGACTGACTTTATGACGCAACAGGAGCAAGCACTGGTCGCGTTTAATCAACGAATTGAAGCGGCTTTGCAGACACTGGCCCCGTATCAACCAGATCAGGTTCACCTGACGACGGTGGAAGCCGTGTTGGCGTTTGTTCAGCAGCATGGCAGCGAAGTCCGCAACAGTCGATTCGAAGATTTGACGAGTCAGATTAGCAAATTGATTCACCGTAATGATCAGGACGGTATTGACCGTAACGCCTTGGACACGGTATTTGAGGAACGGGGCCATACCGCCGAAGCGAGTGCTATGCGGCAACAGCGGTCTGTGATTGAAAATGAATTGAACGTGGTCGCATTTGGCATCAATCAGGCGATTGTGTTGATGAAGACGGATGAGGCCCACGTGGCGCAAGCATTAGAGGTCTTACAATCAGGCAACGATGCTGCCCAAACGTATTATTTGTCGTCGGCCATTACCATCATCAGCAAACAATATGATTTAATCGATAGCTACAATCAGATGTTGAGTGAGGGGGTTAGCCGTGAACAGAGTATTAAGTTAAAGGTGGCCTTGACGCCAGCAAGTGTCTCAGCCAAAGTTATCGAGGAGGCGCGCAATTCGCAGTTGGCGACGCGACCAGCCCTTGAGGCAGAGATTAAGAATCGGCTGCGCAAGTTGGCTAGTGATCTGACGGTTGCCGATGACGACGAAGCCTTCATGCAAAAGGCGCAAGACATGCTGGATACGCGACAGTGGTCGGACTTTAAGGTTTTGATCAAGCGCCGGCAAAGTGACGAAAATCACTACGAAGAGGTGGACGACAAATTTGTTCAGTCCGGGGGATCGGGTGCTGAAAAGGCCCAAGCAATGGTCTTGCCGCTGCTACTCGTCCCAAAGATGGTCTTACGCCAAGCGAGCCTTACAGATGCGCCCTACCTCGTCATGTTTGATGAGTTTGCGGATAAGTTGGACCCAGAAACGGCCAAGTCTTTTGCCAAGACCATTGATCGGTTTGGCTTCAACTTTATCGCAACGATGCCAGGTGGTGCCCAAAATAAGATCTTGGCGGATCGGGTGGATAACATTGCGTATGAAGTGATTGCACCGCAGAACGAGAATGACAATCAATTCCACTTGAACCACGTCAGGGAAGCATTAGTTTGGGGGGCGACCCATGAGTCCGTATCGTAAGGCGTATGAACAGGCGACTAGCCGACCAGCACCGCAGGAGGCCGAACAACTGGACGGCTTGTTTCGTAAAATTGCCACTGGTGAGTTGTTGCCACCGCGCGGTCAGCAGGCAGTAGACATTGGATTGACGGCCCACAGTTTGAATGATCCGCAAGAAAATCCCGCTGTGTTTGACTACTATCGGTGGGTGCTAGAGCATGTGTTTAACGATCGACCGGTGAATGAATTGTCGGCGAAAATGATTGGTATGGCGTTTACCTGTATGAATATTTTTCAAACAGATTTCCCCCAGCCAATCACGTTGAATCCATGGCAAATTGCCGCCATGCGGGATTATCCCGTGAGCACACAGCAGGCAGTAATTATTGAAAATAATGGTGTCTTTGTGTGGTTGGCTAAGTTACACCCGGATTGGCCGCTGATCAATCAAGCTGGTAATGACTTCAACGTTACACATGTTCAGTTGATCCAGCACTTGGAAGCGCGCGGGGTTCAATTGACGTATCTGGGAGATCTGGATAGTCGCGGCATTCAGATGGCCGATAGTCTGTTCCGTAAGCTACAGGAAACGTCGATAGCCACCTTTACGGCAATTCAGTCACCAGCCAATGTGACTAGATGGCTGACCCTGTTAGGGAGGCCGGATGTGAAACGGACGCGGCAACTGACGGTCCAAACGCCCATCTTACGCGAGGAGCTAGATTCGATTCACCTCTTTGGAAAATTTGTGGAGCAGGAGCAGTTGATTGCAACATATGAGCGGTTATTAAGGCCGTGGTTGACTGGAAAAAGCGTATAAAAAAACTGGTTACTCCGACGAGTAATCAGTTTTTTTACCCAGTTACGCCATCGTAACCGATAAACGTAAAGTAAGTTTGACCACCGATACGGTACAAACTATCAAAGGTGCCGGCGATACCCTTGTCCTCGTTACCGGCATTATGCTGCGGGTCGTGGAGGTTCTTGAGGGTTAAGCGGTATTGATATAACCCGGTGTGGCTGACGCGTTTGGTTTTGAGACCCGAAATATCGTGAGCAAAGTATAGTGTGCGGTAGGGGTCGTGGAAGTCAGTCTTGGTGATCTTAGCCATGCCAGTTGGCTTTTGCATGAAGCCTAGTCCAGCATTGGCTTTAGCATCGTATTTCAGATACTCGAGGTAACCATCTGGCGTGACTCGAATACTTGCGGTGGTCGTTTCGACGGTGCTCAGAGCCGCCTTAGCACCACCCAAATAGAGATCGCCGTGGCTGTATCCGGGCATGAAATCGGGGGCTTTGATGCGTTTGAAGGCCGTCAACTTGTCAGTCGCCTTGAGCGTTGCCTGGGGATCATAGGCGCCAGCTCCGGGGTCGATCGTGTAGCCTGCGGGGGCACTTTGGCGAATCAAAGGGTAGCTCAAACGAGCCAAATATAATTGAAGACTCGGCACTAAGAAGTCGCCGGATTTGGTGCTCGTAAGGTTCCCAGCAACCACGGTGCCTACAGGGAGTGTGAGGTCACGGCTGATGGCGTGACCGACTTTATGGGTGGGTACGTAATTGACCTTGACCTTAATTGTCCGGGTGAGCTCGTAATATTGACTGAGATTTAAGAAGTCAGTGCTGGCCGTAAAGTTGCCAACCTTGACTAGAGCGCTGGGGCGTTCCGTCTGGGCTTTAGCCGTTTGCCAGCCGGCGCAGATGACGGCAAGTAGCGCTAGGATTCCTGAACCGATTTTAATGAACTTGTGCATGCCGTTGCCGGACCTCCTACGAAAAATTAGATACGTTAAGTATACCGGAAAGCGTGGGGAAAATAAATGAACAAGTGTTCCTTTTTGGACGTAAATTTTGAAATAATGACGGTTAACCCGGGTTATATTCGCTGAATTTCCCGTGGTAACTAGAGGATGCGTGTCATGGAGAGCGTTGTTTAGTATGCTGGAAGCAGTAGTTGAGGAGGAGATTGCATGAAAATTGGGGAGCAGTTAAAGATTCAGCGGGAACAGCGAGGCTGGTCACAGCAGATTTTGGCGGATCGTTTGAAGATCTCGCGGCAGTCAGTTTCAAAGTGGGAGCAGGGGACGGCGCTACCAAGCTTTGCCAACGTGGTCTTGATCAGTGACTTGTTTAATTTGACCATCGATGACTTAGTCCGTGACGACACCGACCTGAGGCGGACGTTTGACCGTCCAGTGACGGGACCATTGGGTTTAATTGTCGTTGGTGGTTTGGGAGTGGCTATACCTTTGGCTGTGGGGGCATTGATTCTGGGCATTCGCATGGCAACCCTGTTGGACTGGATACAGACACCCTTGCTTGTTGGTGTCTGTATCCTATTGGGGTTGATCTACCGGAATCAGCAACGCCGGCAGTACGCGTTGACGAAGCTGGTCATCGTTGTTGCTATCGCGGTACTGAGCTTATTGTTAATGCCACAAATTATGGACTTCATCATGGGATTCTGGGATGGGCTCCGGGCGCAAGGAGAGCGTAAAATATCTTGTGTAA
>NZ_AZCZ01000037.1 GCF_001434055.1 Levilactobacillus parabrevis ATCC 53295 | reverse complement strand
TAACTTGATTATAAAATTCGCCATATATAAATAGAATAATTATCACCAATTTTTTCACCCCTATACTCTTAACTACGTAAAAGAAGGCGAAATATTTGTGGGGAAAGCCAAAAACCTTCATTGACATGAGTTTTCTGGCGTGGTATTCTATTAAAGGTGCTTTTCGCAGACAGGTCTCGGGTAATCATTACCGGACATGCTGACTGACGGCGGGAGAGACACTTCAATTGAACCCGCGTCCGAGTGGCTTTTTTCTTTAAAGGAAAATGAACCACCTGGATGTGTGGACTAAACTCAAGAATAGGAAAGGAGGACTATTTAGATGCCTACTATTAACCAATTGGTGCGTAAAGGTCGTAAATCTAAAAGTTCTAAATCAGATGCCCCAGCTTTAAACTTCGGGTATAACAGTTTCAAAAAAGCTCAAGTTAAGAATCCAGCTCCACAAAAGCGTGGGGTTGCTACTCGTGTCGGTACCATGACACCAAAGAAGCCTAACTCAGCTTTACGGAAATATGCACGTGTACGGTTATCAAACTTAATTGAAGTGACTGCTTACATTCCTGGTATCGGTCATAACCTTCAAGAACATAGTGTTGTTTTGATCCGTGGTGGCCGGGTAAAGGATTTACCTGGGGTTCGTTACCACATCATCCGTGGTGCGCTCGATACTGCCGGTGTTACTGACCGTCGTCAAAGTCGGTCCAAGTACGGTACAAAGAAGCCTAAGGACTAAGATGACTGATTGGACTGACTTGCACGGTTGCCGTCAAGCAGTCTGAAACAACATTCGAGGAGGATATTAACAATGCCTAGAAAAGGAAACGTACAAAAGCGTGAAGTCCTTCCTGATCCAATTTACAACTCAAAGTTGGTTACTCGTTTGATTAACCACACGATGATGGATGGGAAACGTGGTACTTCTACTAAAATCATTTATGGTGCCTTCGACATCATTAAGAACGAAACTGGTAACGATCCAGTTGAAGTCTTCGAAGAAGCAATGAAGAACGTAATGCCAGTCTTGGAAGTTAAGGCTCGGCGTGTTGGTGGGTCAAACTACCAAGTTCCAATCGAAGTTCGTCCAGATCGTCGGACCACTTTAGGTCTGCGTTGGATGGTTCAATACTCCCGTTTACGTGGCGAACACACCATGGTTGAACGCTTAGCGCGTGAAATCATGGATGCTGCTAACAACACGGGTGCAGCTGTTAAGAAGCGTGAAGATACGCACCGTATGGCTGATGCCAACCGTGCCTTCGCACACTACCGTTGGTAAAAAGCAGCTATTGCGCTGCATTGCCAGCAGTGTGATAAAATGTTAGAGCGGAGTGCTGCATAACACCTTCGTCTCTAGCTTAAGGGATTTTCCCTTAATCGAGAGGTGGCTACTTAATCAGTGTGATGATAGTAGCCACCTTTTGGCACAATCAACCTATGATCAAATTGAGAGGAGTTACACATTAATCATGGCTAATACTCGTGAATTTCCGCTTGAGAAGACTCGTAACATTGGTATCATGGCTCATATTGATGCCGGTAAGACGACGACTACTGAGCGTATCCTGTATTATACTGGTAAGATCCACAAGATTGGTGAAACCCATGATGGGGCTTCACAAATGGACTGGATGGAACAAGAACAAGAACGGGGTATTACGATTACTTCCGCCGCTACTACTGCGGAATGGAAAGAACACCGGATCAACATCATCGATACGCCAGGACACGTGGACTTCACTGTTGAAGTTGAACGTTCCCTGCGTGTGCTTGATGGTGCCGTTACCGTCTTAGATGGTCAAGCCGGGGTTGAACCTCAAACTGAAACTGTTTGGCGTCAAGCCTCAGACTTCGATGTTCCTCGTATCGTTTTCGTTAACAAGATGGATAAGCTGGGTGCCGACTTCGACTTCTCAGTAAACTCTATCCACGAACGTCTTCAAGCCAATGCCGTTGCTTTGCAAATGGCTATCGGTGCTGAAGATGAATTCAGTGGGGTTGTTGACTTAATCGAAATGAAAGCCTACGTTTACGACAAGGATGAATTGGGTTCCTCATGGGACACTGTTGAAATTCCTGCCGACATGCTTGAAGAAGCAAAGAAGCGTCATGAAGGCATCATCGAAAGCGTCGCTGACGTTGATGATGAAATCATGGAAAAGTACCTCGAAGGTGAAGAAATCACCAAAGAGGAATTAAAGGCTGCTATCCGTCGTGCCACTTTACGTTTGGACATGTTCCCTGTCTTTGCTGGTTCTGCCTTCAAAGATAAGGGTGTTCAGATGTTGATGGATGCCGTTGTGGACTACTTACCATCTCCATTGGATGTTAAGCCATACAACGCCACTGTTCCTGACACTGACGAAGCCGTTACTTTACGTGCTAACGATGACGATCCATTTGCTGCCTTGGCATTCAAGGTTGCTACCGACCCATTCGTTGGTCGTTTGACTTACATCCGGGTTTACTCCGGTACTCTGGAATCTGGTTCTTACGTACTTAACGCTACGAAGGACAAGCGTGAACGTGTTGGTCGTTTGCTGCAAATGCATTCAAATCACCGTCAAGAAATTCCAGAAGTCTTCTCCGGTGATATTGCCGGGGCCATTGGTTTGAAGAACACCACTACTGGTGACTCTTTGACTGACCCTGATCACCCATTACATTTGGAATCAATGAACTTCCCAGATCCTGTGATCCAGGTTGCCGTTGAACCAAAGACGAAGGCTGACCAAGATAAGATGAACAACGCCTTACAAAAGCTTTCTGAAGAAGACCCAACTTTCAAGGCTGAAACTAACCCTGAAACTGGTGAAACTCTGATCGCTGGGATGGGTGAACTTCACTTGGATATCATCATCGACCGGATGAAGCGTGAATTCAAGGTTGAAGCTAACATTGGTGCCCCTCAAGTTGCCTACCGTGAAGCCTTCACGAAGTCAACTAAGGTCCAAGGTAAGTTTGTTCGTCAATCTGGTGGTAAAGGTCAATATGGTGACGTTTGGATCGAATTCACCCCTAACGAACGTGGTAAGGGTTACGAATTCGAAGACGCTATCGTTGGTGGGGTTGTTCCTCGTGAATTTATCCCTTCAGTTGACCAAGGTCTGCAAGAAGCCATGGCAAACGGTGTCTTAGCCGGTTACCCATTGGTTGATGTTAAGGCCAAGTTATACGATGGTAGTTACCATGAAGTCGATTCTAGTGAAGCAGCCTTCAAGGTTGCCGCTTCCTTGGCTTTACGTAAGGCCGTCCAAAGTGCTGGTCCCGTTATTCTTGAACCAATCATGAAGGTTGATATCTTGGTTCCTGAAGAATACATGGGTGATATCATGGGCCAAGTTACCGCTCGTCGTGGTAAGGTTGATGGTATGGAAGCTCGTGGGAACGCACAAATGATTCACTCTTACGTACCGTTATCCGAAATGTTCGGTTACGCTACGACGTTACGTTCTGCATCACAAGGTCGTGGTACCTTTACCATGACGTTTGATCACTACGAACCAACGCCAAAGAGTGTTCAAGCTGATATTATCAAAAAGAATGGCGGTACTCCAGTCGAAGACTAGAGTCTAGTTATTCTCTAAAATAAAGCGTCTCACCGTTATGGTGAGGCGCTTTTTTTATCCAGTATTTTTGATGGTGACCGCTGGGGGTGGCGGGACAAGCAGATTTAACTGGAGAGAGGCCGAGAAAACATGGTCTGACAGAACGTGGTGCTTTGCGTTATAATAATCCTCGTGCGTTTGAAGCTAAGTAGGAGAGTGAGTTATGGAAGAGTTATTTGAGCGGGCGCCGATTCCGCGAGCGTACTTTAAGCTTGCATTGCCCGTTGTGTTGAGTATGGTAGCCAGCATGATTTATAATCTGGCTGATACCTTCTTCGTTTCCCAAACGCAGAATACGAATCTAGTTGCCGGGGTCGCGCTGTGTACGCCGTTGTTTTCCTTCTTGATTGCGATTGGCGATATCTTTGGTCTCGGTGGTAGTTCGCTGATTTCACGGCTTTTGGGTGAAAAGGCCTACGCCACTGGGAGCCGGGTCAGTAGTTTCTGCCTGTACGGGGCAGTCGTCCTCGGACTGGTGACGACGGTCATTCTCTTGGGATTTAGTCGGCCAATCTTACATTTACTGGGAGCTACAACGGCGACTTATCCCTATGCTGAGCAGTTCTACCGGATCATGGCGATTGGTGCGATGCCGATCATTGTCTCGATTGTTCCGGGTAATCTGATTCGGACGGAGGGTTTCGCCACACAGTCGATGGTCGGCACTATGGTGGGAACCGTGATTACGATCATCTTGGATCCGTTGCTGATTTTCCCAATGGGGTTAGGCGCTGCCGGTGCGGCGCTAGCCACAGTGATTGGCTACACGGTCTCGGCTGGACTCCTAGTGTACCTAACAAAGCGTTACTGCCGGGTCATTTCGATTGATATCAAGCTTAGTCGGATTGATAGCCAGCTGATTCGTCAGGTTCTGTTCATTGGGATTCCTGGTTCAATCACGAATCTGATGCAGGCATTTGGAACGGCAGTCTTGAATCGCTACCTGGTCGACTACGGGGCAACCCGGGTGGCCGCAATGGGGATCGTCTTAAAAGTCTATATGATTATCATGCTAGTGATGGTGGGCTTTGCCTTTGGTGCGCAGCCACTAATTGGGTATACCTTTGGTGCGAATAACCAGAAGCGTTTCAAGAAGATTCTCCATTTCGATTTGATGGTGGAAGTCGTCTATGCGCTGGTCTTTGCGGTGATCCTCATGATATTTGCGCCGCAGATCATTGGTCTGTTCCTACATAATCAGGCAGTTATCAGTGCTGGAACGTATATGCTGCGGGTCTTCCTGGTGACGACGCCGTTTGTGGGAGCCGTTCTCGTCTATACAACGGTCTTTCAGAGTACGGGGAAGGCCAGTGGGGCCTTTATCATGTCGATTGCGCGGCAGGGGGTAGTGTTCTACCTGATGATCGTGTTAGGTGCACATTTCCTGGGGTACCACGGCATCATCTGGGCGCAACCAGCTGCTGATGTCCTCACTTGTCTAATCGGGTGGTTGTTGGCAAGAGTGCTATTTAATAGGAAGAAGTTGCGTTAATTACGTAGCCGAAATGGTCGCGAGAGGCCGTGGCT
Organism: Levilactobacillus parabrevis ATCC 53295; assembly: GCF_001434055.1. Lineage (GTDB taxonomy): Bacteria > Bacillota > Bacilli > Lactobacillales > Lactobacillaceae > Levilactobacillus > Levilactobacillus parabrevis. The sequence continues at coordinate 21,496 of NZ_AZCZ01000037.1, read as the reverse complement.
ATCACAATAGCGGGTAATGAGGCCATGTTCAGGTTGAACTAGTTATTCGAAGAAGTTGCTGGTAAATTTAAGCCTGGTTTGGCACAAATAAATTTATGTTGAATTGATCTGTGTCAAATTGGTCAGCGATTTCACAAAAAAGATTGACTAATTCTACGAAAACCCTTGTCAGACGGCGTTTTATTTAGTATGATAGTCAAGTGCTGTAAATCCGAGGGTATTTTAATGCCCCCGGGGGAGAGCTCAAAGCTTAAGCGATGATGTGGGAGATTGCGACACACCCGGCCGCTTTGCCATGAGGGTGTGGCGGGAATTTCCACGGAGTTAGTCTTATTTTTAAAATAGACGAAGGAGGGAACACAATGGCAAAACAAAAAATTCGGATTCGGTTGAAGGCTTACGAACATCGTATCCTCGACCAATCAGCGGACAAGATCGTTGAAACAGCTAAGAGAACTGGTGCCACTATCTCTGGTCCAATTCCATTACCAACTGAACGGACGATCTACACCGTATTACGTTCACCACATAAGTTTAAGGACTCACGTGAACAATTCGAAATGCGGACGCACAAGCGTTTGATTGATATCGTTAACCCAACGCCAAAGACAGTTGACTCATTAATGAAGCTCGACTTGCCTAGCGGTGTTGACATCGAAATCAAGTTATAATTTTTCAAAATAAATACAATATAATCGGAGGTGTACTCATGACCACAAAAGGAATCTTAGGGAAAAAGGTCGGGATGACGCAAGTCTTCACTGATGCTGGCGAATTAATCCCCGTTACTGTTGTCGAAGCAACCCCAAACGTAGTGTTGCAAGTTAAGACGATGGAAAACGACGGTTACGATGCCATTCAACTTGGTTACCAAGACAAGCGTGAAGTACTCAGCAACAAGCCCGAACAAGGTCATGTAGCAAAAGCAAACACGACTCCTAAGCGCTTCATTCGTGAATTCAGAGATGTTGAGCTGGGAGATTACAAGGTAGCAGACGAAGTTAAAGTTGATACCTTCCAAGCAGGAGACATCGTTGATGTCACTGGTGTCACTAAAGGTCATGGATACCAAGGTAACATTCATAAAGATGGTCAAAGCCGTGGCCCTATGGCCCATGGTTCTCGTTACCACCGTCGTCCAGGTTCTCTGGGTGCTATCATTAACCGGGTATTCCCTGGCATGAAGCTTCCAGGTCGGATGGGTAACAAGCAAGTTACTATCCAAAACCTTGTGATCGTTAAGGCTGACGTTGATAACAACGTTCTGTTGATTAAGGGCAATGTGCCTGGTGCCAACAAGTCACTCGTTACTGTTAAGAGTGCTGTTCGCCCACCACGCCCAAAGCATTCTGAAAACTAATTAGGAAGGGAGGATAATTAAATGACAAGCGTAGCATTATACAAACAAGATGGTAGCCAAAACGGCGACGTTACTTTGAATGCCGATATCTTCGGTGTTGAACCTAACGAAAGCGTCGTATTCGACACAATTTTGATGCAGCGGGCATCTCTTCGCCAAGGAACTCACGCCGTTAAAAACCGGAGTGCCGTTCGTGGTGGTGGGAAGAAGCCATGGCGTCAAAAGGGTACTGGTCGGGCACGTCAAGGTTCAATCCGTTCACCACAATGGGTTGGCGGTGGTGTGGTCTTTGGCCCTACCCCTCGTTCTTACAGTTACCACCTTCCTAAGAAGGTCGGCCGTTTAGCATTGAAGTCTGTTCTTTCACAAAAGGTTCTCGATGATAGCTTCGTCGTAGTTGACGGGTTAGCATTTGATGCTCCTAAGACGAAAGAATTTGCTTCAGTGCTTGCTGGTTTGAATGTCACGACTAAGACGTTAGTTGTTCTTGAAGACGACAACGTTACTGCTGCTTTAGCAGCCCGCAACTTAGCCAACGTTAAGGTTATTCCTGCCAAGAGCTTGAATGTCCTCGACATTGCTGATGCTGATAAGTTAGTGATCACGCAACCAGCTCTTTCTCAAGTAGAGGAGGTGCTCGCATAATGGAAGCACGTGACATTATTTTACGTCCAGTTGTTACTGAAGCCTCAATGGCAACTATGGATGACAAGCGTTACACGTTCGACGTTGATGTACGAGCAACTAAGACCCAAGTCAAGCATGCTATTGAAGACATCTTTGACGTTAAAGTTGTTAAAGTCAACATCATGAACTTGAAAGGTAAGAAGAAGCGTCAAGGACGTTACGAAGGCTACACTAAGAAGCGTCGTAAGGCCATTGTCAGCTTATCTGCCGACTCAAAAGAAATCAAGTTATTCAACGAAGAATAAAATCTCAGATATAGGAGGGAAATAACGTGGCGATTAAGAAATACAAACCAACAAGCAATGGTCGTCGTAACATGACGAGCTTGGTTTACAAAGACGTCATCACAAAGACGACTCCTGAAAAGTCATTGCTTGATTCACAAAGCCATACTGCCGGCCGTAACAACGCTGGTAAGATGACTGTCCGTCATCGTGGCGGTGGTAACAAGCGTCAATACCGGATCATCGACTTTAAGCGTATTAAGGATGATGTTCCTGCAACTGTTAAGGCTATCGAATACGATCCTAACCGGACTGCTAACATTGCCTTATTAGTTTACGCTGACGGTATCAAGTCATACATCATTGCTCCTAAGGGCTTAAAGGTTGGCGACAAGGTTCAATCTGGTCCAGAAGCTGATATCAAGACTGGTAACGCTTTGCCATTAGCTAACATTCCATTCGGTACTGTTATTCACAACATCGAATTGAAGCCAGGTAAGGGTGGCCAATTGGTCCGTTCTGCTGGGACTTCAGCACAATTGTTAGGTAAAGCTAACGATGACAAGTACGTGTTAGTTCGTTTATCATCTGGTGAAGTTCGGATGGTTCTGAAGGTTAACCGTGCAACTATCGGTGCCGTAGGTAACGAAGAACATGAACTGGTTAACGTTGGTAAAGCCGGCCGTACTCGTTGGGCTGGTCAACGTCCTCACGTTCGTGGTTCAGTTATGAACCCTAACGATCACCCACATGGTGGTGGTGAAGGTAAAGCACCTGTTGGTTTACCATCTCCTCTTTCTCCATGGGGTAAGAAGACTGTTGGTAAGAAGACGCGTTCTAAGAAGAACAAGAGCAACAAGTTCATCGTACGTCGTCGTAAAGGTTCTAAGATGTAATCATCCGATTATTCGGATGTCGAGAGACCTGGTGATCATCGCGTGTAGCGATGCGCCACAAGTAGAGGAGGTTTCATAATGGGTCGTAGTTTGAAAAAAGGACCTTTCGCCGATGCGCACTTATTAAAGAAAGTTGATGCGCAGAAGGATCAAGACAAGAAGGCCGTCATTAAGACCTGGTCCCGCCGGTCTACTATTTTCCCTAGCTTTATTGGTTTAACCATTGCTGTATATGATGGACGGAAGCATGTCCCAGTTTACATTCAAGAAGATATGGTTGGCCACAAGCTTGGCGAATTCGTACCAACCCGGACATTCCGTGGTCATGGTAGCGACGACAAAACAACTCGTTGATAAGGAGGATTAACTAATGGCTGAACAAGTTACATCAGCGCAAGCGACTGCTAAGACGGTTCGGATTGCTGCTCGCAAAGTCCGCCTTGTCATCGATCTTATCCGCGGCAAGAGCGTCGCTGAAGCGATCGCTATTTTAAAGTTCACACCGCGTGGAGCATCACCGGTTGTGGCAAAGGTTTTGAACTCAGCAATTGCTAATGCAGAAAATAATTTTGACTTAGATCGTCAAGATTTAGTTGTTAGCGAAGCCTACGTGAACGAAGGCGCAACCCTTAAGCGGTTCCGTCCTCGTGCCAAGGGCTCTGCTTCACCAATCAACAAGCGTACGAGTCACATTACGGTTGTTGTATCTGAAAAAAAGGAGGGATAACGCGTGGGTCAAAAAGTAAATCCAACTGGATTACGGGTCGGTATCATTCGCGACTGGGAAGCAAAGTGGTATGCTGAAAAGGATTTCGCTGCTTACCTGAAGGAAGACCTTCAAATCCGTAAGTTTATTGAAAAGCGTCTTGTTGACGCATCTGTTTCAACTGTTGAGATTGAACGGGCTGCAAACCGCGTCAATATCTCAATTCACACTGCCAAGCCAGGTATGGTTATTGGTAAGGGTGGTTCAGAAGTCGAAAATCTCCGTAAGGAATTGAACGACTTAACTGGCAAACGTGTCCACATCAACATCGTGGAAATCAAGAAGCCAGATCTGGATGCCAAATTGGTCGGCGAAAACATCGCCCGTCAATTGGAAGGTCGTGTTGCATTCCGTCGCGCTATGCGTGGAACGATGCAACGGACCATGCGTTCTGGTGCCAAGGGTATCAAGACGCAAGTATCAGGCCGTTTAAACGGTGCTGACATGTCCCGTGTCGAAAGCTATGCTGAAGGTACGGTTCCTCTGCACACGTTACGTGCTGATATCGATTACGCTTGGGTAGAAGCTCACACCACTTATGGTTCTCTGGGTGTTAAGACCTGGATCTACCGTGGCGAAATTCTGCCTGAAAAGAAACAATCTAACGGACAAGGAGGGAAATAGCATGCTGGTACCTAAGCGAGTAAAGTTCCGTCGTGTCCACCGTGGTAAGCTACGTGGCGAAGCCAAGGGTGGCAAGAGCGTTGCTTTCGGTGACTACGGTTTGCAAGCGTTGGATTCCAAGTGGATTACCAACCGTCAAATCGAAGCTGCCCGTGTTGCAATTACACGTTACATGAAGCGTGGTGGGAAAGTTTGGATTAAGATTTTCCCTCACAAATCCTACACTGCTAAAGGTGTTGGGGTCCGGATGGGTAATGGTAAAGGTACGCCTGATGGCTGGGTAGCCCCAGTTAAGCGTGGCAAGGTTATGTTTGAAGTGGGTGGCGTTTCAGAAGAAACTGCCCGCGAAGCATTACGTCTTGCAGCCATGAAGCTTCCCGTTCGCACTAAAGTTTTATCTCGAGAGGAAGTAGGTGGCGAATCTAATGAAGACTAAAGAAATCAACGAATTAACCACTGCTGAAATGCTCGATAAAGAAAAGAGCTACAAGGACGAATTATTCAACTTGCGTTTCCAATTAGCTACTGGTCAATTGGAAAACACCGCACGGTTGAAGCAGGTTCGCAAGAACATTGCGCGGATTAAGACCGCTCTTCGCCAACAAGAACTGAACAAGTAGAATACGATAAGAAGGAGGTCACTAATACATGAGTGATGCACGTAATAACCGCAAGGTTTACCGTGGTCGTGTCGTGTCTGACAAAATGGACAAGACGATCACTGTCGTTGTAGAAACGACGAAGACGGATGCAAGATATGGCAAGCGTGTCAAGTACTCCAAGAAGTACAAGGCACATGACGAAAATAACGAAGCCCAAACCGGCGATATTGTTGAAATCATGGAAACTCGTCCATTATCTGCTACCAAGCGGTTCCGCTTAGTCGACATTGTTGAAAAAGCAGTAATCATTTAGGTGTCGTTTTTATCGTATTCTGAACTAGATCTGAAGGGAGGACACTAGCTGTGATCCAACAAGAAAGTCGCTTAAAGGTCGCCGACAATTCCGGCGCCCGGGAAATCCTGACTATCAAGGTTCTGGGTGGCTCAAAACGTCGCTATGCCGGAATCGGTGATGTCATCGTTGCTACTGTCAAACAAGCAACACCAGGTGGCGTTGTCAAAAAAGGTGATGTAGTCAAGGCTGTTGTTGTTCGTACGAAGTCTCGTGTACGTCGTAATGATGGTTCTTACATCGGTTTTGATGAAAATGCTGCTGTGCTGATTAAAGACGACAAGAGCCCACAAGGGACTCGGATCTTTGGACCAGTTGCACGTGAATTACGTGACAACGACTTCATGAAGATTATCTCATTAGCACCCGAAGTACTGTAATCAAGAATCATGTTAAACAAGGAGGTGCCCACAGGAATGCTTATTAAAACTGGTGACAAGGTCCGCGTGATCGCTGGCAAGGATAAAGGCAAGGAAGGTACTGTTTCCAAAGTCCTTAATGCTAAGAACCGCGTGATCGTTAAAGGCGTCAATATGATTAAGAAGCACCAAAAAGCTTCTCAAACTAATCCCCAAGGCGGAATTATTGATATTGAAGCACCAATTCACGCATCCAACGTTATGCTTATTGATCCTTCGAACAACGAACCAACCCGGCTTGGCGTTCGTGTTGAAGATGGTCACAAAGTCCGGTTCTCTAAGAAGTCCGGCGAAACCATCGACAAATAATCACTGAAAGGAGGAACATAATTTCATGTCAGCTCGTTTAAAAGAAAAGTTCGTTAATGAAATTACCCCATCATTGGTGGAAAAATTCAGCTACAGCTCTGTTATGCAAACGCCGAAGATCGAAAAGATCGTTTTGAACATGGGTGTTGGTGATGCTGTTACCAACGCTAAGAACCTCGACGAAGCCGTTGAAGAACTTGGTTTGATTTCTGGTCAAAAGCCATTGGTTACTAAGGCCAAGAAGTCAATCGCAACCTTCCGTCTTCGTGAAGGTATGTCAATCGGTGCAAAGGTTACCCTTCGTGGGGACCGGATGTACGAATTCCTGGATAAGTTGATCAACGTGTCATTGCCACGTGTTCGTGACTTCCATGGTGTTAGTTCTCGTGCCTTTGATGGCCGTGGTAACTACACTTTGGGGATCAAGGAACAATTGATCTTCCCAGAAATCAACTTTGATAACGTTAACCGTGTTCGTGGTTTGGACATTGTTATCGTTACAACGGCTAACACTGATGAAGAGTCACGCGAATTGCTGACTCAATTCGGTATGCCGTTCTCACACTAATTAAGGAGGTTCACACAAATTGGCTAAGAAATCACAAATTGCTAAGAACAAGCGTCCTGCGAAGTTCTCTACACAAGAATATACTCGTTGCGAACGTTGTGGACGTCCACACTCTGTTTATCAAAAGTTCCACCTTTGCCGTATCTGCCTGCGCGAACTTGCCCACAAGGGTCAAATTCCTGGTATGAAGAAGGCTAGCTGGTAAAACGAATTTTAAACAAAGGGAGGGTAAACGTTAATGTCCATGACTGATCCTATTGCAGACTTCTTGACGCGGATCCGTAACGCCAACATGGTGCGTCACGAATCGCTCGAAGTACCTGCATCTAAAATTAAACGCGACATCGCTGAAATCCTGAAGCGCGAAGGTTTCATCCGTAATGTTGAATACATCGATGATGACAAACAAGGTATCATCCGCGTATTCCTCAAGTACGGTAAGGATAACCAACGTGTTATCAGTGGTTTGAAGCGTATTTCCAAGCCCGGCTTACGTTCATACGTTAAGGCCGACGATGTACCAAAGGTATTAAACGGTTTAGGTATCGCTATCATCTCAACCTCAGAAGGGGTCGTTACTGATAAAGAAGCGCGTGCCAAGAAAATCGGTGGCGAAGTTCTCGCCTACATTTGGTAATACTTTTAAGAAGATAGGAGGTGCCTTACAGTGAGTCGTATTGGTTATAAAACTGTCGACGTCCCAGCCGGCGTTGACGTAAAACGCGATGGTGATCAAGTTACTGTCAAAGGTCCTAAAGGTTCTTTAACCCGGACTTTCTCTGACATCATCACCATGAAAATTAGTGACGGTGCGGTTGATTTTGACCGTCCAGACAACAACAACAAGACCCGTGCACTTCACGGTACTCAGCGTGCTAACTTAAACAACATGGTTCAAGGTGTTGTTAATGGTTTCGCTAAGACTTTGAAGCTGGTCGGTGTTGGTTACCGTGTTCAAGCTAAGGGTAAGACTTTGGTATTGAGCGTTGGTTACTCCAACCCTGTTGAAATGGCAATTCCAGAAACCTTGGAAGTTAAGGTTCCTGATAACACGACCATCAACATTTCTGGTATCAGCAAGCAAGAAGTCGGTGACTTTGCCGCCGAAATCCGTGCCGTTCGTTCACCAGAACCTTACAAGGGTAAGGGTATCCGTTACGAAAACGAATACGTTCGGATTCGTGAAGGTAAGACTGGTAAGTAACAGTAACGCAGCTTAATTGCTGATAATTCTACAAAGAGGTGACTATTTTGATTACAAAACCAGATAAGAACAAGACACGTCAAAAGCGTCATACGCGTGTCCGGAACAAAATTTCTGGAACTGCAGAACGCCCACGCTTAAACGTTTTCCGCTCTAACAAAAACATCTACGCTCAAGTCATTGATGACGTAGCGGGTGTCACGCTTGTTAGTGCCTCAACGTTAGATAGCGAAGTGTCTGGCGACAACAAGACTGACCAAGCTAAGGCTGTTGGTGTTTTAGTTGCTAAGCGCGCTGTCGAAAAGAAGATTGGCAACGTCGTGTTTGATCGTGGTGGGTACTTGTACCATGGCCGTGTTCAAGCATTGGCAGAAGCTGCTCGTGAAAACGGGCTGGAATTTTAACAGTAAGGAGGAATAACCACACATGGCAAAATTTATTGATCCCGACAAGTTAGAACTTGAAGACAACGTTGTTGCTATCAACCGGATCACCAAAGTTGTTAAAGGTGGCCGTCGTCTTCGGTTCTCAGCACTTGTAATTGTCGGCGATAAGAACGGTCACGTTGGCTTTGGTACTGGTAAAGCACAAGAAGTCCCAGAAGCTATCCGTAAGGCTGTTGAAGCCGCTCGTAAGAACTTGATCGAAGTTCCAATCGTGGGAACTACCATTCCTCACGAAGCACTCGGTCTTTATGGTGGGGGTAAGATCTTACTCAAGCCTGCTGCTGAAGGTTCTGGAGTTACTGCCGGTGGTGCCGTTCGTTCCGTCATGGAATTAGCCGGTGTTGCTGATGTTACTTCAAAGCGTCTTGGCTCTAACACGCCAGTTAACGCAGTTCGTGCCACTTTTGCTGGCCTTGCTGAGTTGAAGCGTGCTGAAGAAGTTGCCGCTCTCCGTGGTGTCTCTCTTCAACACTTAGCTGAATAAGGAGGGGTATTAAAATGGCTCAATTAAAAGTTACTTTAATTCATAGTGTTGCACACCGCCTCCCTAAACAGCGGAAGATCGTGGCTGCTCTTGGTTTGAACCGTGTGAACAGCACGGTTGTTCAACCAGACAACGAAGCAACTCGCGGTGCGCTTTTCCAAATCGCACATTTGATTAAAGTTGAAGAAGTTAAGTAGTACTCATTTCATTTTATAAGGAGGTGCGCAATAGCATGAAGTTGAACGAATTAAAACCTGCTGAAGGCTCACGGAAGGTTCGTAACCGGGTTGGTCGTGGTGATTCATCTGGTAACGGTAAGACTGCTGGTCGTGGCCAAAAAGGTCAAAAGGCTCGTAGCAAGACCCGTTTGGGTTTTGAAGGTGGCCAAATGCCACTGTACCGTCGTATTCCAAAGCGTGGGTTTACCAACATTAACCGTAAGGAATTTGCTGTCGTAAACTTATCCGCTTTGAACGTCTTTGATGATGGTGCTGAAGTTACTCCAGCTGCCTTGGTTGAAGCTGGCATCGTGAAGAACGAAAAGGCCGGTATTAAGATCTTAGGCAACGGTGAAGTAACGAAGAAGTTGACGGTCAAGGCCGCTAAGTTCTCCAAGTCAGCTGCCGAAGCTATCGAAGCTGCTGGTGGTAAGACTGAGGTGATTTAATGCTCACAAGCTTAAAAAACGCTTTTAAGATTAAAGATATTCGTAAAAAGATTCTCTTTACTCTTCTGGTTTTGATTGTCTTTCGGTTGGGTACCTATATTACTGTCCCCGGCATTAACGCGAAGGCACTTCAAAGCGTTGCGTCTTCTGGGTTAGTTAGTATTTTAGATACCTTCAGTGGTGGTGGGTTAACCAACTATTCCATCTTCGCGATGGGGGTTTCACCTTACATCACTGCACAAATCGTTATTCAATTGCTACAGATGGACATCGTTCCGCGCTTCGTTGAATGGAGTAAGCAAGGGGACGTTGGACGGCGGAAGTTAAACCAAGCCACTCGCTACTTAGCGATTGCCTTGGCTTTCGTTCAGTCGATCGGGATCACTGCCGGTTTCAGTGCGCTTAGCTCAATGAAATTGGTGCAAAATCCTAGTGTCGCAACATACCTCTCAATCGGGTTAATCCTGACTGGTGGGACCATGTTGACCACTTGGATGGGTGATATGATTACCGATCGTGGGTTAGGTAACGGGATTTCAATGATTATCTTCGCAGGTATCATTGCCCGGACCCCAACTGCCGTCTACAAACTCTACAAAGATTACTTCGTTGACATCGCAACTGGTGACATGTGGAAGAGCGTGCTCTTCGTATTAGGATTAGTTGTTTTGGTATTGTTGATTATCACGTTTACGACGTGGGTTCAACAGGCCGAACGGCGGGTTCCAATGCAATACACGCGTCGGGTTTCTGGTTCGCCAGATTCCAGTTACCTTCCATTAAAGGTTAACGTGGCTGGGGTTATCCCAGTTATCTTCGCAAGTTCGTTTATTGCAACGCCTCAAACTATTTTGATGGCATTCCAAAACACGCATTCGCAAGATGCTTGGTACCAAACCATGACGAACCTTTTCAACATGCAAACCTTTGATGGTGCCATTCTGTACACCGTTCTGATCATTGTGTTCACGTTCTTCTATGCGTTCGTTCAAGTTAACCCAGAAAAGTTGTCTGAGAACCTGCAAAAGCAGGGAAGCTACATTCCTGGTGTTTGGCCTGGTCACGAAACGCAGTCATACGTTTCCAGTTTGTTGATGCGACTCAGCACTGTTGGGTCACTCTTCCTTGGATTCATTTCCTTAATTCCGTTGTTAGCCCAAAATCTTTGGGACTTAGATGAGTCAATTGGTTTAGGTGGTACCAGCCTCTTAATCGTCGTTGGTGTGGCTATCGAAACCATGCGTCAGGTAGACGGATTGATGATGAAGCGCGAATACGTCGGCTTTATTCAAGGGTCGTCAAATGGCCCTCAAGGTCCAGAACCAGCTTAATGAGTTTCCAGCGGGTGTGTTGATCTAATTGGCACACCTGCTTGTGTATTTCAGGCTAATAATTTTGAAATAAGGAGAACGAACATGACAGCAATGAATTTAATCCTCATGGGCTTACCGGGTGCCGGTAAAGGGACCCAAGCTCAAAAGATTATCGATGAGTTCCACTTACCGCACATTTCTACGGGAGACATCTTCCGTGAAGCGATGAAGAACGAAACCGAAATGGGCTTGGCAGCTAAGAAGTTCATCGACAAAGGTGAATTGGTACCGGATGAAGTCACGAATGGCATCGTTCGGGATCGCTTAGCTCAAGACGATACTAAGGCAGGATTCATGTTGGATGGGTTCCCCCGTTCCATTGTTCAGGCTGAAGCTTTAGATAGCTTTGGTCCTGAACTTGATCGGGCCATCAATGCCGTGATCAATATTCACGTTGAACCTGATGTCTTGGTAGAACGCCTTTCTGGCCGGTACATCTGCCGGACTTGTGGCGCTACTTATCATAAACTGTACAACAACCCTAAGGTTGAAGGCACTTGTGATGTTTGTGGTGGCCATGATTTCTACCAACGGGAAGATGACAAACCTGAAACGGTGAAGAATCGCTTGGCAGTTAACCTTAAGGCTAACACGCCATTAGTTGATTATTACACCAAGAAGGGTCTGCTCTTTACGGTTGATGGTGACCGGGCTATCGATGATGTCTACGTCGACATTGAAAAGATCTTGAAGAACCTCTAGATTTACTAAGTTCTTGCTAAGTGGCAAGAATTATGGTAGACTTATTCAGGTTTAGCCTGTAAATGGCGCGCTGTCGCAATTCACAGGTGCTAGGCGGGAGCAACATCCTTGCTCCTGCTGCTTTTACGTGTATTTTACACGCAATTATAAGGGAGGTACTTTCGTGGCGAAAAGCGATGTCATCGAAGTCGAAGGTAAAGTTACCGAAACATTGCCTAACGCAATGTTTCGGGTCGAATTAGAAAACGGTCATGAGATTCTCGCTCATGTCTCCGGTAAGATTCGGATGCATTACATCCGTATTCTGCCCGGTGACCGAGTAACTGTTGAAATGTCACCGTATGACTTGTCTAAAGGCCGGATTACTTATCGTTTCAAGTAACCGCCTGGACAGATGTAGGAGGGATATTCATGAAAGTAAGACCATCAGTTAAGCCAATGTGCGAACACTGCAAGGTTATCAAGCGTAAGGGTCGAGTAATGGTTATTTGCTCAGCCAACCCTAAGCATAAACAACGCCAGGGTAAGTAATTCAATTTATAGGAGGTGCACATTTAATGCCACGTATTGCTGGAGTGGATTTACCACGTGATAAGAAAATCGCTTATGGTTTGACTTACATTTTTGGTATTGGTATCAACACCGCACACAAGATTGTTGCGGATGCTGGTGTCGCAGAAGACGTTCGGGTTCGCGATTTGACACCTGATCAAGAAGACAAGGTTCGTGCCGAAGTCGACAAGTACAAGGTCGAAGGTGACTTACGTCGTGAAGTTAGCCTGAACATCAAGAACTTGCAAGAAATCGGTTCTTACCGTGGTATGCGTCACCGTCGCGGTTTACCTGTTCGCGGCCAACACACCAAGAACAACGCCCGCACTCGGAAGGGTAAAGCCGTTTCCGTTGCCGGTAAGAAGAAGTAAAGGAGGGTTAACACTTTATGGCTACTAGAAAAACTAGTCGCAAGCGTCGGGTCAAGAAGAATATTGAAGCCGGTGTTGCACACATTCATGCTACGTTTAACAACACATTAGTTATGATCACTGACGTTCAAGGTAACGCCATTGCCTGGTCATCAGCTGGTGCCTTAGGTTTCAAGGGTAGTCGGAAATCAACACCATTTGCTGCTCAAATGGCTGCTGAAGCCGCTGCTAAAGCATCACAAGAACATGGTATTAAGTCCGTTGAAGTTGCTGTTAAGGGTCCTGGTTCAGGACGTGAAGCTGCTATCCGGGCCATCCAAGCTGCTGGTATCGAAGTCACCGCTATTCGCGATGTTACGCCAGTGCCTCATAATGGGACTCGTCCTCCAAAGCGCCGTCGGGTTTAACGTGAGCGTTTCATTAATGAGGGCAACCTTCATGATGGGATTGACTTATAGGAGCTCAACGCGGTTTGAAAGGGGTAAACGATAAGAATGATTGAATTTGAAAAGCCTAACATTCATAAAATTGACGAAAGTAGCAACTACGGTAAGTTTGTTGTTGAACCGTTAGAACGTGGTTACGGGACAACGCTTGGCAACTCATTACGGCGGATCTTGCTTTCATCATTACCTGGTGCAGCTGTTACCAGCATTCAAATCGACGGGGTTTTACATGAATTTTCGACGGTTGAAGGTGTGGTTGAAGATGTCACGCAGATCATCTTAAATGTTAAGAAGATTGCGTTGAAGCTCAACGGTTCTGACGATCAAGAGGAAACCATGGAAATTAACGTTAAAGGTCCAGCACAAATCACTGCCGGTGATATTGTTGCGGGTGCCGACGTTGATGTCTTAAACCCAGATCTGTACATTGCTACGGTTGCCGATGGGGCAACGTTCCATATGCGGATGACTGCGGATAAGGGCCGTGGCTATGTTTCTGCTGACGAGCACAAAGCTCAGAACACGGAAATGCCAATTGGTGTCTTAGCTGTTGATTCCATTTACACCCCAATCGAACGGGTTAACTACCAAGTAGAGAATGCACGGGTTGGCCAACGGGCTGACTACGATAAATTGACCCTGGATGTTTGGACAAACGGTTCAATTAATCCAAGCGAAGCCATTGCATTGGCTGCTAAGATCTTAACCGAACATCTGGCTATGTTTGTCGACTTGACCGACGAAGCTAAGAATGCGGAAATCATGGTTGAAAAAGAAGAAACGCATAAGGAAAAGATGCTTGAGATGACCATCGAAGAGCTTGACTTATCCGTTCGTTCTTACAACTGCTTGAAGCGTGCTGGTATCAACACGGTCCAAGAATTGACTAATAAGACTGAAGCAGACATGATGAAGGTTCGTAACTTGGGTCGCAAGTCCCTTGAAGAAGTTAAGGCTAAGTTAGCTGACTTAGGTTTGTCACTTCGGAAGGAAGACTAATTTTAGACACTCAAAGGAGGGTTTCTTATGAGTTACCGTAAATTACAACGGACTAGTTCTCAACGTCGTGCCTTATTACGCGATTTGACTACCAGTTTAATTTTAAACGGCCGCATCGAAACGACTGAAGCACGCGCTAAAGAAGTTCGGAAAACGGCTGACCAAATGATTACCTTAGGTAAGCAAGGCGACTTGCACGCACGTCGTCAAGCTGCTGCGTTCATCCGTAACGTGGTTGCAGATGTTAAGGAAGACGGCGATGATGTTGTCGTTACCAGCGCATTGCAAAAGGTATTCAGCGAATTAGCACCTAAGTACGCCGACCGTAACGGTGGTTACACGCGTATCTTAAAGACGATGCCTCGTCGCGGTGATGGTGCCGCTATGGCTATCTTGGAATTCGTTGACTAGTCTTTACTAGACTGCGATTCATGGAGTGATCACGTCCATAAACGTGATACCGATATGTTTTAAATTAATCACTAGAACCATGTGGTATAGAGCGCTACGATGATGGGGAAATCTTTCCGAGTCTAGCTTGAATGGGGGCAAACGCCTCAGCGCCGCTGGTTTGTTAGTGATTTTTTTATACACTTTTTTATTTGGGCGCCGGAAACGGTTTACTGAGAGATGGAAATCAGCGTTGCCAATATAACTCAGGCCAAGGCAAATAAAATTTTGAAAGCTTAGGCACAACTCTTCGGTATCATCGGAATATTTGGTATAATTAGCGGTGACTTTTTTCGTAAGGAGAATCAATAGCGCAGATGGAAAATATAATTGAAGTTAAACATCTGACCTACCGTTACCAAGCGGATGATCCGCGACCTGCACTAAATGACGTTAGTTTTACCGTCCATGCCGGTGAGTGGCTCGCAATTGTTGGGCATAACGGGAGTGGGAAATCCACGCTAGCCAAGTCGTTAGATGGCCTGTTACCGTTCACGACTGGTGAGATTACGGTGGGAGGAATCCAATTGACCCCGGAGACGGTGTGGCAAGTCCGTGAAAAGATTGGCATGATTTTCCAAAATCCCGATAATCAATTTGTGGGAGCGACCGTTGAAGACGATGTTGCCTTTGGCCTGGAGAATCGGCAAATGCCTCGTACGGAAATGTTGCCGCGCGTTAAGGCGGCCATTGCGCGTGTTGGGATGAGTGAGTTTGCCCAGCGCGAACCGAGCTCTTTGTCTGGGGGACAGAAGCAGCGGGTGGCGTTGGCTGGTATCGTTGCCATTGCGCCAGATGTGTTGATTCTTGATGAAGCAACCAGCATGTTGGATCCTCAGGGACGGCGTGAGATGTTGGCGCTGGTCCGCGAGTTGCGGCAGACGCAGCATTTAACCGTTATCTCAATCACACATGACATCGATGAGGCCACCATTGCCGACCGGGTATTGGTGATCGATGATGGTCAACTGGTTGATGAGGCCGCTCCAGCTACTATTTTTGCACAGGGCGAGCGCCTCGTTGAACTCGGTCTGGACCTGCCCTTTACGGAAAAATTAAAGGCGGCGTTGCGGCAACGGGGCATCGAACCCCCAGCCGACTATCAGGGTGCCGCAGAAATGGAGGAATGGCTGTGGCAATCTCTTTCGAACACGTAAGTTACACGTATCAAGCGGGAACCCCCATGGCTACCTCCGCGGTCAGTGATGTTTCTTTTGCGGTGCCCGACCATGGTTATTTAGCCATCATTGGGCACACCGGGAGTGGAAAATCTACGCTGATTCAACAGCTTAATGCCTTACTTAAACCCACGGCTGGTGAAATTACCGTGGATAATTTTACGATTACGCCCAAGACCACTAACGCTGACCTGAAACCGTTGCGGCAACACGTCGGCATGGTTTTTCAATTTCCTGAGAATCAATTGTTTGAGGAAACCGTGCGGCAAGATATCGCGTTTGGCCCTAAAAACTTTGGGATGGCTGAGGCTGACGCTAATAAATTGGCCGATGCCATGCTGCAGACGGTCGGACTAGATAGTAGTTACGCCGAGCGGTCACCATTTGAGCTCTCTGGTGGCCAGATGCGGCGGGTCGCGATTGCCGGCGTTCTGGCAATGCGTCCCAAGGTCTTGATCCTCGATGAACCGACGGCCGGGTTAGACCCCCAAGGTCGTCAAGAAATGATGACCTTGTTTGAGCGGCTTCACCGTGAACAGGGCTTGGCGATTGTCCTCGTGACCCATCAGATGGAAGACGTGGTGCAATACGCCGAGCAAGTTGCTGTGATGCGCGACGGTCGGTTGGTCAAGTTTGGTACGCCAGCAGAGGTCTTCAGCAGCGAGAAATGGTTGCGGGAGAACCAATTGGATATGCCCCAAGCAGCTCAGGTTGCCCAGCGACTGGCCAATCGGGGCTTGGCGTGGGACGCATTACCCTTGACGGCCGACCAACTGGCGGATCAACTCGCCGCGCGGTGGCCACGAAAGGGGGGCACACATGTCTAACTTTATCTTTGGCCGCTATCTACCACTTAATTCGGTGGTCCATCGCTTGGATCCCCGAGCGAAGTTACTGCTGAGTTTCTGCTACATTGGGCTGGTCTTCATGGCTAACAACCCCGTGAGCTACCTGATCATTATTGCGTTTACCTTGGGAGCAATCCTGGCTTCAAAGATTAGTTTAGGTTTCTTTCTGAAGGGGATTCGCCCGTTGATCTGGTTGATCGTCTTCACCGTGGTCTTACAGCTGCTGTTCAGCCCCGTTGGCGGTCACGTGTATTTTCACTGGGCATTTGTGAATATTACGCAGTTTGGCCTCGTTAATTCCGGGTATATTTTTATTCGCTTCCTGCTGATCATCATGATGTCGACACTATTGACGTTGTCGACACAGCCATTGGACATTGCGACTGGCCTAGCCTCATTAATGAAACCTTTACGGTGGGTTCGCGTTCCAGTCGACACATTAGCGATGATGTTGTCGATTGCTTTGCGCTTCGTGCCTACACTGATGGATGAGGCCAATAAGATCATGAATGCGCAGCGTGCCCGCGGCGTGGACTTTGGCGAGGGGGGCTTGTTGAAGCAGGCCAAATCGCTCATTCCTTTGATGGTGCCATTATTCATGAGTGCCTTTAATCGGGCAGAGGACTTGTCGACGGCCATGGAAGCCCGTGGGTATCAGGACAGTGAGCATCGCAGTCAGTATCGTATTTTAACTTGGCAACGACGAGATACGATTACGTGGATTATTTTTGTGGTGGCGTTTGCTGCCATTTTAGCTACTCGTCGTTGGTAGGAGGAAACATGCAACGTTACAAGGTAACTTTTATGTATGATGGAACCGACTTCGCTGGTTTTCAGCGGCAGCCGCACAAACGGACGGTTGAAAGCGTCTTGACTAAGGTCGTCAATAAGATGGCTAAGAACCCGACACCGGCCATCGTGATCTATGGTTCTGGGCGAACCGATGCAGGGGTCCACGCATTGGCTCAGGTGGCCCATTTCGACTTTCCCTTCATCATTCCCGCGGAGAACATGCGCAAGGGCTTAAACAGCATGTTACCGATGGATATGGAGGTCTTAAAGGTCGAAGAGGTGGTGGAAACTTTCCATGCGCGGTATGATGTCTCTGGGAAACGCTATTTGTATCGGATGGATCTAGGTGAATTCCGGAATCCGTTTAAACGCAATTATACGGGGCACTGGAAGTTTCCAGTGGATTTGGGTAAGATTAACCAGGCCCTAGGCGACTTGGTCGGAGAACACGATTTTACCAGCTTCGTGGCGTCTGGAGCCCAGACCCGGACGTTTGTACGGACCATTTATGAGGCAACGTGCCATATTGATGAAGCCAATGATGAATTGGTCTTCGAATTCTATGGTAATGGCTTCATGTATAATCAGGTTCGAATTATGGTTGGCGTGCTGATTGAAATTGGTGCCGGCACCCGACCGGTTCATGATATTTTGCGACTTTATGAAGTTAAAGACCGTCGACAGGCTCGTAGAACGGTGCCAGCCGCGGGTTTATACTTGAAACATGTCTACTATCAGGGAGAGGATCCGGCGCATCCAACGAAATTACCGCAACATCAGCGGTGAAATTTCGGCTAAGGGGCTAAACAATCATTGACTTTATGGTGAAAACTTTGTATTATGGTTGTTGGTATTGTTTGCCCCACGATAAGCCCCGGAAAGTTTACTTGGTGTCAGACAAACACAGATTTATGGAGGAATTTAACGTGCGTACAACTTATATGGCAAAACCCAACGATGTTGACCGTAAATGGTACATTGTTGACGCAACTGATGTTAGCTTAGGTCGTCTTGCTTCAGTCGTTGCTTCTGTATTACGTGGTAAGAACAAGCCAACGTTCACCCCTAACGTGGACACTGGTGATAACGTAATCGTCATCAACGCTGAAAAAGTCGCTTTAACTGGCCGTAAGGCTACCGACAAGATTTACTACCACCATACTGGTTTCGCTGGTGGCTTGAAGTCACGGACTGCTGGTAACTTCCGGGATCAAAACCCAGAAAAACTGATCGAAACTTCTGTTCAAGGTATGCTCCCTAAGAACTCCTTAGGTCACCACATGGCATTGAAGCTTCACGTGTACGCTGGTGAAGACCACAAGCACGAAGCACAAAAGCCAGAAGTATTAGACATTACTAACCTAATCTAAGGAGGAAACCAAATTGGCACAAGTTCAATATCGCGGCACTGGCCGTCGTAAAAACTCCTCTGCACGTGTACGCTTAGTACCCGGCTCAGGTAAGATTGTTATGAACAACAAGGCAATCGAAGATTACATTCCATTCGCAAGTATTCGTGAAGTTGTTTTACAACCATTCAACGTTACGGAAACTCTCGGTAACTATGATGCATTAGTTACTGTTCGCGGTGGTGGGTTCTCCGGTCAAGCCGGCGCAACTCGTCACGGAATCGCTCGGGCATTGCTCGATGTAGATCCAGATTTCCGTGGCCCATTGAAGCGTGCGGGTCTTTTGACTCGTGACGCTCGTATGAAGGAACGGAAGAAGCCAGGTCTCAAGAAGGCACGTAAGGCTTCACAATTCTCCAAGCGTTAATATTTCGATATTATCAATTGGGAAATCCTCACCATTATGGTGGGGATTTTTTGTTTGGATGTAATGCCATGAGATGGGGTTTGAAACGACAACGTACAGACCGAGTTCCGTCGCAATCCTTCTTGAATCACGCTGGGCGAACGGGATTGTCGTGCACGAAAAAAGGATTCAATGACCAGCAATTTAGGTGTTGTTTTCCCGCAGTGGTTGTCTTAGACTGAGGGAATGGATACTGATACGAGGCAGGGCAAACATGGAAAAAATTCGACATTCTAAATTTTATGATTTATTTCTAAATACATTATCTAAGAAAATGGTAATGGGGTTTATTTTGATCATCGCGTTGGGAACCATCTTTTTGAGCTTGCCGGTCGCAACCTATGGGCATACCGTGTCATTTATTAATGCGTTGTTTACGGCAACTTCGGCAACTTGTATCACCGGACTGACGGTAGTCAATACGGCGGAGACGTGGACACCGTTTGGCCAGGTTGCCATCATGGTGATGACCGAGATTGGTGCATTAGGTTATATGACGTTCACCGTTCTGTTGTTTAACATCATGCGGCGTCACTTGAACTTATCGACCCAACTGATGGTAAAGGAGTCGTTGAACCTGGAGCACTTGCACGATACCAAGAGCGTGACTCGTTACGTCATTGGGTTGTCCGCGTTGTTCCAGATTGTGGGAATGATTCTCTTCGCTTTCGACTTTGTGCCACGTTTTGGGTGGTCGCAGGGCATTTACATATCTCTGTTTCATTCGGTTATGTCATTTTGCAATGCCGGCTTCGATGTCTTTGGAAACAGTCTGATGGGTTTTCGTAACGATTCTTACATGTTGTTGGTGACGACAATCTTGATTGTTGCTGGGGGTCTCGGTTTTCTGGTCTGGCGCGATCTTTTGCTCTACCACGAGCGGAAACGCCTGACGCTAAATTCGAAGTTGACGTTGGTCACGACCGTGTCACTGTTTGTGGTGGGGTTCTTGATTTTACTGGTCACTGAACGTGATTTAAGTTGGTTACCCAAGGGGACGTCATGGATCAATCGTACCGTGAACACGCTGTTTCTGAGTGTGACACCGCGGACGGCCGGTCTGGTGTCCTTACCGACGGATGGCTTACATCCCGGTAGTGTTTTTCTGATTATGATTCTGATGTTTATTGGTGGGACGCCTGGATCAACTGCTGGGGGGATCAAAACGACGACGTTTGGCGTGCTGATGATTCAAAGTATTTCACAGCTGCGGGGCAAGCGCGATGCGGAGTTCGCACATCGGCGGTTCAGTCAAGCTAATGTGAGTCGGGCTTTGCTCCTGATTTTTATGGCCAGCGTGGTTATTGCGCTAGCAACGTTGGTGCTGACTCAAACGGAAAAGATTCCCCAAAACTTTGGCTTGGAATACATTGTGTTTGAAGTTTTGTCAGCGTTCGGGACCGTTGGGCTGAGTTTGGGCCTGACACCGCATCTAACGGTGATTGGTAAATGCGTGATCATGCTGCTGATGTTCATCGGGCGGGTCGGTATCTTCACGACGCTCTATACGTTGTCACGGCGTCAGGTTAAGAAGAACCTGATTCGTTACCCTGAAGAAAATATTTTAATTGGTTAAGGAGTCTGAACGATGAAAAAAAGTTTTGCAGTGTTAGGCCTCGGCCGATTTGGACAAAGTGTTGTGGAAACGCTGGCGGAGACCCACCAAGATGTCTTGGCAGTCGATGTTCAAGAGCAGCCCGTTAATGAGATGACGGAAATTGCCACGCAGACGTTGGTCGCCGATACTCGGGATGAAGAGGTTTTGCGCGAGCTCAACATTGACACCTTCGATTACGTGATCGTGGGTATCGGGAACAACATGGAAGCTAGTATTCTAACGACGATGTTAGCCAAGGAACTGGGAGCCGAGAAGGTGATTGCGAAGGCTGAAACCAGCGACCACGGCCGGGTGTTGAAGCGAGTGGGGGCCGACCAGGTGATTTTCCCTGAGCGTGATATGGGGCACAGTATTGTTCGCAAGTTGTTGTCTAACCACATCCTGAATTTCATTGATCTGAGTGATAAATACACGTTGGCGGAGGTGGTCATTACCGACCCAACGTTTGTGAATCAGAACTTGATTCAATTGAATCTGAGGAAACGATTTGACCTGACAATCATTGCAATTCAACATGATCAGAAGATTAACATCTCTCCGCAGCCAACCGATATGGTGATGCTGCATGATGTGTTGACGGTGGTCGGTCCGATTGAACACGTTGAGGCGTTGGACGAGGCGCTGAAGAAGTAGGGCTTAGCTCCTGACTATAGCAAAGTTTTCGAGATGCACAAGGACTAAGTCAAATTGTTTTTGAAATCCCGTTGTGGCGGGATTGGTGTAAGCACCTAATAACTGACCGTC
>NZ_AZCZ01000036.1 GCF_001434055.1 Levilactobacillus parabrevis ATCC 53295 | reverse complement strand
ACGGTCAGTTATTAGGTGCTTACGCCGTTTTCACGTATCGTGACGTTCCCATCGCTACCATCGTTTACAAAAAGAGGATCACCCCCAATTGGGAGTAATCCTCTTTTGAAAAATTCAGATTGAAGAAATTACTTCTTCAATGGGGCCCATTGCCACTTAGTGAATTCTTCGATATCATGACCTTCGTCACGAGTGATCTTCATGTGCTTAGCTAAGATGTCATCCATCTTCTTGTCGAAGTCTGCAGCAGCAGCCTTGTCAACAACACCGTTAGCAACTAACGTGTTAACAGCATCCTTAGCTTGGTGGAACCGGTCTAATTCGGAGTATACACGCATGTCGTAAGCAGTCGTGATATCACCATCTTCACGGTAACCATGAACGTGTAAGCCTAAGTGTTGACGTTCGTAGAAGAATGATTCGATCAAGTCTTCGTAACCGTGGAAGCCAAACAGAACTGGCGTACCAGATTCGCCGAAGAATGACGTGAATTCAGCATCGCTCAATGCACGTTCGTCGTTCAGAGGGCCGTTCTTCTTTTGAAGACGTTCCAATTCAACAACGTTGACGTAACGCATCTTAACAGATGGGAATGCATTGTTAACCAAGCTAAGAGCAGCAAGAGTTTCGATGGTTGGTTCAACACCGGCAGAAGCAAAGACGATATCAGCATCTTCGCCTTCGGCAACAGTGGAAGCCCAGTCGATAGTCTTAAGACCCTTAGTAGCTAATTCTTCAGCTTCGGCAACAGAGAACCATTGTTGACGTGGTTGCTTAGAAGCAACGATATGGTTCAACTTTTGACGGTCAGTGAAGGCCCGGTCAAATACAGCCAAGAGTGAGTTAGCATCTGCTGGCAGGTATTGGCGAATGAAGTCAGACTTCTTTTCGGACAAGTGAGTCAACATACCTGGATCTTGGTGGGTGTAACCGTTATGGTCTTGTTGGAATACAGTTGAAGTTGAAACCAGGTTCAATGATGGGTAATCATTACGCCATGGTTCAGCAGCAGCTTGACGGATCCACTTGAAGTGTTGCGTCGTCATTGAGTCGACAACCCGCAAGAATGATTCGTAAGACGTGAACACACCGGTACGACCAGTTAAGGTGTAACCTTCAAGCCAACCTTCAGCTTGGTGTTCTGATAATTGGGCATCCAAGATACGGCCTTCTGGAGCTTCGTATTGGTCATTTGGTTCCTTGACCTTACTCATCCATTGACGGTTCGTAATCTTGAACATTTCCCAGAGACGGTTAGACATCGTTTCGTCAGGTCCGAAGATCCGGAATGACGTTGGGTTCTTAGTGGCAACGCCAGCAAAGAAGGTTGACAGAACGTTCATATCCATGTTCCGGTTGCCATCTGGCAAGTTCGTCCCACGGTTATCTTCGTTGATGTCGTTAGCGAAGTCTTTCCAGTTAGGTAAGTCAAGCGTTTCAGGCTTTTCGCCACGCGCACGGCCACCGTTAGCAACTGGGTTAGAAGCCATCCGCTTGTCACCCTTAGGTGCAAAGTCGGCAACTTCTGCCTTCAATGAACCATCAGTATTGAATAATTCGGCTGGCTTGTATGAGTTCATCCAGTCTTCAAATTCTGGTAATTCGTCGAAGTTGTTTTGGCTCAAGCCAAGCGGAACTTGGTGAGCACGGAATGAGTTTTCAATTGGTTCGCCGGCTGGGTTCTTTTGTGGACCACCCCAACCCTTTGGTAAGCGTGCAATAACAACAGGCCAAGCGGCAACTTCACCGTCTTCGTACTTGCCGTTTTCACGGGCGTCTTTTTGGATTTGCTTGATGTCAGCGATAGCTTGGTCAAATAACTTAGCAGCTTTTTCGTGGTAAGTCATGTAATCATGGATATCGTCGTTTTCGAGGAAGCGAGGAGACCAACCTAAACCTTCGAAGAACTTGGCGATCTTGTCGTCGCTCATCCGTGAGAAGATAGTAGGGTTGGAAATCTTGAAGCCGTTTACGTCAAGGATAGGTAATACGGCACCATCGTTCTTAGGGTTCAAGAACTTGATGGAGTTCCATGCAGTCATGGCAGGGCCGGTTTCAACTTCACCATCACCAACTACAGTAAATGCAATTTGGTCTGGGTTGTCTAATACGGCACCAGTAGCATGGGACAGAGAGTAACCAAGTTCTCCACCTTCGTGAAGAGAACCAGGTGTTTGTGCAGTCATGTGAGAACCAATCCCACCTGGGAATGAGAACCGCTTGTACAGACGTGCCATACCTTCGAGGTCCTGAGTAATTTCAGGGTAATCTTCAGTGTAGGTACCGTCTAAGTACGCGTTGGTTACCATAACTTGGCCACCATGACCGGGACCACCGATATAGAACATGTTCAAGCCGTACTTGTTGATCAGACGGTTAGCGTGGGCATACAGGAAAGTTTGTCCTGAGATAGTACCCCAGTGTCCGATAGGCTTAACCTTAACGTCGTCTTTTTTGATTGGTGTGTTGGTAACTGAGAACAATGGGTTGTCCTTCAGGAAAATCATACCACCGGAAAGATACGTTGTAGCACGCCACCAGGCGTCAACCTTTTCCAAGTATGACTTGGAATCGTAATCTACTGCCATGAATTTTACACTCCTTCGTTGAATAACATCCTTCTAAACAATTAACAGAAATCATTAGAGGTTAATTTTGTACTTCTTCATCATACTAAATTTTGTCGAAAAGTCAACCTTTTTGTAAATTGATACGGTCCAATTTATGAAAAAGCCGATTCTTCTTCGAAATTTGACTGACCCACCATTCAATCGACCAAGGTCTGTCGGTTCTTCGCCGGTCGGATTTTGCGTCATTTGGCAACTACTTGCAGGCCACAAGTGTTCATAGCCGCGTTAATTACCGGAACCAAGTATACCAGACTTTGAGGATTGTTCGGTTGAGTTTGCTCACGAGAATTAAACCTGATAAAAATGCGAAAATTCGCTGGCAAATATTATTTTTTTCATAACTGGAGCGCCCATCTTCTTATCAGCATCCCCTAACCCAATCTCTCACATCTTATCAGTAATTGATCCATATAACGGACTTGATTCATAAAAAAATAGGTGAGGATTCGTCATCTGAATTCTCACCTATCCACAATTAGTTTTGTAATTTCCCAGATGCAAGTTCTTCATGGTTTGTGATTGTAACCATTCTAATACGTTGCTTCTTATCAATTCTGTAATACACGACCAAAAGATCATCTAGAATATGAAACTCATGATAGTTATACCAAGGTTCTCGTTCTAACTTGTGATCAGCATAATCCTCAGGCAAAGACATTCCAAGTGAAAGCAATCCAATCGCATCAACAATTATTTCTCTGACTTCTTGAGCCTCTGCATTTTCCAGATTGAATAGCTTAGCCATGTTATCCATTCTTTTAATAAATGATTTTTCAAGCCGAATTTCATATACCATCACTGAACCCAACGATTACGTAATTCCTGAACGTTAGCGACCTTTTCGCTTGTATCTTCTAAAAGTCCTAGCTCCTCAGCCTTAGCAATAACCATTGCTTTCTCGACTTCTTCAGGTAATTTTCTTGTCTCAATGCTTTCCTTAGCCGTCACCGGATAGCTAAACCCTTTGTCGTGATTAAACTTTGCAATAAACATCTTTATTGCAGATGAGGTTGTAATTCCAATTGCCTTTGCATTCTGCTCAAATTCATGCTTTTCCTTATCATCCAGTCTAATTCCTATCTGTGAAGTCGCCACAATAATCGCCTCCTATTTGATAGATATTATATCACGATGTGCTCTCAAGAGATTAACAAATGCTTACATATGTTTAGCATATGCTTGTATTATCAATGTTGATATTTGAAAAGGATTATTAAATTATTGCAATCATCTCGCGATTAAAATCGCAGGCTTTCTGCTTAGTTTTTTAATAAGCACAGACTCACCCGTTCTGCGCATACAGCACCCGCAACGTCTTTCGATCGGCGGCCGACAGTCGTTCGTGCCCCTGATCCAACGGATACATGATGGATTGCCGACTTTTACTGTGTTCCAAGCCGATTGCGTGACCCAGCTCATGGATTGCCACTGAAGGGCGAATGCCGGCTTCAGGATGCGCCAAATTTAGGCCAGCTCGTGCCCGATTAATCGTATAGCTCCCCAAGCCCACGTAACGCCGAATCTCGGGGCCACCCTCGCCCAACTCTAGAAAATTAGG
Organism: Levilactobacillus parabrevis ATCC 53295; assembly: GCF_001434055.1. Taxonomy (GTDB): domain Bacteria; phylum Bacillota; class Bacilli; order Lactobacillales; family Lactobacillaceae; genus Levilactobacillus; species Levilactobacillus parabrevis. The sequence goes on along the minus strand of NZ_AZCZ01000036.1, from coordinate 24,617 downwards.
CTGCGTCGAAGTTTCCTTATGGTACGTGAAGAATGTAATCCCATTTTGCTTTTGCTGTGGTTTACCAGCAATCAGCTTAACCAGGCCCGTCTTGTTATAGACCGTCACGGCCTCCTCAAATATGGGGCGCACGTTGACCGGCACGCTACCGGCGAAGTGATAGTAATATGTCCTGTGTAGCGGGTGCTCCGCAGCAATCTTCTCAACCGGAGTTCCCGCCTGGTCCTGCCCATCTGGTAGCCGCGTCTCCAACTGATGGACCACACGATTCACACGCATCATTGAAAAACCAAAATTCTGCGGCATCCCCCACCGCACGAGTCCAATCAGTCCGACCAACATGACCACCAGCAGCAACCGTCGTTTCCCCATGCCTTAATTTCTCCTTTGTTTGCGATTCAATTAGTACCAGTTTAGCCGCCTTATACGTAAAACTCTAGAGAAACTTGTAAGCTCGGTCAGAAATAACCGGCTAGCCGGTTAAAATTGACAGCCACAATTATAAGCATCATTATATTTTAATCTTTGATGTTATCGGACTGCGGTTTGATTAGCTAATATTTTGCCTATTAGAATTCAATTACAAGACTCCAAGCTACACCAGCCAAAGCCACCGACTCCTGCGTAACCCACCAAAAGTATGGTAATAAAAAAAGCGTTCAAGCCATTACAGCTTAAACGCCACCCTCTTACAAATTAAGTAATTCCGCCGGCGTATCCAAGAGATACGTCGGTTTTTCAGCTTTAACAGCCATCGGGTCAGCTGCGCCCCACATTGCGCCGGCCGTCGCGACACCCGCGTTGTGGCCCATTCGGATGTCATACTTGGCATCCCCGATCATCACGCTGTGGGCAGCATCTAAATCAAACCGCTGTAACAGGTTGACCACGCCATCCGGTGCCGGCTTGTAGTGTGCCACCATATCGGACCCACTGATGGCCGCAAACGACTGGCCCAGGCCAACCTGATTGAGGTTTCTCTGCAGAGGTACCGAGTTTTTACTGGAGACCACGTACAGACGTTTCCCCCGCTGATTGAGCTCAGCAATGGTGGCCGCCATCCCATCAAACAAGGTAATTCCAGTCGTCTCCGCACGTTGATACTGCTTGCGAAATTCGGTAAACAAGTCTTCCAGCGCGGCATCGTCCAGACTGACCGTCGCCATCTTCGCAAAAGACACCTCAATCGGCACCCCCATGTAGCCGACAATGGCCTCACGTGTGGGCATCGCCAATCCCTTTGCCGTGTATGCCCGCTGCGTCGCCAGCACGGCGACATTGCTAGAATCGGCTAACGTGTTGTCAAAATCAAAGAAAAAGTTGTCCATTACTACCCTCCGCTAGTTCTATGACCCTAACTACATCACCATCAATGCTGATTGAATCGTCGTTAATACACCATCGTGCTCATTATCCACACTAGTCACGCGGGTAGCCGTATCCTGAACGCTAACTGGGGCATTACACATGGCCCAACTTTGCTTGGCAAATTGCAGCAGTGGCACATCATTAGCACCATCGCCAAAAGCCATGATCTCGTCAGCGGTCACATGCCAGCGGTCGGCCAACCACTGTACAGCTGGCAGCTTGCCAACATTGGCAGCAACCACGTCAACCACACCGTAACCACTGTCGTGGGCCTGTAGCTTGCCATCGAAGTAGGCATTCAGGTCAGCCACCAGCTTGGTTGCTTCCCCAGGTGCCGTGGAAATACTTATCTTCTTGATCCGATCTTCGACGGTGCTCAGATCAGCGACCTGATGGAGATTGTCGTAAAATTTCTCGGCGGCATCGATCAATACCTGCGGTGCCCCCGTTTCTGTGTAAGAGCCCTGTTGTCCCACCAGAATAACATAGGCGGACTTCAGAAAGTCCTGATGACGATCAACGGTCACAAAGTGGTGTAAGTCTTCAGCACTCAGACTGCCGTCGAAGACCTGCTTTCCTTGTAAGTAGATGGAGGCCCCGTTCTCGGCTACAATGGCCAGATTATCGGCCATGACGTCGTGAAATAACTTTTCCAAATGAGTAAACTGGTTGCCAGAGGATAGCACCAGCCGAACTCCTCGTTGACCCAAAGCCTGCAGGGTCTCCCGGAACAGAGACTGGTTGAAAGTCTGGTCATTGTGCAGTAGCGTCCCGTTTAAGTCGGTCGCGATTAATTTAATTGCCAAAATTTCACTCCTCAAATTTACGTTAGTGTCGTTATTATACCTTTTTTCACTGACTCTGCGCAAAGCAAACCACCGTTGAATGCGCAAAAAAACTCCCAGAAGCCGCGGACTTCATGGGAGTTTCTTCCTAAATTGAATTAGTTGTTACTTGCAGTCTTCGTTGCAACGACCTGACGGCCATCGTAGAAACCGCAACTTGGGCAAACCATGTGTGACTTACGTAATTCACCACAGTTAGGGCAAGCAGTTAAATTAGGCGTGGTTAACTTGATGTGACCACGACGCATAGCTTTTTTCGTCTTAGACGTTTTCCGTGCTGGTACAGCCAAAGAAAACACCTCCTTCAAATAAAATTATATCCACTAGTGAAAAAATTTTTAAGGCTTACAAAGAGGATTATTGATCATCCTGATCAGGGAAGAAATCCTTTAACTTTGCAAGACGTGGATCAACTGATTGATTTTCCTTCTCAACTGCTTCAAGGTTCTCTTCGGAAACGACTTCCCAATCTTTACCAGTGGGCATCGCTTCGCCTTGTTGTTCAGCGTCAGAAAGAATGTGCATCGGAATCTGTAAAATAATGTTATCCCCGACGGCCTTGTCTAAATCAATCTGGTCATCGGTGACCACCATCACAACATCGGTCTTCTCAAACCGTTGCGTTGCGGTCGGGTCAGAAACATAAAATTCCGTCATTTTGAAACTAACAGGTAAATCGACCGGTGCTAATGACCGGCTTGACGGCACTGTTAAGTCCGCCGTTACCTGTGCGACAATCACAACGTCGCCACCTTCCACAACGGACGCTAAGCCCTTAGCGTGGACGGGACCGACATCTAACACATCGTTACCGTAACGTTCGATTAAGTCCGCCTTTAAATCCAAGGTTTCATCGAACATCAACGGATCGTTTCGGTGATTCTTTCGCAATTCGGTCAACGACCATTTCATCGCAATTCCTCCAATGCAACGTGATAAATTATACCTGTCAAAAAATGTGATGTCAAGGTAATTTCCTTGATAGTCACTCTAAAAGCGTTATTTTTACCGGAATTCGGCCATAATCTTGGGGAATCCCCGTGATTAACGTCCGTAGCGCACCCAGCCGATCATCCAGTTCACCGGGACCGTGCTGCCAATCACGATCAGCCCGACTAATCAGTGGCAGGTTCACCTGCTTCTTGATCTGATGCAGGTACCGCTGTCCCGCTGCTGAATAGCCCAGCACCCGTAGATACTGCGGCTGTGGGTCCATCTCAGCGGGCTTCATCTGCCCCAGCAAGTAAGCCGACTGCCGTTGTAACCGCGTGTAAGTGTAACGCTTGGTCTTCACCGCGTGCATGAATTCCGCAAACGTGGCACTCGGTAGCGCGGCGCGTTTCAGTCGATACTCAACACCCTCGGTGATCTGGTACACTTGCCGCAAATCGGCCACGTCCCCACTCACCAACTGATATCGTAGATTGGGCCAGAAGTCTTCCCAACTGGTCAACTGCGCATCTTTCAGTATTGCGAGGGTCGTTGCCGGCACCACGGCCGCAACCGCGTCCCAGTCACCCGTGAGCGCCGCCGAACGAATCGATGTAGCACTGGCAAAAGCACTGGTCGCCGCAATCGTTTGATCATTATGCTGACTCCCCTTGCGCGCCAACGCTAACAATTCCAACGGATTCCCTTGCCGACGATTTGCCAGCGCATAGAAGAACCCTAGAATATCATTAGCGGCATTCAGGGTAATCCCCGTTTGCTCGCGTAGATAGCCTTGAAACAAGGACGCATAGGTCTGATCAAAACGTTTAAACGTGGCCGGGTCACTGGGCAAATGCGCCATCAATTGGTCATAGTCCATCTCGGGATGCTCACTGCCAAAGACCAGCCAGCGACAGTCCATGGCTGCCAACAGGCTAACCCCACCGCTCGCAAACAGATGTGCCGGTTGGACGGCACTTGCCGTGGGAAGTTCAACCACGAGATCCACGCCACCCGCAATGGCGGCCTGTGCGCGTTGCCACTTGTCCATGAGTGCGGGCTCTCCGCGCTGAACCCAGTTGCCGCTCATCGCCGCAACCACAACGTCGGCCCCAGTCATTTTTCTGGCTTGTGCCACCTGGTAGGCGTGGCCGTTATGAAATGGATTATATTCCGCAATGATGCCCACAGCTTGTAACGCCATGCCTACGCCTCCCGTGTTACCTCGAAGAACCAACGCGTGGTATCTGCCGCAACTTCGGCATTGCCAAAGTCAGCACTGACCCGTTGCACCGTTAACCCAGCGGCCTTCAACGCTGCCTGATAGTCAGGTAACACATACGTCCGCTCATGGTGCAATTCCGTAACCTTATGGTAGTCACCGGTCTCTTCATTCTGCGTAAAGAAGGTCAGATCGTGTTCGGCCGCGTGTTCTTCGTCTTCGATACCATAGCTGGTCCAGATAAAGGCCCGCGTGTCATCGACGTAATTATACATGTAGCCCGGATAAACGTCATCCGTTTGGTGTGGCGTAATCACATCAAACAAGAACTTACCGCCCACCGTTAAGTGGTCGTGGACCTGCCGGAAGGCCGCCGTAACAGCGTCCAGATCCGGTAAATAACAGAAGGAATCCGCAAAACAAGTCACCGTCTGGTATTCCCCGATCATCGTCAGGTCGAGCATGTCACCCGCCATGAGTGGCATAGTCACGTCAGCCTCCTGAGCGTGCTTAGCGGCCAGCGCCAACATTTCCTCAGAGAGATCCAACCCACTAACTTGGTAGCCACGCTGGGCCAATAAGACCCCTAAACGACCACTCCCACAGGCCAGGTCGAGTAACTCGCCGTCTGCGGGACTGACACGTTGGGCGACAAAATCCAGCCACTGGTCGTACATGGCTGGATCGAACAATTCGTCGTAAAGCTCAGCAAAGGACTGATAGATCATGCTTCAGCCTCTACCCACTCGGTCAAATCAACTTCAGGGGCATCGGACCACAGCTTTTCCAAGTTGTAGTGACTCCGTTGTTCCTTCTGGAAGACGTGGACGATCACGTCGCCTAAGTCGATCAAAATCCAGTTGGCACTGTTCTTACCCTCAACGTCCTTGATGGTAACGCCATTGGCACTAACTTGGTCTTCAACCTCGTCAACGATGGCTTGGACCTGTCGACTTGAGTTGGCATCCACAATCAGGAAGTAGTCGGCCATCAGGCTGACCTTCCGCATATCTAAAGCGGTCATATCTTCTGCCCGCTTGCTTTCTGCAGCCTTGACTGCAATTTCTAAGACTTGTTTGCTATCCATGCAATTGCTCCTCTCGAATTTTGGTGCTTTATTTCTGATACCGTGGTACCCAAGCATTGTAAGTTTCTAATGATTTGGGGTACACAGGCAAGCCATTTTCGACCAAATACTGCAGGGTGTGTTGCGCCTGATAGGCCACACCAGCCCCGAGATCTTTAGCCGTAATCTTTCTAGCTTCATCGACGCCTGGAAAGTCCCGTGCGGGTTCCAGGTAGTCGGCCATGTAGACCACTTGTTCCAGTGGCGTCATATAGACGTCCCCAGTCGTGTGGTGTCGCACAGCATTTAAGATATCTTCATCGTAAATGTGTAGCTCACGCTTGATCAACTCCGCACCCACGAGGCCGTGCCAAATGGCATTGCCATAGTTGAGCAAATCGGCATCCAATTGGTAAGCCTTGATTGCGGCAATGAAGTCGGCATCGGGCCGCTGCTTCGCGTAATCGTGAATCAAACCAGCAATGCTGGCCTTCTCCGCGTCAACGTCGTTCTTAGCAGCCAGTTCTAGGGCTGTTTGTTCAACCCGCAAGACGTGTTGGAATCGCTTTGGCCGTAATTGGTCTGAAATCCGGTCAATCAGCTCCTGCCGCGTGCCGGGAAAAATGTTTTCTTTATAAGTTAGCTCAGTCACGGTATAACAGATGCTCCTTTATATAGAGGTCCACCATGGTCGGTACCAAGTAACGGACCGACTGTCCCCGGCGGATTTGATCACGAATCATGGTTGAACTGATGCCAATGCTTGGCACGTCCACCCACAGTACGGGATACGGTGATTCACGAGTGAAGCCTTGGCGGCAGACACCCACGAACTGCACCATTTTAATCAGGTCATTGATGCGGTACCACTTCGGCAAATAAGCCACCATGTCACCACCAATGATAAAATAATACTGATTTTCCGGATGTTGCTGCGTCAGCTGTAACATCGTATCGTAAGAATAACTCTTCCCACCGCGTTGGACCTCGGTGAGCTCCAGATCGAACCGAGGATTATCCTTGATTGCCGCTTTGACCATTGCCACGCGGTCAGCGGCCGGAATCGCCAGCTTCTTATCAACGTGAGGCGGTTCAGCATCGGGCATAAATAAAACCTTATCAAGTCCCAATTGCGTGGCGACTTGATCGGCAATTACCAGGTGACCCAAATGTGGCGGATTAAACGTCCCCCCAAGAATACCAATTCGGCGTTTCTTAGCGGTTGCCGCCATCTGGGTAGCCACCTGCGTACTCGTTTGTTCTGAGATTTTTACCACGACTGCCAGACCTCCTACATATTTTCAACGACTGATGAAATTCTTTGGTTTTCTTCATTCGTTGCGGGACGGTAAAGAACCAGCACCCGACCGATCGTTTGAACGACTTGAATGTCCGTTCCCTGTTCGATAAAGTTCTTGGTTTCTTCAACCGTGGCTTCCGCACTCTGTTGGAGATTGATCTTGATTAATTCGCGATTTTCTAAGGCACCGGTCAATTGTTCCAACCAAGCCGACGTTAAGCCATTCTTACCCACAGAAAATAAGGGGTGCATGGCGTGTGCGTGAGCACGTAAATATCTCTTTTGTTTCCCTCGTAACACGTTGTTTTCCTCCATCTATCTAAATCATTGCGCGCCGGACCAATACGCCGACGCCTGCAGGTGCCCAACCGGTAACATTGACGCCGGCTGGAACGGTGATCCAACCTAAGCCTTCAAAGACCAGGTCGCTCTTCACAGTTGTTTTAAATTCATGTGGAACCAGTGGTGGAAAATCATCCTTATTTTCAGGTTGTGGTGGCGTCAACAGTTGCCCCAATTGGCGCGTGTAGAAGTCATCCGCATTTTCCAGCTTAGTCCGATGAATATATAAGTTGTTTTCAAAGTAAGCAATGAAGCCACTCTTCGGCCCGTTGGTGTAGTCAAACCGCGCAATCCCACCAAAGAACAACGTCTGTTGATCGTTCAACTGGTAAGTCTTGGGTTTGATCTGCTTTTGTGGCGCCACAAGCTTGAGGTCCTTACCATCCAAGAAGTGTGCCATCTGTTGGTTCTGAATGATCCCAGGGGTGTCGACCAAGACGTGGTCATCATCCAAAGGTAATTCAATCTTATCCAATGTCGTGCCAGGGAAACGAGACGTGGTAATCAGGTCCTTGACCCCGGTATTTTGCCGAATAATTTGGTTGATCAACGTGGACTTCCCAACGTTGGTCACCCCAACCACGTAAACGTCCCGATCGCCGCGGTACTTGTTGATCAATTCCAACAATTGGTCCACGGACTGGTTCGTCTTGGCACTCAACAAGGTCACGTCAATTGGCCGCAAGCCTTGTTCGTTGGCCCGTTGCCGAATCCAGTCTTTGAGCTTGCTGCGCTTCAAAGAGCTAGGCAAAAGATCTTCCTTGTTGCCGACCAGTAAGATTGGGTTCTCACCCACGAACCGGTGCAATCCAGGAATCACACTACCGTTGAAATCAAAGATGTCCACAACGTAGACAATCAGCGCGTTGGCGTCTTGAATTTGGGTCAATAAATTCAGAAAGTCGTCATCGGTCAAACCGACGGGCACAATTTCATTGTAGTGCCGCAAGCGGAAGCACCGTTGACAATAGACTTCCTCTTTTTCCATACCCTTTTCTAAAGCCGACTGGGGCGTGTAGCCCGGTGCCGTCTTGTCCGTTGTTTGAATCTCCGCCCCACACCCAATACAGTGCAAAGCTTCACCGTCAACTAAAACGGGTTCAGTGTGTTTTTCGTTCATTAAGATCCTCCTGCCAAGTTAATTCTGGATAGTCATGCCGCAAACGCCACATGACGACCTTTTCCAATAAGCGGTTCCCCTTCGTGACCCAGGCGTCCGATGTCAAAATCGGCTTCACCAGGACACTTCGGACCCCACTACGATGTGCAGACCAAACATCCGTTAAGAGCTGATCACCCACCATAATGGCTTCCTCTCGCCGCAAATTCCAGCGGTGAAGTGCCCGGCGAATTCCCCAAGTCAGAGGTTTCAACGCCCGGTGTACATAAGGTAAGTTAAAAGGTGCAACGGCTCGGTCCACCCGCGCGCGGCTATTGTTGGACACCACAATGACCTGAATGCCGGCCATTTCTAACATCGTTAGCCAATGCCGTAATTCAGGTGTCCCATCAGGGTTGTTCCAAGCAATTAAGGTGTTATCCAGATCGGTCATCACGGCTTTAATCCCGTGAGCTCTTAACTGATCTGGTGTCAAATCGTATATATTTGTAACCATCCACGTTGGCTTGAATGCGGAAACCATGCGGGTGACTGCCCCCCTTCGTCCGTTTGCCGATATCGGCTGTCTAGCATTTCATTATACGCAATTTTCGCAAAATTTGCTACTCGTAACGACTGAGAATGCGAAACGTTTTAACGGAAATTTTGCTGATTTTAAGAACGCCCGTGTGGCGCTTTAAAAATCACGCAACGACTGATTGATTGTTGCTCGTACTGATCGTTGCTGGCGACATTCCGTGGTGCGGGGTTGTCGTCGGCGTGATCAATTATGGTCGTTGGTGGTTTTTGGTGCGTTTGATTAGTAAGTGTCCCGTGAGAGAGGGGCTGCCCTTCGGTGGCTAGTCTCATGTAGAGAGTTAGACTTTCTCACGCCATTATTTCCGGAAACTTGCAGCTTCTGAAACGAGTTCCGCAAGCCAGATTCCTGCGCTTAGAAAAATAAGTGACTCCTGCTGCGAGTGTTTGTAATGGTCAGACGGGTTTGGGCGTTAGACTTTCTCTCACCATTATTTCTGGAAATTTGCGGCCTTTGAAACGAGTTCCGCAAGGCAGGTTTTTCCGCTTAGAAAGCTAAGTCCTCCTGTCCGGCAAAGTCGAACAGAAGACCTTAGCTCCCTAATGCTCAAAGCCTAACCGCCTTGCTCCACTCTCTAACAAAAAAGAACCCCGCAAAATGCGAAGTCCCTCTCTCTCATTAACTGAATTAAGCAGCCAATGCAGTCTTAGCTTGTTCAGCTAAGGCAGTGAATGCAGCAGCATCGTTAACTGCCAAATCAGCTAACATTTTACGGTTAACATCGATGTTGGCTAACTTCAAACCGTGCATCAACTTGCTGTAGCTCAGACCGTTCATCCGTGCTGCGGCGTTGATCCGGGCGATCCAGATCTTACGGAAGTTACGCTTAGTAGCTTTCCGGTCACGGAAGGCGTATTGACGACCCTTCATGACTTGGTCCTTAGCAACCTTAAATAAACGGTGCTTTGAACCACGGTAACCCTTAGCTAACTTTAAAACCTTCTTGCGACGTGCGCGTGTAACAGTACCGCCTTTAACTCGTGGCATAATCTTTTCCTCCTAAATCAATTCAAACATTATGTCGACATTTCGTCGACCCGAAAAATATGTGACCAGCTTACTGGATTACTTTTGCAGTAATTGACGGTAAGTGTTGATCGTCGTTTCGTTCATCATCCGGGTACCACGAAGGTTCCGGCGTTGCTTCTTGGTCTTACCGTGGAAACGGTGAGACGTGTAAGCATTGGCACTCTTGATACCGCCCTTAGCAGTTACTTTGAAACGCTTAGCTGCGGCGCGGTTAGTCTTCATCTTTGGCATAATACGAAATTTCCTCCTTAAATCGGCAGCTTGATGCTACCCAATCAATTCACACTATTTCTCTGCGATGGGCGAAAGCATTAAGAACATGCTCCGACCGTCCATCTTTGGCCGTTGTACAACTGTTGCGACGTCTGCCGTTTCAGCTGCCATGCGATTAAGCACTTCGCGACCAATGTCTTTATGGGTAATTGCCCGACCCTTAAACCGGATTGAAACCCGAACTTTTTCACCCTTAGCCAAGAACTTTTTAGCATTCTTCAGCTTGGTGTTGAAGTCGTTGGTATCAATGGTAGGACTCAAGCGAACTTCCTTGACACTGACCACTTTTTGGTTCTTACGTGCTTCGCGTTGCTTCTTTTGCAACTCAAAACGGTACTTCCCATAGTCCATGATCCGGGCTACTGGTGGCTTAGCTTTCGGTGCAACCAGAACTAAATCGAGGTTTGCGTCTTCGGCGATCTGTAAAGCTTCACTCTTGGTCTTGATACCCAATTGTTCGCCGTCTCCAGCGATAAGCCGTACTTCACGTGCTCGAATTCCCTCGTTGACAATCGTGTCGTTTGCTATGGTAATCCACCTCCAAAATAATCTCGAGAACTGCAGAATCTCACTCACAAAAAATGCGGGAACCTTTGATGATAATCAAACGGCTCCCGCAAGAAATCCAACTAAAATAATCGGATTAACGTGCATATCCAGCCCAGCAGCGTAAGCCACAGGGCGAGAAGCGGAAGCCTCTGCTTAATTTCTCAACTTAACCATCATACCAGCTACCCGGTTTCATGTCAACGGTTATTTGGTGAAAACTTGCTCTCAATCAGCATAACCGTTACTGCCGCCTCCGGCTTCCAGGAATTCCGCCTGCTGTGGGGACCGCCTACAGCCAAAGAGCGGGCTTCCGGCTCGACTTGAAGCTACGCAAAGTTCAGCGCATCTCCAAGCTCGTCCCGTGGTGTAGGTAGGCAAAATACACCTACCAACGCCACTATCACGGCTGGCTCCATCCCTGGCTTCCTGCGGCTACAAATACGTGACGAATTACGACTAGTTTTCCCAACCGAAACGAGTTCATACCACGCTTCCCATTGGCACGATACTAGCCGTCCACTCCAACCACAAATAAGAGTGATGTCATTAGACATGGATGTGAGCTTTTCCAACTTTGATTGGCCTCAGAAACGCAGGACAGCTAATCCGCTCCGTTACCCAATATCTCATCACTATGATCCAAACGATTGATAACAAACGTTAGAACCACAATCAGGAAGCCAATTAGATAGACCCAATGCAGACCATTGTACAATACCTGACGTAGCGCCGGCAATAGCCGCGTTGGTAGACCACTGGCCGTTTGGGGGTTAATCAATCGGTTCATCATCGCCATGCTGGTTCCCGGATGATGTTGTAGACTCTGTTGCATCCCCGTGTTGAGGATAATACCGAAGATGGAAACCATTAGTGCCTGCCCAATTGTCCGACCGAGCGTGTTAAATGACGTTGCAACCCCGACATTTTCCGCCGAGACTAACCGTTGTGAGGTCAGGGTGGTGGCCGTCAGTGCGATCCCAAAGCCAAACCCATTAATTGCTGTGATCACGAAGAACCAGCCAAACGGTGCTTTCATTGGCAACAATGCCAAGGCAAGCCCAGCCACTAGAATGAATGAGAGACTGAAGTAGAGGATTCGCCGCGGCGTCCATCTTGCGAGGAAGTAACCGGTGGCAAATGCCCCAACTACCCACAGTAAGGAGTTCGGTGTCAGCGCTAGTCCGGCCACTGAGGCCGAAACGCCGTGAATTCCTTGCCCCCAGGTTGGTACGTAGACGGTCAACGCCATCAAATAGCCATTGATCAGTGTCGCAATTGCATTCTGAACAATAAACGGCCGGTTCTTGAAGAGTTCCAGTGAGATGATTGGATCTACTGCTCGCCGTTCACGCCGGATAAATAGCCACAGACTCAGGCCACTGATGACCAGCCCACCGACGAATCCCCACCATCTGATGGGTTGACTACTAAGCACCTGAAAACTCAACATCAGGCTAAGTAGACACAGCATCAGCCAAAAGCTCCCGAGATAGTCGATGCTCTCCGTCCGCAATCTCTTGGGCTCGTGTAAATATAATTGGAATAATACCATGGTAATTAACCAAACCGGAACGTTGATGAAGAAGATCCAATGCCAGCTTAGCTTATCGATAATGATGCCACCCAACAGAGGTGCCAATACGGCGGCAATCCCCCAGGCGGAGTTGGTGATACCAAGAATCTTCGCCCGTTTTTCTAGTGAATAAATATCGGCAATGATTGTCATTGAAACTGGTAACAAGGCACCCGCACCAATCCCCTGAATCGCCCGCCAGAAGATCAGCACCGGCATGCTATTCGCCAGGCCGCTCATGGCGGACCCGACGATAAAAACAGCCAAGCCAAATTGCATGACTGGCTTACGCCCAATCACATCGGCTAACTTGCCGTAAATCGGTGTCACCATCGCCGTTGCCAGCAGATAGATTGAAAACACCCAGTTCATTAACGCCACACCATGCAGGTTCCCCACAATCGTAGGTAGCGCCGTCGACACGATAGTTCCCTCAATCGCGCTCACAAACGTTGCCACGTAAATGGCAATCGTCACGGCAAGCACATTGGTTTTGGGTTGTGACATATCCCAAACATCCCCCTCTCAAATCCGAAAAGCAATCCAACTTCTTCTATATTAATTAGTTATTTATGTGGCCTAAAGCCCCACGTATCGGGCCAGCCTACTTAACACGCTACCACTTTTCACCCTGTATCGCTAGACTAAAAAACGGGGCCACCATTTCTGGTGACCCCGTTCCTTCTATTCTCTGGTTATGCGCCAGAAACTTATTTTAAAAGTACCTGTTAGTTTTCTTCGCGACTGTATGAAGCGATGTCGCTCAGGATTTCCTTGACGAAGGCGTCACTGCTCATAGAGTTACTGTCGTCTTCCCCGTACTTCCGGACAGAGACAGTGCCATTAGCCATTTCGTCTTCACCAACAACCAACGTGTATGGAATCTTGTGGGTTTGGGCATCCCGAATCAGGTAACCCATCTTTTCACCACGCTTGTCGACGTTGACCCGAACATCAGCAGCCTTTAATTCAGCAGCTAACTTGTCGGCATAAGCACCATGCTTTTCTTCGGAAACAGGAATGATGGTAACTTGCTTAGGAGCCAACCAAGTTGGGAAGGCACCCTTGTAGATTTCAGTCAGGTAAGCGGTGAACCGTTCCATCGTTGAAACCAGGCCACGGTGAATCATAACTGGACGGTGTTCTTCACCATCGGCACCGACGTAGTGTAAGTCGAAGCGTTCTGGCAACATGAAGTCCAATTGGATAGTTGAGAGCGTTTCTTCGTTCCCAAGGGCCGTCTTGGTTTGGACGTCCAACTTAGGACCGTAGAAGGCTGCTTCCCCTTCGGCTTCAACGTAAGGCAAGCCAAGGTCATCCATGGCACCCTTCAACATCTTCTGTGCGTTGTTCCACATTTCATCGTCATCAAAGTACTTTTCAGTGTTCTTAGGATCACGGTAGCTTAACCGGAACGTGTAGTCCTTGATATCAAAGTCTTTGTAAACTTTAACCATCAAGTCCAGGATGCTCTTGAATTCGTCTTGGATTTGTTCTGGAGCAACGAACGTGTGACCATCGTTCAAGGTCATTTCACGAACCCGTTGCAAACCACTCAGGGCACCGGACTTTTCGTAACGGTGCATCATCCCTAATTCGGCGATCCGCAATGGCAATTCACGGTAAGAACGGATGTGGTGGTTGTAGATTTGAATATGGCTAGGACAGTTCATTGGCCGTAATTCAAGTTGTTCGCCATCACCCATGTCCATTGGTGGGAACATGTCTTCACGGTAGTGTGCCCAGTGACCGGATTGCTTGTACAGATCCAGGTTAGCTAAGACTGGCGTGTAAACGTGTTGGTAACCGTTGGCAACTTCCTTGTCGATGATGTAACGTTCGATCGTACGACGGATGGTAGCACCATTTGGCATCCAGTATGGTAAGCCGGCACCAACCTTAGGATCAACGAAGAACAAGTCCAGTTGGTTCCCGATAACCCGGTGGTCACGTTCGCGGGCTTCTTGGCGCTTAGCTAAGTCAGCGTCTAAGTCAGCTTGCTTGTAGAAGGCCGTCCCGTAGATCCGTTGGAGCATTGGATTTGAGGACTTGCCTTGCCAGTAAGCACCAGCAACGGAGAGTAACTTGAACTTCTTCACGTCACCCGTGTTAGCTAATTGGGCACCGTCACTTAAGATCTCGTGGTCGCCAATCTTCAAGAAGTTAACTTGGTCGCCATCAACGGCTTTGATCAAGTCAGTCGTGTAAGGATCGTCCTTGGCCTTAGCCAAAGCGTCATCCTTGCTAACGGCGATGCGTTCGATAGCAGACTTGTCGGCAATCAGCTTTTCAACGATTACGGCAATGGCGTCTAATTCATCAACACTGACTTGTTGGTCATCCTTGTCGGTATCCACGTAGAAGCCATCTTCGTCGGCACTAACTTCGCCCAAACGAATAGCTGGGAATTCCTTCTTCAAGGCGATCCGTACCAAGGCAGCCGTAGTGTTCCGGAGAACAGTCAGACCATCTTCATCGCTCTTCGTGACGATTTCGATGCTACCGTCATGTGCGATTGGGGACAAGTTGTCGATCAACTCGCCGTCCAACTTAGCAGCGACAGCCTTTTTGCCTAAACTAATTGAAATTGACTTAGCAACGTCTTCTGGCGTGGTACCAGCAGCGAATTCTTTAACGTTGCCATCTGGAAATTTAAGTGAAATACTTGCCATAATTTTCAATCTCCCTTATTGATTTTGGGTCAAACTACGAAAAAATCCCCAGTGCCAAAGAAGGCACTGGGGACGTCATTAACGTGGTTCCACCCGATATTTTTCACGAGACTGATCCCGTGAACTCTAATCGTCGATAACGGAACGGACCGGCCAGAAATTTCCTTCCGACAGCTTAGGAAAGCGGTAATGCTAGCGGGCGCTAAGTCGGCTTCCAAGCTAGACCAACTCTTCCTGTGAACGTCGCCGCGAGCACCATGTCTTTCGTCATAGCTCGTGTGGTTTCATTGACTATTAAACACTTGCGACTAAATATTGTCAAGCGGTGTTGGCAAAAAAATATCGGTCAACGATCTGTCTGAGGTTGACCGCGCCTCCGGGATGGTGAAAATGAACCGTGACGCTGTGGGCGGACGGCTAAAGCCATAGCGCGGTCTTTAGCCTTATCCCTAAGCCTCTAAGGAACGAGTCTCAGGGACACCAATTCACTAACCGGCATAAGCCTTCGCCGGCAAGTGAATTCCCACGGCTGGGCCGATTTGCACCACCCTCACAGCTAACATAGTTTGAGCCGCCATTTTTTACCAAGCTAGCGTGACCGATAAAATAATCGCCATATTCAGTCAATAAAGCCTCAAATAAATCAGCAATAATAAAACCCGTCCACAAAAGTTAGTCCCACGTAGACGGTTCGTTTTATCTTCAAATTTTCCAGTCTTTCTGGGGGTCAACCCCATTCCAACGCCCTACTGCGGCCGCCGGTTGACGCCGACCATCGTGATTTCTCTGGCGAGGAAGCGAATCCGTTGCATCAGCCGTTGGGCCTTTAGCGGTTCGTCATCCCCTCGTGTCGAGATGCGCAGGTGTTCCTTTTCCAATTGGGCCATGGAGAAGTTGGAGCTGAAGAACGTTGGGAGTTCCTCTTGCATCCGATATTCCAGGATAACCCCCAATACATCGTCTCTGACCCAAGCCGACATGGCGTCCGCCCCGATGTCATCGATCATCAGGACCGGTGACTTCTTCAAGGCATCGAGTTTTTCAGCCACACCGTTCTGGGCAATTGCATTCTTCATTTCAACCGCGAAGCTTGGGAAATGAACCAGCGTGGTGGAGAACCCATCCGTTGCCAGTTGGTTGGCCACTGCCGCGAGTAAATAGGTCTTCCCAACACCAAAACTACCAGCCAAATAGAGGGCTTGGTGCCGCCGTTTCGGATTGGCCTCGTAAGCATCCACGAAGTCCAAAGCGGCCATCAAGGCTTCGGCCCGGTCGGTATCCTGGTCAAAGTTTGCCAGCGTTGCCTCACGAATACTCTTCGGCATGGCGATTGACTTCACCCGCTGGCGAAGCTGCTGTTGTGCCTGCTTTTCCAGCGTATCCGCCGTCGGGACGTAGGCCACGTCAATCAGGTGATTGGACACAATCAGCTGAGGCGCATACCCGGTGGCAAAGGTCTCGCCACCCTTGGCTAACTTTTCCCGTTCCGAAACGAATTCATAGAGTTTCGCCGCCGAACGGGTCATGACATCCTCGGCCAGTTCGGCTTTATTTTCCTGGTAAAACTGATTGACCTCGGGATCGTCGTAAACTTTAGCCATCAACTGACGGTAATTGTCATTCAAATGTTGCTGACTCATGAGCTTTTGCATGGTCTTGCTTAAATCTTCCATCTGCTAATCCTCCTTCCCCTTGCTACGCGCTTCTAGTCGCGCAATGCGTTGCTGTAATTGTTTCTGCTGCTCGTCAGTAAGCTTTGCGGTCGTTGGTGCCTGAGCTGCGCCACTCGGCTTCTTCGCCCAGTCTGGCAACGTCTCCTTGACCGTCGACTGCTGACGTCGAGAACGACGAGGCTTGCTCAGCGCTTGCTGCCGCTCCCTGATTTTTTGAATCGCCAGTTCCGGCGTACTAACCTTAGACTTGCTCCAATCGTTAGCAATCGTATCTAATAAATTTTTATTCAACGTTGGCTTGTCCTCGTCCACTAAAACGTGATAGATCATCAGATTCAGGACAGACTCGGGGAACAGTTGTCGACTTACCAAGTCCCGAACAATTCGCTGTTCGCCATCCGTTACGAAACCACCGGTACTCTGCTTGATCCCCTGCAGAAACTTCACCGGAGCTGATGCACTGGCGACCTTGATCAAGGCCTGCTCGGCGCTGGAAGCACCCTTGGCTGTAGAAGCGGCGGCTGACGGCATACTTGCTGCCGAACTAGCCGGTGCGCTCACTGCCTCGCCGCGATGCTGATACCCGAAGGCCTGGGCCACAATGCGCTTGAACTGTTCCGGATTGAAAATGTTGGTTGCCAAGTCCGTAGCCTCGCCAATGTAGCGAGCCATGGTCGGTTCATCCAAACCATAGGTTGCGTGCTCCGTCAGCAATAACTGACGGTACTTACCGACGGCGCGAGTGTCCACGAAGGACCGCTCTAACAGTTCTCCTAACAGCTTAAAGTCAAATTGAACCTTATCCGCGGACAAGTCCGGCGCGCTACTAGTCGTCGTTAAATTCTGTCGATTACTCGTCACCACTTCGGGGATATCACGCAACTCATCACCATCCACATGGAAGACGTCCAGAAAGTTCTTCGTAATATTTTGTTCATCGTCACTGGACCTTGCCGTCACAGTGTTCGCCGTAACCAGCGCTTGGTACAGGTCCTCACCCACGACGCCCAGCAACTGAACACTCAACAGGTCATCCTTAAAGAAGTCCTGCGGCGCAAGCGGTGCATGTAACTCGTAGACGAAACTAGAGAGATCGCCCTCCGTCTTTAACCGCGTCGTCAGGAGACCCGTTGCCTCTAACCGTAACCGCGCCGCGTACAGGTGAGCTAGGTCTAAACCCAGCTCCGCTAGTAAAATAGCGTGGCGCTTATAGGTCTCGCGTTGTGGGAGCCAAAAAAGGGCCGAGAAGAGCCCCGTGGCACTCGGTCCAATGATCGGTTGGTAGAGCTGCGTTAAGGTTTGCCAACTTTGGTCGGTCAACCGATCCGCCAACCGAACCAAAAAGCCCGTCTTTGGCTGCAATTGGTGCCAGGAATCCTCCATGCCTTATTTCGCCTCGCTTTGCCGGTCTGTCCGGTCCTTAGCTTTTGCTTTATCTTTATCCATCATGTCTTTTAATTCGTTGAAGAAGACCCCAGTATCCTTGAACTGCCGGTAAACACTGGCAAAGCGAATATAGGCGATCTCATCAACGTCGACCAACCGGTTCATCACGTATTCCCCAATCAATTGACTGGAGATTTCGTTGACACCGAGTGCCCGAATCTTATTTTCAACTTCATCAACGATCTTCGTCATGACGTCCATCCCCACCGGCCGTTTTTCAGCCGAGCGAATGATGCCTCGCAAGATCTTTTCGCGATTGAATTCCTCACGCGTGCCGTTCTTTTTAATTACCAACAGCGGTGTCGCTTCGACCCGTTCAAACGTCGTGAACCGAAAGCCACAGCTCTCACACTCACGACGCCGGCGGATGACACGTCCATCGTCGGTCGGTCGACTATCGACGACCCGCGATCCATTATGATGACAGTGCGGACACTGCATTTTGGTCACCTCATTTTTTCATTGGTTACTTGATTATCTAATGCTTTACGTTGGTGAAAATTGTCGCCTTCGGCTGCCAGGGATTCCGCCTGCTGTGGGGACCGGTAAAAGCCTGAGAAACGGTCTTTTACCTCGTCTTGAAACCTCGCCAAGTAACGGCGAGTTTCCACGCACGTCCCATGATGTAACCCCGGGAAAAACCAAACGCCCGGGCTAACATCATCGACACGGCTGCCTGCATCCCTGGCCTCCTGCGGCTAAGCTAGTTTTTACCACTATCGTTCAGACTCTCCTGATCATCACTGAAACCATCCGTGACCAGTGGCCGCAAACGATGTTACTAAACGACTTATCGATTGCACGTTAACGGACAACTTTGCCGTCCTAGATTCACGCGACCAGTTACTCCGCCACTTAATCTAGCTCTTCAGCCAAGACTGCTGCCGATGAGCCTAAATTAGTGGTGTCAAGCCATTCTACCACTTGTTGGCGCGTTTGGGCAATCGTTCCCGCGTTATCGATGACCACATCGGCCAACGCGACCTTCTTGGCGATGGGCCACTGCTGGTCCATTCTAGCCTGGGCCGCGGCTTCACTTAGGCCATTGCGAGCCATCAACCGCTGTCGTTGGATTGCCGCCGAGGTCGCCACCACCATCACGTGATCGACCAGATCGACCAGGTAACCAACTTCATAAAAAGTCGGTGCATCAATGACGATACCCGTCGCGTTCTGAGTGCGGTACAGCGCCAATTGACGTTGAATTTCCGCCTGAATCAGCGGGGTCGTAATCGCTTCTAAGCGACGTAACTCTTCTGGTCGGCTGAAGACGAGTTGCCCCAACTTTTTACGGTCAAGACTGCCATCGGCTCGGCGGAAATTTTCGCCAAAAGTGGCACAAATTTGCTGGAGTCCCGGTGTTCCCGGCGCCACTACTTGGCGGGCAATGACATCGGCGTCGATAATCTTCAGACCAGCCAGACTTAGCCAGTGGCTGACCGTCGACTTACCGGTAGCGATGCCACCAGTTAATCCCCACACCTCAGTCATCTTTGATTTCCTCTAATGCCTCTGGTGGGTAAGACTGGCAGCGGGGGCAGAAATGCGTACCTCGCTGGGCAACCTTGATCTTCACAATCTCGGTACCACAGCGCTCGCAGGGTTCCCCCTCGTGGCCGTAAACGTGCAAGTGATTTTGGAAGTTACCCGTCTCGCCAAACGCCGTCGAAAACGTATGCACCGTGGTCCCGTGACCCTTAATGGCCATGGCAATCTCGGCAATAATATTTTGACGTAGCGTGGCCAACTGATCCTTAGTCAACGTATCGGCTGGCGTCAGCGGATTGATCTTAGACAGCCAGAGAACCTCATCTACATAGATGTTACCAAGTCCGGCAATCCGCGATTGATCCAGCAAAAATGGTTTGACCACCTTATGTGACTTGCCAAACACCTGTTGCATATAGGCCAAGGTCAAGGTGTCTGCCGTGGGCTCTGGTCCTAACTTGCCCAACGACGGCAGCTCGACGCCTTCCGTCCCCGTCTCGACCAGTCGCATTCGGCCAAATTTACGGGTATCGTTGTAGCGCAACTCACGATTGTCGGTCAAATGAAAAATAACGTGTGTGTGTTTGGGAATCGGACTTCCCTCCGGCTGCACATCATACTTACCTTCCATCCGCAGGTGCGACACCATCGTGAGGTTACCGCTGAACCGAAAGAGTAAGTACTTCCCGCGCCGATCGATCTTTTCAATTTTGCGTCCAATCAGATCAGCCGTAAAAATCTCGGCGTCGGGCCGGACCATCTTCGCGTAATAGACGTCCACGTGATCGATCGTGGCCCCTTGTACTAAGCGGGTCAGCCCACGTCGGACCGTTTCAACTTCTGGTAATTCAGGCATACTGCTCTCACTCCTTTACGACTACTTGGCGTCGTACCAAGTTGGGCCGTAGTGGCTTTCGACCTTCAATGGAATCTCAAGGTCGATGGCGGAATCCATGACGCTTGGTACTAATTTAGCTAGCGTGGCGATCTCTTCGGCAGGAGCCTCAAAGATCAACTCATCGTGAACCTGCAGTAACATCGTGGCCTGCATGTCCTTGACGGCATCTTCCATGCGAATCATTGCAATCTTAATAATATCTGCGGCACTCCCCTGGATTGGCGTGTTCATCGCTGTCCGCTCGGCGAAAGACCGTTGGTTAAAGTTTCGCGAATTAATATCTGGTAAATACCGGCGACGGTGGGCAATCGTTTCAACGTAACCCAACTCATGAGCTTGTTGAACCATCCGCTCCGTATAGGCCTTAACACCGGGATATTCCTCGAAGTAGGTATCGATAAAGTTCTTCGCCTGCTTGCGCGAAATACCGATATTTTGGGATAATCCAAAATCACTGATGCCGTAGACGATTCCGAAGTTAACGGCCTTGGCCTGCCGCCGAATATTTGGCGTGACCTCGGCATCCGGCGCCATCTTGAAGATTCGCCGAGCTGTAGCCGCGTGAATATCTTGCCCTTCCTTGAAGGCTTCCTGCATGTTGGCATCGTGGCTCATGTGGGCGAGCACCCGCAATTCAATCTGTGAGTAGTCAGACGAGAAGATCTGCCACCCCTCATGCCGAGGGACAAAGGCCTTGCGAATTGCCCGGCCTTCTTCGCTTCGAACGGGGATGTTTTGCAGGTTAGGATCGACTGAAGATAGTCGCCCGGTCTGCGTCAACGTCTGCAGATAGCGAGTGTGGACCTTCTGATCCTCGGGATGGATGACCTTCAAGAGGCCTTCCACGTAGGTCGACTGAATCTTAGCAATCTTCCGGTAGCGCAGAATGTTCTCCGCAATCGGGGCGTCGGCCGCTAGCTTCTCTAGCACACCGACCGCCGTAGAATAGCCGGTCTTGGTCTTCTTGATAACGGGCAAGCCCATCTTTTCAAAGAGAATGTGTCCCAACTGCTTGGGGGAACCAATGTTAAATTCTTCGCCGGCTTCCTGATAAATCGTCTGTTCAATCTCGGCCAATTGTTCAGTAAACTTACTGCCCATGGCTTCCAGTTCACTTGCATCCACGGTGATCCCGGCAATCTCCATCCGGGCGAGAACAAAGCTCATTGGGAGTTCAATCTCACGGTAGAGCTGTGTTTGTTCGTTTTCATCCAAGCCTTCAAAGAGCTTTGGCCGCAACTGTTCAATGGCGCGCGCCTTCCGTGCCAAATGCTTAAAGAAGACCTCGTCATCGTCAGGAATAGCGCGCTTGGCACCCTTGCCGTAGACGTCCTCATCGGTTGCAACCTGGTCGTACCCGTGTTCCATGGCCACACGACCCAGGTCGTTACTGTTGTCGTAAGTGTTCAGTAGGTACGAGCACAATAACAGGTCACAGTCGACACCGGCTAAAGTGAGACCTAAGCGATTTAAGCCCACGTAAGTCCGCTTAGCGTCAAAGACTTGTTTGGCTATGTCAGCGGACGTCAGGATATCCTTCAGCGGTGCCTGTTGTAAGAGGCTGACATCGCGACTGACCCACCACTGGTCATCGTCACCAATGGCAAATCCGGCAAATTCAGACGTGTGATAGTTCTCATCTGGCATTTCCAGATAAAATTCACAACCATCGGCGGAAAAGTCTGGTAAAGCCGCCACATTTTCCGCAGTCAATACCGTGTAGTCAATGTCTTTGAGACCCGGCGTTGCAGTTGGCGTCTCGCCTTCAAAGTCCATCTTGTTGAGGAACGTCCGGAAATCCATCCGTTGGTAAAAGGCAATCAAGTCTTCGCGGTTTGGTCCTTCGTAAACTAAGTCGTCAACTTTCTTTTCGACTGGTGCATCGCGATTGATTGTGGCTAATTTTTTCGCCAATAACGCTTGCTCATGATCAGCCACCAGATGTTCCTTGAGCTTTTTAGCCGTGATGTCATCGATATTTTCATAAATGCCCTCGACACTCCCGTACTTGCCGACTAAGTCGACTGCCCGCTTAGGCCCCACGCCGGTCACACCAGGATAGTTATCGGAGTTATCGCCCTGAAGCCCCTTGATATCAATAATCTGTTCGGGAGTCACACCCATCTTTTCCTTGACGTAAGCTGGGGTGTAGCGTTCAATCTCGCTGACCCCTTTCTTGGAAATGGCAACAGTCGTGTGGTCGTTGGCCAGCTGTGTAAGGTCCCGGTCACCGGTCACGATGGTCGTTGTAAAACCATTGGCCTCCGCCTGCTTGGCCAGCGTGCCGATGATGTCATCGGCTTCGTAATCAGGGAGCTCATAAGTCTGAATGCCCCGGGCCGCCAAGAGTTCCTTGACGTAAGGAAATTGTTCGGAAAGTTCGGGCGCGGTCTTGGCCCGGCCACCCTTGTAGTTGTCATACATTTTCGTCCGGAACGTGACCTTACCAGCATCGAACGCCACCAAGACATGTGTCGGGTCCACATTCTTTAACATGGTTTCCAACATCGTGTTGAAACCGTAAATGGCGTTGGTGTGCAGCCCTTCACTGTTGGTGAAACGCCCCAACGACGTGTATAACGCGTAAAAGGCCTTGAAGGTCACACTGTTGCCGTCGATCAATAATAATCGTTTGTCCGCCATAATTCGCTCCTCCCGAGTGGCGCCTATTGTTGGCCACTCGCGTATTCTGCTTATATTTTACCAAAGATAACTCAAAATCCGAAGTCAATTGTCCCTGAATACAATTCAGAGGCTTGTCGCTCGCGTGTCTGGCGACACAGTAGTCCAACATACCCGTTAAAGTACTCCTACTCGTAGTGGCAACATCATCGGGTAATTGACGGCTACCCGTTTAGCTATCAGGATCTACCCAATAGCCGTTAGTTTTGTAATCTTTGGGTGCTTGACGCCGCTCAACCAATCTTGTCCAAGCTTCTTAATATTCATTGCCCCTAATCGGTCATCGTTACAACGATACTGGCATTGTTTACACCAATATTCATGAGTCTCGTGATGGCGATTAGTTTTCTCAACTAGGCCGCACTTCGGGCAGCGCTGTGAGGTAAATGCCGGATTCACTTTCACAACAGTGCTTTGAATAGTCTGGGCCTTATACGTTAGGAAAGATTCTAACTGGAAGAAAGCCCAGGAACGATGACTATTACGCAGAGACTTAGGCAGGTCATCGGTGTTGAATGTTACATGAGTTAAGTTTTCCAAAACGAAGAGCGTATGCGAACCGTATGCCGCAACGAGTGTCTTAGCTAACCAATGGTTCACATCGGTCATCCAGCGGTTCTCTCGTTGAGCTAGTCGCTTCAATTTTTTCTTGGAAGACTTGGTACCTTTTCTTTGTAGTTGTCGGCGGGTCTCTAGGAACTTCTTCCGCTTACATAAGACTTTGCGACCGTCAAAGAACAGCGTCTTTCCCGCACTATCAAAGGTGGTTGCTAGAAAGCGCAGGCCACGGTCAATTCCTACGATTGTAGGACTTTCCTTAGCATCAAAGTCACTAACTTGCTTCGTGACGCCAATGTGTAGAAACCACTTACCATGATTGTAGACTAATTTTGCGGTACCGAGTTTCCAATCTCCACGGAAATAGTCTTCGAAGCCTTTGTCGGTAAAACACATCTTTGTCCGCTTACCCAAGGTGGTGATTGAGATTTGTTTCATCTCATCCACAAAGGAATAGTTTCTTTGGCGAACTAAATCTACCTGTGGTCGTCGAAAATGGATGGGTTTCACCAGCCAAGTCAAGTCCCTGGGAACTTGAATCCATTTATTATCCTCGTTCTTATAACGGTAAGGATGTTGTTTCATCTGTTCCTGAACAGTTTTGTACTGCGCTGCGACCGTCCGAAAAACAGATTGGACCATCTGACTGTTCAATTGCGATTTCTGTCTGAGAACTTGGTACAGCTGGTGATTGATTTTTAACCAACTTAACGGAAAATCGTGATCAAATATCCATTGACTGACACTATTAGCTAATCGCTGATACTCTCGGCTCATTGCTAAGAGATCCGCCGACTGATTGTTGTCTGGATAGAGTCGTAATTTAATCGTTCGACCTAATTTAGCCAATAGCTACCTCCTCTGAAGATTGGTCTAAGTATACCATGTTTAGCCGCCAAACAGGGGAACGTATGTTTTGGAAAACGTAAAATTCTAGCATTTATCCTGCGATTAAAATCGCAGGTTTCCTGCTTGATCTTTAATGGCGAATTTTATAATCAAGTTA
>NZ_AZCZ01000035.1 GCF_001434055.1 Levilactobacillus parabrevis ATCC 53295 | reverse complement strand
ACCAACAACAGTTGACATAGAACCGCAAAAAAGCTGTTGTCCCAGACATAGGTCCAGGGCAACAGCTTTATCAAGCAATTTAAAATGGATTATTTGCATTGCGTATGCGAGATTCTACCACGCAAATTGCGCGGATGAACAGTTATCTTAACCTTTGGCAGCCAAAGGCGACAGCTTTCATCCCTCAGTTAAGCTTCAGTTTAGTACAGTTCCAGGTACTGATCGCGTTCCCATTGGGAAACTTGCGTCCGGTAAGAGTTGTATTCCAAGTTCTTAGCTTCCATGAAGCTCTGGAACAAGTGGTGGCCCATGGCGTTACGCATCACTTCATCAGCGGCTAAGTCCTTCAACGCATTGTGCAGCGTATCTGGCAAGTTGGTGATGTGGTTTTCCTGACGCTCTTCAGCATCCATCCGGTAAATGTTCCGGTCAATGGCCTCACGTGGTGCCAATTGGTTCCGTAAACCATCCAAGCCGGCTTCCAGAACGGCAGCGATGGCCAGATATGGGTTAGCTGCTGGGTCCACACTCCGGAGTTCCAAACGGGTGGACAAGCCACGAGAGTTTGGTACTCGGATCAGTGGTGACCGGTTAGAACCGGACCAAGCAACGTAGACAGGGGCTTCGTAGCCGGGAACCAACCGCTTGTAACTGTTGACGATTGGGTTGCAGATGGCGGTAAAGCTCCGCGCATGCTTCAACAGCCCGCCTAAGAAGTGGAAGGCATCTTCTGACAGTTGCATGTTGCCCTTTTCATCGAAGAAGGCGTTGCCCTTGTCGTGGAAGAGAGACATGTTCAAATGCATCCCGGAACCGTTGATGCCGGCCAAAGGCTTTGGCATGAACGTGGCGTACAGCCCGTACTTCCGGGCAATGGTCTTCACAACCAGCTTGAACGTTTGAATGTTGTCAGCGGCGGTCAAAGCATCGGCATATTTGAAGTCAATTTCATGCTGGCCGGGAGCCACTTCATGGTGGGCGGCTTCAACATCGAAGCCCATTTCTTCCAGAGTCAAGACGATTTCACGCCGACAATTTTCACCCAAGTCCATTGGGGCCATATCGAAGTAACTCCCCTTGTCGTTGAGTTCCGTCGTTGGCTTGCCGTTTTCATCCATCTTGAACAGGAAGAATTCAGGTTCCGGTCCGATATTAAAGTCGGTGAAGCCAGCCTTACGCATGTCATTTAAGACACGGATCAGGTTGTTCCGTGGGTCGCCTTCAAAAGGCTTGCCATCCGTGGTATAAACTTCACAAATAACGCGTGCAATCTTGCCACGTTCCGTGCTCCAAGGGAAGATCATCCAAGTTGAAAGGTCAGGGTACAGGTACATATCACTTTCTTCGATCCGCACAAAGCCATCGATCGATGAACCATCAAACATCAGCTTGTTATCGAGCAACTTGCCTAATTGACTGATGGGCACCTCAACGTTTTTGATTGTCCCGAATAAGTCGGTAAACATTAACCGTAAAAATTTAACGTTTTCGTCCTTTGCCATCTGGCGAATATCATCTTTGGAATAGTCCCGTTTTGCCATTTAAATCGCTCCCTGTCAGTTTTTGTTTCTCCAAAATATCGTGGTTAAAGAGGCCGTTGTTGCAGCCCTGGTTCCGGATGGCCCAGACCACCTTGCCGAATGAATTCATCCTGCAAGATGCGGCGCACGTCCTCATCGGTCAACGGTTGCTGTTGCGCATCCCGTTTGGCCTGGGCCGCGGCCTGTTGCTGGTCGTAAATGGCTTTGATTCCCGCCACGTTAACACCATCCGCGAGGTAATCACGAATCTCAAGTAAACGGTCAATATCATTTAACGAGTACAACCGCCGATTACCATCGCTCCGTTCGGGAGAAATCAACCCTTGAGACTCATAATAGCGAATCTGCCGGGCCGTTAAGCTCGTCAGCTTCATCACGGTTCCCATTGGCAACACGGCCATTGACCGTCGTAACTCTTTCTCCTTCATGCGATTGGCCCCCTTTAACTATGAGGCTATCATACCACCCTGTGACGGGGAGTCAAGAACTTATGTCATGTTTTATGACATGAAAACTGATTTTTAAAAATTCTTTAGTTAATTTCTAGACCAAATTAAGCTTTTAACCAGTCCGAGACCTGTGCTTCAATGGTTGGCCGCTGTTCGGGGTGCTGGACCAAATCATACCAAGTGGCGGTCGTTTGGTTACGGAACCAGGTCAATTGCCGCTTTGCGTAGTGCCGAGAGTCCTGTTTGACCTGATCGATGGCCGCTGGAATCCGTTCCGGTTGGTCGAGAACCGGCAGTAACTCTCGATAGCCGATCCCGGTAGCTGCTGGGAGATCAGTCCCTCCCTGACTGGCCAACCATCGGACCTCATCCACGAGCCCCCCCTGTGCCATCAGATCGACTCGCTGATTGATCCGGTCGTACAGCAGGTTGCGGTCCGTGTTCAACGCCAGGTAAAGCTCATCGTACTGGGGTCCCCCGTTCTCCTGATGGGAGAAGAGCTGCCCAGTGACTGTGATAACCTCCAGTGCCCGCACCGTCCGGCGAATGTTGGTCACCGGAATTTTGGCAGCGGCCTGGGAATCCTTGGCAGCCAACTGTTGCCACAGGTACTCGGCTCCCTTCTCCTGAGCAATTGCCCGGAAGTGATCACGTACGGCTGGGTCTCCCGGTGCCTCGGCTCCGAGCTTCAAGCCATCGAATAGGGCTTGCAAATAAAAGCCGGTTCCGCCCGCAATGATCGGCAAGTGGCCCCGCGCCGTGATAGCCGGAATCAATGCCTGGGCAGCCGCCACGAACTGTGCTACCGTGAATTGTTGATCAACGTCTTTGACGTCGATCAGATGGTGCGTCGCCTGTGCTTGTTCTGCCGGCGTGGCCTTGGCCGTCCCGATGTCGAGGTGGCGGTAAACCTGCATGGAATCTCCGGAGATGATCTCCCCGTTAAATTTTTGCGCAAGGTCAATGGCCAGCGCGGTTTTACCCACGGCAGTCGGCCCCACGATTGCTAAGACTTTTTCCATGAATCGAATTCTCCTTGTATTTGCTGGCGCAAGCGAACGGCCTGTGCCGGATAGTCGGTAATGATGCCCGCAAAATGGTGCTTGAAGCAGTAGGTCATGTCAGCCGCTGAATTGACCGTCCACGGTCGTAATTGCACGTGTGGTAGCCAGAAACGGTGGGCCTTGACCCAACGGATATCCGGATGGAGGTCCGCCACCTGATGCCGCCGCTGCATTTGTTTGGCCTGGCGCCCGGCCGTCTGAAAGAGCTTGGCGTATTCGGCTTGCGGATACAAGGCCTTTAGGGTCAGTAACGACTGTGCCCGGAAGCTCGAAAATACTAGACGAAACGGAACATCCCATTGCTTAAAATATGTCGCCAGTTGCCGTTCAATCCCCGGATAAGGAAACTTGTTGGTTTTCAATTCCAGATTAAATATCCCGGTAAATTGATTCAAGTCGAGCAGCTGAATCACCTCGTCCAGTGTTGGAATCCGCGTCCCAGCAAATTCCGTTGCGAAGTGACTCCCAGCATCCAACTGCTTGAGCTGCGCCAGTGTCAAGTCCCTGATATTTCCCGTTCCGTCGGTCGTCCGGTCAACCTGTTCGTCGTGCATAATCACCATCTGACCGTCCTTAGACAGTTGGACATCGGTCTCAATACCGTCAGCGCCAGCGTCTAACGCGGCCTGAAACGCAACCAAGGTGTTTTCCGGCCGTGTCCCCTTACTTCCCCTGTGGGCCAGAATTTGGGTTCCTTGCCGTTTGAACAATACCGCCACTCCTTTCATTGTTTTTCCTAAAGCTAGCGTATCACAAAACCCGCGACTTTTTCGACTGGATTCAGCTAATTGCTGGCTATTTCAGGACAAAACCAGCATAATGGAAGCGGATAACTAATTTATTAAAAATGATAGGAGTCGATACTATGAAGCATTTCACTAAGGGCTTTCTCTTTGGCGTAGTCGCTACGGCCAGTGCCGTTGCCGGCGCTGTCTTCTCTTTCAAAAAAAAGGTCGTTCAACCAATCGAAGATCAGGAATCACGGTTTGAAGAAAACCGCAAACGAGCCAACCGGAAGAGCCATTCAGCTCACCACGGTTAGTTTGCAAGGAACCTGGGATGTTTATTCCGGGTTCCTTTTTATTTGCTCTCTGAATCAAGTGCGGACCCACGTGAAGACAATGAAGCCTCTGTAGGCTTACTGCCAATAGCTTAATTTATAATCAAGACAATTGGTTACGGCTGAGAATTATCCTAGCCGGAGGAGGCCAGTAACGTAGCCGNCGGCTGAGAATTATCCTAGCCGGAGGAGGCCAGTAACGTAGCCGGCCGTGTCGATGACCTTGGCTGACGTTCTCCGTCAGGTTAGGTCATGGGGCGAGCTTGGAGACGTACGGTTTTTACGGCTTCAAGCCGAGGTTCAAGACCGCTTTTTGGCTTGGACCGCCCCCCACAGCAGGCGGAGTTGCTGGCATCCGCAGGCGACCATTTTCAGACATTTCAAAAAAGGACCCGCGGCAAAAATGCCGTAGGTCCTTACTTGTTTAGTACTTCGTCTTCTTAGTCTTACCTTCCCAACGCACGTAACCAGTCTTCAAGATAAAGATCTGGTCAAAACCATCTTTACCTAACATGATTGCGGCCCGCGTGCTAATGGTCTTCCCTTGGTCGTATAAGTAGACCGGGAGATCCTTACGGAGTTGGCTGTGATAAGCCTTGAACGTTGAGTAAGGGAAATTGCGCGCCCCCAAAATGTGTCCCGCGTCAAAGTCCTTCTTTTCGCGTAAGTCAACGACTTGAGCCGTCCGAATACCAGCTTCAAATGTTTCGGCGTCGATCAACTTTGCGACCCGGTTACGCCGGATGATCGTTGTCAACTGCCAGCCGCCCCACACGGCAATAAGAATGATGAGGACAATCGTATAAACTGTCCATCCTGAGATTGCACCAATAACCAAAACGAAATCTTCCTTCCTAATCCTCTAAATCTTTTAGTTTGTTTTTTGGAACCGTAATGCTAATGAAGCGGCCCCGATGACCCCGGCGTCATTTCCGAGTTGTGCTAACCGCAGCTTGGTTGAATCCCGAACTGCTGGGAAGGCATTTTCTTGGAAGTAACGGGTCGTCGGTTGTAACAACGTGTTACCAGCGTTGGAGACCCCACCACCGATGATGATGTTGGCTGGGTTCAAGATGTTGGCAACGTTAGCCAAAGCTAAGCCTAAGTAGAATGTGACCCGGTCAACGACTTGGTTGGCCAGAATGTCCCCGTTGTCAGCCAAATAGAAGACCATCTTGGACGTCACGCTTTCCTGATTGTCTTCCATTTCCTTCAAACGTGACGTGCCCATGAAGTCCTTAGCCATGTCAGAGGCCACGTGAACGACCCCGGTTGCTGAAGCGTATTGTTCCAAGCAACCGCGCTTACCACAAGTACACAGGTAACCGTTTGGTTGCACCGTGACGTGACCGAGTTCACCGGCCCCACCATTGATACCGTGCAACAGGTGACCACCGGCGATGACCCCACCGCCGACACCAGTTCCTAAAGTGACGAAGACGACATCTGCGTCCTTTTCACCGGCACCCTTCCAGTATTCACCCAGGGATGCCACGTTGGCATCGTTGTCGAGGATGAATTGCAGGCCGATCCCCGCTTGAATCTGGTCACGAACTTGTTGACGCTTCTTCCAGTTTAAGTTGAAGGCCCCGATAACCGTGCCGTTTTCAATGTCGACTGAACCGGGCGTCCCCATCCCGATACCGATAAAGTCATTTTTACTAAATACTGAGTTGGTGATATGTTGATTGATCGAATCGATAATATTGGGAACGATGTGGCTACCTTCGTCTGAGATATCCGTGGGAATGCTCCACTTTGCCAGAATTTCTCCAGCGGTGGAGAGGAATGCCATCTTTGTCGTAGTCCCGCCTAAATCGATTCCAATTAAATTCCGTGCCATACTCTAAATCCCTCCAATGGATTGGTGTTGATCTCTTGCATGTTGTACTTCAATGCGGTGTTCATGTGTGAGAACCACCTTAGCCGCCACAAAGGTCTTGTCGTCGACCACCCGTGCTTTACGGAGGTGATCCAATTCCAATGCCATGACTTCGATGTCCCAAAGACGTTTGCCCACGTAGACATAAATACCAAATTTTTTAAGTAGCTGCTGAACATCATATAACGTTTTCATTGTGCCACAACCTCCGTGAAATTGCACGGGACATTTTCGCTTCTACTGCGCCATGCCGTGCATATACAGCCAGACCAATCCACCAATCAAGACGATAGTTGCTACAACGCGTTTAACTACGCTAACCTTACCAATTCTAGGAACACCTAATGAATACGCTACCAAAAAGCCGGCAGCCAGTCCACCAATATGCCCTGCTAAATCAATTCCTGGCGCGAATAAATCAAAGATAATGTTCATCACCACGAAGGCCAAGAAGGTCTGTGCGAGCTGACGAATCACGGGATTCTGCCAGAAAGATTCCCCAAGCATCATGAAGGCCCCAAACAAGCCGAAGATGGCCGTACTGGCCCCCGCTGATAAACTATTCGAGAAACAGAAGCTAGCGACGTTACCGCCGACCCCAGACACCAAAAACAGGGCCAGGAACCGCGTGTGACCGAATGCTGCTTCAATCTGAATCCCCACGAAGTACAGTGTGATCATGTTCATCAGAATATGCGTAAACCCGATGTGCAGGAACATTGGCGTAAAGAGCCGCCACCATTCTCCCTGTTGGATCAACGGGTTCAGCTTCGCCCCGAAAGTAATCAAGACGTTAGCACTGGTGCTGCCGCCGTCCAACGTCATGGCACCGTAAACCAGAACCATGATGGCGATAAGGCCGACCGTCATGAACGGGTATTGATTGAGCCGATTAAGCCGATACTTCATTTGCGCCACGATGCCGCTTCCCTTCTATTTTAAATTAGCGGCTAGTACCGCGTCCAATAATATGTCAAAGGAATCAACCTGCCAAGTCGGCGCAGCAATCTGCTGAGCGGGTAAGGCCAAGGCGACCTTAGTCCCCGTTGTCTTAGGCAGATAACGGTCATAGTAGCCGCCACCAAAGCCAACGCGCTCACCACTGGCCGCAAAGACCAAGCCGGGCACAATGATCAGGTCGAAATCGGCCGGATCAATAATGCGATTATCTTGCGGCTCCATCAGGCCAAATTTGGTCCGGGCCAACGTGGTGGTCTCATCCATCACGTGAAAAGCCATTTGGCGCTTGGGTAGGGTCTGCGGGACTGCCACCGTCTTGCCATCAGCCTGAGCGCGTTCAATAATCGGCCGCGTGGCGAGCTCAAAGCCCCCGCTAATCGTTGTGGCAATCGTTGTTGCCTGCTGATAGGCTGGTAACGCCCACAACTGCTGATAGAGGTCATCAGACGCCCGTCGTCGATCGACCACGGCCATTGCGGACAGGGCCTTAATCGTTTGTTGCCGAATCTCTGCTTTACTTGGCATCATTTACCCCCTTGATTCATTCGATGTATAAAAAAAGGGTCGGACTCTCGCCCGTACCCTTACTTAGTTTCGCGATGCAAAGTTACTTTCCGGTCACGTGGGCAGTACTTCTTAAATTCAACACGATCCGGGTTATTACGCCGGTTCTTGCTGGATAAGTAGTTGCGTTCGTGGCATTCAGTACATTCTAAAGTGATGTGTACACGCATTATGGGTAACCTCCCAACTTGTTCATAATTACAGGCATGAGCCTTAACTCGTAATATATTACCATTATTTCGGGACAATTACCAGCCATAATTCCAAATATGTTAAGGAAAAATACTTAACAGCTAAATTACCTAGAGTTGCAATCGATTCGGTGACCGATGATTGCTCCACTGTGTCGAGCTTGTCCCTGATACAAGAACATTATACACCATTACTTTCACTGGCCTAAAGACTCTTGCCAATTCGTCAAAAATAATCAGACTGATCACATCCTGAATTAGGTATTTCGCCTCAATAATAATTAGGAAAGTACAGGTACGTAAGCCAGCGAGATTAGTCGCCTGGTTCACACGATCTCGCTATGTCTTGTGAGTTAATAACTAGCCTAGGTCGGAGAAGGCCAAAATATATAACCGGTTCCCACAGCAGGTAAAATTCCGGCAACCGCAGGCGACTGCTTAACAACACGCCTCTAAATGACGCAAAAACGGTGTGAACCCCCGACGAATCAGATCGTTCACACCGCTTTAAACTAACTTACTCATTAATTGTGGAAGTTGATTGAACCGTCTTCCAGTAGGCTGCATAAATCTTCTTAGCCAACGTCATGTTGTTACTTTCGGCGTTGACACCCAAGTTAGGCATGGCCAAGGCCACTACCACTTGAGGATGCGTTGACGGTGCGAAAGACGCCAGACTCAGGGTAACCGTTTCGTTCCCCTTGTAGTACGTTTGCGCCGTCCCCGTCTTAGCCGAGATCTTCGGCGTGATGGAAGACATTGCCCCACCGGTCTTGTAGGTGTTGCTCCCGTGAACCACGTCGTAGAGCCCTTCCTTGACCAACCGCTTCTGTGCAGCGGTCATATCAATGGTGTTTAAGATCTTAGGTTCAACGGTCGATTTAACCGCCCCTAATTTCCCAGTTGAGGTCGTGCCACGAATGGACTGAACCACGTGTGGTGCGATTCGCGTGCCACCATTGGCAATCGTCGACATGTATTGGGCCACTTGCATGACCGTGTAGGCATCGTAGTTCCCGAAGGACAAGTCCAACGCGTTCCCAATGTGGGCAAACGAACTCGACCCTTCCAATCCGGAACTTTCACCAGGCAGATCAATCCCGGTCTTAACTCCTAGACCAAACTGCTTAAAGTATCCCCGTTCGATATCGAACGCCTTGGTACTCATGGTCAAGGCAGCACCGGAAGAGTAGTTAAATCCGGCTTCCTTCATAGCCAATTGCATCATGTAGGAGTTAGAGGAGACTTCCAGCGCCCCAGCGGCATTAACGGCGATGTTAGAACCGCCCCCGTGGTTAAACCAGGAAGACTTCTTGACCCCACCAACGGTGATTGGCATATCGGTCAGGGTACTGTTGGTTGGCGTGATGACTCCCTTCATTAGGGCACCAGAGACCATGGCTCCCTTAACAACGGACCCCATGACAATATCACTGTTAATCGTTCCCAGCGCATTGTCGGTGGTCTTACCCGTTGAGGGATCCCGGTCAACACCGGCCATTCCGATAACCCCACCAGTATTCGGGTTCATCACAACGGCATAGGTCCCGGTCGAGTTACCCCCGGCACCGGCTTCAGCCGACTTGACTAAGGATTGGAGTTGACTCTGGAACTTGGAGTTGATGGTCAATTGGAGGTTGTCCCCCTTCTGCCCACCATACTTCTTAACTTCCTTGGTCACCGTGTTATTCCCAGCCACTTCGACCTGCTTCTCAGCCTTAGTCCCCCGCAGAACGGATTCGTACTCCTGTTCCAGGTAGGATTGACCCACACTATCATTTCGAGAGTAACCCTGAGCCAGCAGCTCATTGACTCTGTCACTTGGTAGCCCGGTCTTTTCAGACGAGACGGTCCCGATGATCGAATTCATCGACTTCCCGTTGGGGTAGTTCCGTGACCAACTCGTCCCGACCTGAACACCAGGCATATCGGACAAATGTTCACCAATTTCGGCAATTTCTCGACTAGAGACACCGGAATCCTTGATATAGGTCGTTGACAAGGCATAGGCCCCACTCATCTTCGCAAAGATGGCGGCAGCATTCTTTTGGGTCTCAGTTAATTTAAAGGATGAATCGTTCTCTAAATAATTTAAGGCCTTGTTGTAGAGTGCCGTTGCCGACAATCCCTTGGTCCCGGAAAGCTTGCTCTCGACTGCCTTTAACCGCTTTTGATCGGTCAAATAGTAGTCGATCGACTGCCGGGGCGTCAAAGAAC
Source organism: Levilactobacillus parabrevis ATCC 53295 (assembly GCF_001434055.1). GTDB lineage: Bacteria > Bacillota > Bacilli > Lactobacillales > Lactobacillaceae > Levilactobacillus > Levilactobacillus parabrevis. The sequence goes on along the minus strand of NZ_AZCZ01000035.1, from coordinate 21,222 downwards.
TGGTTGAAACGGTCAGATAATTTCCCAACTTATTGGCGATGTCATACATGCTCGTCGACAGCACGTTGACCCCCTTGGTGTAGGAAATCGCTTGATGGGCCTTGTTTCCCACCAAGACTTTACCGGTGGAATCGTAAACCATCCCCCGTTGCACGTTCGTCGTCTCGATGGTGGTATCGGTCGAATTGACCTCCGCCTTAAATTTCGACCCGTACATCACTTGCAAATACGCCAATTGACCGATCAGCGCTGCAAATAACAGGGCAACGATAATGAATAGGAAGTTTAACCGAAACGGGATCTGTGACCGCTGAGGGCCGTCAGACCGCTGATTTCGGTTGCTAACTCGATTATAAAAATTCTTCACAACAGCTCTGCTCCTTATTGTACAGCTACTATTTTACCAAACTTCGCTGGAGACAACTATCCCGCTACCGAAATTTAATGTTTCTATGCTATTCTAGAGAGCGAAAAGCAAAATGTACAGGCTCCAAGGTAACTTTTACAATTTCTAAAGATTGAGGTGGCTTACTTGCAAGTTCGAAACCGGCGCTGGCGCCTCTCACCACGCCAATTTACCCTACTCGGGGCTTTTTTAGCTCCCTTTATTCTCATGACGGCCTATTTTATCTACCGTCAAATGGCTCCATTCGGGTCGAGTAGCCTGTTAACGGTCGATTTAGGGCAACAATATATCGACTTCTTTGCTTACATGCGACGCGCGTTACTCCACGATCCCAGCAGCATCTTCTACTCCTTCGCCAACGGCCTGGGTGGTGAAATGCTGGGGACTTGGGCCTACTACCTGCTGAGCCCTCTGAACTGGATTCTCCTCCTGTGTCCAGGAGCTTCTCTGACCACCGGGGTCTTCTTCCTAACCGTGATCAAATACGGTCTGGCAGGATTGGCCTTCGCCTGGGTTCTGCTCAAGACGACGCAACAATCTGGCTTAAAGGCAATTACCTTTGCCACGGCTTACGCGCTGATGGGCTGGTCCGTTGCTAATCAACTGAACATCATGTGGTTGGACGCAGCTTACCTGCTACCGCTAGTCTTCTACGGGCTGTACGTGCTGATGCATACGGGCAAGTGGCGGACCTACGTCATTTGGCTGGCGATTAGCTTAATTGTGAACTACTATATGGCCTACATGATCTGTCTCTTTATGATTCTGACGTTCATTTACCTGGCCGTCGACCGCTACACAAACTTCCGTGGCTTCCTAGCACAGGCTGGTCGCTTCGCTTGGACTTCGATCACTGCCGGACTACTCTCGGCAGTCGTCTTGCTACCGACCTGGTGGTCCCTTACCCAGAGCAAGGCGCAGTACACGGTCACGACGTTTAAGTGGAAATTTGAATTCTTCCCACCCAAGATGCTTGCGAAGTTCTTCCTGGGGGCCTTCAATTTTGATCAGATGCCCGATGGCACGGCAAACCTGTTCATTGGGGCAATTGCACTGCTCGGCGCACTCTTCTACTTTGGTGACCGTAAGATTGCCCTGCGCACCCGCATTACGGCTGGCATCATCACGGCCTTTCTGGCACTATCGCTGTGCCTCCAACCCCTAGATTTGCTCTGGCACGCCGGCCAATTTCCCGTCTGGTATCCGTACCGCTTCTCCTTTATCGTTAGCTTCTGGCTGATTTGGTTAGCGGCGCAGACACTGACCGATGACTTTGAACCCGGCTGGCTGTCTATTGCCCTAGTTACAATCATCGTGGTCGCCGGTGCGGCCTACGTGGCGCTCAATTTGAAGTCATTTAAATTCCTACAAATGAATCAGGTCCTATTGGGTATGTTCTTCGTGGTCATGGCGCTCATACTGACGACACTACCCATCAAGCATCACTGGATCTATCCCTTCCTTTTCTTCGTCATCGGCGTCACCGAAATTTCGGCCAACGCCTTTACCTCGCTCAACAATATTAGTTACGTCTCACAAGGTGAATACGGCAACTATACCAATGAGCTTCAGCGATTAGTCAATAAGGTTCAGAAGAAGGACACTAGTGCCTACCGGATTGGCAAAACCTTCATGCGGACCAAGGGGGATGCCTTCCAGACTGGTTTCAACGGCGGTGGCGTCTTCTCCTCGGTTCTGCCTAAGGCGGTTCCAACCTTCTATGGCAACACGGGGAGCCCGGACGGTGACGGCTTTGTCGCTTACACCAACGGTACCCTGGTTACCGATTCCCTGCTGAACATGAAATACTACTTCCAGCAAAAGGAACTGTCTGGTGCACTCAGCGGCTCTAGCATGCTGCCTGCGATGTCTAACAAGGCCGACCTGGCCGATTACACCAAGATTGGTGCCGACCACTGGGCAACGACTTACAAGAACCCCTACGCGCTCCCATTAGGCTACGCGGCAAGCCCGCAAATCCTGTCACTCAAGAATAAGACAGCCGATCCCGCACAGTACCAGGCTAATTGGCTGGCAGCGTTGACTGGCAATTCCGCGGACAGTAAGCTGTATGCTGCCCAGAATTTCGATCAGGTAACGTTTGCCAATATTAACCAACAAACGAAGATCACCGGTGCGGTTCTTCAGAAGAAAAATCTGTTAAAGCCCGGCAGCATCACGTTGACCATGAAGCCGACGACCAACGATCCCTACTACCTAACATTCGGCTCCACCGTTAATCCGGACAACGCGACCTTCGTCCTGAATGGTAAGACACTGAATCAGTACAAGACTTACCGCAACACAATTTTAGTGAGCGTGGCAGATCACGCCAAGGGCAAGACCATCAAGTTGACGATCACCTTGAAGAAGGGCTCGCTGTGGTTGGAAAACTTCACGCTTTACAGCCTGAACACCAACGTCTTCAAGTCGGCGGTCGCGCAGTTGAAGTCCCAGCCTTGGCGTCTGACTAAACACTCCAGCCGCTACTTCAGCGGTCAAATGACGACCACTAAGGCGGGGGAAGTCTTGAACACGTCTATTCCATACTCACAGGGCTGGCACGCTACCGTCAATGGTAAGGCTGCTAAGACCTACAAGACGATTGACATGTTCACCGCGGTAAAGTTGCCTAAAGGTAAAAGCACTGTCACCCTGACCTACTGGCCGCCGTTGTTGAACCTGGGGCTGCTGATCAGTGGACTGACGCTAATCGTCCTAACTGGCGGCTGGTGGTTGAGTCACCGACGACACTAAAAACTAAGATTTGACTCCAAACGACCAAAGTCCATTTGCTACTAAAAAACCTATTTTGAATAAAGAGATGCGCGATCCTGCCAGTTAAATTGGTGGGACCGCGCATCTCTTTGCATTGATCTTGATTTCGAAGGTTGTTTACTGTGGCTCAAATACTACCGGAGTCCCCAGAGAAACACAAGCAAAACCAGTTCCCTGACAGAAATCCGATATAATTTTACTTATACAAAAGGCCCTGAGACGGGTCCCAGAGCCAAAGTTACCTTGAATTTTGCAATGCTAGTATTCGACAACTAACGTCTAGTCTTCCTTGTCCAGCTCGCCATTATCCGTATAGATATATGTCGGCCCATCCGTCTTGGAATCGTAGTCGACCGTTAAGTCATAGCCGACGAAGAACCACTGATCTCCCTCGGTTATGTAGTAGGTCACGTTGTCTTTGGTCTCTGCCACGATTGGATCGCGGGGGTGATCATCCGGGGTCATCCCCAGTGAAAATCCTTCATGCACCGGGGTCTTGCCATAAACTTTCCCGAAGAAACGGATACCGCGTCCGGTCATTCCCATTTCCTCTCGAAACCATTTGCTTGCTGCATCAGTAACCGTAATTTTCATTATCCAAGACTCCTCTTAGGCAGACTGTGAATCCGTTTTCATTCTCCCCTTCTTTATAACACGGGAAGGCGACTCTTGGCAAGTTTCTTACACAAAGGTCCATATTTTACAAATCCCGTGATATCAATAACCTTCTGAATTAACTAAAAAAAGAACCAACCCCGTCGGATTAGTTCTTCAAAATACAATTTATTCCACGTCCAAAACCTTAACGGACATGTCGCCACCTGGCGTCTCAAACGTGATTTCTTCGCCCTTGCGGTGACCTAACAGGCCCTTGGCAATTGGAGAATCATTCGAAATTTTACCGGACATTGGGTCGGCTTCAGCAGCCCCCACGATGGTGTATTCTTCGGGTTCTTCATCAGGCAATTCCTTGAAGGTAACCTTCTTACCAACCGTGATTTCATCCTTGTCGGTCCCACCGTTGTCGATGATCTGAGCGTATTGCAGCATCCGTTCAACGGTACTGATCCGCGTTTCCAACATACTTTGTTCGTCCTTAGCTGATTCGTATTCTGAATTTTCAGATAAGTCACCGTAAGAACGGGCAATCTTGATCCGGTCAATAACCTTAGGCCGTTGAACCATCTTTAAGTCTTCGAGTTCTGTCTCGAGCTTTTCCTTACCTTCTTCAGTCATTGGATACATTTTATCTTGTGCCACACTGGCCACCCCTTAATTGGTATATTTTTAAATATTGACGCACACGCCAACCTGAATTTTTTGTTTGTAGAAAAGGTTAGCCGATTTACCAGCTAACCCGTCCTATTCTATATGGTTGTATCTGGATTGTCAAAAACTTCTTCATTGCCACTAGCTTCGAGGATCGCCCGAATCTTGGTGACTAACAGGTCGATAGCGACTTGGTTCTCGCCACCTTCTGGCACGATCAAGTCCGCGTAACGCTTGGTTGGTTCCACGAATTGATGGTACGTTGGCTTAACTGTTGCGAGATATTGTTGAATGATGGATTCCAAGGACCGGCCCCGTTCATTCATGTCCCGTTCGATCCGCCGAATAATGCGGATATCATCGTCCGTATCAACGAAGACCTTGATGTCCATCAGGTCCCGTAGCCGTTCGTCATCCAGAATTAAGATACCTTCCAGAATGATCACGTCACGAGGTTCCTGGTGAATTGTCTTGCTACTTCGCGTTGAAATTGTGTAATCATAAACTGGTTTTTCAATCGGCTTACGGTCCAACAGCTGTTTGAGTTGTGAGATCAACAGGTCCGTATCGAAGGCTAATGGGTGATCGTAGTTGACCGCTGCCCGTTCCTCCATCGTCATTTCAGACTGATCGTTGTAGTACGAATCCTGCTGTAAAATCATGATTGAATGCCCAATCAATTGATTAAAAATTGCCCGACTAACCGTTGTCTTACCACTACCGGAACCCCCGGTAACCCCAATAATAATCGGTCGCTTTTTGTCTGCCAACACTGTCGCCATCCTTTACTTATTATCACTTGCTAATGAACTGGTCTTTGCTTGATGCTCTGCGTAAGTCTGGGAGAAGTAAACTTTCCCGGTCTTGGTATTTGCAATGAAGTAGTAGTACCCCTTCTTCTGGTCCTTCGGGTGCAGTACCGCATTGATTGAGGAAACACTTGGATTGTCAAATGGCCCTGGGCCGTAACCCGTGTGCACGTACAGGTTATACGGTGACTTGACCTTCAAATCCTTGTAGGTCAACGTCTTCTTGTTGGTCTTCAAGGCATATTGCACGGAAATATCAGACTGTAAGGCCATTCCCGCGTCGATTCGATTCAGGAATACGCCGGAAATCTTATTCCGGTCGGCCTGTGAGACCCCTTCACGTTCAATCAGAGATGCTAACGTCATGACCTCTTGGACACTCCGCTTTTGCTTCTTGATCGTCGCATAGCTGCCTTGCAAGTTCTGATTGGACTTAGCCACCATCTGAGTAACGATGTCCTTCAACGTCATCTTCTTACCAGCTTGATACGTGGCAGGGGCCAAATATCCTTCTAACCGATAACGAACGTGCTTCGCGGACTTTGCAGAGTCCAACAATTGTGGATATTTCTTCGCCAACTGATCAAAGAACGCTTCGTCCTTCATCAATTTCAGAAATTCCACCTTGGTGAAGTCGGTCTGAATAGGAATCTCTGCGGCCAATTGATCGACGTTTTCGCCTTCGCGAACTAACAGCTTACCAGCCGTACTCTGGATAGGTTCAGCTGAACCACCCTTCTGCAACTGCTTGGCAATCTGATTGAGCGTCATGGACGGTTTTAACTGGTAATACCCCGCCTGAAAATTCGTGAACTTATTCGATTTCACGTAGTAGTTGAAGACCATCCCACTCTTAACGACCTTCTTGTCCTGCAAGATCTGTCCAATCTTGTTAGAAGTCGCCCCGAGGGGAACGTGAACTTGTACCACGTTGTTATTCTTCGTATTCATGGGCTTGAGTGCCGTCTGGAAGTAATGATACCCGAAGATCCCGATAATCACTGCCAGCAGGACTAACAAACTCGCCACGCCAACCATAATTCGCCGGCCAAAAGACCGTTTCTTGCCCGAATCCTGTCTTGACGGTGTGGGCGTATTGCCATTATCCAACTTATTTCCTCCGTTCTATGCCATAGTCTTCTTCATTATACAGAAAATCTGAGGCTGTGGGGGCTTGAAAACGCTACTTTGAGAAAAATTTAGGAAAAGAGTGCGGAACAAGGCGGTTAGACTCTGAGCATTAACGTCATTAAGGTCAAAAGCCCGGGCCTGGCTTTTTGGCTTAATGGGGTTAAGCGCAGGGGTCTGCCTTGTGGAGCACGTTTCAGCTATAGAGAATTAAGGCAATCTTCAAACCAATATAAGATTGAGATCTAGCTTCTCTCTTACCTGAGGATAAGTGTAAGAATCTGCCTTCTGGAGCACGTTTCAGCCATAGAAAGTTAGAGCGAGCCCCAAACCAACATAAACTCAAAGTCTAGGTGATATGAGACCTAATGAAGCCAACAAAGTCCCACTTCTCGAAAGGCACTTTGCCCTAAGCACCCCCAGAAGAAGACTAACCACACCAGTATCAAATTCTCAAAACACTAGCTCAAAATCTCCCAGGACAACCTAACACCCTACCAACACTCTCACTAAAATTTCCCCATTCGCCAAAGACGCGTTTGACTTCCTACCCAGGAATCAAGCGCGTCTTTATCACAATTTACTAACAACTATTAATTAACGAATCTGAGCGCCTAAGTCGTCTTCCAAACGCTTAGAAACCTTATCAAAGGCTTGGGTCACAGCGTCATCTACCAAGGTTTCGTGCTTGTCTTGGTAAGTCAGCGTGTAGGCCAAGGACTTCTTGCCCTTCGGTACCTTAACGCCATCGTACACGTCAAACAACTTGACGGATTGCAGGAAGGCTCCACCACGGCGTTCGATCAACGCAACGACTTGGTCATTCGTCACATCATCGTCCACGAGCATGGCAATGTCCCGCGTAATTGCAGGGTAGCGAGAGATCACATCGTATTGGTTTTCTTGCTTAGGCATATCGATGATGGCTTGTAAGTTCAATTCAAAGACATACGTGGCACCAATCTTGAATTGTTTGGCAATCAACGGGTGAATCTGGCCTAAGAAACCAATCCGGTGGCCGTGAACTAAGACATCCGCGGTCCGACCAGGATGCATTTCAGGCATGTCAGCGTTTGGTTCGTAGGTCACGTCACCGTTGACCACCATGTCCTTCAAGTAAGCCGCCACAATTCCCTTCATTTGGAAGAAGTCAACGGGTTGGGCTGGTTGGTTCCAGGCTTCGGGCATCAAGGTACCGGTAATGGCACCGGCAATGTGTTCCTCTTCGCTAGGACGGTCATTTCCATCCTCACGGTAGAAGACCCGGCCTTGTTCGTAAAGGGCCACGTCCTTAACCTTCCGAGCGGAGTTGTAGGCGATGTCGTCTAGCAAACCAGAAACCACGTTCATCCGCAAGACGGCGTGGTCCACGCTCATTGGCCAAGCCAAGTTGGTCGTCTCACTGTCTTGCATCATGAACATCTTCGCCTTTTCTTCCGTCGTTAAGGCGTAAGAAATAGCTTGGTTCAGGCCTAAGCCTTCGAGAGAGTGACGCGTTGCACGCATCAAGCGTTGCTTCATCGTCAACGTCCCCATGGTCATCCGACCAGTTGGTAACGTGGCTGGTAATTGATCGTAACCGTAGATCCGGGCGATTTCTTCCAGCAAATCAGCTGGAATATGAATGTCGTTCCGGCGAACAGCGACTGTTACCGTCAACGTATCGTCGTTAACGGCCACTTCGAAGCCTAAGCTTTCCAGAATGTGGGAAACTTGGTCCATGGTCAATTCCGTTCCGAGAATGGCGTTGACGTGGGTCAGCGTAATATCGATAACGGCAGAATCAGGAATGTTACTGCTTCCGACAACGGAACCCTTTTGGACTTCCCCATCAGCGAGTTCGTTCATCATCTGAGCGGCAGCGTCCAAGGCTTCTTGCACACCCGCTTGGTTAACGCCCCGTTCGAAACGTTGCGAAGCATCCGTGTGTAAATTATGCCGTTGCGCAGCCTTCCGGATGTGGTCGTGTTCGAAGACGGCAGATTCAATTGCCACCGTGGTCGTGCCATCCTGAATGGAAGCGTCCAGACCACCCATGACACCGGCTAAGGCGATTGGGCCCTTTTGATCGGCAATCACGATGTCATTTTCATCGAGGTCGTGGTCATTTTCATCCAAGGTGGTTAACTTTTCACCGGCCTTGGCAGTCCGAACGTAAACATCTTCACCATTGAACTTATCGTAGTCGAAAGCGTGTAAAGGTTGACCGTATTTCAGCATGATGTAGTTCGTGATATCCACCACATTGTTGATTGGCCGCATCCCAGCATTCCACAGACGAATCTGTAGCCACATTGGACTTGGTGCCAACTTCACGTTCTTCACCAGACGCATCCGGTACTGTGGTGATAACGCGTCATCCACGTGAACCGCCAGCTGGTCAGCAATCGCAGTGCCATCTTCCTTAACTTCTGGATGATCCAATTTGACCGGCTTATCGTAAATGGCAGCCAAGTCATGCAGCGTCCCGTAGAGGCTCAACATGTCCCCCCGGTTAGGCGTCACATCGAGATCGATTAAGCTATCGTTCATCCCTAAGTAATCGTATACAGCATCCCCAGGCGTTGCATCTTCTGGTAAGACGTAGATGCCATCCACGTAGTCCTTAGGAACAACGTCTTCAGGGAAGCCAATTTCTTGTAAGGCACAGATCATCCCAGCAGATGGGACACCACGCATCTTAGACTTCTTGATCTTGACGTTATCAGCGATCCGTGACCCTGGCAAAGCCACGATGACGTTTTGACCGGCAGCCACGTTAGGCGCCCCACAAACGATTTGTAAGGGTTCGTCTTCACCAACATCGACTTGGCACACGTGCAAGTGATCGGAATCTGGGTGAGCTTCCAGGGAAAGGACGTGCCCAACCACGATCTTCTTCAGGCCGTCGCTAGGTGTGGTGACACCATCGACTTCCACGGAAGTCCGTTCGATTTTTTCCGCCAGATCAGCGGGTTTAACATTTAAATCTAAATATTCTTTAATCCAATTGTATGAAATCTTCATGGTTGGCGATTATCCTTTCTTTGTGAATTGTGTCAGGAAGCGGACGTCGTTCAAATAGAAGTTCCGGATATCATCGACACCGTACTTCAACATAGCGAACCGGTCGGGACCGACCCCAAAGGCAAATCCGCCGTAAACGTCTGGATCCACGCCAGCCATCTTTAAGACGTTCGGGTGAACCATCCCGGCACCCAGAACTTCGATCCAGCCAGTGTTCTTGCAAACCTTGCAACCCTTACCGCCACAGTTGAAGCAGGTAATGTCGGCTTCAACTGAAGGTTCGGTAAATGGGAAGTAACTTGGGCGTAACCGTACATCGAACTTGTCCCCGAATAATTCGTGGGCCAAGACCTGCAGCGTCCCCTTGAGATCGGCCATGGTGACGTGCTTGTCGATAACCAAACCCTCTACCTGATGAAATTGGTGAGAGTGGGTTGGGTCATCGGTATCGCGCCGGTAAACCACACCTGGGGAGATCATCTTCAATGGACCCTTGCTGAAGTCATGCTTTTCCAACGTCCGGGCTTGCATTGGTGAGGTCTGCGTCCGCATCAAGATTTCCTTCGTGATGTAGAAGGTATCCTGCATGTCACGGGCTGGGTGATTCTTAGGCAAGTTCATCATTTCAAAGTTGTACTTGTCTTCTTCAACTTCCGGACCGCTGAGCACTTGGTAACCCATACCCAAGAAGAGGTCTTCGATTTGATCCACGATTTGTTGGATAACGTGGGGTTCACCCTTGGCAACTGGCGTTCCTGGCAGGGTCACGTCGATCGTTTCCTTGGCTAATTGGGCGTTTAAGACGGCCTTTTCCAATTCTTCTTTCCGTTTAGCAAGGGCGTTGGCTAAGTCGTCACGAATTTCGTTGGCAAATGCCCCAACCTTTGGCCGCTCTTCGGCATCGAGGTCCCGCATTCCGCGTAAGACTTCGGTGATGGGGCCTTTCTTCCCTAATAATTGGACACGCACTTGATTAACGTCTTTTAAATCTGATGATTCTTTAATATCTGCTAAACCGCGTTGCCGCAGTTCGCTGAGCTTATCCTTTAACGACATACGTCATCCTCCATTTTCTCTACTTTTCTACTTCCGGTTGGCTAAATTTTCCACAAAAAAAGGCTCCGTCCCCATAACTAGGGACGAAGCTTCGCGGTACCACCCTGATTCAGCTAGTCTCCTCACGAAAACTAACCACACTCAGAAGTGATAACGGTCACTCACCGGAAAATCATTCATCGTGTTGCCACGACTCCCGATTACAACTCAAGAACTGAATTCACCCAGTAATTTGAAGTTTGCTTCCAGTCTTGGCAAACTCTTCCTGACAAATTGCACCGGCTACTGCTTTTCTATCATCGTTTTTAAATTATTACATGTTATAGACTAGCCGACTTTTTCGATACTGTCAACTACTTCTGGTCTGCCTCAGTTGGGCAATACCACTTGTCCGACCAAGCGTGAACCGCCGCCATGATGTCCTTGAACTCTTCACCCTTCTGCGTCAATTCGTATTCAATCAACGAATTGTCGGGAAAAGTCCGACGAACAATCACACCGTTGTATTCCAATTCCTTGAGTCGTTCGACCAGGACACGGTCGCTACAACGGGGAATCTTGTGTGCTAAATCTTTAAACCGTTGTGGCCCCTCTTGGAGGAGCACATCAATAATCAGCCCGTTCCATTTCTTCCCTAGAAATGAGAAGGTCTGTTCAAACCGCGGACACAGCGCGAAATCTACGCCGCCCTCTTCAGGTTTTGTCTGTGATGACATCATTTGCATAGTGTTACTGACCCCCCATTTCTCAACCGAAACTAGGCGTTAGGCGTAAGCTTTTCAACAAAGGCTTGGACGTGCTTGCGGGTTGGGCCAAAAAATTCATGAACCGCTTCGTAATCATCGACCAAGGAAACAATGGCACTTTCCCGGTATTTAGGTGTTGCCAGGGTTGCGCCCCACATGTGCTTCAAAATAATATCCTTTTCCATATCGCTCAAGTCAGTCAGCTTTTCAGCGTTCCGCAGAGCAACTCGTGGGTGAATAAAAGCGTGCGAGCCTAAGTTGAACTTCGTCGTGCGCCAATCATAATAGAATAAATCATGTAACAACCCACCCCGTGCGGTGGCTCGGGTATTCAAACCAAGTTTCTTTGAAACTAAATAACTGTTATAGGACACTGAAATTGAGTGTTCCAAACGCGTTGAATGGTGGTGCTGGGTGTAATTCGCCAGGCGTTGAACCGGCTCCTGTTCCAACAAGTCAGAAACTAAATCGAGGTACTCAGAGTCATCACGCCAAGTAAGTTTGGTCATAGAATGCTTCCTTTTCATTTAGAATTATGATTTTCAGTCATGCTTAATTACCCTATATCATACTTCCTTTTGGATAAAAAGCAATGAAAATGTTCTGAAAGTGATTGTGATTTACCGTTTCTTAACGTTCAGCCAACCAATCGAAACATCACGATGCCTGCTGCGACGGCCACATTGAGTGACTCAGCTTGGCCTTTAATCGGAATGTAAAGGTTTCGTGTCGTTAACTGTTGCAGGTCAGGCGCCATGCCATTGCCTTCGTTACCCATGACGATTGCTCCGGCTTGCAGGGCATCGATATCCCGATAATCCTTGGCTTGGGGATCTAGGTTGGTTCCGTAGACCGGCAATTGCCGCTGCGTAAAGGCCGTGATCCATTCGTGTAGATCGCCCTCGACCAGCTGAATATGAAACTGGCTTCCCTGCATGGACCGTAGAACTTTAGGTAAAAAGCGACTCGCACTTCCCTGCCCCAAAACAACCCCGGTCAGCCCAGCGGCATCGGCCGTCCGCACCATGGTCCCAATATTGCCAGGATCTTGGACTTGATCTAAGAACAGCCACGTCCCAGTCGCCGTGGCAGGATCAACTGCCGTATCATCCGGCATGGGTGCGGTTGCGAAGATTCCCTGCGGCGTACTGGTGTCGCCCAGCGTCTTGGCAATGCTGTCGGTCAGTTCGAAGACGTCCACGTTAGCTGGGAAGCTCGCTGTGTGCGCGTCTAACTGCTCTGCAGTCCCCATGATGGCCGTGAGTGGCAATTGGGCCTTCAAGGCCTCCTGCACCAAATGCCAGCCTTCCAGAAGGTAAGACTGAGTTGCCTTCCGTCCCTTCTTCGAAGTTAAGGCCCGCCACTGCTTGACCCGTTTATTTTGACCAGACGTGATTTTTTCTTTCATATCAATTTATCCTCACTTTTAATGATTCATTTATTTATTTGCTAAATGTTCTTTATATATAGTAGATTTACGCCAAAAGTTTGTTCATTTTCGTACAAGTCGGTTCTGCCTGACCGTGACTTCAATGCCTTTCGCCACTAGTGTTAGGCAAAACCGCATGGTTAATTCTACCATATCGCTAGGCAGACGCGGCACTTCGCGGTATGATTAATCTAAATTTTCCAGCATAAGGGGGAACTTTTGTGGTCACGCAACATTTTTTAGTCACTGGTCAGGTTCAGGGCGTGGGCTTTCGTTGGTCCGCAGCTCGTTTAGCCCAGCAGTTAGGGATCACCGGCACTGTTCAAAATTTACCAACGGGTCAAGTCGCCATTGTTGCTAGCGGTGATACAGCCCAGTTGGCAGACTTTGCCCGCCAGATAAAGGCCGGGGTAACGCCCTGGGCAATCGTCCACGACCTCAAGGTGACTGCGGCCCGGACGCAACGATTTGCAGAATTCCGGATAATCACTAGATAATCATTTGAAAATCACCTACAAATCAAGTAATATGTTTGATGTTAGCGGCGTTTTCGTCGTTTGGGGGCGTCCGCGCTCTACGTTTTAAATACAAAGGGGTTCAAAATAAAAATGAAAATCTCCAAGAAAGTCACGGTTACCGGTGCACTGGCGGCCATGGCCCTCGTCCTGAGTGGCTGTGTGCAAACCAAGAACGGGAAACCATATGGCTTCGTCTATGACTACCTGGCCGTCCCTGGACAACACGTGATGGACTGGCTCGCACAGCTCTTCGGCAATAGTTATGGTTGGGCAATCATCGGACTAACCGTCATCGTACGAATGGTCCTACTACCAATCATGATCAAGCAGATGCGTAGTGCCACCGTCCAGCAGGAAAAAATTTCGATGGTTCGGCCACAAATGGCTGCCATGCAAAAACGGCAAAAAGAAGCCAAGACACCTGAAGAACAGACCGCTGCCAGCCAAGCCATGATGGCCCTGTACAAAGAAAACGGGATCAGCATGACTGGTGGTATCGGTTGTTTACCACTATTGATTCAGATGCCGATCTTCGCCGCCTTGTACGCCGCTATTCGGTACTCACCAGAATTATCTGGGGCCGTCTTCCTCACGATTCCACTTGGGAAGTCCAGCTGGATTCTGGCCATTCTCGCCTTCCTCTCCTACCTGTTGCAGGGTTACCTGTCCATGTTGGGGATGCCGGAAGACCAGAAGAAGCAGATGCGGATCACCCTGTTGCTCTCACCCGTGATGATTCTGTTCTTCACGATGAGCTCACCAGCCGGATTAGGCCTGTACTTCTTCGTTGGTGGACTGTTCGCCTGTTTCCAAACGCTGATCATCAACTTCTACCGGCCTAAGATTCGGCGGGAGATCAAGGAACAGATGGAAAGCCGTCCTAAGCCAAAGCCAGTTGTTGAACCAGTCGTTGCTAAACCAGCGACTCCTGCTTCGTCAGCAGCCACCAGTCAACCAGCTGCCGCCAAGACGCAAGAAAAGAAAAACCGTAACCGCAATGCCGGAAAGCAGCAACGGCATCATTAATCACAACTGAACGTCAAGTGCCCCTCACCGCTATTGGGTGAGGGGCACTTTTTTGTTGTCTTCGGCCATGGTTTGCCAAGGGCTCTTCCTCACCTCAGAGGACCATCTTCGACTAAAGAACGGGACAGCTCGAGGCCTCACGCTAAAAAGCCGAGAAAGACGGGCTCCCGTTCTAACATAATCAAAGCCATCACCGGACCTCCCACATGACCTTCCGAGCATGGCGCCTGCTGACATAGGTGGCGTCCATCCTTAACAACTTAAGGATGCTGGCCACCAAAATCACGCATTTAACGGTGAAAGTCGCAATAGTTGTATATAGCAAGTCTTCGAATTTCTCTATACAAAAAGCTATTTTTCAACATCAAAGGACCCCATTATGGAATCAATCTACATCCCACAATGGCGTCCTTTTTAATTTCCACAAATTATGACATCATCAAATTCTGTCGTATCCCGCTTGGCACTTCAGCCCGGTCGACAGCTTCCCAGGTCTCCACGTTTTGCCCCTTAGTATTAATTTTAAGGTAACGGTTAGGCTTCAGAACCCACTGTGAATCAAACGTGAGCTTACGCATCTGGCCATGGTTATTGTAGGTAGCCAATTCATAGACGTATTCCTTCTCGCCCCCACCGCCAATGTAATGGCGAATCGGTTTTACCGAGGTACTTGCGTAGACATCTTCTGCCTTGACCGCTGGATTCACGTTGTCAATGGCCATGGCCAACTCCGTCCCGTGGTTCTTGGTTAAATTCGGGGTAATAACGGCAGCAACACCGATTAAAACGATTAACCCCACACAGAACATGCCAAATTTCATTAAAAATTTCATTTTCGTATCCTCCCCATATTGGTTAGCTACTAGAGTAACTAACTAGTTATCATAGAATACCTGATCCCCCTGAACTTGTCAACTCCAAAATCACTGCATGAAAAAAACGACCCAAGACATGCTCGTCCTGAGTCGTTCCCTTTAAATCTTATTTAGAATCCTTAGAATCGCCGTCATTAATGTTATCCGCCACATCATCATGCGGTGAATCTTCCAATAATGCCGACTTGATACCTGGAATTCCCGTATCGTTGGCTTCAGCTTGAGCCCGCTCCTTTTTCTCGTTGAGAATGCGTGCATCCTCGTCCGAAAGAATCGGTAACGAGATTCGGAAGACGGAGCCGTAACCCACGGCACTTTCGATGGTAATTTTTCCGTGGTACGCCTCAATTAGACGTTTGGCAATGGCTAATCCCAGCCCATTGCCCCCCTTGGTCCGCGAACGGGCCTTGTCAACACGGTAGAAGCGGTTAAAGACCCGGTCACGGTTCTCTTGGGAGATTCCCTCACCAAAGTCTTGAACGGCCACCTCGACGTTCCTAGAGTCACTCTCGAAGGTCAGGTGGATTTCTTTCCGCGTCTGGGTATACTTCACGGCGTTATCCAGAAGAATGATTAGGATCTGTTCCAAATGGTTCCGGTAGACTTGTGCCTGAACCGGCCGTTGAACATCATCATCCAAGATAAAGACGAAGTCGGGATGGATCATCTTGAAGTTGTCGTAGACCTGTTGCACCACTTCACTCACGTCGGTGACTTCATTGGTGTAGTTGACTTCGATCTGCTCAGCCCGTTGCAGGTCCAACATTTCTTGAACCAGGCTCTTCATCCGTTTAGTCTCCTGCAAGGAGGCCTTAATGGACTCGTCGAGTACTTCGGGATCATCCTTCCCCCAACGATCCAGCATCTCCATGTGACCCTGAATAATCGCCACTGGCGTCCGTAATTCATGGGAAACATCTTCCACGAACTGCTGCTGTTGATCCATGTACCCCTGAGTGGTATCCAGCATCCCGTTAAAGAGATTTCCCAAGTCACTCAGTTCATCGGTATGCCGAATCTCCGGTACCCGCTTGTCAGTCTGAGGATCGTCTCTGACGGCATGAATCGTCTCACGAATGGCTTCGACGGGCCGCAACAGAAATGATGCCAGGATATAGCTGAGAATGGCCACAGCCAAACCAGCAATCAGCCCCAAGACAATGGCAACTTGGAATAACTTGACCTGCGTTGCCCGGTAATCCTTGAGATTATCCGTAACCTGCACGTAGCCCAGTAAGCTGTCGTTTTCCTTACTGTGGATCGGCATCCGTCCCACCAGATGTTTCCGGTGATTCAGCGTGGTCACCGCAATGTGTTGCTTGTCGACGGCTCTAAATTTTGCAGTCGTATCCCCCGTGGAGAAGAGTGCCTTCCCCTCAGTATCGTAGACCGTAACCGTCTGACTATCGCGGGCCAGCGTGGTGACGACCGCGTTGTTATACGGGGCCCCCTGCTGACTGCCACTGGTCTCATCGGCCAAGACATTACGTGGCCGCAACAGCTGATCGACCTGCTTATCAGTGAGCGCCACCCCTTGATTACTCAGACGTTCGACCACCACGTTCAATGAATCCGCGACGTGGGTCTTTTCCTGGCGCATCAGCACCGTCATAAAACTACTAAAAATTAAGAAAACGATAGCCGCAAAAATAATCAGAACACCAAAAGCCGTGGATAACGTCCATTCCCATTTTAGGGAAAAACGAAACCCCTTCTTTTGCTTAGGTTCTTCCTCTTCTGCGGCATCCCGTTCTTCAATATTTATTGATTTCACGAACGCATCACGTACCCCGTGCCCCGCACCGTCTGAATGTAACTCTTCTGGCCGGCCACATCAATTTTGTTCCGAAGGTACCGCACGTATACATCCACCACGTTGGTTTCGACTTCGGATTCGTAACCCCAAACCTTAGTTAAGAGAACATCGCGGGCCAAGACCACGTTGATGTTTTCCATCAAAGCCAGGAGCAATTCATATTCACGCTTGGTCAGGTTGATGACTTCATCCCCCCGCCGCACGATCCGGTTTTCCTTTTCAATGGTGAGATCCTTGAATTTAACGGTCGTTTGCTTGGTGTTCTTCTGTTCACCTTCCAAATGAATCCGCCGTAACAGGGCCCGCACCCGGGCAAGGAGTTCTTCAATGGCAAATGGCTTAACGATATAGTCGTCAGCACCATGGTCTAACCCTGAGACCCGGTCAATCACGGAGTCCCGAGCCGTCATCATGATGATCGGCGTACTCTTGACTTCACGAACACGACGGGCCACTTCGATTCCGTTAAGTTCTGGCAACATAAGATCCAGTAAAATAACGTCGAAGTCTTGGGACAGCGCTGCTTCCAGCCCCGTACGACCGTTGAACTGCACGTTAGTCTCATAACCTTCGTGCTTCAATTCAAGCTCGACAAAGCGGGCGAGATTTTTTTCATCTTCAATAATTAAAATTCGACTCATTGCGCTTTAACTCCTCTGGCTATTTAAATGCGTCCACTCTCAAACAAATCCATACCGGGAGCGGACGTCCGTTATTCATTTCAACATTTAATTTTATCATAGTTTCTCATAATTGTATGCGAAAACCACCGGTCGCTTCACATTTATCTAATTTTTTACTTATTATTAGCCCGATTTTCAGTCGCTCAGACCACGACAACCGGTTGCATACAATCGTCCAGGTTGGTTGTGAAAACCCTTTAAACTTTTTCTTTCACATTCAGACATTTGCTCAACAATCTAAGAAAGCGAGCGTTAGTAGGCTTGCACAACTAATCACATTTCAATTATTTTGTTTTTGTTCACATTTTCACTTGAAATCATCTTATTTTTTAGTATACTAGGCATTGTAAAAAAAAAGAAAAGGGGTTTTTTGAAATGAAAGCTGCTGTTATTCGCGATTCAGTCGACGGTTACGTTGATATTAAAGATGTTACTTTACGTCCCATCACCCATGGTGAAGCTTTAGTTAAGATGGAATACTGTGGTCTCTGTCACACCGACTTACACGTTGCTGCTGGTGACTTCGGTAAGCAACCTGGCCGGATCATTGGGCATGAAGGTGTCGGTAAAGTTATCCAAGTTGCTGACGACGTTGACAACTTAAAGATCGGTGACCGGGTTTCTATCGCTTGGTTCTTCAAGGGCTGTGGCCATTGTGAATACTGCCTGAGCGGTCGCGAAACACTTTGCCGGAACGTCAAGAACTCTGGTTTCACTGTTGACGGTGCCATGGCTGAAGAATGTATCGTTGATGCTAACTACGCTGTTAAGGTTCCAGAAGGCTTGGACCCAGTTGAAGCAACTTCCCTTACCTGTGCCGGTGTTACCATGTACAAAGCACTTAAGACTGGTGAAACTAAACCAGGCCAATGGGTTGAAGTTGTTGGTGCCGGTGGTTTAGGTAACTTAGCTATTCAATACGCCCACAATGTCTTCGGTGCCCACGTTGTTGCCGTTGATGGTAACCCTGACAAGTTGGCTGCTGCTAAGAAAGACGGTGCAGAAATTTTAATCAACCGTCATGATGGTGATGTTGCTGAACAAATCCAAGAAAAGGTCGGCGGTGTTGACAACGCACAAGTTACTGCCGTTACCAAGGACGCCTTCACTCAATCCGTTAACGCTTTGAAGCCAGATGGCAAGTTAGTTGCCGTTGCTTTACCTCAAGGTGACATGGAATTGAACATTGCCAAGACTGTTCTGGATGGTATCTCAGTTCGTGGTTCCTTAGTTGGTACCCGTCAAGACTTAGCTGAAACCTTCCAATTCGGTGCTGAAGGTAAGGTTCACCCTATCGTTCAAACTCGTCGTCTTGACGAAGTTAACGATATCATCGACGAAATGAAAGCTAACAAGATTGTTGGCCGGATGGTTGTCGACTTCACTAAGTAATTTCTAAAAACTTCAATACTTCCGAAACCCCACTCTGTCGTGAAGAGTGGGGTTTTATTTGACTAAAAACTCTCGCCTGCGGCTGTCAGGGGTTCCGCCTGCTGTGGGGACCGGTCCAAGCCTAAGAAGCGGTCTTGGGCCTCGACTTGAAGCCGTCAAAGTTCGGACGTCTCCAAGCTCGTCCCATGACCTAACCTGACAAAAAAACGTCAGCTAACGTCATCGTCACAGCCGGCTACACCCCTGACCTCCTCCGGCTAAGCTGGTTTTTAACTATTAAACCAATGACATGCAATTGGTTTCTAACTGTGATTACCAATACAGAATAAATTCAGAACCTAGCATACGAATTGTTTTGAACATATTAAATAGCAAAACCGTTAGCTACTAGGCCAACGGTTTTATTTTGTTATCCACTAATTAAGCAATCCATTTTCTAATATATAACCAGTACACCCACCGCTTAGAAACGAATCAATACCTTCCCCTTAGGATGACCCGTGGCAACCAATTCCAGTGCCTGATTAATATCGGCCAACTTGAATTCTGTCGGATCAATGGCTGGGACAATGTTTTCACGTTCCACCAGTTCGGTAATTTTGCGGAGTTGAGCGCCGTCGCTACGGACAAAGATGAACCGGTACTGTGCACCAACGGCCTTTGTCTGCCGATCGAGCCGCGCACCCGCCAGCGAAAACAGCGTCGTCTTCAGCCAGGAAAGATGATGACTCTGCGCGAAGTGACGGTTTGGCCCCATTCTAAGCGAGAGTAATTTACCCCCGGACTTCAGTACTTTAAGTTCGTGGTCCAGTTCCTTAGGGCCAATCGTATCAATCACGTAATCTACCGGAGCGAGTTCTTCCCAGTAATTTTTCTGACGGTAATCAAAGTATTGGTCTACGCCGTTAGCTAGCGCCGCCGCTTTACCTCTGGCGTTACCGCTCACACTGACATTCAACCCCATTTCACGGGCGATAGGAATTGCCATTTGGCCAAACGAGCCGGATCCACCGGGAATCATGACATGGTCACCAGATTGGGCGTGAAGTTCTTCATGTAAGCCTTGATAGGCTGTCAGTCCGGTCAGCGGAACGGCCGCACTGTGCGCAAAGTCTAAGTCCTCAGGCTTCAGGGCAACTGCCTGCTGATCAATCGCAACAAATTCCGCAAATGCCCCAATCTTACCTAAAGGTAGCCGTGAATACACGGCATCCCCCACTTTAAAGTCAGTCACGTTGGCTCCAACTGCCGTTACCACCCCGGAAAGCTCATTGCCCATTGTGACTGGCATCGGGTAGTCTTGAATCAGCTTCACACTACCAGTACCAATCAGTAGCTCCAACGGATTGACGGCGGCGAATTTCACTTGTACCAAGACCTCGTTAGCCGCTGGTGTAGGCACCGGAATATCCTTGACCTCGAGTTTGAAATTTTTATCGTATTTGTTTAATTGGGCAGCTTGCATGGCGGCTGGTCCTCCTCTAGAAGTAATTAGTAATTTTTATCCATTTTGTAACCTCTCCAAGAGTCTACCAGGTCTAGTTACAAAACTCAAATAAAGTAACTCGATTCATTTTATGGTAGAATATATAAAAATCACACTAAAGGAGGCGAACCGCTCGAATCTTCTATTCCACGAAGTTTCGGCAACCTAAAATGACACTAACAACTCACGACAAGATTCTCAGCACAGCTGAACGCTTGATTCAAGAGACCGGCAACGCTGAGGTCACGCTGGCTCAAATCGCCACGGAACTGGGTATGACCCATGCCGCCCTCTACAAACATTTCCAAAATAAACAGTCCCTCTGGGAAGCGGTAGCGGCGGCCTGGTTTCAACGCGAAATCATCGATCAGATTCAGTGTGATCCGTCCGCCACGCCCCAGTCACAGTTGCACGATTGGTTGTGGGCCTTCGTGACGGCTAAGAAAAATGCTTACAATACCAACCCACAAATGTTTGCACTCAATACCCGCTATATCGACAGCAATCCCAAAGCGCTGCGTGACGTCCTAATCCCGGCATACACGATTGTCTCCCACATCATGGGCTACGACGACCCCCACAACGAACGGGCCGAGTCTATCCTAGCCACCTTCGCCATCTTCACCCTCCCGAATTTTAAGGAGACCTGGAACGACCCCGACTACGCGCAACGCTTTGAACGTATTTGGAATTTGATCAAGGCTGGCGTGTAGCCCCTATCCACTAAATAACTACGCTAAAAACGGCCAAGCCCTTAACCCAGACTTGGCCGTTTTGTAAGCACCTAATAACTGACCGT
>NZ_AZCZ01000034.1 GCF_001434055.1 Levilactobacillus parabrevis ATCC 53295 | reverse complement strand
TAACTTGATTATAAAATTCGCCATTCATTTTCATTGGCGAATCTTATTAAAGCAGCATTCAGATCAATTTTACAAGCCCGGATACTTGGCATCGGATTAACTAGCACCACGCACAAAAGGAGACTTAGTCGAAAAACTAAGGCTCCTTTTGTATGTTCTGAAATGAAATTATTTTCCAGGAATTAAAGCCACATAGATAATCGGATAACCAATTTCCAAGTTTCGGGTATCATTCGGCGTTACCGTTGCAACACCAATGTGCCAACCCTTGAACTGGGTGTAGGTCACCGGAACTGAGCGTGAATAGTCGTCTTCCTTGGAAGGAATTGGTGCCCCTTTGCTCATGGCGATTCTTGAGAAGTAGTCCTTGAGTGTTAGCTTGCCTGCCTTATAGGCACTAGTCAGAGTGTTGCCATCAACAGAACCATCCATCGAACTAATCAGGTGGATTTGTTGCGCTTCCTTAGGTGAGAAGCCATTGCTTTCGACGCAGGACTCCCAATTTTCTTGGTAGGTTTCTCCGTCATCATTGGCGACTACAAAGTCCTGGACCAATCTCGTCAACCGCTTGTCGGTCTTAACACCCGGGAAAAATTTAGTGATTTTCTGGGACTGAGCAGCTTCCGTTTTGACGTAAGCTGGTGTGACCTTAGGCGCGACCGGTTTCGGAACCGGCTTCAGGTATCCGCGCCAAATCCAGCCCTGCATCTTACCGTTACCATTACGCACATGGTAGTAGATGGCGTAGTTATGGCGATTCTTCTGGTAAAACTTCTCGTGAGCATCGGTAAACCAAGTCGTGGCACTGACCGAGGCATTTCGCTCATAACGAACCGTTAAGTGTCTAGAATAGCGGTACCCCCGATTGGCAGTAAATTGGTGCTGTCCCATCGGTTTCCGCCAAATCAAACGAACCGAGTTACCGCGTCTGGCCGAGTATTGATTCGCCGACGCGGTCGTGGTCGTAGCCAGCCATAAGCCTAACCCCAGACTTAAAGCCAACGTCCCCTGAATAAATCTTTTCATATGTAGCTTCCTCCTAACTATGAGGTAAGCTTAGCACTTTGCCAGTGGGCTTACCAGTTACGACTAGCACATAAATAGAAACCAGATTGCTGTTCTCACAACACCATTGGGGCCCGCTAAACCACCTACAATGGCTTGATATTCTCTAATGAGGGGATAGGTGAAAGTGGTCACATTCGTTATCAAGAATAGATGACAGTTTATATTGCAAAAAGCCATCCCCTTCTAGAGATGACTTTATCTTCTTAGTTTGTCGTACTTAATTTGAGTAGGTTACCAAGGTACGATACCATCAATATCTGAAAACGTGCCAGAATCAGTTAACGCATCCGAAGTGGCCAATTCCACAGTCTGCGCCACGCCTACTTTCACGATCCGATTACCGCCCCCACCACCAAAACTGGTGTCTACCCAACCAGGATTGACAGTGAACATATTGACCGCTGACTTAGAAGCCTGATACCCAGATGCTTGTAGCTTGCGAATGCTGGTACTGGCATCACTGGCCAGAGTCAATGACCCCACTGCACTGGAGATATTGATAATCCAGCCAGCCGGTGCTTCCCTCAAAAGTGGCAAGAAGACCTGCGTAACGTCGATCAAGCCGAAATAATTCACGTTAAAATCTTGCCGAATTGCATCTAGTGACAGTTCCGACGGCTTAGTCTCATGATCAACGGCAATACCAGCATTATTGATGAGAATATCTAAACCAGCTGTGATACTTGCTTTCGCGGCAACAATCGACTCATGCTCGGTCACGTCTAGCTGTACCGCCTGCGCTTGAACACCAGCAGCCTCGAGCCGGGCTACAGCAGCCTGTCCACGAGCTAAATTCCTAGAACCAATATAGATATACTGGCCTTTCAAACCAAGTTCTAGGGCTAATTCATAACCCATCCCGCGATCAGCACCAGTAATTAATGTCTTGATAGTCATATCCATAGCTTCCTTTTCTGTTATGATGAATCTACTATATCAACCTAACGTAACGGGAGGTCAAGCCAAATTGGACAAAAATCAATTGATGCGGATCGGTGCGTTTGCGAAAGCCGCTAATGTCACGATTCGAACAGTCAGATATTACTTAGAGTGTGGCTTATTACCACCAGAAAAGCGCAATGAAAATAATCAACGGATCTTTAATGATGAAGACCTACACTGGATAACTAACTTACATTATTTGCGAGAAGCTGGCATGTCGATTGTTGAATTGCAGCACTACACTACCTTAGTCCGTGAAGGCGATAGCAGCCTACCACAACGAATTGAATTAATGCGCGAACAGCGTAAGCGCGTCATCGCGTCGATTGCTGATAAGCAGGAACAACTGAAAGTGATTGATCATAAGCTGGAGCGGTATTTAGCTGGAGACAGTGCGGTGATGTGAGCGACATACGCAAACAGGCCTCGACGATTTCGAGGCCTATTTGTTTGCCGTATTGTGATGCTTATGGTGTGGACGTAACTACCCACCTAGTGATTAATCCCAAGAATAACCGCATCACTTGTGATACGGCGACCCATCATTAATCATAAATGCCCGGTAAGCCTGCCCAATTAATACTAGCCGAGTCTCGCTGCCACCGTCACCCAAACACAAGCGGCGGCTTCAGCCGCTAACCAAGTTGCGAGTACCGTTCAAGAGACATTTAACACTGCATCAAGCACGGCTAGTGTTGCCGCCACAGTAAAAAGAGGCGCTTCAGGACACCCAACTCGCCAGTGACATAGTTGCCATACATGCCTTTACCCAGGTCACTGATGAAACCCATTACGAAACTACGACTACCGATGCCACATCCCAAAAGGCTACTGAGAGCACCGCTACTCAAAACACGACTAAGCCTACTAAGCAAACCAAGTCAGATAGCACCAGCCCAACGACAAAATGAACCACCCAACTATTCTTGGGCGACTCCTTGTTGTAAACCTAATGGTGCTCTGCCAATTCAAACTGATTAACCTTCTAATAAAACTTAGGTATCAATCCCAGATCGTCTGCCCGAATCATTTGTTCACCCGCACGAGACCATAAGGTAAGTTCCTGATTCAAACTTTGGCGATTGAATTCCACTGCGGCCTCTGCGTCCTGTCCATCCTCAGCCTGATTTGCTCCCCGACTCCAAGTACAGCTTGGCACCTGAACACCTTGGATTTCATCAAATGTTAGGACGCGCTTTAAGGCAATCACGTGCTCCCAATCTTCGCCGAAATCATACGTATATAAAATCTCATTATTCTGCAAATCCGGATAGACATAGGCCTGACTGGCTAGAATTTGCTCCCCGCCGATACCCATATCATCTACATAACCCACGTATTCTCGGTCTGGTTGATGCTTTACTCGAAAACTGTACAAATGTGAATTGGTCCAGCCAAAGGCCAATTGTAGCAACACATGTAGCTGGTCATAACGAATTGTCACGGGAACGATTAACTTTCGTGAGACAGCCGGTTTAATATCCTTCAG
This sequence comes from Levilactobacillus parabrevis ATCC 53295, assembly GCF_001434055.1. GTDB lineage: Bacteria > Bacillota > Bacilli > Lactobacillales > Lactobacillaceae > Levilactobacillus > Levilactobacillus parabrevis. The sequence goes on along the minus strand of NZ_AZCZ01000034.1, from coordinate 28,125 downwards.
TTTGATTGAAATTTCTAGTGCAGCAATTTCAGCCATGTAGGCACGTCTCCTAATCTTTATTTACTCTTGGTACTAACAAAATCCAGCTGGATTAATTCACCGATTGCGTCCGATTGCGTCCGATTGCGTCCGATTTCAAAAGGCAATCCAGCAAGATTGCTAATGGTGCTTCTACACGGCCCGATATGCAGTACTAACAGAGGCACCCAAAACTTCGACCTCTCCCGCAGCAATCAGGGACTTCAACCCACTAAAAACTTTGCTACGTGACAATCCAGAAGCTTTTTCAATTTCTTTCCGTTTCATAGCTCTATTCTCACTCTGCAAAACTTTAAGAATTAGTTTCTCTCCATCATTCAGATCAAGCGTCACAGCATTATTTTTCTTTTTAATATCTAGGACATAATTACGATTTGGAAAAATAACCTTAAATGAATTTTCTCGGACCTCAAACACTGGTTTTGCATCAGAATCATCATAGGCCTTATATATTCGCCTAATACCCGTTCCGTAATTTTCAATATATTGCATTTTATCTAAAATATGAATTAAGCGGGGATTGCGTGCAGCTGTCAAACCATCCTTAATTTCATCAAGTGTCAGTCCATCTGGTATTCCACCTGGAGAGACTACTTCTAAACGGTCATCAAACATTTCTACCTTTACGCTCGAGTGGAGCAAATAGTCCCGATGGACCAGTGCATTAACCACCGCTTCTCGAATTGCCACAGTTGGATAGTCACGCCGTTCCGAGCGTTGACCTTTCCCAGTAATCATAACCTGCCGTCGATTAGCAAGGTCCAAATAATTAAGGACATCATCAATTTGCTTCGTAATCGCTCCACTGAATTCACGCTTATCTTTAAAGGACATCACATCAGTACCTTCATAGCTTGCCGCCTTCACAGAGAAGGGATTCTGATCGCTAACTAACAATGCTGCATTGTTGTAATGATTGTCATTAATCAATTTTAAAGCGTTTTTATTGAAGTTTAGATTTAGATCCTCAAACACATAGTGAGCGACCTTAAAAGTTAATGATTGCTCATTTGATATTTCTGAATCAAATTCACCGCTCACCTGATATCGTTGTTGCATTCTCCGTACCATCTCATTGGATGCTTTGACAGCAGAGCTTCCTTGGCGAACGTACACACCACTTGCGTCAAAACCATTAGACGCAAGTGCATATGGTTTGTTCCGACCTGCACGTACTTTCACAGTAAACACAGTTGCGTTAGGAAACACTTGGATTAAACTGTACGGAACTGGATAAAATGCACTGATTGCCCAGTTTGTAATGGTCTCCTCCCACGTCTTCCGTTCCTGATCACTTACATGCTGTGACTCATGTGTTTTATCATCAACCCCAATATAAATTGTCCCACCGCGTCTACTATTGAGGAAACTTACAATTTCGCGTTTTAGATGCTTTGTTAATGTAACCTTATATTCAATGTTCTCATCTTCATTTTCAAGCAACCGGTATCCCTCCCCCGTCAGAAACTCTGCTTAATTATAGCATTGTCACCCAGAGAATGCTGTCAAGCCACACGTTGATTCAGTAACTGATCAAATCGTCATGTCACCATCTCTTCAAGAAACATATACTTGCTAGCAAGATCCAAGTTTCAGACTTCTAAGAGCTGTTCATCGATGTACTTATATAACCCCATCTCATTAGGGCGAAAAAGTCATAATGCCTTAGCATGGCCAACACCTTCATCGGATCATCCTTAAAGTGCTTCACAAAGAAAGCAAGGAAAGTCACGCCTTGTAAGAACTTACAAGGACGATGACAAACCTTGCGTTTCTTGTGATACCAATTGGTCAGCAAGCTCTGCCACGTAGACTTCACAGAACTTCAATGTTTCCACGTTCTTTCAAAGTTAGGTGATGACCCTTGGGGCAATTCATGGTAAGCTGTTCTTGCATCAAGACGAAGACCTCTTTCATTGTTAGTTGTAGGAACTCCAATAATACCTGAGATCCGCGTCTTGGTGCATTTATTTTGCCCAAAATTCTAAGCAGCTAACTTGATTATAGAATTCGCCAAGATCTTTCGCCTCTCTTTTAATTTGCTTAAACATCTTTTACTCCAATTTCCCAATTCTTTATTTTTTGTTCAAAGTCATGCCATTTCTCTTCAGGTACCATTGCCTTTACATGCATTTTATCCTTTTCATACAACATCCAAACCATTACCCGAGCAGCATTCTGAATTTCTGCCGCTGATATCCCTGACACAAAATCCCAGGTGTATGATATGCCATGTGACAAAGAATTTATTACATCTAACATTCCGACTATAATTTCTTCATCTTTACTTGGTATAGAATAACACTCCATAATCTTCCTTAGACTATTATTCGTAACATTACTAATATTATAATTAGAGCGAGCATGCGTTTCTAATATAAATCGGCACTGATTACCATACCTCAAGTATTGATGTGTTTCCGGCAATCTTTTTTTATTAATTGAACAGAATTCTATAATTTCAAAAAAGGTAGTTCGATAATCGTCACTATAATTACTCATTTGTTCCTCTGGTACAAGCTCCATAATACTTTCAGAAAGAGAATTTTTCATAATTTGGTAACGTTCCAGTTGCTGCTTCCCTATACGGAATGCAAAGTTATGAAAGTCATATATAGAGTGTGTAAAGATTGCCACTTCTATCTTCTGCTGACTATAAACATGTAATACTTGATGCAATAATTTATTAATCAAGTTTGTCATAAAGTACCGATTGTTGGAATCAATACTCGTTATTGGATCATCTAAAACAATTTCTCTTACATCTGAGTTAAATTCCCACGATGCTCTTTTTTGCCCTTTAGCTCTATCGTAATTTGTGAATAGACTAAGATAGAATTTAACAAATGCTATTAACCTTAACTCTCCCTCACTTAAAGATTTGACACCAATTGGTCGCTCCATACTATCTGTAAGTACGACATCAAAAGAATCAGCATTATTAATTGAAAACTGCAAACAAAAACCCATCCCTAACGATTTCAACATTTGATTCATTAGTTCCTTAAAACCCTCTAGGTTGTTTGAAGAATTATTCAACCTCACTAAATATTTATTAGTAAGAGAGCTAGATTTTTCATCATTACTTTTGTCATTTTCTAGCTTTCTCAAATCTTTAATTGCACTAGTGATTTCTGTATTTGTTACAATTGCCTGACCAATCGCCTGTTTTGTGATGCCTTCAACTTTTTCCGTTTCTAATATTAAATGCTTTTCCTTTTCTTTCAAATGTCTCTCCCTATCAGAGATAGCTGCATTTAAATTTTCAATTCTTAGAAAAAATTTTTCATCTATTTCAATCGGCAAATCAGTATGCTTTAGTTTGGTAGTAAGAACACCTAACATTTCATCAATATTATTTTCAGCTTCTTGCTGCAATTCTTTTGAAATTAGGTCTCCAAATTTAGCTATTTTATCTTTCTCACTTATAATTTGGTTTTTTAATCTTCCTATTGCTTTTGTTAAAGAAACATACTCTGAACTAATGCGTTCATGAACTGACTCTTTAACATCTGAAACAACGAAATCACTACCACAAAATAGACACTTTACGTTCTCTTCAGATTCTTCATCATCTGAATCAATATTATGTAATTGTAATCCCTGCTCAAGCCATCCGGCTACGGCTGCTTCAACACTTGTTCCTGGTTTCAAAACAACATTCTTCATAGCTGAAATAAAACCTTCTCTTCTGTTAATCAAAAAATCTTGAAGAACTTCATTTAAACCACTTAGTTCTTCTCTTGTAAGAACTAAGTCTGCATTTAATTCATTGATAGACATATACTCCGGAGAACTATCTACGCTTTGAGATATTTCACTCTTCCATAATTTAAAAGCGTTTTCTGGATTTCGAGTAGCATTTGCCTTTTGGTGTATTTTGGCTGTACCAAAACTTTCTTTTTTATCATTAATAATTGCCATCATCAATGCATTTATATTCTTTTTTATACTGTCTATGCGGACATTATCACTATCAATTGCTTTTTCTAGGTTACTGCCAACAGTCTTTGCCTGTTGTATAGAGTCTGTTCTGTCTATATGTTCAGCTCCAACAACTAGGTTAGTACCATCAATTGTTGCTTTACTCCTAACATTGCGCTCAACAAAATTAGTGTCAAAAACATACATACCTTCCTTATAATTTTCCTGGAGGTATGCAGATACCGCAGATTTTCCAGAACCATTTCGACCGAAAAAAACACTAATTGGTTTTAAGTCTTTACCTTCATTTAATGTAAAATTATTAAATGCTTTTTCAGACATATTCACTATCTTCATTACACTTGATCTCCCTATCAAAATTTTCTTAATTCTCATTTATGTCAATAAAAGTTCTTCATAGCATTCATGCTTCTGTCAATTCCAAGGAAATCCGCGTCACTTATGATACGGAGACCCCTCATTAATCATAAACGCCCGGTAAACCTGCTCCGTCAGCACCAACCGCATCAACTGGTGGGGCAGAGTGAAGCGACCGAACGAGATTTGCGTGTTCGCGCGCTTCAGGACGGCTGGCGTCAGTCCCAGTGAGCCACCAATGACGAAGGTGATGTCTGAGTGGCCGTAGGTGGTCAAGTCCTTGATCTCCTTGGCAAACTCTTCCGACGAGCGTTCCTTGCCCAGGATGGCCAATGCGTAGACGTATTCGCGGTCCTTTATCTTACTCAGGATTCGCTCGCCCTCCGCCGCCATCACCTGGTCCATTTCTGCCTGCGACATGCTTTCTGGGGCCTTTTCATCCGGCACCTCGACGATACTGAATTTGCAGAAACGGGAGAGCCGTTTGGCATACTCCGCGATTCCCTGTTTGAAGTACTTTTCCTTTAGTTTACCCACGACGACGAATTTGATGTTCATAATTATCCTCCTATACACAGGTTGTCCACAAAGTTATCCACAGGTGTACAACCTGTCTTCCTAGATGTTGGGGTAAATTGCGTCCCACCTACGACATCTATTTTTTGCTAAAATGTCAATCCTTATTTAGTTATCCACCGTTTTTATGCAAAACAGACGTTCGGCGTTCCCGCTTACAATCCCTGACACATCAACGCTTATCGACTGTTTTGAACGGATAAAATTTTTCTTTCCACAGTTATTTCCAATGCCTGTGGATAACTTTTGCACCGCTATCAATGCCGTTCTAGTCCTGTTCATAACTTTTCCACCGGTTGGGGGTCCGAGTTGTCCCCCAAGTTATCCACAGATATAATTACCGTTATTTTTGCGGCTGAATTACGTTGGGGAGTTCACGTTAGTTCGTTCGGCCAGCCAACCGGCGGGTACGTTTTCATCCCACCTCAACCGACCCTAAACTTCGGCTTTTCATTGAATAGTTTATCATACGCAAAAAGCGGCCGCTGGAAAAATCCAACGACCGCTTTCATTTTGGCTAACTTTCTGAGTTTTCCGTGGTACTCGTGGTGTTCTTTAATTGTGAACTACTCTCGGTCAACTTGACCTTCGTCGTCTGCTTCTTACCATTATGGTAGTAAGTCATCGAGACGGTATCGTTCAGCTTATACGTGTAGAGAATGTCCCGCAGCGTCGACTGGTCAGAAATCTTGTGACCACCCAACTCCGTGATGACATCGTACTTGGCCAGGCCGGCCTTCTTCGCTGGTGAACCAGACGAAGCACTCATGACCACAACCCCCGCGTCCACACTAGATGGCAGCTTCAGGACCGACTTCTGTTGCGAACTGGAAACGTTGGCTAAGTCGACGTAGGTAATCCCTAACGCTGGCCGCACAACCTTGCCCTTCTTCACCAGCTGATTGATGATGTTGACCACTTCGTTTGATGGAATGGCAAAGCCCATCCCCTCAACACTCGTACCTTCAGCGTCACTGGCAATCTTCGATGAGGTAATCCCCACAACTTGCCCACCAACGTTGATCAACGCTCCACCAGAGTTCCCGGGGTTAATCGCGGCATCCGTTTGGATAACCGTAGCATTCCCGGTCTGAGTTCCAGCAGAGTTCGTGGTCTCAATCGTCCGCTTCTTAGCGGAAATGATTCCTTCCGTCAGCGAGGTCGCGTACTGGCTACCCAGTGGTGACCCGATCGCCAAGGCGGTCTCGCCGACCTTGATCTTATCGGAGTTTCCGAACGAAGCGACCGTCTTCAAGTCGGCACCATTAACCTTCAGCACAGCCAAGTCAGTCACGGAATCTTTCCCAACTAACTTTGCCTGCAACTGCTTACCCGAACTGGTCACGACCCGTAACGCTGATGAGCCGGAGACCACGTGGTTGTTGGTCACGATGTAAGCCGTACTGCCATCCTTCTTATAAACGACCCCGGAACCTTCCGAAGCCTCTTCCAATTCGGATTTCGACTTGCTGGAGCCAGAGGATGAACTGTCCCCGAACAACTGCCCCAGCGTGTTGCTACTACTATTTTGCTTCTGCAAGTTGACCACGGAGACCATGGCCCCCTTGACTTGGTTAAAGGCCTTGGTCGATTGGCTCGATACATTGACCGTCACGTTTGAAGTCTTCGTGTTACCAGTGGAATTACTTCCACTAGGAACAGCCGTATCATTAATACCACTATTATTAATATAAGAAATACCACCGTAAGCCACACCACCGCCAAGTAGTCCGGCGATGGCCGCCGTTACGGCTACCTTAGTTAAAGTGATTCCGCCCCGCCGCTTCCGTGGTTGGGGTTCCGGCGTGGGTGTTGGTGTTGCCTGGTTATTATCATTAGTCTGATTGTTTTGATTATTATTGTTATCCATAGCATTGCGCAAAACGCGCGCTAACCCTCCTCTTTCGTCGGCCGGGACGTTTAGGCTCCCAACCGCATTTTTGATAACTCTTATATTAGCTGGATTGTGTGAATTTTTTTTGATAAATCGTTGCCGAAGTCCTAAAGTTTACGTTTTCTTTATAAAGCGACCAGCGGCGTAGCTTCCTCTGGGTTGGTATCGATCAACTGGAAGTCGTGACCCACACCAAAGTCTCTGTTCTCCATCATGGAGGCCACGGTCAGGTGACACAACGACTGCATGTTATTATGCAGGCTCCGGTGCCCCAGGTAGATCTTCTTAGTCCGGTTACCCAGCACGTCCATCAGGGCATCAGCGCCCTCTTCATTGGACAAGTGCCCCTTGTCACCAAGGATCCGTTGCTTCAGTGGCCACGAGTACTCACCCATCCGCAACATCTCCACATCGTGATTACACTCCAGCAAATAGGCGTCGGCATCGGCGATCACGCCTTCCACGTGCTCCGACACATAGCCGGTATCCGTCAAGATCACGAAGGTCTTGCCGTGGTAGTGAATCGCGTAGAATTGAGGTTCCGCAGCATCATGAGACACTGAGAAACTCTCCACGTCAATATCGCCAAACGTTTGGACGGTGTCCGGGGCAAATAAGTTCTTCTGGGCCAGATCGACCTTGCCGATCTTCGAGCTCATGGCGTCCCAGGTTCCTTGGTTAGCGTACACATCGAGTTGCTTGTAGCGCCGGGCCAAGATGCCCACGGCCTGCCGGTGATCCGAGTGTTCGTGAGTAACCAGGAGGGCGTTCACGTCCTTCATGTCCCGGTCGATATTACCCATTAACTTTTCAATCTTCTTGCCACTCAACCCGGCATCAATCATGATGCGTTCATTGGGGCTCTCCACGTAGCACACGTTTCCCGTACTGCCGCTGGATAACACGCTGATGCGTAGGTCATCCGCTGTTGCTGTTTCCGTCCGCAAATCCATTCGACCTCTCCTTAAAATTCAATACCGTAATAATACCGCATTTCGACGGCCTTGTAACTATTATTCACTTTCTTTTACCGTCAGCCAGTCGTCATTGCCGGATCCCAATTGGACAGTCACCCCTGCGCCAACCAGTCGCTAACTGCTGAACCCGTCCGCGTTTAGTCCGAAACCCCGCAAGCAATTAAAAAAGCGGCCGTAGCCGCCCTTTCTATTCGCTGGTTGTAGCGGTGCCGCTGACGGTCTTGACGTTGCTGTCCGACGTCAGGATTGCCCCCGTAAAGGCATTGACGTGTTTCAGCTGCAAGACGCCCGCGTTACTCCCGCTATTGGTCTTGACCGCGATGACCCAAGTTGGAATGTAGACGCTACTGTTCTTCAAATTAAAGTAGCGGGTATAGGCTAACTTAGTCCACACGATCTTGGTGTTATTGGCAATTTGGTTGTATTGGTACAGCCAAATCAGAGCCTTGCGTTCAGAAATCGTATCCGTCTTTTCACGCAGCGTCTTCACATCCGTCAAGTACCCCTGTGTGTATCCGGTCACGGTGCCATCGTTGGTCAGGCTAAACCGAATCTCACCGTATTTCGAATAAATCTGTCCGTCCGTTACGCGTTGCGTGTAAACGACCGTGTTACGGCTGGACAATTGCTTGTTATATTTATACTCGCCGCCGTTCAAAATCAACGTGGCGTTGTTGACGACCGTATCCAAGGCCTTATCCGGATGATCGACATCCACTCCGGAAATCGCGGTCTTGAACGTCGAGGTGAAGGTGCCATCCGTTTGGTAACGCACCGTCTGATCCGACAGCTCCGTTAACTCACTCTTCACGCTATCATTATTACTCGTGGAGACGTAGTAACCCTCACCACTCTGCTTGGACGGCGAACTGAACTTGATGTCGTCCGTTCGCATTTCCTTGATGATCGTCGTATCACTATCCGCCGAACGACTGGAGGTGGCATCCGTCTGGCCAGTCGTATCGTGTTGAAACGCTGCGAACAGGAATATATCAATTGCAATGAACGCGACTAAAAATAGCCACTCGATGCGCCGAAAATCCATGCCAGATTGCCCTCCCTTTCAGCAGATTACTGTTGTTGCTTCAACAGTTGCGTGTAGGTCTTCCAGCTACCGTCATAGTGAACGTACCACGTTGGCGTCAGGTTAACGACCTTATCGGATGATGAGGACGTCAGCCATTGATAACCAATCTGAATACTACTGATCTTAGATTTATGATAACCAGCAGCGGTCAACTGGTCAATGACAGCCTGGGTGCCCGGCAACGTAACAGACTTTTTATCCGTCGGCACTGGGACCTGCAAGCTATACAGTGAGAAGTTGTAGCGGCGAACGCCCTGCGAGAGCATCTGAATCCGCGCCGCCCCATAGTTACTCTGGTTAAAGATCGGAAAGCCTTCAACGAAGCTCCGGTAGGTCACCGTTGAATTGCCTGAACTGTAACCGTAATACCGCAGATTTTCCATCGGAATCCCAATGGTCTTGACTGCACTATAACTAGCCTTGAGCGCTTGGCTGAAGCTCAGTGACGCCTGCAAGGCACTGTAATCCTCGAACAACGCGGTTCCCTGCTTATTGTAGACCGTCAGTTGCCGCGAAGCCCCATCACTATAGATGGTATTATCCTTATTCTTCTTGGCCGAAACGTTGGTCGACTCCCCTTTGTTCAGGAGCCGGGTCGTAAAGTAATCGGTCGACTGCTGGTTGACCAAGTAGCTATACGACGGCACGGCCACACGCGACTTGACGTAGGCGGTAGCCGAATCGCTCAGCCACTGCATCTTCACGTTGATCCGAAAGAGGTTTTCCTTCATGATCTTGCGAATTGCCGTAGCGTTCGCCGACTTCACCGCAACCTGATAGACATCTTGGTCCTTATCGTCCAGCAAGTAAATATGGTGATTGTCATTCAACGGCACGACGATCCGAGAAAAGCGCGTCGCATGGCTATTCAGCGTACTACTGAAGACGGTATTAAACATTTTAACGTTAATTGGACTCGCGTAGGATAGCATCAAGCTGCTCTTCCGCGTCAAGTACGTCATGTACTCACGCTTCGAACCAATATTGACCTTGCTGACGCGGCGAAATTCCCATTTAGACAGCGCCTCTCGCAACTCGGTGGTCAGATTAACTTTTCGGTTATTCAGGAGTTCCTGATTCCCGTTGGCATCACTGAAAACCACCTGAGTTGGCAGGTAGACGTCCTTTTGCGGCCGGGTACTCAACTCAGTCGTTGGTGTATTCGAGCTCCGTTGCCGATTCCGCTCGTACTGCGCCGGATTGGTCCAAATCATCGCGGATAGGACCACGCTGACGGTGACCGCAGCGGCCAGTCCTAGTGGTAAGAAGGCTTTAGTTATCTTCATCCCAAAGATCCTCCTCCTCGTACGGCTTGTAAGGCAGGGAAATGTAGAATGTTGATCCCCGGCCTTCGCGACTGTCGACCCAGATTCGGCCACCCAGGAGCTGGACGACTTCTCTGGAAATTGCTAATCCCAGACCAGTCCCACCTTGGGCCCGCGAACGGGCCTTGTCGACCCGGTAGAAGCGATCGAAAATCCGAGGAATATCTGCCCGCGGAATCCCGAGGCCTTGGTCAGAGACGCTGAGAATAACGTTGTTGTGCGTCTCTAACAGCCGACAGGTCACAGTTCCCCCATCTGGAGAGTACTTGATCGCGTTGTTCATTAAGTTATCGAGCACCTGCGTGAACCGATCGGTATCGATTTCAACCCAGAGGTCGCGCTTGGTAAAGTCCCGCTTGATGGTGTAGGTCTTTTCAGGCCGATCATCCTGCTTCAACATCATGTCGAAACGGTCGAGGACGTAGTTAAAGAGCTCATTTAAATTGACCATTTCCAGATCAACCTTTTGTGTCCCAGAATCCATCCGCGACAAGGTTAAGAGGTCATTAATCATCCGAATCATCCGGTCAGTTTCCTCTTGCGTGACCTTCAGGAATTTCGGTGCGATCTCAGGGTCCTTCCAGGCCCCTTCCGACAGGGACTCGATGTAGGCCCGGACACTCGTCAATGGCGTTCGCAGTTCATGCGAAACGTTGGAAACGAATTGCTTCCGGTCCTGATCGATCTTCTGTTGTTCGGTGACGTCATGGAGCACACAGACTAACCCGGAAATAAAGCCAGATTCCCGTTGAATCAACGAGAAGTAAGCTTGCAGAATCAGGTCGTGTTCCTTAGTAGAAAAGTCCAAGACTAAATCGTCCGGGTCTTCCAACAGTTCGCGCAACGTATAGTCGTCACGAATGTCTAAGAGATCCAGAATTGATTTACCCACGGCACTGTCGGTCTCCGTATCCAGGAAACTGGCAGCCGTTTCGTTAATAATTGTGACATTTCCACGCCGATCGGTGGCAATAACCCCATCAGTCATGTGTGACATCACGGAATCCAGCCGGCGGCGTTCGGACTCTGTGGATTCTTGAGCCTCTTCCACCCGCACAGACAGGTTATTGACGGCACTGGCCAATTGGCCCAGTTCATCGGTCCCGTAGACCCGCACGTGCCCGGAGTAATCCCCACGGGCAATCCGGAGCGTTTGTTTCTTCATTTCATCGATTGGTCGGGTAATTGCCCGGGAAATAATGATGGCCATAACCAGGCCCAGTATGATCGCCACAAACGTTGCGGAGACGTAGATCAGCGTGATTTGATTAATATTTTGATAGACCGAATCGAGACTCGACCGCATGTAAATAACCCCGACCAATTCGCTGTTGTTGCCTTGAGCGCGAATCAATCGCGTAATCGTCGTGTAGTAGCGACTATTATTTTGCGAGTTATAGGTCGTGCGGATCACGTCACGGTTGTTATAGATTGAATTCTTAATGTTATTATCGGTGGTTTTTTGGCCAACGATCCCTTGATTATCGACTTCGTTGGTTCCCCGAATGGTCCCCTTGTTGTCAATAACCCGAATTTGGGCGTTGTTGGTGTTGTTAATCTCCGATAAGGTCGATTTAATCTGTTTATCCGCTTTGGTGGTATTCGTCGTCGACAGCTCATCTGACAAGCGGTTCGTGATGTACGTCTGCACCACCTGTTGGGATTTGAACGTGTTTAAGTTTTGACGTTCCAGCTGCCGCACAAAGACGGCACCAACGATCTCCAGCGTTAATAATAGGAGTAGCGCGAAGACCAGCGCGATTTTAAAGTGAATCGACTGGAAAAATTTAATTTTGCTATTCACGAAGTCACATACTCCTCCAATGCGAGATTTAGCGGCAGCCCGCTAGCTTAGGCCTGATCAGAATCAGGGTTACGCAAGTAGTAACCGACACCCCGCCGCGTTACCAACCAGGTTGGATGACTTGGGCTGTCTTCGATCTTTTCACGTAGACGACGTACCGTGACATCCACGGTACGCACGTCTCCAAAGTAATCGTAGCCCCACACCGTTTGTAGCAAATGTTCCCGGGTCATAACCTGACCAATGTGTTGGGCCAAGTAATGAAGCAACTCAAATTCACGGTGGGTCAATTCGATGTTGGAGCCCCGCTTAGAAACAGAGTAGGCTTCAGGATGAATCGTTAAATCACCAATCTCAATGTCTTGATTTTCAGGCTCTTCAGGTTGCGCGTGCGCCGCAGTATTCTGCCGCCGCAAGTTTGCCTTAACCCGTGCGACCAGTTCTCGGTTGGAGAATGGCTTGGTCACATAATCATCGGCTCCTAGTTCTAGACCAAGAACCTTGTCCAGTTCAGAGTCCTTCGCCGTGACCATGATGATTGGCATATCGTGCTTTTTACGGATCTCCCGGGCAACTTCCAACCCATCGACCTTAGGCAACATTAAATCAAGGATCACCAGATCAGGATCGCCGTCCTCAACCTGTTGGATCGCGGCTTCGCCATCATAGGCGACATCCACTTCATAACCCTCTTTTTCCAAATTAAACTTCATAATATCAGTAATAGGCTTTTCATCATCGACAACTAGAATTTTTTTAGGCATAATTAAAAATTTCCTCCTTAAAGGGAAATACAGTCCGATCCGGTAATTGCAGGATTACCGGCAGGCCAGCCATTGGATGTCAAGGTACCATCGTCAACGGGGCCACTACGATTATTGTACGGTTTACGTGTTGCTCGTTTAAAGTCAAGGAATAGTGGATCAGTCATTGTCACTGATCCGGTATTTTTTAGGTGCGCTGACCGGCCTGATAAGGTTCCAGAGTCGGGAAAACAACGCTACCTGAATTATAACACATCGTGAAGTTTCTTTCAGTTCAGAGCCCAAGCGGCGTTAAGGTGGCGTTAAAGAACTATTTCCCGGGAAATATTAAAAAGTATTAGACATATAGATGTATTTTGTCCGATTTTGAATTTTTTATTATTCTCGTCCCCATGAACCCATCCCATTTCGGTCTAAATCCAGCTAAATTCCAAAAAAATTTTTATTTTTTCCAATCGCGTTAGATTCCCGGTAAATTAGGGGATTAGCGCCATAGAATAACCAATTTTTTGAATAAAAATCAACTTTTTTTCAAAAAGGGGTTGCGCCCCCCTAATCCTCATGATATGATAGTTCTCGTTGATATGGAAGACATACAACAGCAACAAATCAATCACATGGGCAGTTAGCTCAGCTGGCAGAGCAACGGACTCTTAATCCGTGGGTCCAGGGTTCGATCCCCTGACTGCCCATAACTACTAATCAGCTTTCACGAAGACATCTTCGTGGTTGCTGATTTTTTTGTGTCTTCAATTTATAAATATCCGTTTTTGTTATGTTTATTCAGTTTGCATTGTTGGCCCAGAACCCAGCTTGCTAGTGGCGGTTCTGCTAGCCATCCATTTTAGCCTTCCCCACATCAATTTGGTACACTTGAAGCATGCCATAACTAAATAGTAGGAGGAGCTTAACATGAACGACCAACCCTTTTCAACGAATATGCTGACCTTGGAGGTTCTCGATGCCATCTGTGACCGATTGGGGATTCGGCCCAGCGCTTTGATTTTTCTCGACCACGATTTTTCTAGCGACGAGATTACCACACTGGAAACCTATTTGACGCAGCGCTCACTCGGCCGCGTTAAGACAACGATGAGCGATCTCACTGCCCAACTTCTCACAGTCAAAACTTTTACCCCAGAAACCGCGCAGACGATCGCTCGTGAGCTTTGCACCGCCTGGCTCCAGGAAGATCGCTACACCCAGATATTAACGCTGGCCTGAGTCCACGCGACATCTACTTTTGTGGTGACGATTATTTTCTCTTTTTACTATGAGAAGATGACCGGCGCCCTTTTTATTTAGCCTTTTATATCCAAGCTATCTGGACTTCTGACAATGAAGGTACTAAAGTAGTTTTGTATCTACATAATCTAATCGACCGGCGTAACCGACCAGTAATTGGCTGCTAACGTCCCGCCATTTTACATAGAGAGGCCTGGTTTTACGATGAAGTACCATTTATTAGGAATATTAAGCTGTCTCGTCCTGCTGGGGAGCGTTCCGGCCGCTGCTGCGACGAAGAAACCCCACCCCCACGACCAAGTACCGCTACGCCACTAAGAAGGCGTCCACTTACACCAAATCCACGAGTAAATACTACCGTTCCATCTGGAGCAAAGCACGGACGGCTTGGAACAAGAAGAAAGTCTTCAAGCGGTCGACCACGAAGAATAAGCAATCGCGGTCGTACGTGACCACCGTCAGCAAGAAGACCGGAATCTGGACTAACGCGACCGGGATGGCCTACAACGGCAAGTCCTTTGATAAGCAGGGCAATCAGACCGGAGCCGGCATGTACCTCAACCGGACTGTGCTGAAGAAATACAAGTACAACAAAGCCCAACGGATCAACGTGGCGATTCATGAGCTCGGCCACGGCATGGGGCTCGGCCACAATACCGCCAAATCCGTCAGCGTTATGGGTCCGACTAACCGGAAATACACGATTCGAAACTGCGATGTTCGTGGCGTTAAGAAGGCCTATTCGACCCCAGCCAAGACGCGTGCCACACTGGCCTCATCTGCCAAACCGGAACTAGAAGTCGACCACATTAAGGACTACTCCAACGGCATTACTGGCATCCAGAATATCAAGCGGACAGCAAGTGTCATCGTCGAGGGTGAGATCATCAAGAGTGTCAGCCATCACAAAGCACCCAAGAACTACTACACGACCCAGACAATGCGGATTGACCATCATTTTAAAGGCAAGACGGGCAAAACCGTCACCTTCACTCAAGGGGGCACCAAGAACATGGCCGTGGCCGAGAGTGAAATTCTGCCTAAGAATGAAGAGATCGTGGTCATGCTGGCCAAAAACGTTAACGGTAACTACTACGTCATCAACGACGGACAAGGGATGTTCGTGGACACTCACAAGAATAATGGGCACGAACTATTTGAACACGTCTCAGATCACAACATTTATACAGAAGATATGCTCCATTAATCAAAATCGGCGACCATGGGAAATTTCCCTAAGTCGCCGATTTTATTGGCTTTAGCACTCTTTTTATAATCGGTTTTGTATACACTTTGACGTATAAAGCGGTTAAACGTTGACTTAATCGTTAAACTTCCGTAGTGTGAAGGCTAAACTAGGAGGCTAACGATGAACAAACTAACCCTAGGTATCTTCGCCGCCGTGATTCTCGTGGGCACTGGCGCTGGCCTAACATTCAAGGCCAGTACAGCCCGTGCCCCCTTCACCGTCACCAAAGTCCAATACAACGGCCACACCCACAAGCTCCTCCTCAAAACGAAGTCGGCCCGCGCTCAGAACCTCAAGGTCACCTATAAAGGAAAAACGATCGCACAATCGGCCCGCGCTGCCAAGCACCACCATTTCAGGGTCAAATTTCACGGCTACGGCACCTTCAAGGTCACTAATGGCCATCTGACCAAGAAAGTCTCCGCCAAGCGTTACGCGACCACTAAGCCAGTTCTCCAGTCTGCTAAGACACCCGCTGGCCAACAAACTTGGCAACCCACGGTCAAAGTTCCGGTACACAGCAAGGTTGTGCTCAAATTCCGGGGGAAAGTCTACCACGCCGACGCACAGGCGAAGCAACAGGTGACCCTTAAAATCCCTGTCAGAACCCGTCTGTCCGATCAGGCCTTCCGCCAGGAACAGGTAACGGTGACCGCCAAACAACCCCACAAGAAGACCAGCAAGCTCCTTCAACGTAAGATTGGTCTCGACTTTCCTGCCTAAACTAAAAACAGCTATCCCTAAAGATAACTGCACCTCACTTCAACGTGAGTGGTAACGCCGAACCGCCTCAAACAGGTCGATCACGGCAAACAGGCTGATGAAGCCACCCACACTCTTTAAAATTAAAAGACCATAACTTAACCAGAATAATTGCCCTTGCGACAAATAATCGATAGTCCCTTTGGCTAAAACCACAGGAACCAGTAAACATAAGAATATTTCCAATAGGTCAACCGTTTGCACAATTTGATCTCGCAAGATTTTTTGAAAACTCACTGCGCAGCCTCCTCCAGGTCGGACCCACCCCATTTGGTCATCAATTTGCCGCCAACTCACGTCAACGTTCCCCCAAATCAACGACCAAAACGGTTCCCCGAGGTCCTCCTTGATTTCATAGTAACACAAACTAATCGCTAGCTGATTAGTTTTCTGATACAACTATTTTTAGGGTTATAAACAAAAAAAGCTGCCCGCATTTTTTGCGGTACAGCTTTCTCAGATAGGGGTTGGATTTCACTTGGTGAGTGGGGCCTCTCGGGGCGAACACTCACGGCTACGATTACTTTGTGATCGTTCATTCACGTGCTAACAAATTACTTCCAGTAGGCATACTTGTACTGTGCATCCGTCATCATCGTGTACTTCAAGCCACCCACTTGGTTTGAAACCAGATGTGCTTTCGCTTGTTGATAGAGCGGAACGAGTCCAGCTTGTTGGGTCACGTACTTGTCGGCTTCCTTCATCAGGTCCCACCGTTGTTGCGTGGTATAGGCAGAGGTGTCGTCAACCTTCTTTAATAAGTTGGTGTAGTGTGCATTGTCCCACTTCGTAAAGTTAACTGGACTGGTTCCGTCAGCCATTTGCAAGAAGTCGGATGGATCCCGCCAACCTGTGTTCCAACCGTCCAAGTCGATATCGAAGTTCCCAGCGGAACCCTTCGCAATCTGTTGCGCCAGAGGCATAGACTTAATGGTCAACTTCAGGCCAGGCATGTACTTTTGCGCCTGTTGTTGCAGGTATTGGGCCGCATGCTTTTGTTCATCAGTATCAGCCGTCAGTAGTTCCAAGTTGGCACCCTTGATACCGAGTTCCTTCTTCGCCTGATTCCACAATTGCGTTGCCTTCTTAGGATTGTAGCTCAACAGGTTACCGACATCTTCAGAGAAGTCCTTGCCGGTAGTTGGATCATCACCATCACCGTAGGGAATTAAGCTTTTGGCTGCGGCCGACCCGTCTTGCAAAACATTCTTGGTCAACGCGTTCCGGTCAATCACGTAGGAGAAGGCTTGCCGTACCTTAGTATTATGCGTAACTGTCTTCTTATCGTTAAATTCCAGGAACCGCATAGAGCTGTTTAGCGTGGTTTTCAGTTCCTTGTTGTTAGCATTTTGTTTGATATATTGACCGGATAACGTTGTCTCTTGAACTTTCCCGGATTTAAATAAACTAGCAGAAGTACTTGGGTCCTTGACCACCTGTACGGCAACTTTATTGATCTTAACGTTCTTAGCATTCCAATAGTGCGTGTTCTTAACGTAGGACCAGCTGTCAGTCGTGCCACTCCAGCCAACTAACTTATAAGCCCCTTCGGACATGGTCTTGGTAGAAGATGTTCCGTACTTGCTCCCATACTTTTTAAAGAGATCCGTCTTCATCGGATATTCAGACGTTGCTAAGATATCGGGTAACCAAGGCTGGGCCTTTGACAGTGTCAACTGCAACGTTGACTTGTCCAGTGCCTTGACGCCCAGTGCAGAGACGGCCTTCTTGCCGGCTTGAACGGCATCGTAGTTCTTCAAGAACTTCAATTTGTTTGCAACTTGTGACTTTGACTTAGGGTTGATCTGCCATTGAAAAGAAGTGACGAAATCCTGAGCCGTTACGGGATCACCATTAGCCCACTTGGCTGCCTTCTTGATTTTGAACGTATAAACGGTTCCGTTCTTCGTAGGCTTGACGACCTTTTCGGCCACGCCAGCGACGACCTTCCCCTGTTCATTTAGGGTATACAGACCTTCTTGCGTCTGCGCGATGATACTAGAACTGTTGGAATCCCCAGAAATTGCTGGGTTAGCTGTGGCCGGATTTCCCACCATGGTAACGTTCAATGCCTTATCATCACTACTCTTGGCCTGCATGGTCCCACAACCTGCTAACGCTGCAATTGCCAATAACCCGAAGCTTAATCCTACTAATTTTTTCATCATCCAATCCCTCATTTCATTCAATTAAAAAGAGCCACTCATCCTCGTTGGTTTCCTCAAACCAACAAGGGCGAATGACTCGCGGTACCACCTTGTTTTATCTCTCATGGAGCTGATCACAGCCAGCTCTCCGTGCGGTAATGGGCACGACCCAGGGGTAACTACTACTTTCATTACCGCGACGCTCCGATGCGCTTCACCCCAACCGTTTGATTCGGCTCCCATCGGCCCGAACTCGCTTGGCAAATTGATTAAGGTTACTCTTCATTGCTTGGTCTCATATATTGATATTAAATTTATCATCATTCATTATAGCTGTCAATACTTTTATAAACATTCATTTTTATGTATATTTTCTGAATATTCGGGTAAAAAAAGAGCTAACCCTTATCCCTGTAGGTTAGCTCTCCTGTATATTTACGTTTAAACACCCAAAAATACATTCAAAATCGTTTAGATATTCATTTTAGTGTTGTGGCTGATTCTGTTGTTGCTGCTGCCGTGTTGGCGACGTAGTCGTTGTTTGGCGACTAACCGTCTTACCTTCTTGGCTTGTTGTGGTCTGCGTCTTAATTTCGACGTGACCGCTCCCCGTTGTGTTCGTCACTTGTACCGCCGTCTGCCCCGATGTGGGCTTTACGACGGAATCCGTAATCGTTGATTGGTTCCGTGGCGGCTGTGCAAACAGCAACAGACCGAACACGAGACCAACGAACAGACCACAAACTCCCCTTATCCGTTTTTTCATGTGTCTTCCCCTATTTCCCTAATAATCCAGATAGTCTCCTATCGTTATTATACACCATTCGTATCAGAACTCATTTAAAAGTTTCCACACGGTGTTGGTTTCCGGTAATGATGACCCCGTTTAGCGCCAAAATCGCCAGGTTTGCGACCGCCGCAATGATAAAAAGTAGCGTGTAGGAGGAATGATCAATGACGATCCCCCCAAATAACGGTCCAACTGCTTTGCCGACCGAAGCCCAGGCGTTGGCCATGCCTTGATACTTCCCCTTGACCGCGACCGGCGTCAAGTTATTGACAATGGCCGGAATGGCTGGAAAGGCCGTCGCTTCCCCCATCGTCAGAACGACCATTGCAATCACGAAGTGTAAGTAATCCTTGGCAAAGATCAAAGTCACAAAGGATACCGCGACGAAGAAGATTCCGGCGTACACCTGCATGTAGAGGTTACTAATGTAGTGGGAGAACCAATTGATCAACGCTTGAAAAACTACAATCAGGCCGGCGTTAAGCGTCCACAACAGGCTGTAATCCTTCATTGGAATCCCCATTCCCGTCATATAAACGGATAAGTTGGACACCCACTGTTCGTACATGATCCAGATGATCACTAGCGAAATAAAGAAGCCCGCCATAATCCGCCGATTGGGCAGGGCGATGTGCACGTGTTGATTTTCCTGTTTAATAACTTGCCGCTGCATCACAGCTGGCGCATGGTAACACAGAATCGCAACGGCCAGAAACAGAACAAACAGGCTCGCCGCAATCCCAAAGAGTAGCGTCACACTGGTATTATAAATGTACCCCACCATTGCCGTTCCCAAGACGACCCCTAGGTTCTGCGCAAAATATAACATATTAAATATGTATCGCCCATCGCGACTATGAATCGTGGTTCCAAGTGAGTTAACCATCGTCAGCGTCCAGCCCGACGCCAACCCCAGGAAGATTAGCGAAATGGGGAACGCCGGCCAATCGTGATTAAAGATCAAACTCCCCAGCGTCAATAGGGAAACGGTAACCCCACCAATCGTCAGGTAGTACGGATTTAGCCGGTCGAATAACCGGCCACCCAACACACTTCCGACCACGTTTGCCAAGGAGTAAAATAGCAAGACGATGCCGACCTCGGTCAGCGAAGTCCCCAACCGATTGTGCATGTAGATGGTGGTCAACGGCCAAATGAAGCTCATACCGATACTGCTGAACAACGCTCCTAGTAACAGCCAGCGGAGCCGAATTTCTTGTTTCATAGTGCTCCTCCTTTCGCAATTTACATGTTAAGCTACATTCTAGCACTAGCCTCCGGGAAATAACTAGCCGTCAATTTACGGAAACCGCTGTCATTTTGATGACCACAAGCTTTATAAAATTTCTTACATAAAAGGAGTTCTCCACATGTCTATCTTATTCATCAACGGTAGTCCACGCCGTCAGGGCAATACCGCCACTCTCGGTGACCGTCTGCTTACCGATATCCCACACACAACACGCCAGCTAGCTGATTACCGACTCAACTTTGAACAGGACCAACGTGAAACTACGCAACTGCAACGCGACCTGACCGATGAATATGAGTCGCTCATGAGCACTTACTTTGCTCCGGCTAGCGACATTGTTCTGGGAACACCCGTTTACTGGTACGGGATGACCGGTCAGCTTAAAGTCTTCATGGATCGGTGGTTCGACAGCTTTAGTCACGACTTTCCCTTTGCCGGCAAGCGCATCTACCTCCTGGTTGTTGGTGCTGACCAGCCCGAAATCAAGGCCACCGGCATTACCCAAGCCATCCATCACTCTTGCGATTGGCTGAAAATGGACTTCTGCGGAACTGGTGTCGTCACCGCCGATGGACCCCAAGACGTGGCTAACCTCGCAATCCTTCCCCCTAGCTGCCAGGCACTACGTCAGCAAATTCAAGCCAACATCAAATAATGTTTCATGTGAAACATTCGCCATCTGAAATAGCCCCGCGCCAGCCAACAACTGGTACGGGGCTTAATTTTAGACAAGAAAAAACCACCGCTCGGGGAAAGCGATGGTCATCGGAGTAGGGGTAACGTCATTATACTAATGACGTTAACTATTTTTTCATTATTCCAGGGGAGGAGGAGTACATGAAAAAAGATTGTTAATCTTTGGTAGAAGCAACCGATTGGTTAACTTCTATAATTCACATAGTAATCTGAAAATATGACGAAAATGTGAACTTTCTAGCACAACCCTATGAATTTTACGGATAAACACTATTTATCTACTTATTTTCGCAAATAAAGTAATAATTGTGGGCCGTAACTTGATTGAAGTCAATTCATTCGGACCAATTTAGCCCGCCCTTTAGTCGCTCTCCATAACCAAGCAGTGTACCTAAAAAAGTGTCCTGAGCGACCATAGCCGCCCAATACACCTCATCAAATTTATTGTTGCCCATCCGGCACGTAGGCCACAGATGAGAATTTATTGAACGATTTTACAAATAGCAATTTGACGGTTCCCCGCGGACCCGACCGGTTCTTCTCAATAATGACTTCAACTTCACCGACGTCCTGATCCCCATCATCACGTGGGTCACTGTCGTTACCGCCACCACCGTCTTCATCACCATCGCGTTCGTAATAATCATCACGATACAGGAAGGAAACAATATCGGCATCTTGTTCGATTGACCCTGATTCACGAATATCGGACAGCACAGGCCGCTTATCTTGCCGTTGTTCCACACCCCGTGAGAGCTGAGACAACGCGATAACGGGTACGTGAAGTTCCTTCGCCAGCTTCTTGAGTTGCCGGGAAATATCGGAAACTTCTTGTTGCCGACTTTCATGGTTGGTTCCTTCAATCAGCTGGAGGTAATCAATCACGATCAACCCTAAGTTACCCTTTTCCTTGGCCAGGCGACGACACTTGGCCCGAATTTCAGTAATCTTGTTCCCGGCCGTATCGTCGATGTAGATGCTGGCCTTGGCCAAACTCCCCATCGCCACGATCAAGTTCTGCCACTCGTCTTCCGAAAGCTGCCCAGTCCGTAAATGGTTAGCGTCGATGGAGCCTTCCGCACAGAGCATCCGGTTGACCAGCGATTCAGCACTCATTTCCAGACTAAAGATCGCCACGGTTTTGTCCGTCTTGGTCCCCACGTTTTGTGCAATATTCAGCGCAAACGCCGTCTTCCCCACGGCAGGCCGCGCGGCGAGAATCATCAACTCATCGTCGTGGAGCCCCGTTGTCATCTTGTCCAGTTCGGCGTATCCCGTCGACAACCCGGTGATGACGTCTCCCTGCTCGGATAACTTGTTAATCTCTTCAAAGGAGTTATTCAACACATCACGAATCGGCTTGAATCCCGATTGGTTACGTGTCTCCGCCACACTCATGATGTCCCGTTCGGCGTTATCTAACAGGTCTGAGACGTCCTCATCCTGCTGATAGCCTTGCGTGGCAATATTCGTTGCCGTTTGGATCAGACGCCGTAAAATAGCCTTTTCTTGGACGATTTTGGCATAGTAAGTGGCATTGGCGGCCGTTGGCACGGCCCCCGCCAGTTCAGCGATATAAGTGATACCCCCGACATCGTCCAGTTCGTTTTTCGCCGTCAACCGGTCCGTAATGGTCACCACATCAATGGCTTCATCACGGTCGTTGAGATCGATCATGGCTTGAAATATAATTTGATGTTCCCGGCGGTAGAAGTCCTCCGGCGCCAGGTATTCCAACGCATCCACCAACGCGTCGGTACTCAAAAAGATCGCCCCGAGGACGGCCTTTTCGGCATCGAGGTTTTGTGGTGGTGTGTGGTCTGTTAGTACGTTATTATCCATGCTTAACTATTTACCTCTTCACTGGCCTCTTCAACATTAATCAGACACTTATTCTACCATGTAATCGGTCGCCAGGTAAACTCAGCTGGCTGACTCATTTCTGCTTAGATTCTACTATGAATCATACACTAATTTTCCCGTCCAGCGGTACCTAAATGCCTCGCTCCAAATGACGGTAGCAAAAAACCGCCAGTAACACGGCGGTTTTCAATGACTTATTTATTTTTGCTTCGCTGCCACGTGCACGCGAATCTTGGCGGTCACGTCCGTGTGAAGCTTGACCGGCACGTTGGTGTAGCCCAACGAACGGATTGGTTCTGGCAATTCAACTTTACGCTTATCAATCTTCAAATCGAACTGCTTTTGCAAAGCTTGGACGATTTGTTTGCTTGGAATGGACCCAAACAACCGACCATCTTCGCCGGCCTTGGCTACGATTTCGACAACCGTCTTGTCGTTTTCCAAGTGCTTTTGCAGTTCCTGGGCTTCGGCTAAGTTTTCAGCCTCACGCCGTTCCTCTGCCTTGCGTTCACCCTTTAACTGGCTCATCGCAGCTTGATTGGCTTCCTTAGCCAACCCGCGTTTGATCAGGAAGTTTTGGGCGTAGCCATCGGGAACATTCTTGATTTCACCGCGCTTACCTTTACCGCGGACATCTTTCATAAAAATGACTTTCACGTCGGTCACTCCTCACTCATCATTCAATATTGATACTTCTAATCCTACGCCGAAACGTCGCTAGAAGCAATTAACTACGTGGTTGCCGGCTCCGGTTCATCAGAGTGGGTCAAAATATCCAGCAACTGCTGCTTAACCTCGGCCACGGACTTGTCGCTGATCTGGGTTGCGGCGTTGGATAAATGACCCCCGCCACCCATGTCTTCCATGACCAGTTGAACGTTGATCTCACCCAACGACCGTGCGGAAATTCCCACGCGACCATCTGCCCGGCGCGTAATAACAAACGACGCATCCACGCCGGACATGTTCAACAGGTCATCGGACGCCTGAGCTGCCGTGACGGGATCGTAGGTTTGATCCTCCTCACCAGCAATTAAGGCCATGTCTTCATTGACGAACTCAACCATTTCAATTAAGTGGTTCCGTTGTAGATAACTGTCGACATTTTCCTTCATATACTGCTGCATCTCGATTGAATCGGCTCCGGCAGACCGCAAGTAACTCGCAGCATCAAACGTCCGGGTCCCGGTCCGTAACGAGAAGTGCTTGGTGTCCACGAAGATCCCAGTCAACATTGCCGTTGCTTCCAGCTTATTGATGGGTTCCCCTTCTTGGGACTGGTACTCAAACATTTCGGTAATTAACTCACACGTCGAGCTAGCATAGGGTTCAATGTAGACCAACAGTGGGTTCTCGGGGAACTCTTCACCCCGCCGGTGATGGTCAATGATCATCACCCGGTTTTCCAACCGATGATAGAGATCCGCCGAAATGGAAATTGATGGCTTCGAGTGGTCGACCATCAGCAACATGCTCTGCGCCGTGGTCTTTTCCAAGGCCTCTTGCGGCGAAATGATTGCGGCATCGATGTCGGGATACTTCTTCAGATTATCCAACAACCGTTGGACATCCGAATGGACGGTTTCCTTGTCCAACACAATCCAACAGGTCTTGTGATTCATCTTGGCAATCCGGCGAATCCCCAGGCAAGCGCCCAGCGAATCCATATCCGGTTGCGTATGACCCTGAACGAAGATCTGATCGGATTCATTCATTAGTTCTTGTAGCGCTTGTGAAATCATCCGGGCTCTGACCCGCGTTCGTTTCTCCATCGGATTGGTCTTACCGCCATAGTAACGTGCTTCTTGATCAGCAGCCTTGACCACAACTTGGTCCCCACCCCGGCCGAGGGCTAAGTCCAGATTACTCTGCGCTTGGTCCGCCAGCTTATTCAGGTTAGGGTCACCATAAGCAATCCCGATACTCAGAGTCAACGGGAAGTTCTGCTTCGACGTTGTCTCCCGGATGGTATCCAGGATTTTAAACTTATCGGCTTCGATGGCCGCCAACGACTTAGCGTAGGCCAAAACGAAGTAGTGGTCATCATCCAGTTGCTTTAAGTACATATCGAACTGTTGCACCCACGAAGATAACTCATTGGTCACGTAGTTTCGCAAGTTGGAAATATCCTGATCGGTCATCGACTGAGTTACTTCATCATAATTATCCAAGAAGACTTGGCCAATGGCGATCTTCTCATTATCATACTGTTCTTGAATCAACTGGTAATGCGTGATGTCGTAGAGGTAAACGGCATGAAAATCCGGCTCCACAAACAACGTAAAACGGTTATCGCGCCATTTCACAGTCGTCATCGTCTTGGGTTCGGCATCGTTGATCAATTTGGCAAGCTCTGCATCCACATCATTGATCGACCGACTCAACACGTCGGTATCGCCGAAATAGTTCTGCAGATACGGATTGACCCATTCTACCTGATCGCTGTCGCCCAGAATCATAACACCGGGTGGCATCCGCAACAGAGCCTCTTGCTCGCCCTGCTGAATCCGAAATGACAGGTCGGAAATGTACTGCGTCGTGTCGTCACCGATCTCCGCCATGGTGTTGAACACCATCAACGTGGCGATTCCCACCAGGATTAAGATGATCACGCCAAAGATCCAGTTCAACAGAAACGACAGGACAATTCCAAGAATGGCCAGAGCAGCCGTCATGATAGCGATACCGCGTAGACGCCGGTTCTGTAAGAACTCGGGTATGTTGGATCGCGAAAATAATTTTTTCATTTTGCTCCTCATCTGATTCATCTGGAAAAATTCGTTTTGGTCACCACTTCACGGGCTTCCCGCGGGGGAACCAAAAAGTTACAAATAATACCTATATTTTATCACACTCCGGGGTAATCACAAAACTTACCTGTGGTACAGAATCCCGGCATGGCGGGCCTGCTTACTATTTTCAAGCTGATAAGGCTTGAATTTCGGCAATTTTTATAAAGCGCTAACAATTTTCCTAAATGCCTTGACCTTGACGCCACGGCAACCTCTATAGTAAGTTCTAAGCAAGAACGGAGGTGGTCACGATGACCTACAGCATTCAACAACTAGCGCAACTCGCCGGCGTTAGTCCGCGCACACTGCGCTACTACGACCAAATCGACCTGTTACCCGCGCAACGAAATCCGGTGAATGGGTACCGTGAGTATCACGTTGAAGCGGTCGATCAGCTTCAGTTGATTCGTTACTTTCAGGAGTTTGGTTTCAGTCTAGCGCAGATTCAAACCTTACTCGCTCAGTCCCCTGCCGAACAAACGGCGGCACTCACCGCGCAACGGCGTCAGCTAATTGCCAATCGTGACCACCTCACGACCCTGCTGAATACTTTGGACCGCACACTAGCGGCCCGCAACGGAGGTCCCAAAATGACAGATACGGAAAAATTTGCTGCCTTTAAGCAGCAACAACTCACCCAAAACGAACAAGAATTCGGTGAAGAATCACGTAAACGCTACGGCCAAACGGAATTCACCGCTAGTCAGAAAAAGTTTGCTGGTCTTACTGAAGCTGACTATCAAGCGATGCAAACGACGGAAGAAAAGCTGGTTACCAAGCTTAAAGCCGTCGCGACCACGAGTGATCTGACCAGCAACACCGCCCGCGAAGTCTATGATTTGCATCGGCAGTGGTTGTGTTTCACGTGGAACAATTACTCAGCTGAGGCCCACCGGGGGCTGGCCCAAATGTACCTTAACGATGACCGTTTTGCCCGGTATTACAACGACCGAGTGGGCCTAGCTAATGCGACCGAAACGCTGGTGGCAATTATTCAGCGTTATGCGCACTAATCTACTAAAATTGACTTTAATTTCAGCAAAGATAGCGCGTGTGTTACGATAATTATGCGCAACAAAGAGGTAACACAAGTCAAAAACAGCTAACACACTGGAAGTAATCAAATTGAAATCAGGCTTTGGTCAACGATGGACCCGTGAGCTCAAACGACAATATAATCCCAAATCGGTCCGCCGTTTGTTAGTCCTTATGCTAGTACTTCTAGTGGTCGCATTACTCTTCGGTGTCTTAGGATATGCAACGTTTGCTTTCGGTTGTCTAACCTTCGATTTCTTTCTATTTGCTGACTACCTGACCAACGTATTGGCTAGGCATAACATTCACATCATCTTCAGCCTTCTATTGGGAACCCTGGGTGCTGCTGTTGCTTACGATATCGCCGGTCTGTTCCTCATGTTTTTAAGCAAGTAGTACCAAGGTCTCACAAAAAGGGTAGAACCATCCTTAACGGGTGTTTCTACCCTTTCGTTTTAATTCCAAGCAGCCCTATTATTGTCAACCACGCCCGTTTAAAAACGGACGCTTGTGAGAACCACACCCCATGGCACGGCGACCACAATTTACTTAGATACAGCGCTAGCCTATGAATAGGACTTATCCGCTAATTACCAAAGCCTTTTAGGTCCGCAGGTTGCCAGACGGACTCATTTCTTATAGGGTTGCTAAACCCTTAGCTAATATATTTTTTGCCGCGTTATGATCACGGACATGGAATACCCCACAACTAGGACACGTCCACTTGCGATCAGCCAACGTCAACTTGTTTTTACCGGTCATGATGTACCCACAATGGCTACAAGTTTGCGTGGTATTTCGGGGATTGACAGTCAAAAATTTCCGACCATACAGATCAGCTTTATAAGCCAACATACCCAGTAATGTTCGCCAGCCAACATCCGCGATACTCATTGCCAGAGCGTGATTCCGTAACATATTTTTACTCCGCAGTTCTTCAGCTACGACTAAATCGTGGTTTTTGATCAAGGTCGTAGAGATGTGGTGCAGGAAGTTCTTGCGTTGATTAGCAACTTTAAGCTGTAATTTAACCACTAGTAACCGTTGCTTTTGATAATTCTTTGATTCTGATAGCCGTCGTTGACTCTTTTTAGCTCGTCTGGCTCGCCGTGACAATTTGCGTTGGGCTTTAGCCAGCGTTCCCTTAATCATCCGGTAATAGCGTGGATTAGCAATCACCTGTCCATTGGAGTCCGTCAAAAAGTTATCAAGATTTAGATCAATCCCAGCCTTAGATTTCGCAACTCTTTGTTTGCCAACGAAAGGTTGTGCCGATCCAAGCTGCAGGGACACAAAGTAGTGACCCACAGCATCCATTGAGACCGTTGTCGTGCCAACTCTGACGTTATCGGCACGTGATAAAAGTTTTGATGGAAAACCCTTGAAACGGAGCCGTCCCAGCTTTGGTAGCCATAAGTGGTGGAAATCAGTTAACCTAACACTCCCATTGTTCATCGCTGGTGTCATCACCTTAACACCATAGAGACAAGATGTCTGGTAGGTCTGAGTATAACCACGTTTATGAA
>NZ_AZCZ01000033.1 GCF_001434055.1 Levilactobacillus parabrevis ATCC 53295 | reverse complement strand
CAGGGGTTCTAGTGGTGTAGCCGGCTTTTTCGAGTCGGGTCATTTCGCGGCTGACCAGCCCCTTATTGATGGCGAGTTCGGTCGTAATCTGCTTGGCCGTAACCCGGTCGTGTTCGCTGATGAAGAGTAGAAAGTTCGCATTAGTACCGTTGATGTCGGGCAGCGTAATCTCGCGGTTCATGGCTGTCTGAAAGCGACGGTGGAGTGCTCCAATAAATTTCCCAATTCTAACGATGTCCAAGACAACGGCCTCCTTTTTTATTCAGTATAGCATAGAATATGGTTGACAAATAAACTAAATGCGACTATTCTGTAATAGTTGCTTTATCAACTATATGGAGGATCTAACATGACTTTTAAACAGCGATTGCTTTTTACTTTATTATTATGTACCGGTATGGCGGGCAGTATGAGCTGGTTAGGAATGGCAGCTAACGCGGGCATTAATCTCACGATGTGGCGGGTGTACTTACTGTCGATCGTTCCCACGATTATCTTTGCCTTTGTCTTCAATCTCTTGATTGCCAGTACCCTGAGTACTTTGCTGATTAAATGGTGGACACGGGGGATGGCTAACGCAGACGCGATTCACCTTAAAGCCGGGACGATTCGTAGTTGGACGATGCTACTGGTAATGTGTTTTACCATGAGTACGCGCGCCTTGATCATGAATGGCACGCTGGGTCACATGACGGCGGTGCAGTTCGTTCTCAGCTTCTTTGAGACGCTGACCTCGGCTTACTTTATCCGGGAACTTTTCATCATGCCGGCAGTTCGACGGATTATGGCGCGCACCCACGGCACGCCTAAGCAGGGATAGTTGGCAACGCTTCGTAGTAGAGTGTTTCGAAAACAATCAAATTGTCAAAAGATATCGTGTAATACTAAAATAATCCGTAAGATTGACTAGTTAGCCATTCTTGCGGATTTTAGTCGTTTATAGGTTAGGTGTGAGCTGAAACTTAGTGGAGCTGTGCCGATTCCGTGGTCTGTTGGTGGTCAACTACCGTAAAGAAGAGGGCAAACCAACATGTGACTGCAAAGGCGATGAAGTCGGTAGTGAGATTGGAATTGTTGGTCGACCAGGCCCAAATCGCACCAATCGTTCCAACAATGGCGAATACGATAATCCAGGGGCGGCGTCGTAGCCGACGAGAGTTGTCGTTCTCCTGGTTCAAGGTGTCGGAAAACTCGCGCAATTGTTTCAAGGCGAATAGGTTGAACATGGCGACGATAAAAAATAGAAAATTAGTGGAAGCAAGTTGATCCGCAAAGAGTAAAGCGGTCATGGAAATAACGTTGACGATGGTTAAGTTGCGCAGAGGTTGTCGAATGGCTTCAAAGACCTCTGGTTTGCGCAGGGTGTCCGCCATCCCGTGATCCTCTTTGAGTAGCGTATCCAGTGATAATTGGTACAGGTCGCTGAGTGCAATCAGGCTATCGATGTCTGGATAGCTGTGGCCAGTCTCCCAGCTGGAAATCGTCTGGTGCGAGACGTGGAGTGTGTCTGCGACCGTTGCCTGAGTCAGTTGTTCTTGTTGCCGTGTTTGTTTCAAACGTTCCCCGAATTTCATGGTGGTGCCCCCTCCGATAAGTGACTTTAGCATAGCAAAATTTGGTGGAATTGCCTAGCAAAGATTCTAAGCATCCTTGATATGACAGTGCTTGACCGGCCTAGATAGCTAGAAGCATGATGCTAGCGAATGCAAATTGTGGGGCGGTAGTTGAACCCTGGTTTAGGGGAGTCGTTGCGAAGCTTCAGCTGTCAAACAATTTCAGAGCAACAAAATAGGGCCACGACGGTTGTCGTAGCCCTATTTTGCTGGCGTATCTGTCACCTTTACAGAGACTTTACACACGGCTATCGCTAGCTATGCTATAGTGATTGGTACAGACCAAATAATTGATTTAATTTCAAAGCTTACCAGATCTTTACCCGGTCGGCTGGTGCCAAGTACATGTCGTCACCTGGTTGAACGTTGAAGGTGCTGTAGAAATCAGCGAGGTTCTTGAGTTGCACGTTGGCTCGCAACTTGGCTGGCGCATGCACGTCAATCGATAACAGTAATTGCATGTATTCGGTCGTGGCTTTCATCCGCCAAACGTTACCCCAGTTGATGAAGAAGGCCCGCAGGTCAACGTCATCTTCGGACTTAGCGGCTTCAAGCGCACAACTCAGGCCGCCAGCATCGGCAATGTTTTCGGAAACGGTTAGCTTCCCGTTGACCTTCTGGCCAGCGAAGTCGATCCCGTCAAATTCGTTGATCATAGATTTAGCCAAGTCTTGGAAGTGACTGAGGTCGGCATCCGTCCACCAGTTGTTCAGGTTCCCGAATTCATCGAATTGGGCACCGTTGTTATCAAAGGCGTGGGAGATTTCGTGAGCGATTACGGCGCCGATTCCCCCATAATTAGCGCTGCTGGATTGTTCCAGACTGTAGAATGGTTTCTGCAGGATGGCAGCGGGGAAGACGATTTCGTTATTGGTAGGGGAGTAGTAAGCGTTGACCGTGTTGGCACTCATTTCCCACTTGTCACGGTCGACAGGCTTGCCCCAGTGAGCAAAGTGGTCGGCGAGGACAATTTCGCTGAATCCTTGTAAATTATCGAAGAGGGACTTGCTGGTGTCGACCTTGAATTTGGCGTAGAGTGGGTCAATCTTATCGGGATAGCCGACCTTAATCGTTAACTTTTGTAGCTTAACCACGGCTTTTTCACGCGTTGATTGGCTGAGCCAGTCGTTGGTCTTCAGACGGTTCTGGTAAACGCCAGCCATCTTAACGACCATATCGTGGACGTCTTGCTTCGCCGCTTCACCAAAGTATTTACGACCATAGTAGTCCCCAACAACTTGGGAGAAGCTTCCCATGGCCAGGTAATAAGCGGCCTTTTCTTGAGAGCGGGCTTCCTTCTTACCAGAAAGGGCACGGCTGTATGTGCCACCGACTTGACGATACTCTTCGGTCAGAAGACCGGTTGCGTCAAAGGCGGTGTTGACCAACATCCAACTCTTAACGGCGTCGAAGTTCGCTGGTGTCAGGATATCGTTGACGGCATCGAAGAACTTCGGTTGTGGCAAGATAACCGTTTCTGGGGTGTCGTGCAGCAGGTCAGTAATGGCCGCAGTCAGGTCAAGCGCGTTGACCTTGGCATCAACATCGGCTAACTTACGTGGATTGTAGATCTTCACGTAGTCGGCAGCTTCTTCAGAGGACTTCACGTGTGGCGCGATTTGGGCATCGAAGGCCTTGGCTTGTTCGACAATTTCGGCAGCTTTAGCGCTGTCATAGCCGAGCATTTCCAGTAACTTCGTCGCCGTTTGCGTGAAGATTGGCATCAACTGCTTAGCAGCTGGATTGTCCTTACTATAGTAGGTTTTGTCGGGCAAGAAGAGGTCCGGTGCGTCCACGTACAGGGCGTACTGGCTGGTGTCCTTCATGTCGGGTTCCACACCCACGCCAATCGGAACGGGTAAGCCTAGACGGTGCCATTCGGCTAAATGAGTGCTGAGGTCATCAAAGTCCTTGAGCGCTTCAATCTTGGCCAACCAGGGCTTGAGTGGGGCAGTGCCGGTGGCTTCACGTTGGGCAAAGTCGCTGGTCATGCCGTAGAGTTTCTTGAACTCCGCCATTTCGGGATTTGCCGGCGTTAATTTGCCCGCTAAGAGGTCACTGAAGTCGTGCATCAGAGTGTGTTCGATGTTGTCAGCCAGGTCCATGAAGCCCCCAGTCGACGCGTGGTCGCCGGGGATGGTGGCCTGAGCGGCCCACTTGCCGTTAACGGCGTCGTAGAAGTCCTTGGTCAATAAGGATTCGTCCACTGGAAAGTCATCAGCGGAAGGTGCATCAGAAGCAAAACGATTAATACGCATAGGAAATCCTCCTTAAAAATAGTCATTAGTGACAGGTTAACCCATTTGCAGATAAAAGGGAATTGATTTTATCATAAACCTCTCATAAAGCCGACAAAAGGCAACAATAACGGGGTCGGAACCCGTGGCTCTGACCCCGTTATCCCCTATTCCGATGACGGAAACTGTATGCTTGTGGTAGCTCAAAGACTGTGTGGATCTTAACGTGACGGGCCGCTTTCCCCATCGGGCGTTGGTGGTTGTCACGTTAACTGGCAGACGATGGTGGTGATGAATCTATTCACCACCGAGGGCCTTCCGCTTTGCGTGCAGGATCGGCCGTTGAAACTTTGGTCGAGTTCGATCCCAAACCGCAATGTTTTGTTGGTACTGGGTGAAGAAGTCGGTGATATCTGCCGAAGTCAGACTGGTTGGAATCTGATTCCAAGTTTCGGCACTTTGCAGGAAAGCCTGGCGAATGTCATGCTCTACGGTGGTCCCCTTGTCGGTCAACCGCAGGTACTTCACGCGGCGATCGTCCATCTTGGCTTCCTGTTCAACGAATCCGTCCAATAGCAGGGCCCGTAACTTGCGAGCCGCAGCCGAACGGGTGGTGCGAGTGGAATCTGCCAATTCACTGAGCGTAATATTACGTTGCTCATGAATTTGTTTCAGCAACAGATACTGTTCAAAACTAACCGAGTACTGACCGGTAATTTGTTCCGCCGCATTGATCAACACCCGAAAAATTTCCCGATACTGCCGTAGAAAATTTTCAAATACTCTTTCTTCGTTTTGCATAATAACTCCCCCTTGAAAACGAATCTAGCCGGTTTAGTAAATTTTGACGCGCAAAATCACCGCACCTATTCACTACCTCAGCATACCGTTATTATGCCGCCTGATTGCTAGGGATAAAAATGATTGCGCTTAGGGAGGAAGGGTTAGGACAATTCAGTTTGTTATCTGGTTCAGGGTATACGCTAACTAACTTTATCCCAGTAACTAGTGTTCGTGAGACTTGTGGGCAACTGTCGCCTGCGGTAGCCAAGAATTCCACCTGATGTGGGGACCGGTCCAAGCCAAAGGGCGGTCTTGAACCTCGACTTGAAACCTCATCAAGACCACGAGTTTCCAAGCTCGTCCCATGGCGTAAGAGCGGGAAGAAGCGAGCGCCCGTCCTAACGCCATCGATACGGCTGGTGACATCCTTGGCTACCTCCGGCTAAACGCGTCGTTCACATGAATCATCGGGCGGTCACTGGAATGTAGGTGGCTGGCGTTTGTCTGACAATTATGCGATGAATTAGTCGTTGAAGATTAGCTAATGATGTCGTTGTAGAGGTTACGATATATTTGAGGGTAGTGTCGCCGGAGGATGTCGGAGTGTAGCCAGCCGTGACGGCGGTGTTAGACCGGGTGGTTCTTCCCGGCCTTACACCGTGGGATGTGTTTGAAGACTTGCATGACTTTTGCAAGGCTTCAAACCAAGCCGAAAGCCCGTTTTTTGGCTGTAGGCGGTCCCCATGGCAGGCGGAACCTCGACAGCCGCAGGCGACCGACCGTATGAAAAAAAGCTCAGCGGTAATATCCACTGAGCTTCGTTGATTGTTATTTTGTCATGTAGATGTAGAGGTGATCCGTTGAGAAGCCGGTATTGAAGCGGATGCCATTGGACTTGATGGTCTTGGTCGTCGTGGAAGAGCTGTTCTTCTTAGCGTCCTTCAAGACTTTTTCAAACTTATTGATGACGTACTTTGGCTTGGCGTTCAGTGTGCTTCCCAGCAGAGCGAAGGTGGTCCCAAATTTCTTTTGGCCCGTCTTGGTCTTCATCTGCTCGGTTGGCGTAATCATGGCTAAGCCCATCAGCTTGCCATCTTGAACGTTGGCCCGCACCGTGGTGTATTTGGTGTTGACGAGGTTCTTCACGCCGTCTTTAGTCGTGGTTGGTAGGAGGCTATCCTTGGCCTTCTTCTTGGCCGTGGCCATTTCGGCTTGTAACTGCTTAGCGGCGGCTTGCTGCTTTTGAGCGGCAGCCGCGGCGGCCATTGGGTCAGTCTTAGCTAAGGCTATCATTTTTTTCTTGGTTGCGGCCTGATTCTTTTGGGCGGATTGGAGTTGTTTTTGCACCTTGGTGGGTAAGTAGGTGCCGATAACCATCTGGTTGTACTTGGCGGCAAGCTTCTTGTAATTACCTAAATCCTTAACCTTTTTGACGGTAATTGTCTTCTGGGCGCTGCCGGCGGTAATCTTCACAGTTTGATCCTTAGTGGCAGCGGGGACTTGAAAGAAATAAGCGCTGCCGCTGGTCTTGACCGTTTGTTTCTTGCCATTGTCAATTTGATAGTTCACCTGTTTGGCACCAGCCGTCCCCTTAACAACAGCGGTCAGTGCAGTTGGGCGGTAAGTGTTCTTCTTCGTGGTGACTTTATTATTCGAGCAGCCGGCTAGGGTTAAGGCAAGCAACCCCAGGGCACCCAACAAAAACTTCTTCATTATTTTGGAAACCATCCTTCTATTATTGAGTCGTTTGATTAATCTTACCACAAACCGTAAGGAATGCCAGAATGAGAATCAGCTAAACATTTACCCAGAACCCTAAAATTCTCGTGAAAATTTGTGCATTTACCTTTTCACGAGGCGTAATTATTGCTATGATAAAGGTGTTGAAAGCGATACCACATTGATGGTTTAGTATGGAAAGGACGGGATATCATGTATGAACGGATCTTAGTACCAATGGATGGGAGCAAGAATGCCCACAAAGCACTGGTGGAGGCGACCAAATTGGCGCAAAAGCTTGGATCGAAGTTGTTCATCGTTTCCGTCGCTAGTGATCAGACCTATGCCCACTACGGCGCGGAATTCGGCAGTGAAATTGTGACCCACTTCAAGGAAGCAGCTTCCAAGTTCTTGGATACCGCTGTTGAAGAAGTGAAGCAGGCGGGTGTGCCCGTTGAAACACGGTTCAAGACGGGACTCCCCAAGCCGACGATTGCCGTAACCTTGCCAGAAGAATTGAACACGGATCTGACGGTCATTGGCCGTTCCGGTTCGCACGGTTTAGGGCGTGCCATCATGGGCTCCACGACGAGCTAC
Source organism: Levilactobacillus parabrevis ATCC 53295 (assembly GCF_001434055.1). Taxonomy (GTDB): domain Bacteria; phylum Bacillota; class Bacilli; order Lactobacillales; family Lactobacillaceae; genus Levilactobacillus; species Levilactobacillus parabrevis. Next base: position 26,664 of record NZ_AZCZ01000033.1, on the reverse strand, counting down.
GTGGTTCACAATTCTAAATCAAGTGTATTAGTTGTAAATTAATAACGTTTTAGGGATCTGGCGACTGTCAGGTCCTTTTTATTTTGTGGGAATTTTAGATGGGAAGGGAGGTTGGCGTGTATTCGTAAAGGGCAGAGGGTTAGTGTCATAATTGTCAAGTGCGTTTGCCCTAACACTATGTAAAGCCGCAGGGCTGGTGAAAATGGGCTCAGCTGTGGGAATTATCTTAGCGGCGAGGGTCATGCCGGTTAGATAATTGGGTGGGGGGAAGACGCGGTTTTAAGCGGCTTACTCCCAAGCCTAAAGACCGTTCTTTGGCTTTAGGCGTCCGCCCTCAGCGCCACAGCCCATTTTCACCAGCCCGGAGGCACTTAAAAAAGACTGGACAAAAATAAAACGCACTGACAATAAATGTCAGTGCGTTTTACGGTAAGGCGTCAGATTTACTTTTTGTTCTTTAACCAACGTTGTAAGTCTGAAATTTCGTCGCGTCGCTTCCGGTCCTTTTTACGGTTAACCTTCCGACGACCTTGAACGCCATTTGGATGTGCTTTTCTCATTGTAAAAACCCTCGCTTAATTAAAATAACAATCGGGTATCATTCTATCGTTAATCCACACAAATTGCAAGGGCTGCCTAGGATTCTCCAATAATTCACCCCCTGGTAGGGTTGCTAGAGCAGCGATTCATGTGATTTGGTTAAAATTTTTATTGGGCCAAAAGTAACCCCACGGAAAGTGGTATATTGGATGCAACGCGTCAAAGGTTGGAAGGGACAGGGATTATGCAAGGCTTACTTAAGAGAAGAAAGGTCACCCTTGGCCTGTGGGTGCTGGTGTTACTGATCGGGGGTCTGCTCGTGTGGGCAACGCAACACAACGCGGGTCTCTACAGCGATCCCATCATGCAGGTGACTCGTGTCCAGAAGGGGCAAACTACCAAAGACGAGGATGATTTTCACAACGTGGATTACCAGACCAAGCAGAAACTGTATGGTCATATTCTGAATGGTAAGTACCGCGGACAAAAGCTAACTGTTACCAATACTTATTCACTGTCGGGAGCGATGGATCAGCGTTACCGCAAGGGCAGTCAGCTCTTCATCGTCGTTCATCAACATCAACACGGTCAGCTGACGGCCACGGCTAAGGACGCTAAGCGGGATACGGCACTGGTCTTCATGCTGTGGCTGGTCGTGGGCCTACTACTGCTGATTATGCAGTTCAGTGGGTTCATGGCGTTCCTCAGTGTGGCGCTCAACGGGGTGCTATTCCTGATGGCCATCATTTTAAATGGCTCGACGCAGGGTGCCCGGGTGCTGTGGATCTTTGGCAGTCTCGCTGTGGTCTTCGCGGCCCTGACCCTATGGCTAGTCATCGGCGCCAACCGGCAGATGCTGATTACGCTGGCGACCACGTTGGGAGGCACGGCGCTGTCGATTATCGTGGCGCTACTGGTCTTTCATTTCACCCACGAGAAGGGGATGTACTACGAGTCCATGCAGTACGTCACCCAACTTCCCCGCCCGTTGTTCTTGGCCGAAACGTTATTGGGATCGTTGGGAGCTGTCATGGATGAGTCGACCGATATTATTTCGTCGTTATTCGCTCTAAAACGGGAACGGCCCGAGTTGTCAGCCACGCAAGTCTTTAAGTCCGGCCGACAGATTGGAAGTACCATCATGGGGCCGCTGATCAACGTGCTCTTCTTCATCTTCGTGGCGGATACCTTCCCAATGGCAATGCTCTACCTGAAGAACGGCAATAGCTGGGGCTACACCTTCTCGATGAACATGTCGATGGGAGTCGTTCAAAGCCTGATCAGTGGGATCGGGATTGTGTTGGCGGTGCCATTAGCGAGTTATCTGGCTAGTCGTTTCATGGAAAAGAAGGTGCGCGCATGAGTACGATTAACGTTTTAGGTTTGATTCTGTTGATCTTGATGGTACTCGTCGGGGGCAAGGCCGGGCTTCAATCGTTTCTAGCACTTCTCTTGAACTTCGGCCTGCTCTTTCTCGCCATCGTGCTGGTGGCCTTTCACTTTCCGCCACTGCCCGTCACACTGGTGGTGGGGGTGCTGGTCCTGGCACTGACCATCTTCATGAGTAGCGGTGACGATATGTCGAGTACCGTGGCGTTTCTAGCCTCGGCGGTAGTGCTGGTCATTCTCGTCTTACTGATTGTACCGGTCGAGCACTGGGCGTTGGTCCAGGGGTTCGGTCCGGAAGACAGTGAGGACTTGGAGGGGTTGTCCGTACTGGTCGGGATCAACTTTGTGCAAGTCACGACCGCTACAGCCATCCTGAGCACGCTGGGGGCCATTGCGGAGGCCGCTATGGCCATTGCAGCGGGCCTCAGTGAAATCCTCGAGCAACACCCAAAAGTGTCCACCAGGGCGCTCTTAGGGGATGGTATCGCCGTGGGTAAGCAGATCATCGGGACCACCTTCAACACGCTGTTCTTTGGCTTCTTCGGGGGCTTCTTGGCGTTGTTCATCTGGTTCACGGGGGTTCACTACTCGTTTGGCGAGATTCTCAACGATAAAATCTTTGTGTCGGAGATTCTGATGATCCTCTTTGCCATGGTCAGCGTGATCTTGACGGTGCCAATCACCACTTGGGTGATGACCCGAGCGGTTGCTGGTCAGCGGAAGCGTGCGGCGAAGCAGATGAGTAAAAAATAACTGTCATTAAAAATAGAGCCGGTTCTCGAAGGCCAAGCAGATGTGCTTGGTTAACGAGAACTGGCTCTTTTATTTAAAATAATTGATTGGTTTTCGGCAGATAGGGGTATTGTTGCAGATCATCCGAAAGTATTTTTGAATCAGACCTAGCGTAAACTAGCTGAAAGATTTTTGAGTTATCAAAAATGCTAACTTGATCGACTAATTTAGAGATTTTAATTAAGTTTTGTAGTGATTGTGTGTAGCGACGATAGATGGTTTCTTCAGGAACAGCATGGCCACCCAAAGATACTCTCAGTTGGACTCGTTTTATTGCCAGTTCAGGGCTACGTAAGGCGACATACCACAGGCTTACACGGAAGCCCTGATGATGTGCGAGGGCGATGAAATCGCCTTGCGTACGGCCATTGCCAGCCAGAGTTGTCTCAACGTGGAGCGATTCCCGATTTTTAAATGCAAGTTTAGTTTGAATAATAGATTCGCGCATAGCGGTCAAGTTGTCTGAGATTCGACGCCAGTCGCCGTGGTTCTTCTGCAAGATTTCATCGGCATTGATTCTTTTGGTATTTTTAAAAACTGTTGGGTAGGCTTGAAAGAGGGTACTTTTTCCGGCACCGTTAATACCAGCGATAATCATGTAGGTAGGTTTCATCAGATGATGAATTCCTTACGATTGATAATCTTTTTTTGTTGTTCGTCGAGCGCGTAATCGAATAATGCCTTATAGACGGCTTTTTTTGAGACGTCTTTTTCATACAACGCACGATTCATCAGTTTTTCAAGATCCGCCTCGCGAGCGAGTTTTAGAATTTCATCCAGAGTTTGATCGATCATCAGAATCACCGTTCCCTTCGTATTGTTCATTGTACCTGAAAGCTCGCGAATAGCCTAAGGATTTGCGGTTTACTCTGCGATTTTCAGGCAGTCATCAGGTAAGAGCAATCGCCAGAGCATAGAAAAACGCGGCTGGAATAATTTCCAACCGCGTTCGTAATCGTTAAAATTTAGTTGCTGTTAGAGCTCGAGCTTACGCTAGAACTACTGACAGATGAAGCGTCATCGGAACTTGCGCTGGCACTCATGGCCGTGGCAGTAGTTTCCGTTGGCACATCCTTCACGCTATTCAAATTCCCAGAGTAGACCCAGTAACGTGTCTTGCTGGTGGTGTTCTTAGACGGCTTGATTCGGTACCAAGTCGAGCCCGTGCTCTTCTTGGCCGTCATGTCGACGTAGTAAGTCTTACCAACCTTAGGGGAGATCTTTGACCAACTTTGGCGCTTAGCGTTTTTGTTGGCACCCTTAACGTGGTTGTACAGGTAATACTTGGTGTACTTGCTACTCAACTTGGCTTGCTTGTTAACGGATGTGTAATCAGCATTAACTAACTTGGTGTGCTTAACGTTCATCGCGTTGTAGTACTTCTTGACCATCTGGTAGAAGGCAGCCATGGTGTACTTCTGACCAAAGTAACGCTTACCAGTGGTAGAGTAGTAGCCAACTGGGTCGGTGTGTGAAGAGCCACCCAGATTCTTGGCAACGGCACCGTGAGACCAAACTGTCCCTTTACCGTCGTAAGCGGCATCGTTAGGCTTCAAATTGTATTCATTCAACAGGTAGGCCGTGTACCAAGCCGCGTTAGAAACTTCATGGGCAAAGGCAGACTTGCTGTGAACTTCAACTTGTTCGAATTGAACGAAGCGGGCGTTCCCAGGGAAGCCAACCCCCCAAGCGAGGTAGTCGGTATTGGCAATGTTGATGATCCGAGAACCATCGACGAAGCTGTGAACGAAAGCGTTATTGTAGTTACGCTTCATGTAAGCAATTTCGTTGTAGATGGTTGAAGATGGATTGGCCGTTTCGTGAACGACAACACCTTCAGGCTTAGCCTTACCATGACGATACTTATTCTTTGGAAAACCATTCCAAATGGACTTGGTAATCTTAGCAGGCTTAATATTTTTACTGTTGATATAATCGTTCACCTTGGAGCTCGCGTTAGCCGTCGTGGTGTTGGTCATTCCGAGAACGCCAACAACCCCTAAAGCGGCCAGTGCGGTCAATACTACTTTATGCATCTTCACCCTGATCATCCCTCAAATCTTTATATTATACTGCGGCTGTGACGCCGCTCAGTCGATATTCTTCGTTATCAACTATATACAATATCGGCGGGTACGACAACCGCCAGGCTGGGCTAAGACTGTAATATTACGCGATTAATATCAATACTGACGGGATTGTTTAGGGTGTTTGCAAATACATTAAATGTTTACGACACCTGTAATGTGGCTGTAACATTGCTATGACAGCGGTTTCGAGCCGTTGGCCGCCCAATTTTGCCGGCTGGGATCAATGTGGAGCTTCTGCTGGCATTCGGGACACAGGCCGTAGACTTCGACGTGGTTACTGGTAATCAGGTAGCCAGTCTGGGCCGCCGCCTCGCTATTCAATTGCTGTTCAATCTGTGGAAAATCGGGAGCGAAGACGTCCGTGATCTTGCCACAATTTTCGCAGATAACGTGGTAGTGGGGTCGACCGTAGAAGTCGTAGCGCAGACCACCGTTATCGTTAGGCAATTCGATGACGACGCCCAGGTCGACTAGGAGATTCAGAGTATTGTAGACCGTCGCCATGCTCAGATTGGGGAGCTGGTTAGCCAGCGCATTAAAAATCGTGTCCACCGAGGGATGATTGTGATGCGTGACGAGGTAAGTCAAAATAATTTGCCGCTGGGGCGTGACCCGGACGTGATGGTCCTTCAGGGTCTGTAAGGCTTGAGTCAACAATTGCTGTTGCGTTGCCATGATACTATCCCTCCTTAGTTTTAGTGATGACATGGTGAAGCACCTATGGTTGTCAGGCGTTCGGATGTCGCGTTGATTCTTGAGTTGTCTTGAGAATCGTTTATTTATAATCACTCTAGTTTGCCTCTATTAAACCACACTTTGACAATACTTCCAGTTTTATGCCTCACCGTAGGATCCTAGACGGCTGAATTGACTGACTTTGATTTTTAGAGTTTACTTTTAGAGGTAACCTGAGTACAATGTATTTGTTAGTAGATGATAATGATTCTAAATTAAAACTAAAATCACTGACGAGATGGTCACAAACTATGATGATATCACAAGTTTTGGGATTCGCGACAAGCTACTTACTAAAAGTTGGACCACAATTTAGTTTGTGACACCTAACTTTTATTTATAAGAGTGTTAAAATAATAGACGGATATTATTTGGGGGCGGATAGATATGAAGAAAGAGAAAAAAACGGCAACGTTGGCTCAACGAATCAACGTTCTACGAGCCAGCGTGATGGGTGCCAACGACGGGATTCTTTCCGTGGCCGGGATCGTTGTCGGGGTGGCTGGTGCTGCGACGAGTAGCTTTGCCATCTTTATTTCCGGGATTGCTGGCATGATTGCCGGGACCGTGTCGATGGCCATGGGGGAATACGTCTCAGTCAATGCGGAGAAGGATGCCCAACGTAAGGCGATCGAAACGCAGACCGTGGCGCTGGATAACGATTACGAAGGTGAGTTTGCTTTCGTTAGGGACAAATACTTAGCGAGTGGGATTCGTCCGGAGCTGGCCGATCAGGCGGCTCGGGAAATGATGAGTGAGGATCCCCTCAAGACCACCGTACGTGAACGGTTTGGATTTAACGTAGGGGAGTACACCAACCCTTATTCAGCAGCGATTGCGTCGATGATTTCATTTCCAACTGGTTCGATTCTGCCGTTGGTCTCAATTACGTTGTTGCCTGAGCAGTGGCGAATCATCGGGACGTTTATTGCCGTGATCATTGCGCTATCAATTACCGGCTACACGGCTGCCATTTTGGGTAAGGCCAACCGGTGGAATGGGACTAAGCGTAACGTCATTGCTGGAATTTTAACGATGTTGGTCACTTACGGCATCGGCAGTTTATTTGCATAGAGGGGAGCCGATTCTATGGCAGCAAATGAAGAAGTACGTGTCAAAAAGCAAAAAGAAAAGCAAACGATGAGTGAAAAACTAAATACCTTGCGAGCTGGGGTGCTGGGTTCTAACGATGGGATTCTGACCGTTGTTGGGGTGCTGTTCAGTGTCGCTGCGGCGACGAACAACCAGTTTACGATTTTTATCGCCGGGCTCTCCGACCTGTTGGCTTGTGCCTTCTCGATGGCTTCGGGGGAATACGCCTCCGTCAGCACGCAGAAGGATACGGAAAAGTCGGCCGTGGCACAGGAAGCGGCGTTGTTGAAGTCCAACTACGCTGACCAGGAGGCCGCGGTCCAGAAGTTCTATGAGGAACGGGGTGTCTCCGCCGAAACCTCCCTGGCCATCGCGCAGGATCTGATGCATAAAGACGCCTTAGCCACAGTGGTTAACGTGAAGGAAGACATTCAGCTTGGGCACTACATGAATCCCTGGAACGCTGCCTTTTCATCCCTGATTGCAGCCTCGCTGGGGGGCGCCTTTCCCCTGATCGCCATGAGCCTCTTTTCCACGGCTTGGCAGTGGCCAGCGACCATCGTTGCCGTTCTGCTTTCGGTGACTTTGACCGGGTTTCTGAGTGCTAAATTAGGACATGGATTAGTCCGGACGGCGATCATCAGAAACGTCATTGTCGGGATTATTACCATGTTTATTCACTATTACGTGGGGCAACTCTTCTAAGTGAAATATCGCTGCTTTCTTAGCGCATTGCCAGATTCCTAGTGTACAATGGGCCAATATCTTTTTTGAAAGTGAGGAATTTGGTTGAAGCGCAAGATGAGTTTATTTTCATTAGTCATGCTAACGCTGAGTGCCATCATCGGTTCAGGTTGGTTGTTTGGGGCGGGAATGGCCGCTCAGATCGCCGGCCCGGCCGCTATCCTATCTTGGATTTTGGGGGCCGTGGTTATCGGCCTGATTGCATTGAATTATATTGAACTAGGAACCATGTTTCCGACGAGTGGGGGGATGAGCCAGTATGCGGCCTTCTCCCACGGCCCCTTGCTGGGGTTCGTTGCCGGCTGGTCCAACTGGCTGTCGTTATTGACGATTATTCCAATCGAAGCCGTTGCCGCCGTGCAGTACATGAGTTCCTGGCCCTGGGACTGGGCGAACTGGACTAGGGGATTCTTGAAGGATGGGAACATTACCAATCAAGGGTTAATGATTGTCTTCCTGTTTATTTTGGCCTTTACGTTATTGAACTTCTGGTCGGTGAAGCTACTGACTAGATTTACCAGTTTTATCGCTGTTTTCAAATTAGCGATTCCCACGCTGACCATTATCGTGTTGATTGCGACGGGGTTTGAGCCGAATAACTTTGGTCACACCGCGGGCTTTATGCCCGGTGGGAGTGCGGCCATCTTCTCGGCGACGACGGCTGCGGGAATTATCTTCTCGTACAATGCCTTTCAGACGACAATCAACATGGGAAATGAGATCGCGCACCCGGAGCGTAACATTCTCTGGGGAATCGTGATTGCCTTTGGGATCAGTACCGTGATTTACACGTTACTGCAGGTCGCCTTCATTGGGTCCGTACCCGCGGCAAATCTGGCGCACGGGTGGCAGGGGGTTAACTTCCAGTCGCCGTTCGCGGATATTGCCATCCTGTTAAATCTGAGTTGGTTGTCAACGTTGCTATATTTGGACGCGTTCGTCTCGCCATTCGGGACTGGTGTGTCCTTCGTGGCCACGACGAGTCGCGCCCTGGCTGCCATGACGGGGACCAAGCACGTGCCGACCCGGTTGGGTGAAATCAACCGAAAATACCAGACCCCCCGGCGGGCCATGGTGGTTGACATGTTGTTGGGAGTCTTACTGGTTGCCGGTTTCCGAAACTGGAGTGCGTTGTCTAACGTGATTTCCACATCAACGCTGATCGCTTACCTGACGGGACCGGTCACAGTGACTGCGCTGCGGCATCAGGGACGCAACTTTGTTCGGCCATTTCGACTCCATTGGATTCACCTGTGGGCACCACTCGCTTATGTACTGGCCAGTTTGGCCATCTACTGGGCGAAGTGGCCGACCACGGTCGAGGTCTTTGGTGTGATCGCCTTGGGTCTGATCTGTTACATTTATTATGAAATTCGCCAGCCAGCGGGATGGCACGCGTTACGCGCGAGCCTCAAGGGAAGCCGCTGGTTACTGGCAGAAATGGTCTGGCTTACGCTGATGTCGTACGCCGGCAGTCATGAGTTTGGTGGGATTGGGCAGATTGCCTATCCTCTAGACTTCCTGGTCGTCGCATTGGGCAGTCTGGCCTGTTATTATCTCGGGGTTCATGATGCTTATCGGAGTGATTCATTTGACATCGCACGCGAATTAAATCAGCGGGTGACGGAAGAGGATTAGTTTTAGGGAGAGTTTATAAAGAAGCTGTTAGGCCAATGTGAGGTCTAACAGCTTCTTTTGTCGTTAGTTGTGTAATTTTATTGTACTACTGACATGAACCAAACTCTGATTGGCACCGCCCGGCAAGGCGGACCACAGGAGGCAGAACGCCTGGCAGCCACAGACGACTTAGTAAGTCTAGTGGTGGAGGCACCAGGTCCAATCGGCATCGGCGCTGTTGGCCGTGAAGCCAGCCGCTGCCAGCACTGTTTCATCCAAGTTAGCGGATGGCGTCAGCGTCATTTCAGTCAGTTGTAATTCATCGCGGCCGAAATTAACCAGTCGGTCGACGATTTCCTGTTGCTCGCCGACTGGTAACCGTTTGCCCTCTAAGCCAGCGTGGCCGGTGTGGGCGGGTAGGTCCAACGTGAAAAAGCCGCCCCAGCCCACTAGCTTGTGGGTCCGGCGCCGTTCAATCCCCCAGGTTAGGGTGGATTCCTTCATTGTGGAGCGCATGGTATTGTTGATCCAGTCGGCAGTTTCGGCAAGATCACGATTCGTGAGTGTGGCAACATTTTTTAATTTGAAACGGGTAAGCCAGTCGAACCGAAAACTAGGTGTTAACAGCGGGTGGTAACCCTCAAAGCTAGACATTTACAGTGATTCCTTTCCTAAAGCCAATTTACCCTATTGTACCGGTAAATCGACCAGGTTGCCAGTGACTTCGTCAGGTGTTGTTGGCTGAGCTGTGCTATACTTGAAATAGATATGGTAAGTTGAAAGGGGTAGCACACATGACGGAAGATTTTTATATTGGGACTTACACCAAGCGCATTAGTCGCGGGATTTACCGGGTGAGTCTGGACACAAAGACGCCTAAGCTGATGGATTGCGAATGGTTAGCGTCTGCTGGGAGTCCGACTTATATCGCGAAGGCCGCTAAGAAGCGTTTGTATGTCATCAACAAGAAGGAAACCGATGGCCAGACCCAGGGTGGCTTGATCATCTATGATGTTTCCGAAGAAAAGCCACGGGCGATTCAACAAGTGCTGGAACACGGCGCTTCGCCAGCTTACGTTGCGGTTGATGAAGCTCGGCAATTGGTTTATACGGCCAATTATCACAAGGGCTTAGTCGACGTCTATGCTATCGCTGACGACGGAACCTTGACGGAGACCGACGAAGTTCACGACGATGATCCAGTTGGACCAGCACCGGAACAAGCCGATGGGGCCCATCCACATTTTACCAATTTGACGCCGGACAACCGGTTGGTCGTTTGTGACTTGGGGACGGACAAGGTCTACATTTACGATGTTTCTGACACCGGTAAATTAACGGCGGTTAGTCACGTTGACTTGCCAGCCGGTTACGGTCCACGCCACATCATCTTTGATAACAAGAAGGGTGTCGCCTACCTGGTCGGTGAATTGAGTAGTAACGTTGCAACTTTGGACTACGATGCCGCCGCTGGTAAATTAACGGTCAAGCAGATTAGCCACACGATTCCCGATGACTGGACGGCACACAACGGTTCAGCAGCTATTCGCTTGAGTAGCGATGGTCGGTTCGTATACGTTTCCAACCGGGGGCATAACTCCATCACGGTCTTTGCGGCCGATGACGAAGGTAAGCTGACCACGGTTCAACGGATCTCCACGGAGGGTGACTTTCCTCGCGACTTCAACATGAATTCCGACGAAAGCTTAGTGATTGTCGTCAACCAAAACTCCGACAACGCTACGTTATACAAGCGCGACGCAGACAGCGGTAAATTAACGATGGTTCAGAAAGACTTCATGGTACCAGAAGGCGTTTGCGTGGTGCCGGTTAAGTAAAAAGAGTGTGAGCAAGGGCGGTAGCCAGTGAGCATTAACGTCAATAAGGAGAAAATCCCGGGTTTGGATTTTTCCTTATTGGGGTTAAGCGGAACTAGTTGCCCTTGCGGATGCGTTTCGGCAATAGAGCCTTGGTGCGTAATCGCCAGCTCAAAGTTGCCGTTACGAAACACCAATAAAAATTAAAACGAGTAACCAGTATGAAAAAAATCTGGTTACTCGTTTTTTAGTGGTTATAGGTATAGTAGCTATCTCGAGTGAAAAATCCCATGAATGACTCGCCAGAAAGCCTTAATCCACTGGAAAGTTTTCCTTAAAGTACTGCGCCATCAGCTGTAAGTGATGTTCCAGACTCAGCCGTTTTACCACGCCCAGTCCAGGGAAGTGCTGCTGCTCGTGGTAGGCGGCTAGCTGTTGCGCCGCGGGGGTCTGAGTGACCGCCGGTTGTTGTGGCAACCACGCGGCCAGTTTAGCCACGGCCTGGAAGAACTTCTCCTTGGGGTGGCGGAAGTCATCGCGGTCGGTGGAAACGAAGCGGTGGATCCGGAGCTGTTTTCCACGGAAATACGTGAGATGGAGGGTGACCGCTTTGGCAGGATAGCCATGTTCGCTATAGTGGCCGCCACCAATCGTGTAGTCACTGAAGCCGACGTAGTTATTGAAGTCGGCCAGTGTCCAATCGTCACTGAAAAAGCCATCAACAATATCGGCGTAGCTCCGGTCGTGCTCCGGGAACCAAGCGTGATCGAACAGGCTGACAGTCGGGCGGTTCAGTAGCTGGCGAATGCGAGCTTCCGGGGGGACTAATAGGTAATCGGACGCCGCTAGCCAGCCAGCGTGGTGGGCCGCTTTGAGCTCATCGTATTGTCGAGCAATCAGCAATGTGCGGTGTCCGGCTGGTGCTGTAAGGCTATCTGGAATGAGCGTGGGGGTCAGTACGTGCCCAACGATGAGATTGGGGTTATCCTGATACGGCCGCCAGTCGTGAAGCTTTTGTTGGGTCAACGCATAGTCGCTGACCGTTGGATTGGCAATGACCACCACCGGCTGGTCGTGGTCGATGAAGGCCGCCACCGTTTGGGGTAGGGCACGGATATCCCTGACCGGTTCGATGATGGGGATGATGTTGGCGGGCAATACGTGCTGTTGAGCAATATTTTTCAGTGCAAGCAGGTCATACTGCCGGCCACGAAAGTAAGGAAAATAAAGCATGTGTCAGTCCTCCCTTAACCGTTGTTGGAGGTCGTGAAGTTCTAGGCTCAGAGCGTCCACTTCGGTCTGGAGTGCGGTGACCGCGGCCGATTGGGTGTCTTCAATGAATTGGTCGTAGAAATTGGCTTCGGGATCGTAGACGTCGTAGTGTTGGTGGCGCTTCTTCAATTCCTGATAGAGACGATCGGTGCCATACTGCTTCAGACCGGTTTCCATCTGCTTGGCCTTATTGACTTCGCGGGCCTGTGATGCAATGAAACGGGTCGTCAGTTGACTAGCCGGTACTTGGAGTTCCTGCCGTCGTGGTGGCCGTGCCACGGTCAAGTAACCCGGTGTGACGGGGGCTTCGGTGGCCGTTGCCAGCATATCTTTATCGAAGGGCCGATAAATCAGAACGCCAATGCCAGCGGGAATCTCAGCGGCAACTTCCTGATAAAGTTTCAACGGAAGGACAAAATAGTTGTAGTGACCGACGAAGGACAGCTTGGCCTTGGAGTGGAAATCAGACTTGGTGACCTTCAGTTCGTAGCAGCGCCATTCAATCGATAGATCCGGCATCTCCTGATAGCTGAGAGTGTCGACGATACCAGCATCATCGGGCATTGTGACCTCCTCGACGGGAAAGGCACCGGCCTCACGACAGTAATAATAGAGTGTTTTTTCTAAAGCAAGGGTAAGCTTCGTTTTCATGAGGAGACCTCCTGGTGCCAGAAATGTTGCACGGCAGTCGTCAGTTGTTCGGGACGGTAGAGGCGGCGGAAATGCTGCCAATGTTGCGGATACAAGTGGGTGTAACGCGGACTAGAGAAACGCTGGTCCATCAGCAGGATAATACCCACGTCCTTGGAGCCGCGGATCAACCGGCCAGCCGCTTGGAAGACATTGTTTAAACCGGGGAGTTGGTAGGCAAACGCGAAGCCCTGCTGGGACTGTTCATCGAAGTAGTCACGGATAAGGTCGGTCTCCGGATTGATGCCGGGGAGACCAACGCTGACGACCCCCACGCCAATCAGCCGGTCGGCCTTGAGGTCGATACCCTCGGCAAAGATCCCGCCGAGAAGGGCAAAGCCGACCAGCGTTTCCTGGGGATTGGCCACGAAGTTTGCAAGAAAGGCTGTGCGGTCGGCCTCTGCCATTTTAGACTGTTGGACGACGGTTTTAATGTGCGGGTAAGCCATCTGAAAGGCTTGCGTCACGTCGAGCAGGTAGCTGTAGGATGGCAGGAAAATCAGGTAATTACCGGTCTTGCCGTCCACCAACGTCTTGATTGCTAGCAGGATATTCGCGAGATTGGCGTTACGTTGTTTATAGGTCGTCTGAATGTAATTGGTGACCAGAATAGCTTGGTGCTGCGGTTCAAACGGTGAATTAAGCTGGTAAGCCAGGCTGTCGGTGTCGCCCCCCAGGACCGTTTGGTAGTAGTCCATGGGGGAGAGGGTCGCCGAGAACAAAACGGCACCGTGGCCCAGGGCGAGGCTGTCGGCGAGAAAGGTGCTGGGGTCCAGGCAAAGCTGCTTGATCGCAATATTGCCGTCTACCACGGCTAAGCGCATGCGGTAGGTGTCATCGTAATACTCACCGATTCGTTGGTAGCTGATGGCAGCGAAGTAGTAGTCGAGGATGTTCTGGGTGAAGGGCGTCTGCGGTTGGTCGACCAGCCAATCGTGGATGGCTTCGACCAACCGCGACAGATCGTGGTTGAAGTCTTCTGGCGGCGTGAGAAAGGTACTGTCGGTCTTGCCATCCTGAAGGAGTGGGGCCACGATGTCATCGAAAGTGGCGCGCAGATCCTGCAAGCGCCGGCGTAGCTTTGGCGTGGCTTGTTTGAGGTCGCGACTCTGTTCAACTAGGCGGTCTAACGGCCGGCTGGTGAGTTCGGCGGAATACATTTCTCGTGAACGGCTGACCAGGTTGTGGGCTTCGTCGATCAAGAAGAAGTTGTCTGGATCCTCGGCGGTAAAGAACCGTTGGAGGTGGACTTGGGGATCGAAAAGGTAGTTGTAGTCGCCAATAATGACATCACAAAAGAGGCTCGCATCCAGTTGGAATTCAAACGGGTCGAGTGTGTGTTTGCGGGCGTATTCCTCAATCACGGGTCGCGTGAGCTGGTCGTTGTGATTGATGAGATCGAGCAGAGCGGGTTTGAGTCGATCGTAGTAGCCTAACATGTAGGGGTTCTCATCCGGCTGCAGGTCGGCTTCTTCTGGAAACTGAATCTTTTCTTTGGCTGTGAGCGTGATACTCTTGAGTTTGAGTCCCTGACTCGCCATGAGACTGACGGCTTCTTCGGCCACGGTTCGCGTACTCTGCTTGGCTGTTAGGTAAAAGATCCGTTGGATGACGCCTTCACCGATGGCTTTGATGGTTGGAAAGAGGGTGGAAATCGTTTTCCCCGTACCAGTCGGCGCCTCGGCAAAGAGTCGTTTGCTGGTGAGAATCGTCTTGTAGACGGCAACGGCAAGCTCGCGTTGGCCCGGGCGGTAGTGGCCGAAGGGGAAAGCGAGCTGTTGAATGGTTGGGTCGCGGCGTTCTCGCAGGTCGGACCGGAATTTTAGCCAAGTGACGTATTCGGCAATGACCTTGTCGAAGAACGCCTTGGCGGCTTGACGGCTGATGACTTGGTCCGTCTGGGTCGTCGTCTCCGTATTGGTCTGAAAGTAAGTTAAAGTCAACGTGACTTCATCGAGATCGGTCTCTTTTTGCATCAGTAAGTAGGCGTAGAGCTTGACCTGGCCCCAGTAGAGGGTCAGCGTGTTCTCGCTGAGCTGGTCAAAAACGGTCTCGGACGTCTTGATCTCTTCAATGTTGGCGCCGTCGTCGGTCAATGTCACACCGTCCGCTCGGCCGTGAAGCAAGTAGTCAGTCCCATTTAGGGTAAGGTTCAGGTCGAGATAGTATTCTTTTTGATAATTTTCTCCGCGCTGTTTTTGCAGGCGACGGTGGATGCGCGCACCCAGGAGCGCCGTATTTTGGCTATTACTGGTGCTACCCAAGTCCCCGGTTCGCAAGGTAAATTCAACTAATTCACGAACCCCTAGTTTAATTGGCATGCGCTCATCGCCTCCATTTCTGGCAATAATCATACCATACTTTGGACTGACTTTGAACGCGTGTTCGTGGGATAGTTTGGCCTTGTGAAATAAAGTGAAAAGTCTTGGCTTTCAATATGTAATCGCTTACAATGGAAGTAAGAGGTGATCATGATGAAGACCATTGGATTTCCATTGTTTGAAGAGATGCCAACCGTTGATGAAGCCCCCGCATTACAGAAGATCTGCCAGAAGCATGATAGCAAGGTTAGGATTAAGGTTCGTGACCTTGAAATTGACCCCAGTCAGCACGAAGAGGTCGCCGAACTAGTGGGCTACGCAGGCCATTACGTTCGAATCGTTGCGGAAGGTCCAGACGAAGCGCAACTGGCCGGCGCAATCCACCAGCAATTGGCGGCAGATAAGTATTGTTACTAGCCGCTTGACGGCGACCAACAGATTCGCTAAGCTCAGGTTAAACAAGAATTCAAGGAGACTTAGCGGTGAGTGAAGAACAGATAGCACGACTATGTGAAATTGCCCCCAAGTATGGTTTACATCTGGAACATCGGGGATTGGTCATCACCAAGGTAAACGACCAATCCACGGAACTGGATACGACCAAGTACATGCCGGATCAGTTCATTGATTTGTTGACGCAGATTATTGGAACTAATATGAAGGCCGATTTGTGGGATTGGAAATAAAGAAAAAGAGTGGGACAGCAGGCGATTAGCTAGTGAGCATTAACGTCATAAGGAGAAGAATCCCGGGTTTGGATTGTTCTTCTTATGGGGTTAAGCGCAGCTAGCTGCCTACTGTCCCACGTTTCGGCTGTGTAGAGTTAGGAAAGCAATCCCGAGCATTAACGTCATAAGGAGAAAAATCCCGGGTTTGGATTGATCTTCTTATAGGGTTAAGCGCAGCTAGCTGCCTGCTGTCCCACGTTTTGGCTATATGAGATTAGAAATCAACCACAAATAATATCCTCAGTTTCAAAGCAAGCAGTCCCCAACAATTGATCGAAAAAATTTCCTTGTAATAAGATTCAAACAGACAAAAGCAACGAAAAAATACCGTTAGCCCGGTGACTTTAAAAGTCAATCGGACTAACGGTATTTGCGTTTAAGCTTCTTCCCAGCGATTAAATTTTTGGGGATGGCTACTCAGGTAGTCGATGGCTTCTTGTCCCAATGCCTTGGTTGCGGCATCGAAGTCACTTGGTGCGTCAGCTTTATCGGCGTCCGCTTCGTCCCGAAGGAAACCGGAGGCGAGGTCCAAGTACTTGGTCCGCCGACCGACACCATTATCCTTGAATAGGTCGTCCAGACCGGTCAGATCACTCTTGCCGGCGGCAGCGACTTGCTGCGCTAAATCTGCCTTTTCACCTAATTTTGATGCGGCATAATCCATTAAGAAGTCGTTCATATCAACGATCATAGCGTGTCGTGCTTTACGTTCACTTTTATTTGCCACTTCTGGTCACCTCTTACTCTAATTCTAGCCATTTTGACGGCAAGACGCAATTAACGACCCACATTTATGCAATTAATCGTGTTTGGGGGTTAACTACCGAAATATAAAGGAATTTATGGAGAATTTGGCAACATTTACCGAAAATTTACACGATTGCTACGAATAATATATATTCATCGCTTAGAATCAGGGTTGTAAGTTATGGGGAGGCATTTTGAGAAAAGCTATCGCGATTCTTAAAATGGTTCTACTACTTTTAATGACATGGAGTGACAGAGATGAATAAGGGATCAAAGTTAGCAATGGGGATTGCAGCACTTAGCATATTATTAGTCGGTTGTGGGAAAGCCACTAGCTCAACTAGTAGTAAGGGAAGTAGCGAAGCACTTTCTGGTAAGGTAACTGCCGTGGGGTCAACCGCATTACAACCACTGGCAGCTAAGGCGGGTGCCAACTTTACCGCTAAGAACAGCAAGGTTAATTTGACCGTCCAAGGTGGGGGTTCCGGGACTGGGTTAAGTCAAGTTCAAGCCGGAGCAGTTTCAATTGGTGACTCCGATATTTTTGCCGAAGAGAAGGATGGTATCAAGGCTGACAAGTTGACTGACCATAAAGTAGCCGTCGTGGGGATGGCACCAGTCGTCAACAAGGACGCCGGCATCAAGAACTTGAAGATGGCCCAAGTGAAGAAGATCTTCACGGGTAAGATTACCAACTGGAAAGAAGTCGGTGGTAAGGATCAAAAGATCGTCATCATCAACCGGGCCCAAGGTAGTGGGACTCGAGCAACGTTTGAAAACGCCGTATTGAAGGGTGCAACTGCCGTTAAGTCACAAGAACAAGACTCCAACGGTGCCGTTCAAAAGATCGTTTCCACGACGCCAGGGGCCATCAGTTACTTGGCCTTCTCTTACTTCACGAACAAGTTACAAGCCGTTTCTATCGACAACGTAACACCAACTGATAACAACGTACAAACGAACAAGTGGAAGATCTGGTCCTACGAACACATGTACACTAAGGGCACGCCTGACAAGGCAACCGCTGCTTTCTTGAAGTACATGGACTCAAAGGCCGTTCAAAACAGTTTGGTTAAGGACATGGGTTACATCAGTATTCATGACATGAAGGTTACCAAGGATGCTAAGGGTGTCGTTACCCAGAACTAGCACCGAAAATCTTTGTCAGTAGTCGTCACAGGGTGGAGGTGCGGTCGTAGCACCTTCACTTTTTTTAAGGGGGAGTCATTCAATGGAACAAACTAATTCACAGCTCAAAAACCAAGACACCCAATCACATGAGTGGGATACACGGTTGCATCACGCAACCAAAGCTACGCATGAAGATTGGATCGGTCGCGGGATCAGTTATTTCTGTATTGGTATTATCATTCTCGTGGTCGCGTCGATGCTGTGGTTCATCACCTCGAAAGGGATTGCCACGTTTACGCAAAATCACGTGAGCCTCTGGAAATTCTTATCGGGGACTAATTGGGCACCCGACCAAGGCAAAATCGGGGCATTGCCCATGATCTTAGGGTCATTTGCCGTTACCTTCGCCGCCGCAATCGTTGCAACCCCGTTTGCGTTGGGCACAGCCATCTTCATGACTGAAATCTCGCCGAACCGTGGGCGGAAATTCCTACAACCAGTCATTGAGTTGCTGGTTGGGATTCCATCCGTTGTTTACGGGTTCATTGGCCTGGCCGTCGTCGTACCATTTATGCGGCACTTGGTCGGTGGTTCTGGTTTCGGAATCATTTCAGCAACCTTTGTGCTGTTCGTTATGGTCCTGCCAACGATTACGTCGATGACCGTTGACAGCTTGCGGGCTGTTCCACGGTTCTACAAGGAAGCGTCACTAGCATTAGGCGCAACGCGTTGGCAGACGGTGTCGCGGGTCATTCTGCGCTCGGCAACTTCCGGAATCTTAACCGCAATCATCTTTGGGATGGCCCGGGCCTTTGGGGAAGCCTTAGCCGTTCAAATGGTGATTGGGAACGCCGCAATTATGCCGAAAAACTTAATCTCACCAGCTTCAACGTTGACCAGTCAATTAACGACGGGAATCGGGGACACCATTGATGGGACGTTACCGAACAACGCCTTGTGGTCATTAGCTCTAATTCTGTTATTAATGTCACTATTTTTCAACGCACTGGTACGTTTCATTGCTAAGAGGGGGCAACTCAAACATGAACGCTAAACGGACTGATTTCATTGCAACGGTCGTGATTGACTTGATCGTTGCCTCCGTTGTGGGAATTCTCTTCTTCCTACTCGCTTATATTTTAACTGCTGGCTTGCCCCACGTGAGCTGGTCATTCTTGACGGGTGCGACCGATGCCTTTAGCGGTGCCGGTGGTATCGGGGTGCAACTGTTCAATTCATTCTACCTGTTGCTCTTGACGATGTTGATTTCCGTGCCCATTTCGTTGGGTGCCGGGATTTACTTGGCCGAATATGCAAAGGACAACTGGCGGACTAGTCTGATCCGTTCTGCGATTGAAGTGCTGAGCTCCTTGCCATCCGTAGTGGTGGGGCTGTTTGGTTTCTTACTCTTCGTGGTGAAGTTCAAGATTGGATTCTCCGTTATTTCAGGGTCGATTGCCCTGACCTTCTTCAACTTACCGTTGTTGACCCGAAACATTGAAGAATCACTCAGTGCCGTTTCGCGGAGCCAACGTGAGGCTGGCTTGTCACTGGGCTTGTCCAAATGGAAGACTGAACTGGGAATTATCTTACCGGTAGCTTTACCGGGGATTGTGACCGGGATCGTCCTCAGTGCCGGACGGGTCTTCGGTGAAGCCGCTGCCTTGATTTACACGGCCGGCCAGAGTGCTCCCGTGACCAACTTCGCGGATTGGAATCCAATGGATCCAGCGAGTCCGCTGAACCCATTCCGACCAGCCGAAACGTTGGCGGTACACATCTGGAAAGTGAACACTGAAGGACTGGCCAGCAACGCGGCAGCCTTATCCGCAGCGGCTTCGGCCGTCCTGATTATTGCGGTACTCCTCTTCAACCTAGGCGCACGGTTATTAGGAAATTACCTGTATCGGCGCGTCACGGCTAGCAAGTAGGGGGTGCAGTCATGTTAAAACAATATTCATTTGAAGAAACAGCGGTACAAACATTTGACGATAAGACATCGTTAGCGATGCGGACCGAAGATATGCAAGTCTTCTATGGCAGTAACCATGCCATGTTTGACGCAAACTTGGCTTTTCCCAAGAATCAGATTACGGCGCTAATCGGGGCCTCTGGTTCCGGGAAGTCAACGTATCTGCGTTCACTGAACCGGATGAACGATGGTATCGCTACGGTGACCGGTAAAATCTGGTACCACGGCGTGAACATTAATGAGCCGGGCGTGAACATCTATGAAATTCGCCGGCATATCGGGATGGTTTTTCAACGGCCAAATCCCTTTGCCAAGTCGATTCGGGAGAATATCGTTTACGCGTTGCGAGCCAACGGCATCAAGAAAAAAGCCGAGCTCGAGGAACGAATCGAACAGAGCCTGAAGGGGGCCGCCCTGTGGGATGAAGTCAAGGATAACCTCGATAAGAGTGCCTTGTCTCTGTCCGGTGGTCAGCAACAACGGCTGTGCATTGCCCGATCAATTGCCATGGCGCCAGACGTCCTCTTATTGGATGAACCTTGTAGCGCCTTGGATCCAATTTCAACGGTTAAGGTCGAAGAAACCTTGTTGGAACTACAAAAGAAGTATTCGATTATCATCGTGACGCATAACATGCAACAGGCGTCGCGAATCAGTAGTCAGTGTGCCTTCTTCCACTTGGGGCATATCATGGAATATGCCCCAACTGGAACGATGTTTAGCAATCCCCAAATCCCTGTCACACAAGATTATATCGCCGGTAGTTTTGGCTAGATGCCGGCACGACAAAGCCCCGCAACGGAGAAACGTTGCGGGGCTTTGTTAACTAATTTGTTGCGAATTATCGCTTAATGGTGCATTTTAAACTCAAGGTAGAGGTCGTTGTAGAGCTGGACCTTCGTTGGTGAAAGGTCGCGGTAGACCTCCAAGTGTCGCAAGGTGGTGGCGTCGGGATAGAATTGTTGATCCTCACGGGTAGCTTTGGGTAACAAGGCCTTAGCTTTCCGGTTGGGCGTAGCGTAGCCAACGTACTCCGCGTTCTGTGCGGCATTATCCGGCCGCGACATGAAGTTCAGGAAGGCGTAGATAGCGTTGGTGTGCTGGGCTGTCTTGGGGATGACAAGGTTGTCGATCCACAAGTTACTCCCTTCACTGGGCACGATGTAGTGGAGATGGGCGTTGTTTGCCAACATTTCTGCGGCTTCTCCCGACCAGTCTACAGCAATGGGTGCTTCATTTTGAGTCATGTACATCTTAATCTCATCGGCAACGGTGGCCTTGACGTTTGGCGCCAGGCGATTGAGTTTCTGTTCTGCCTGCCGTAACGTTGCCGGATCGGTGGTATTCATGGATTTTCCCTGTGAGGCGAGAGCCATCCCCATGATGTCACGAGCCGAGTCGATCAACATGATGCGGTCGCGGTATTTCGTTGACCACAGGTCGTTCCAGTGGCGAATGCTACCGGGTTTAATGAATTTATCGTTATAAATGATGCCCAACGTTCCCCAGAAGTACGGTAACGAATAGCGGTTGCCCCGGTCAAACGTCTGACTCATGAATTGCGAATCGTAGTTCTGCAGACCGGTCAGGCGGCTTTTGTCGAGCGGTTGGAGTAAGTGAGCGCGTTTCATCTTTGCCACCATGTATTCACTAGGCACCGCTAAGTCGTAGTGGGTGCCACCCTGATTGATCTTGGTATACATGGCCTCGTTGCTGTCGAAGGTCTCGACGTTGACGTGATAGCCGGTCTCCTTCTGAAATTTTGTCAGGAGGTGCGGGTCAATGTAGTCGCCCCAGTTATAGAGGTTCAGCACCTTACGCCCCGTACTACCACTGGAGGCCTGAAGCTGATGGCCGGTGTAGGCGAGCAATCCGCAGACTGCCAGCAGGCCCACAATCAAACTCACTAAACGTTTCATGAGGTCACCTCCCGTTTCCGGTGGCGTCGCTTCTGACTCGCCTGTTGAATCCAGTAGTAGCCGGCGACCAGTAGCAGTGAGAATAGGAACATGACGCCGGAAAGTGCATTGATTTCCAAATTAATCCCTTGACGTGCCCGCGAGTAGATTTCCACGGACAACGTTGAGAAGCCATTGCCAGTGACAAAGAAGGTCACGGCAAAGTCGTCCAGCGAGTAGGTCAGGGCCATGAAGAAGCCCGCGAAGATGCCGGGCGAGATGAAGGGAATAATGACTTGTGTCAGAAGCTGTCGGGTAGTCGCCCCTAAGTCTTGCGCGGCGTCCAGCAGGGAACGTGACATTTCGCGCAACCGAGGGAGAACCATCAACACGACAATCGGAATCTCAAAGGCAATGTGACTCATGAGAACCGTCCCGAACCCCAGGGGAATCTTCAGCATCGTGAAGAAAATCAGGAAGCTCGCCCCGATGATCACGTCTGGGGAGACCATGAGGACATTGTTCAGCGTGAGCAGCGACTCGCGGGTTACTCGTTTGGTCGTGCGGGTGATGCTGAGGGCACCCAGGGTACCGATCAAGGTCGCAATCAGCGATGACAGCAGGGCAATCAATAGGGTGTTGGCCACGATTGCCAGCATCCGCGTATCACTGAACAACGTTTGGTAGTGGCGCCAGGTGAACCCATGAAAGTTGGTCATGGTCTCACCCTGGCTAAAGGAATACGCAATCAGAAAAATGATGGGCGCGTACAGGATGATAAAGACCAGAATCAGGTAGGTATTGGCCAGTTTGTGTTTCATCGTGGCGTCCCTCCCTTCGTTTTCTGATCACCGGTCAGGAGCATGACAATGATCATGGCTACAATCAAGACAACGCCAATCGTCGAGCCCATGCCCCAATTCATTGTAGTCAGGAAGTGTTCTTCAATCGCCGTCCCCAGTGTGATGACCTTGTTGCCGCCAATCAGACGGGTCAACATGAAGAGGGAAAGCGAAGGAATGAAGACGGCCTGCACCCCGGCCTTAACACCGGGAAGTGTCAGTGGAAAGATCACGTGGCGGAAAGTCTGCCAGGTGCTGGCCCCCAGATCCTTACTGGCATTGACGAACGCTGGATTTAGGTCATCGAGAGCGTTGTAGATCGGTAAGATCATGAAGGGAATCTGAATGTACGTCGCTACGAAGATGAAGCTGGCGTTGGTAAAGAGAATCTGCTGCGGGCCGATGCCGATGAATGTGAGAAATTGGTTGGCGAGGCCGGCCTGGCTGAAGATGCCGATGAACGCGTAGGCCTTCAGTAGAATATTGATCCAAGTGGGGAGAATCACCAGCAGTAGCCAGAATTGGCGGTGCTTGAGTTGATGAATGAAGTAGGCCGTGGGATAGCTGATCAATCCGGTGAATAACGTGATTAGGAAGGCATACCAGACGGAGTTCAGCGTCATCTTTAAGTAGGTTGCGGAGCGGAAATAAGTGCTGTAATTGGTTAGAGTGAAATGCTGGCCTAGGTCAAAGAAGGATTGATAAATAATAAGGGCGACCGGAGCGATGACGAACAGCGCCAACCAGAGGCCGTAGGGGATGAAATACACCCAGGTTCTACGTTTCGTCAACGCCATCATCCTCCAATTCTTCGTAGGTCTCGAGGCGTGCGTCGAACTCGGCTTCCTTTTCACCAAACCGCATGACGTGGAGGTCCTGTGGCCGGAAGGTGATGCCGATGGTCTCGCCATCCTCGGCGGGGTTGACGGAGTGAATGAGCCAGTCATTGCCGTGGGTATCGGTCGCCGCGATTTCATAGTAGTCGCCACGGAACAACTGGGTATCGATGGTCACGGTCAGTTTGGCCTGATCCAGCGTGGTGAGGGCAAGGTCCTCGGGTCGGATAACCACCTCAACCGGTTCATTGTCGGGAATCCCAGCATCGGCGCATTCAAACTGGTGCCCCCCAAAGGCGACCTGAAAGTCTTCAATCATTTTAGCGGGAAGAATGTTACTTTCGCCAATGAAATCGGCCACGAAATGGTTGATCGGTTCGTCGTAAATGTCGACGGGCGAACCACTCTGTAGGACCTCGCCCTGATTCATGACGAAGATCTCGTCGCTCATGGCGAGGGCTTCTTCTTGATCGTGGGTGACGAAGAGAAAGGTAATCCCCAGGCGTTGTTGGAGGTCGCGGAGTTCGTATTGCATTTGCCGCCGCAACTTAGCATCCAGTGCAGATAGGGGTTCGTCGAGTAGCAGGACCTTGGGTTCCATGACGATGGCGCGGGCGATAGCGATCCGCTGTTGTTGACCACCGGAAAGTTCACTGATGGCGCGATCGCCATAACCGGCGAGCTGAACCAGCTTTAAGGCCTTGGCAACGCGTTCGGTGATTTCAGCCTTGGCAACCTTTTTAAGGGTGAGGCCAAAGGCGACATTTTCTGCCACGGTTAGATGGGGAAAGAGCGCGTAATCTTGGAAAACCGTGTTGACGTTGCGCTTGTTGGCGGGAACTTCGTTGATTCGTTGCCCGGCGAAGAGCACGTCGCCATCGGAAACGGACATGAAGCCGGCAATCGCCCGCAGAATCGTGGTTTTACCGCAGCCCGATGGTCCCAGCAGGGTATAAAATTTGCCGGACTCGAGTGTCAAATTAATATTTTTTAAGATGGTGTGGTTCCCGTAACGTTTGGTGACATTGCGCAAGGTAATGATAGGTTGCGTCATCAGGCTACCTCCTCTATTTTAGAGATTATTTTAGATTGAAATGTGGTGTAACCTAAATGATTATAGCGGGTTTTGCGGGAAAAGGAAACGAAAAAAGATGGTGGTTGCCCACGATAATTAGGGGAGGCAATCAACGAACGGCGGGGACGCTTGCAAGACAGAAAAACGCGTTCAGTCATTGGCTGAGCGCGTCACGGATTAATTTGAAATAAAATTGGTAGCTAGTTGCAGTACCGTTGTCCGAGCAGCGCCGTCTAAGCGGTGACTGGCACCGGGGATGAGGTGAAAGGTGCTATTCTGGTAGACGTCATCGTAGCGTTGCGAAGCTTGGTAGGCAACGATACGGTCGGCGTCCCCGTGAATCAAGCAGACGGGGCCGGTGAAGTTCTGAGCAGTTTCATAGATGGGGAGCAATTGCGCTGTGCGGAGGTAAAAGCCGCCCAACACCTTGCCATTATCCATGGGTAGTTGCGCAGGAATGTGGCGGGGGTCGTAGACGAGGCCGCGAGTATGCCCGGCAATGGCGTCGTCCTTGAGCGTTGCGGCGGGCGCCATGAGTACTAGTTTGTGAATCAGATCTGGATAGTAGCCGGCTAACATGCTGGCCACCACACCACCTTGGGAATGGCCCAACAGGTTAATTTGTTTCGGGGCAAGTCGCGTTTGAACGGCGGTCAGGATAGCCTGTGCATCAGCAATCTCGTTGGCCACGGTCATGTTAGCAAACTCGCCATCGCTGTGACCATGACCGTTAAAGTCAAAGCGCACGGTGCCGACACCCGTTGCTCGCAGCCGTTGTGCGAGCTGAGGCAGCAGTTCCGTAGTAGTATAGCCGCGATTACCGGTAAAGCCATGCATGAGAATCGCAATTGTGCCATTCGGCTTGGGTGCCGGTTCATAAATTCCCGCTAAAGTTAAGCCGTCACGCGTCACATTAAATTCCATCTTGAAGACCTCCATTTTTCGTTGTGCTTACCTTTCCAGAATAGTCGGAAATGGGCAACTTCGCTGAACTTTTTTGAAAAAGATTGGTGGACGGCGTAGAGTAGATAGCGGAGTAGCAATAACTAGGAGGAGATTCAACGTGCGTAGATGGTTTTACGGGGGAGCACTTGTTTCATGGATTGTAGCAGCGGGGGCATTTATTCAAGCCGATTTGCATCATCATTTGCTGAGCCTAGTGTCAATCATCGCTTATAACCGGCCACAGGGCGTATTCGGTTGGGCGTTGGTGTTGGCGGTTGTGTTGACGGGGCTCAGTATTTCGGCGTATAAGCAGCATCAATATTTGCTGAGACAGCAGCGTAAATAGATGCTTACCCCAAGCACTGGAAAGAAGAGACAAATTTGAAAATGGGCCTTAATTCAGACCAATTTGAGTTGGTCTTCAGGGGAACGAAAACAATTGAGATTCGCCTAAATGATGAGAAACGACGGAGATTGCACGTGGGAGATTCAATTTGTTTCTACAACGTCGCGGATAAAACCCAGCAACTTTTTCGGCGGGTGAAAAGCCTACGCCAGTTTAGGACGTTTGCTGATCTTTACAGTCAGTATTCACCGGAGAGTGTGGGCAGTGCACCCGAGGATGACGTCGCTCAAATGGTAGCTGATACGTATACCATCTATACACCAGAGCAGGAAAAGCAATGGGGTGTAGTGGCAATTGGTATTTGAAGTAATCAATCGAAAACGGTGTGAGACTCTTGAAAAGAATATTTAGAACAATTGGCTTACCAGCGGAGGCCTTGAAGCGGCTGACCTAGTGACATGATGCTACAATGCTAGCAATCAGTGAGCTGAAACCCACCATTAGGGGATGAGATCATGACATGGCAGTTTATCACAAAACACACTAAGTCTTGGCATTTCTGGTTAGCTGTTGGCATCGTGGTGTTGGGGATTATTGGGATTTATTTGTCGCGAGGGCAGATTGCGCAAATCTCTAGTGAGGTGTTCAAAGGCTACTTAGCCGGTAGTCACTAATTTGCGAAAATTTATAATAAATAAAACGGCACCCTCTGAGTGGTTTCTGCCATTTCAGAGGGTGCCGTTCTGTCTATTTAATATAAGCTAGGCAGAATTCCCTTGCTTTCAAGCAAGGGATGAATGCCACTATGCCTTTCGCTGACTGGCAATGTAGTTTTCTACAGTTTCCTTGCTCATATCACCAAGAGTACTCATGAAATAACTTGGAGACCAGAGATGTCCGCCCCAGAACTTCTGAACCTTTATTTCTGGGTGTAATTCAAAGAATAAACGAGCCGAACCGCCCTTGAAGGCTTTGACGACATTGGTTGGTGCATACTTGGGCTTAAAGCTTAGTAGTAAATGGATATGGTCTGGCATTACTTCCA
>NZ_AZCZ01000032.1 GCF_001434055.1 Levilactobacillus parabrevis ATCC 53295 | reverse complement strand
TTTACACAAGATTCTTGACGCTACCCAGATGCAAGACGTTACGGCTAGTCGCTCACTGGCAATACAACCTATTTCAGGTAACAGGCCTTAACATATGGCAAAAAAATAGTAGACACAACTGTCACCAGTCATCTCTACTATCCGTTACCTAAGCGCTAAATTAGCGTTCAGGAACACATTTATTTTTAAATTAATCCGTTGATTCCGTGGACGAAGACTTCACGTGAGCTTGCGCCCGCGCACGGAGCTTGGCAGCTGCCGTCTGCGTCTCTTCCTGGAAATCGCTGGCTGGTACGGTGGCCTCTTGATCCGCCAATTGAGATTCCCGAGACTTGACCCGGTTCCCCATAAAGGTGACCACTGACCCCAACAGAATAATGACGATCCCAATAACAGTATTGGTCAAAATCTGTTCGTGGATCAGTAAAGCGGCTAAGATTGGTGCCAACCCTGGCTTGATGAAGAAGACCAAGGACGCCGTGGAAACATCGGAACGTTCCATCGCCAAGAAGTAGAAGGCAAACCCACCACCGGTCACACAGACTCCGATGAAGAATAGTAACCAGAAGTATTCCAGGCTAACATTCTTTAAGATCGGCATTGCAGCGAATTGGCTGAGCCAAGACACCTGCCGCATACCACCGGCAACGGCGGGCACGTGGCTCAACAGCATCAAGACTAACAGTTCAAACGACCCAGCAAAGAAAGTAAAGCAGGTCATAATAATCCCATTAAAGTGATGCCGTACGGAACCCCACCGCGAAACGATGCTGTAGAGCCCGAAGGTCAGTGCAGAACCGATAGCTAAGCTTAAACCAACAGGATTGGTCAAATGAGCGGGGTTCACAATGACGATTAACCCGATGATTGAAATGACAACAGCAATCAAGTTGGCTCGACCAAGCCGTTCGTGCAAGATCAGGTAGGAGAAGATCAGCGCGAAGACGGGATTACAGCTGAATAAAACGGCAACTGTTGAGGCTTCGTCAACTGAGATGGCCAACTGATACAGTGTCATGGAAACAATGACGCAGACGAAACCGGTCAGGAAGAACAGGCCCCAATCGGAACGCGTCAAGTGGTGTTGTTGCTTATTCAATGCCCGTAAGGCGATTGGCAACAGGATGACTCCCCCAATGAAGAATCGAATCAGGTTGAGTTGGATGGGGTTGAATGCCCCACCGGCAGCCTTCAAGGCAATTTCCATTGAACTAAACATTAAAGTTGAAAATGCGACGTACAACAATGTTCTTCTCAAAACGAACCTAGTTCCTCCCTATGTAAAACCTATCAACTAATGAATTTGCTGGACGATTACCATCAGAATCGGAATCACCACTAAACTTAGGAGGGTCGTTTCGGTTACCATGATGGCCGCGTAATCCGTATCCGCATGGTAGAGTTTTGCCACTACCGGTGCGTTCGTCATGACGGGCATCGCCGCTTGTAAAATAAAGACTTGCTTCATTAACACTGGCATCGGCGTTGGAATGACCAAGCAAGCCATCAACGTCGGTGCAACTAAGAACCGACCAAATAAAATGCCTAAACTATCTCGATTCAGCCGGATATTCTGGACGCCAGCACCAGCGATTGCTGTCCCGATGAAGATCATCGACAGCGGCACCGTAAGGCCACCGACATAGCTGAAGTCCTTCATGATCCACGCCGGTAATTGAATATCGAGTAAAACCAGCACGACCCCCAGCATGAAGCCTAGTAGCGGTGGCGAGAAGATTTTCTTCAACGTGGTCACGAGATTGAATTTCGCAGTGCCCTGCCCGTCTCGTTGAATCAGGTAAGCCCCCAACGTCCAGAAGAACGTGGTGTTGGCCATGTAATAGACCAAGACGAACGGCATACTTTTCGGTCCAAATAGGGCTTCATTGACTGGTAAGCCAACGAACACAGTGTTGGAATTGGCAAACATGGCTTCAAACAATCCCCGCCGTTGCGGGTGAATCTTGAAGCCATGAAATGCAATCACCGATAATCCAAACATAATTAACATGGAAACGACGGGGAACCGCAGATCTGGCAGCGTTGACTTCAAAGTCTGCGCCGAGAACTGGGTCGTAATCGTACTGATCATGTAGGCTGGCAACGCAATCTGCGTAACCAACCGCGCAATCAGCCGGCGAGAGTGCTCGTCGAACCAACCGCGACGAGAAAGAATATAACCCAAACCAATCATCACCAGGATAATTAAAACACCGGAGATGCTTCGAACAAAGACGGCCATCAGTCACCCTCCTCGCCGCACGTGCTAAAATATTAACGATTCTTAACTAACTTGGCCCATTATAGCACGGTTCTGAAAATCGCCAGATTCGTAACCGGTTACAAACGCCCATGTACCATGCTTTGACTAGCCTTGACAAGCTTTTGAAAACGACTTTCATCTTCCATATTGATTGGCGTTTTCACTGTTTTAGGGCCAACCTGGCGTTTACGAATGGCCTTTTTTGTGGTCTAATAAATTAATTGAGTCCGCAAACCAGATTTCCAGGGGAACTTTTAGAATTTGGTTGCGCTGGCCGACTCCGGTAGTATTTCGTGAGCGCCAGCAGCGCGTATACAAAGATTTTAATGAGGATGAGGAAATAACTATGCCAAACGATAATGAAAGTAGACGTCACCGATCACCAGAAGACTTCGAACAAGTCTATGATCGGCGTGCTGACCGTAACTCACACTTTAAAACGCCGCAAGTTCACCCCCATCGTCCCGCGATGTGGACGATTGTCATTGCCCTACTGGTGATGCTGACCGGTGGACTGGCTTACGGCTATCAGGCTTGGAACTCAGCCAAGAAGACCTTTAGCCAAACCTATGAGTCCTCCAAGGCGTCTAAGAGTCGTAACGTCTCCGCCGTTCTGAAGAAGAACCAGCCCTTCTCCATCCTGCTGATGGGAACCGATACTGGGGCATTAGGCCGTTCTGATGTGGGACGAACCGATACCCTGATGGTCGCCACAATCAATCCCAAGACCGAAACTGCTTACCTGACCAGTATTCCACGGGATACGCGAGTGACGGTCGGTTCTGGGGTCAATGCTTCCGTTCAGAAGATCAACGCCGCCTATACGCTTGGTGGTCCGAAGACGGCCGTTAAAACCGTTGAAAACCTCTTGGACATTCCAATCGACTTCTACGCTATCGTCAACATGGGTGGCTTGGAGAAGATGGTCGATGCCGTTAACGGCGTCGATGTGACACCACCCCTAACCTTCCAATACGGCGCAGCTAACGTCACTAAGGGTAAGAAGATTCATTTGAATGGGAAACAGGCCCTGGCTTATTCCCGAATGCGGCATGAAGATCCCTTAGGTGACTACGGTCGACAAAAACGGCAGCGACAAGTCTTACAAAAGCTAGTCGTTAAGGCGGCCGGCTTGACTTCACTTACCCGTTACCAACAGATCTTAACCTCCCTGAAGGGGAATTTGAAGACCGACTTGACCTTTGATGATCTGATGCAGATCCGTGCTAAATACGGTGATGCCTCTCACCATATCAAGTCAGAAACGTTGCAGGGACAGGACGCCATGATCGATGGCCTCTCTTATCAAGTTCCAACCAACGACGAACTGAAGAAGATCTCGAATCATATTCGTAAGACGCTGGGCTTGGCCAATACCAAGAACTTCACGACGGATGCCGATACCTCCGCTTACGGTACGGATACCAGCTACGACACGACCACGACCAACTCCGGTTATGACGCGTCAACGGGCTCTGCGAATAACGGCAACTACGGTTACTAATCCCTTTTAAATTTAGATCGAATAAACAGCATCACCTTCTAGGGTGGTGCTGTTTTTGTTTGAGCGCAGTATACTGAGGCTAGGCAAATCACTGCTAAATATTGAAGTTAGAAGGTGTTCCCATTGACAATTGCTGTCTCCCCTTCAGTCGCAAATGGGCTTCCTGTTCTAAATACAATCTATCAAGAGGCCCAACCCTATTTTCAGCAGATTGAAGGTCGCGATCCATTAGCACCACTTGGCGACATTCACGCCGTAATTCCAGAGATTCCAGTCGACCGAACCCATTGCCTAACACTTTATCATGATGAACAGATCATCGGTTATGCCTGGACACTTGCGGAAACCAGTACCAATATTTACTTACTTCATTTCTACATCTCACAGGCTAATCGGCGACGAGGCCTCGGGCGTCACTCGGTCGGCAATACCGGCAACAAGGCTATCAGACCATCCGACTAATGGTCTCGGCTGCCAATTACCTCGGTTTAAAGTTCTGGGTTGCCGTGGGATTTACTCATCTTTGCTACGTGGAGGCACCACCAGAGAATACGCCCACTAAGGCTATTGAATTAGAACTCCAACTTGACCTCGCAAATGAAGAAAAATAAAACCACCACAGCCAGCTCCAGTTATGACAAATGAAACGACGTTATCCCCTACAGGTGACGTCGTTTTTAGTTATTGCGCCTGAAGTTAACGGCTCTTCCTAAAATTATCCTTGCCAAACGAATCATCTTTCTGTAGTATCTAAATAGTAATAATTACTATTTAGATACTAAGGGAGAGAATTTTAGATGTCATTTTTCAAAAAAGCTACGTTTAGTCTTATCGGCCTGATCCTCGTTAGTGTCAGCCTTAGCGCCTGTAGCCAGCCGAACAAGAAGTCAGCAACCAGTGCGACTAAGCCAATTCACGTGGTCGCCAGCCTGGACTTCTACGGCGAAACGGCCAAGGCTGTGCTGGGGAGCCATGGCACCGTCACAACCATCATAAAGAGCGCTAGCGTTGATCCTCACGATTTCGAACCCACACCCAAGGAAGCCGCTGCCGTTTCCCAAGCAAACGTGCTGCTTTCCAACGGTTTAGGCTATGATGCTTGGATGCAAAAACTCGTGAAAAGTAACGCCAGCAAGTCTGTCCGCAACATTCGGGTCGGTGAGGACGTTATGGGCAAAAAGACCGGTGCCAATGAGCATATCTGGTACGATCCGGAGACCATGGCCCAGCTAGCCAACGCCCTCGCAAAGCAATTCGGTAAGAAAGCACCGAAGTATAAGGCCACCTATCAGCAAAACGCCGCCAAATACATTAAACACCTTGCGCCACTTCAACAACAGATTAAGACACTTAAGCAAAACAGCCACAATCAGCGTGTCGATGTTAGTGAACCCGTCTTCGACTACGCCCTGACGGCATTGGGGTATCGCCAAAATAACACGCACTTTGCTTTAGCTGTCGAGAACGGAACGGATCCCTCACCAAGAGATATTAAGCAGATGCAAAACGATATCAAAACACACAAGATTGCCTTTTTTGTCAATAACCGTCAGGCCTCTGACAAGACAGTCAAGGCCATGGTGAAGCTAGCCGATCGGCATCAGGTACCCGTCCTTAATGTAACCGAGACGCTACCCAAAGATGCCAACTATCTGACCTGGATGCAAGGACAATATCGCCAGCTAGAGAAAATTCAGCAAGTACAATAACTCATCAAGGGCGTCGGTAGTATACATCTGATTTTAATCGAAACGTGAATCAATGGCAACACTAAACGATATATGACGTTGTTCTTTTATAGAAATGCGCTAAAATATAGTTAATTCATTAAATTGGGAAATTTAAAGGAGTCGACCCAAATGTATCGTTTTTTTGTGCAGCCACAGATTAACCAAGAGAATCATCAGATATTTGGCTACGAGGTCCTCCTACGTAAGCAGCAAAATGAGACGTGGGTTCTTCCTCAACACTTCACCGATATTTCAGTGGGCGAACAAGCCAAACTCTTAGAAGAGACCGCTGAAGCTTTAAACACAGCGGTCAATCAGCAAGTACTGGCCTTTAACCTTAACAATCAACAACTACGTGATCCCCTCACCTTGGGGACCATTATTGCGCTAAAAAAGCGACTAAAACCGGCCGCCCTAACGATTGAACTTACCGAAGCGCCTACCTTACCGGAAATTCAACTTTTTAGTACCGCCATTCACCAATACGATATTGACTTGGTCTTAGACGACGTCGGTACCGGGTCGAACACGTACGATAATATTCAGCACCTGCTTCCCTTCGTCGATCAAATTAAATTTGCCATGCAAAATCTGCGAATGGACGGACGGGCAAAAGAAATTCCAACGGCCTTAGCTTTTTGGTCCAAAATCGCAAAATATTACCGGCTACAATTGATTCTTGAAGGCGTGGAAGATGCTAAGGATCAAGCCCTTGCCAAGAAATTTGGCATTTCACTGCATCAAGGCTACCTTTACGGCAAGCCTAGCCTCGTCTAAACAGGGAGTCGCCTGAATCGTATGTTCAGGTCGACTCCTTATTTCGTTTAAATTTTACGCAATGGGTGGTTCCATTAAGTTTTGCGCGTTAATATATAAGTACCGAATGCTTTTTTGGTAGTCAATTATAGAATGGATGACAACTCATGACCTGGTCCAAATGGTTCGTGGAGCCCGCCTTTACCAGTATCTTCTTCCTGCTGGGCGTCCTGACCCTCTACTGGTTCTCGACTAGTAAACTAATTAAATACATGGAAAACCGTGGTCAACACCCTGATCCTAACCAAGTTCGAACGATCTTCGGACTCATCTACATGGTTATTCTCCTCATCGTGACACAAGTTTCCGTCATGGGTACCGACCATAGTTGGGTCTTTACTAACTTTCAGATTTTTGCAGTAGTCTTTGTCAGTTACTTTTTGATGCTGGAGATTCGCATCTGGCAGTTGGCCTTGGCAACGCTCATATTCATGGCAATCGATGGCACTTTGACGATTGGGCTAACTTGGGCATATGCCGTTGTCTACATTGGCTTCTACCTAACTATGAAGCTCATTAAGAATCACCGCCACAGTCCCTGGCGCGACTACTTCGATTTTGCCAGCACTGCCCTCTTCTTCTCTACTATTCTGTGGTGGTTGATTTTGCTACGTTTCAATCTCGGTTGGACGATTGCCGCCTGGGAAATTCTCTTTAGCTTCCTTCTGTTATCGATTATGTACGTCTACGTCGATTCTCTGTTGGCTGGTGCCGACACATTGGCCCAGCTGACATACACGACGAACTATGATGAATTGACGCGGGTACACAACTTCTATTCCTTTAAGAAAGCTTTTGGCCACCAGTTCACGGCCGCGCAAACAGAGCACCATCCCTTAACGTTAATGCTCTTTGATATCGACCATTTTAAGCACGTGAATGATACTTATGGTCATTTGACGGGTGATTACGTCCTGAGTCACGTCGCCGAATTAATCACGCAGCAATTGCAAACGATTGATTCCACACTCGTTCTTTACCGAACCGGTGGTGAAGAGTTCACGATCATCTTTGACAACTACACCATCGGTCAGGCCCGTGAACACGTCGACGCTGTCGCACAGGGTGTGCGTTCAGCTGAGTTTCGGCATGCAGGTAAGACCATCGATATTAGTATTTCAGTTGGCGCTACCCAGTTAAAAACAGAGGACGACAGCCAAGTCGACCTCTATCGCCGGGCGGATGAAAGTCTCTATTACTCTAAACGTCATGGTCGTGACCAAGTCACAATTGGCTAACCCCCTAGCCTTAACGAGGACTCGGAACGCTGGTTCTGAGTCCTTTTGTCACACATCGCAAAAATGATGACCAAAAATAGTGTAATCTGTGGTAGTATACAAAGCGCACTAAAAAAATTTTGGAAAGGATGGCTTAATATGACTTGGGCCCAATGGTTCGTAACGCCTGCTTTCACGAGTGTCTTCTTTTTACTAGGCGTGTTAACCCTTTATTGGTTTATGACCGATCGTATCACTAAAAAGCTCCAGAAGCGCCATCCGACCATTAACGTCAGCAGAGTGCGAACCATTATTGGTTTGCTTTACATGGCCATCTTGATTGTTGGCGCACAACTTTCCGTCGATGGTACCGGGAACGGCTGGGTATTCGTCAATTTTCAAATATTTGCGGTCGTCTTCATCAGTTACTTCCTACAATTAGAAATTAAATTCTGGCAAACGGCTATCGTCATCGTAGGCTTTATGGGTATCAATGGTACTCTGATGATCCCCCTGTCCTGGTTGTTTGCTGCCATCTATGTGGGGCTGTACTACGCCATGAAACTGGTTAAGCAACATCAGCACCACACATGGACAGACTTTGTTGATTATAGTTTGGTCAATCTTGCCTTTTCAACAGCTATGTGGGGCGTCATGAAGTTCCGGTTCAATCTGCACCCGATAACGGTTGGTTGGGAAATACTGTTCAGCTTTTTCTTCATGACCATCATGTTTGTCTATATCAGTTCTGTCCGCGACGGTGCTAACACCATCGCGCAGCTCACGTATACCACTAATTTTGATGAATTAACTCACGTTCATAACTTTTACGCGTACAAGAATAATTTCGGTCAGGCCTTCGACCACGCACAGAGACACCAGGAACCTCTAACACTCATGCTTTTTGATATCGATCACTTCAAGCAGGTAAATGACACCTATGGTCATCTGACCGGTGACTACGTGTTAACGACCGTCTCTCGTATGATCACGCAAGAGCTCAAGGCCAGCAATCCCAAACTGCAGCTTTACCGTACAGGTGGTGAAGAATTTACAATTTTCTTCGCTAACTATACGCCAGCACAAGCACACACAACGGTGACTGCCATTGCTCGTCGTATTCGAGAAACACCCATGCAGCATGCGGGTGAAACTTTCAATATTACAATTTCAGTGGGGCTGACCCAACTGAAATCTGGCGATGAAAACCAAGTGGATACCTATCGCCGTGCTGACGAACAACTCTACCACTCTAAACGCCACGGTCGCGATCAGGTGACTGTGGGCTAAACCGTTAATGGACTTCTACAATCCGTAGAGGTCCGTTTTAAGTTCTTAATCCAACCTTTTTCAGTATTGAACGATGTATATCAAGGAGCCTACGCTAACCATTTTGGTCTATACCAGAATCATAACATACCTTACGACCGCGCTGTGTAAAATATTTGTAAAGGTTATCTGAGACCCATTCTCAACATTTTCTCGTTACCCGAACGCTTTAAAAATATATTTATAAGGTCAATAGGCTGTATTAAATTAAAATCTATGCTAAGGTTAACCTACCAAAAAAATTGAATGGTGGGTGATCCGGAATGGAAGTCCTCTTGCAACCGCAATCACGCTTTGGTAGCTGTCCTCACAAGTCTCCTTTCACCAACACGCCAGTCTCCATCCATAGGAAAGCGTTCTTTATTGCTTATCCGTTGACCATTCACTTTACATCTAGGAAGCCTAGATTCCTGTCTCAGCCGCTTACGCATCCGCCCGCGGTACTTTCCTAAAGACCATCCACTCCGCCACAGAACGGATGCTGGTGTACTTATCGCCACACAAACTGGCGCTTCCCGAAATAAAAAAAGCCTCACCCAACTTGGCAAGACTTCTCGTAATCTCAACATATTCGACTTAATCTTCATCGTCATCCTGTGCAGACAAATCAAGGTGACGAACACCCCCCTGCGCTGCACGAACGAGATGAGGAACGACGAGCTCAAGCGGTTGGTCTTGAATCGTCAGTGCTTCAATCAGCATGGGCAGATTGAGCCCCGCAATTAAGCCATACTTCTCTGGTGCCTGGGCAACAACCTGTTGCGCCGCATTAAAAGGCGCACCACCCCATAAATCAACCAGAAATAACAACTCCGAAACGGGTTGCATGCTCTGAATAGCTACACGATAATGATTGACCAAATCCTCCACGCTCTCGTTGGGCCCTAGAGTCACGGCCATAACTTTCTGCGCTTTACCGAAGATCATCTCGGCACTCTGTAAGATGCCACGGGTAAATTCACCGTGACCTGTGACGATTATGGCAAGCATCCTGCCACCCCTTTGGTGATACCACAATTACGGCTTTCTGAATAACCGTTCGAGACAAATATAGCACAAAACTTCTAGAACAACTACTTTACAGCAATTTCAACATATCCTTCGGTTGCGCAAACGTCATATCTGGCGTAAAGCCATTCGGTTGTTTGCCGTTCCAACCTGCAAACCCAAAGGTCACGTGTGCAGCCTGTGAGGCGCGAACATCGTAATCCGTGTCACCAACATAAATGGTGGACGCTGGGTCCGCATGCAACCGCGCCATTGCTAACAAAATGCCGTCCGGATCCGGTTTGCCATGTGCGACGTCCTCGGCAATGACGTGCTGTGTAAAGTAATCCGCCAAGCCTTCACCAACCACGTCACGTTCATACTCAAATTTCTGTTTAGAGGTCATGACGGCCAACTGGGCACCGGCATCCTTCAACTGTTGCAGAGCGGCTTTAACCCCTGGGTAAACGGCAACCGTCTCACGATAAGCTTGCGTACGTGGACCCCATAAGGCCAAAACTTTCTCAACTTCCGGAACCTTTAATCGAATCAATGCATCACGACTTGGAATGCCAAAGGTCGTCGCCAGTTCAGCATACGGGCGATCCATCCCCCGCTCATGCAAAATAGCCTGAAGGGACTTAATGTACATCGCTTCCGTGTCCAGCAGGGTTCCATCAATATCAAAAATAAAACTCTTCATTTCGTTAAGCACTCCTTGATTAGCGGGTAGCCACGTCACCGAGTAAACCACTCAGCTAGCAGTCAAAGTCAGTTAGTCAGCCACTACCGTCTGTTTTTCGTCAAAAAAAGGCAGCCGCTTAAAAACGACCACCTCTAGTGTATCACGCTTAATGCTAAGACTCTAATTTAGGCTGTGCCCCGGCCAATCGTGGTTGGGTTGCTGCCGTTTGTGACGCAACAGCTGCCTGTTCTTCCGTCGTCTTACCTTCAACAACATCCACAGAACGTTGCAGGTTCCGCAGTTGCTTGACGGCACGAATCCAAGACGGTACCAGAATAGCACAGGAGCCCAACCAAGCCAGCGGTTCCGCTGATACGGCACCGGCATAGCCGAATGCCCCAACCATGAATACCGCGGCAAAGACGCGCATGGTTAATTCACCAACACCAGCCAGCGTTGGCAATACCCGCCGTCCAAGACCTTGGAGGGTGTTCCGAATGATAAAGAGGACACTCAATAACAGGTAACTACTCCCAATAATGTTGAAGTAGGTCTGTGATAACCGAATGACGTTCTCATCAGCAGTTCCGATGATCAGCGTCACAATTGGCTTCCCGAAGAAAATAACCAAACCACCGGCAAAGACGGCGAAACTTCCAGATAACCAAAGAGTCCTCTTGACCCCTTCCATGATCCGGCTGTACTTCGATGCCCCAAAGTTTTGGGCAGCAAAAGTCGCCATTGTTACACCAAAGGATGACATTGGCAGGGAGCACAATTGATCAACCTTGGAAGCAGCGGTAGAAGCGGCAACGGAGTCTGTCCCTAATGAGTTCAGGGCTGCCTGCATCACCATCGTTCCAATTGCGATGATCGACAGTTGAAAACCCATCGGCATCCCCGTAGAGAAGTGGTCCCACAGCTCGTGGAAGTCAATTCTAAAGTCGTCCTTGGAGATGTGCAGTAACGGAATGGACCGAACGATGTAGACTACACAGAGCAGAGATGCAATGACCTGTGAGATAACCGTTGCCCAACCGGCACCAGCAACCCCCATGTGAAAGACTAAGATAAAGAGTAATTCCAATAGAACGTTGATCACCGTTCCGATCATTAAGAAGATCAGTGGTGTTCGGGAATCCCCGAGAGCCCGAATAATGTTTGAAAGTAAGTTGAAGGCCATTGAAGCGAAAATTCCGGCAAAAATGGTGCTGATAAAGATCCGGGCATTTTCAAAAATGGAAGCTGGCGTTTGCATGAGATGCAAGATCGGGTCAACAAACGTCAACGCCAATACGGTCAAGACAACCGTCATTAAAATCGAGATGACAATGCTCGCAGCAAATGACTTCCGTACACCCTTGTAGTCACGTGCACCATAACGCGTAGCCGTAATAATGGCCAAACCAGCAGTTAATCCTTGCGCGAAACCAATAATCAAAAAGTTGATGGAGCCCGTTGCCCCCACCGCAGCCAGCGCTTTGACCCCTAAGGTTTGCCCCACAACCACAGTATCAGAAACGTTATATAATTGCTGAAATAAGTTACCAATTAAAAGTGGAATCGTAAAAAAGAAAATGAGTTTGAGGGAGTTACCCTTAGTTAAGTCGTTCATGCGCCGACCTCCTTTTAAAATTTTGCCAACCGTTGGCACAGGATTACTACTATAACGCCTGCTAACCACTTTGTCAG
Source organism: Levilactobacillus parabrevis ATCC 53295 (assembly GCF_001434055.1). Lineage (GTDB taxonomy): Bacteria > Bacillota > Bacilli > Lactobacillales > Lactobacillaceae > Levilactobacillus > Levilactobacillus parabrevis. The sequence continues at coordinate 21,473 of NZ_AZCZ01000032.1, read as the reverse complement.
CCTATTTGCTCGAAAACTATGAAAATTTTCATAAATGCTCGATTAGTTTTCAATAATACGCCCTTCTTAATGATTTTTGAAGACCCATTTCACCTGAAAACGATTGCGTAGCGAAAATGTTATCTGTTTGTCATTTAACGGGCACATTAGTCCTTGATTTCGAGTTCTACCGACCTATTTTAAGCAGATTATTCATAACTTCAAGTGCCTTTACATAATCTTTACTGAAAACAGGTTTAATCAGCATCTAGCACCATTATGCTAACAAAACTGGTATTCATGAGATGCGCCTGTTTTCATAAATAAACGGCTATCTGACTTATTTATGAAAATTTCACCAATTGCTAAGCAAAAACAAGCTGTCGTATGAAGCTCTCCGATATCTTCTAAATTAACTGGCCTTTCTTCCACAATAGGCTTACACCACTAGTCTGTTCCAAGCAATCGACGGTATAAAGCTCTCATGCTCTAGTAGCTTCCCATTTTTTCAAAACGTCCAAAACACTGGTTAACCTAAATCCACTTGTCCAATAAGCCTTACCACATTTCGGATCAACAAAAAAGACACTAACCAGATAAACTGATCAGTGCCTCTATAATCATTATGCGGCCAAGAAGATTCGAACTTCCACCCGGATTACCCGGACAAGATCCTTAATCTTGCGCGTCTGCCAATTCCGCCATGGCCGCATTAACTCACAAGAAATAGTATACCAAATGATTCGGGCAGTGACAATATTTTTTTGCAAGTTAATTCAAAAAAATTTAAAATTATGCATCCGTTAGGACAGTTGCACCGTCTTGATCGAGCTCAAGAATGCGCAGACTACCTGGCAAATCAGCGTTTGCAAGCTTAGTCCGCAATAAAGTCAATTGTGCTGAAGTTCCGAACGTCACAACGGTTGGACCAGCTCCACTCAGATAGGTCCCGACAATGCCAAGTTCATGAGCGGCCTCGCGAATTTGATTCAGTTCAGGAACGAGCTGTGACCGCGCCTGTTCGTGGAATTCATCCTGTTCAATCAGCTTTGTTGCCAATTCCCAGTCTTCCTTTAACAGGGCAGCCACCAAGACGTTCGCCACACTGCTGGCATGAACCGCTGTATCGAAGGACACTTGCTTGGGCAACGCCTTACGACTCTTCTGAGCCAACAACTTCTGTCCTGGGATAAAGACCAACGCTTGTAAATCGGGCAACGGCAATTTGATGGCATCGGCAACGCCATCATTGACCGTTGCAACAGCCGCTTGTCCCATCAGAGCCGGGGCCACGTTGTCCAATTCACCACCGAGCTTAACCGCCCAGTTCAATTGATCTGGAATCGTCAGGTCCATCTCGCCCAATTCATTGGCAATCTTAATGCCAGCAATCACAGCACTCGTGGAACTACCCAATCCACGGGATACTGGAATATCGGACATTACCGTCAGCTGGTGCGGCTGCAACTTCGGGTTCACCTTCAGCGCTGTCTGCACCATCAGGTTGTTTTCATCACGGGGAATACTGGTACCCAATGCATGGTTGACCCGCCATTTTTCCGTCTTTTCTTCAATAATAACCGTTAAGTACAGATGCAGCGCAGCACCAATGGAATCAATGCCAGGACCCATGTTCGCCGACGTTGCTGGTACTCGAATAATTGTTTTTCCCATAATTCACTGACCTCCTAATTTTAACGCGGACGTTGCACCGCCACGACCGTCTTCTGCCAAACTAGCCGACCGTGGCATCGTCCACACACCATCTTCGAAACATCAATGCGTCGCGCGCGGTAATACTTCTGCCCACAGTGCTGACACACGTATAGTTGCCAACGACGCGGCTTCGGTTGCGCTTGCTTCGGCGCTGGCGCAAATCGTAAGCCCCCTACCTGTTGGAGTAATTCTCGAAATGCGCGCGTCCGATGTTGCCCGGATTGCCCCGCCAAGTGTAGGTGGTAATGGCAAAGCTCATGCTTAATGATTCCCACTAACGTCGCTTCGCCGTAGTCCGTTAGCATTTTGGGATTGATCTCAATACTGTGATCCTTGAGCTGGTAACGCCCTCCTGTTGTTCGCAGTCGGGCATTGAACCAGGCGCGGTGTCGAAATGGCTTGCCAAAGCTCTCTAGTGAAATTCGTTCCACCAACTGCTGCAGTTCCTGATTAGTCATGACCATCAGTCCGCATCGTCAGCTGAATTCGTTGTCGATTCTCATCAACGGTCAACACCCAAACCGTCACGACATCCCCAATCGTCACTTCCACACTCGGGTCACTGACGTAGTGATCCGCTAACTGGGAAATGTGAACCAGACCGTCTTGTTTCACACCGATATCAACGAACGCACCAAAGTCGACCACGTTGCGGACGGTCCCTTGTAGTTCCATCCCAGGCTTTAAATCAGCCATCGTTAACACATCTTGTCGCAACAGGGGCGCCGGCATCGTATCCCGCAGATCTCGTCCTGGCTTACTCAGCCCGGCGATGATATCGGCTAAGGTTTCACGACCCACACCCAACTCCGCTGCCCACTTATCCTGGTTCAACTGAGCTAACTCCTGCTGCAGTTTGGGTGTACCAATCGCTGCTCTCTCAGCGGTCAACCCCTGTAATAACTGGCGCGTCGCCGAATAACTTTCAGGATGAATATCCGTATTGTCCAGGGGGTCCTGACCGCCAATGATGCGAAGGAACCCAACCGATTGTTGATAAGCCTTGGGCCCAAGGCGGGGAACTTTCTGCAGTTCTTTACGGCTGGCAAAGGCCCCGTTATCGTTACGATACGTCACAATGTTTTGTGCCGTCGTCGCCGTCAACCCAGAGATATGGGTAAGTAATTCCGGACTCGCCGTATTCACGTTGACCCCTACCTGGTTGACCGCCGTTTCCACGATGCGATCCAACTGTTCATCTAAAGCTTTCTCGGGCACATCGTGTTGATATTGTCCTACGCCAACTGCCTTCGGATCAATTTTGACCAACTCGGCTAAGGGGTCCTGCAACCGCCGGCCAATGCTGACAGCCGACCGTTCCTCAACGTGGAGATCTGAGAACTCAGCCCGGGCATTCGCACTCGCCGAGTAGACCGACGCCCCCGCCTCGTTGACCAACACATAATAGACTGGATGATCCAACGTCTTTAAAATATCGCTGACGAACTCTTCGGATTCCCGACTCGCCGTTCCATTACCAATGGCAATCATTTCGACGTGATACTGCTCTAATAATTGCTTAAAGGCTGGTCCCGCTGCCGCGCGTTGCTTACCACTGGCAGGCTTATGCGGGTAAATCACCTGCTTAGTCAGGAACCGGCCGTTGGCGTCCATGATGGCCAACTTGCAGCCCGTCCGGTATGCCGGGTCAAAGCCCATCACGACCTTCCCCTTCAGTGGCGCTTGCATCAACAAGTGATACAAGTTATTGCCAAAGACCTGAATGGCGTGCTCATCAGCTCGATCGGTCAACTGCCGCCGCAATTCCCGCTCAATCGCTGGCCCTAAGAATCGCTTGTAGGCATCCGCAAAGGCCGCTTCAATCTTGGCCACCGCCGGACCCTTGTGCTGGCCGACTAAACGAAAATGTCCATACTGTAGAATTGACGTGGCATCAATATCGATTCCCACGGACAGAATCTTTTCCCGTTCACCACGGTTAATCGCCAAAACCCGGTACGGTGGCAACTGATTCAGGCGCTGGTTAAACTCGTAATAGGTCGCGTAAACCTGCTGCTCATCACGATCCTTTGCACCGCGCCGTAGTTTGCTGGTCAATTCACCATGTTGCCACGTGTAATGCCGAATCCATTCTCGAAAAGCCGCCTGTTCACTAAATGTCTCCGCTAAGATCTCGTGAACCCCGTCCCAGACAGCCGCGAGATCCGGTAAATCTTGCTCCGGCTTCACGTACTGCCGGGCCCGCGCATCCAAGTTCTCCTGTGGAAAGGTCAACAGCCACTCTGCCAACGGCTTTAGCCCATGCTGCGCCGCAATCGTTGCCTTAGTCTGCCGTTTTTTCTTATAGGGTAAGTACAAATCCTCGACCTGCTGCAAGGTCGTCGCGTGCTCTAAATTCTGCTTGAGCTGTGGCGTCAAAGCCTGCTGGTCAGCAATTGTCTTCAACACATCTTGCCGCCGCTTATTTAATTTAGATAAACGGTTCGCTTCGTCTTCAATCTCTCGAATGGCGACTTCGTCCAACGAGCCGGTCCGTTCCTTTCGATAACGTGCGATGAACGGTACCGTATTTCCCTCATCCATGAGGGTCAGGACCGCCTGAATCTGCTGCACTCGGTACTGGCTTAGTTGCTGGTGAACTGGCCGTGCCAAGGCGCTGAGCTGTTCTTCATTCTCTCTTGCCATGCAAACCCTCCGTCATTGTAATCATACCTGCATTATACCATGGTTAGCAGGAACACCGGCTGACTTACGGTCAAAATTTGCCGGCCCTCGCTTACTAGAATCCCACCACCACAACGGTCTTATCCCCCATGCGAACAAAAAGGATGCCGCTCGAAATGAGTGACATCCTTCGTCTTACATGGAACTGGTCATAATCCGTTGCGTGGCAGCGGTAACCTTTTCCATGGCATTTTCTTGTGTCTTTTCAGATTGATTGAAGGCGTCAACATCTACCGTTTGGGCTTCCACGTTGATGCTATCGGTCATTGCTTGGCAAGCGTCCGTGTAAACGCGGAACGCTGCCACCAATGACTTGTGCTTACCCAGAATCCGTACCGGTGCGCTGGCCTGTTCGAGCTTGTTCAGCTTGTCCTCGTAGCCATCGGTTCCCCGTTGGAAGTTGTCGACAATCTTTTGCAAGTCCACTTGGGAAAGGTCACTGACCGTATCGTTGTCGATAGCTGCCCGAACCTTTTCAAAGTCGCTATTCATTTCGCCAGCTTCATCTTCGGTTCCTTGAAGCACCTTACTTAAAACGTTGATGTATCCACTCATATTACTCTTGCGCATCACTAATCACCTAGTCTTTCCAAAAAGTATCGTAAATGTTCACCGGTAAGTGCCGCTTGTGCGCGGTCTTCCGGTACCAACCTTCAATCTTTTCAGCCGCCTGGTCACTCACATCGCGGCCTTCAAGGTAGTCGTCGATATCCGCATACCGGACACCCAATGCCACCTCATCGGGCAATGCTGGTCGATCATCTTCCAAGTCAGCCGTTGGCACCTTCTTGTAGAGGTTTTCGGGTGCCCCCAGGTAAGCCAACATAGACGCTCCCTGACGCTTATCCAACCGCCAAAGGGGACAAATATCCGCCGCACCGTCACCAAATTTCGTGTAGAACCCGGTAATGGCTTCGGCTGCGTGGTCGGTTCCGACCACAGCCCCGGCGTGGGCCCCGGCGATGGCATACTGCGCGATCATCCGTTGCCGTGCCTTGATATTTCCCTTATTGAAGTCACTCACGGTATTGTGGTTCGCCGTCACTGCGGCCTCCATGGCGTCCGCTGCGTCCTTGATATTGACCCGCTGCGTCTCGTCAGCACCCATGACATCGATGGCCATCATGGCATCGTCCTCATCGGCCTGTTCGCCATAAGGTAACCGTACCGCAATAAACTTATAACTGCTGTCATTGGTTTCCTGACGCAATTCCGTCACGGCTTGTTCACACAGAATTCCCGCCAACGTTGAATCTTGCCCGCCGGAAATTCCGAGAACTAACGTCTTTAAAAAGTCATAGCGTTTCAGATACGCCTTTAGGAAGTCGACACTACGCCGAATCTCCTTGGCCGGATCAATGGTGGGTTGAACCTTCAACGCTTCAATAATCTCTTTTTGCATTGCTCGCATGTTGCTTGCCCCCTAATTAAATCAGGCCACGATGCCCAGCCGCAATAATTGCGTCCTTAAATGCTGGGTACCGCGACCCGTAATACGTGATTATTCAGGCATCTTTTGCACGTAGGTGTGAATTTTCTTGATAATGGCCATCTTGTGATCCCAGCAATCTTGGGAAAGGTCAACGGGATACTTCTGTGGATTCAAGTCTCGTTTGTACTCTGGCCAAAGATTGGCCAAGGCCCCCCGACAACGATCACGGATTGCTGACAACGCTGGCAACTTGTAGGTCAGCTTGCCATCTTCAAAGATCGACTGAAGAATTGGCCGTGCATTAAAGTCATTAACCGTCTTATTGATATAGGTAAAGCTAGGATGGAACATGAAAATCGTTTCCTCGCTACGCGGATCTTCATCCGCCAAGGTTACGTAGTCCCCTTCAGTCTTCCCATCGGCACGCTTGGTGATTCGCCAAACCTGCTTCTTACCTGGCGTTGTCACCTTTTCGGCGTTGTTGGACAGCTTAATCGTGCCTTTCATCTTACCGGCATCATCAGCAATGGCCACCATCTTGTAGACGGCTCCCAGTGCTGGTTGGTCAAAGGCGGTGATCAGCTTCGTTCCAATCCCCCAGACATCAATCTTAGCATCCTGCATCTTGAGACTTTGAATCGTTTTTTCATCGAGGTCATTGGACGCAAATATTTTAGCGTTGGGGAAACCGGCCTCGTCTAATTTTTGACGCACCCGCTTGGACAGGTAAGCCATATCTCCGGAGTCGATCCGCACACCTTGGAAATTAATCTTGTCGCCAAGTTCCTTGGCAACTTTAATCGCATTCGGCACCCCACTGCGCAACGTATCATAGGTGTCAACCAAGAAGACACAGTCGTGATGGGTCTGGGCGTAAGCCATAAAGGCATCGTAATCGTTGCCGTAAGTCTGCACGAGCGCATGAGCGTGGGTCCCACTGATTGGAATTCCAAAAATCTTGCCGGCCCGCACGTTAGAGGTCGCGTCAAAACCACCAATATAGGCAGCTCGCGTCCCCCAGATAGCGGCGTCAAATTCCTGCGCCCGCCGCGTTCCGAATTCCATCAACGCGTCGTCACCAGCCACGGAACGAATCCGGGCGGCCTTCGTGGCAATCAATGTTTGGTAATTCACAATATTAAGAATGGCCGTTTCCACTAACTGGCAGTCAGCCAGGGGCCCTTCCACCTGTAAGATTGGTTCGTGAGCGTAGACCAGTTCGCCTTCAACGGCGGAACGGATTGAGCCTCGGAATTTAAAATTAGCAAGATAGTCCAGAAAATCTTCTGGATATTCTTCAGCTTCTCGTAAATATTCAATGTCCGCTTGGGAAAAGTGCAGATTTTGGATATAATTAACGATGTGCTCCAAACCAGCAAACACGGCATAACCGTTATGAAACGGCATGTCACGGAAAAACACTTCAAAAACAGCGTGTCTGTCGGCAATCCCTTGTTGATAATACGTCTGAATCATATTGATCTGGTAGGCATCCGTGTGCAGAGTCAAACTGTCGTCAGGATACAAATTCGTCATAATGAGCTACTCCCTTAGCTAGTTTTCAAGCTGGACTGTTTCATATTTTAATCTAATAGACTTATTTTAGCATGAATCACACAGAGCGTCATACTATTTAGTACGGTCGCGCCGGCTTTATTCGTTGGCATGACCATCTCGAAAGGAGACCCCATGCAACCTTCATTTTCTACCGTAACGGTGCTCGACTTACCCTTCGTCAAGACCACCGCTGCTAACTTCCAACAAACTATTCAACAGCGCATCATCGCGCAACAAAATACCTTCGTGGTGACCGCTAATCCAGAAATCGTGATGTACGCCCACCACAATCCCGCCTACAAGCAACTCGTTCAGTCCGCCGACTTTATTACACCGGACGGCATCGGGATTCTCGATGGTGCTAAGATTCTGAAGCAACCTTTGCCCGAACGAATCACCGGCTTCGACACCCTGATCAGGTTGCTTCAGTGGGCCAGCGACAATCACCGCTCGGCCTACTTTGTCGGAGCCAAGCCCGAAGTCATCGCCGCTTTAAAACAAAAGCTACCGCGCGACTATCCTGGGCTGATCATCGCCGGAATTCACGATGGCTACTTCAAGGACGATACGGCCATCATTGCCGATATTCAACGGACACAGCCTGATATGGTCTTCGCCGCTCTTGGCTTCCCGAAACAAGAAGAATTCGTGGCTACCCATCGTCACACGACCAAAGGCCTGTGGATGGGCGTTGGCGGGAGCTTCGACGTGCTTGCTGGCGCTGTCGATCGGGCACCAAAATTCTGGCAAGACCATCACTTGGAATGGTTCTACCGCACGGTTAAGGAACCCAAACGCTTGAAGCGTATCGCCGTGATTCCCCACTACCTACACCTGGTTCGGCAACAGGCCAAACGTCAGCGTTCGTAGACTACGGTTCTCATCAATACTCAGTTTCACTTTCATACGAAGGCATCGTCCCACTATGGATGGTGCCTTTTTTGATTACGTCAGGCTCTCCCGTTTCAACAGTGGCTTACCCTCCTTATCGACCAACACAGTTAAGCTACTGCCAATATAGTTAGAGGCCAACACGTATTGGACCCCCGTTTGCTTATCCGTCACGACGTCAAACGACACGCCACCGTCAGCCTTGGTAGGGGTGATTTCAAACCGTTGCTCCTTCTTCATTTCACACCATTTCCTTTTCAAAAAAGGAGCCGAACACACCGTCCAGCTCCCTCTAATTTATTTTTCAAGATAAAACTCGAACCGTTCGCCGACATACTGCGTCCGCACGTATTCAAATGGCGTCCCATCTTGCAGATAGGTCACCTGTCGCAACCGCAAAATGGCATCACCACGCTTGATCTTCAAGAACTCGGCGATCCGTTCGGAAGCGGACATGGCGGAGACCGTCTGTTGGGCCTTCCCCGGGTTTAGATTCTTCTTGTCTTCCAACGCCCGGTACAGGGAGCTGGTCACCTCTTGCTTGCTGAGGCCGTCCACCAAGTGTTCTGGTACCGTGGCCACTTCAAAACAAATCGGGACATCGTCTCCAAACCGAATCCGTTCCATCCGTAGTACCTGCTCGTCCTCATGCAGCTTCAGCTTCTCCGCCTCGCTGAGTGATGGACTCATCACGTGATACGAAATGGTCTTGCTGGCAGGTTGTTTACCTTGGGCCAACATCAGATCGGTAAAACTCGTGACCCCGGACATCTTTTCTTGAACCTTCTGATTGGCCACGTAGGTTCCGGACCCCACCTGACGCTCCAGAATCCCCTCATCAACCAGGGTCTGAATCGCCTGACGGAGCGTCATCCGACTCACATCAAAATCTCGAGACAGTTCTCGTTCGGACGGAATTCGGTCGCCAACCGCCCACTTTCCTGCCTCAATAGCGCGTTTAATGTCATTATGAATTTGAATATAAATCGGTGAGCTCACAGCACCTACGTCCCTTCTGAAAATACAACTAAATTTTTACTTGGATTCTTGACTGAACTTCCGCCCTAGACTGTAGGTCGTTTCCAGCTGTAAATCACGGGTGAAGAGGTTCAGGTCAGCATCGCGACCGGGAACTAACTTGCCCTTTTGCGTCAAGTTGAATTCTTCAGCTTGGTTGACCGAACTCATTTGCACGGCGTCATTCATATCACAACCGGTAAAGTCCATGATGTTTCTGAAGGCTTCGTCATACCGCAAGACGGAACCGGCTAAATTGCCGCTTTCCAACCGCGCTTGACGGTCTTTCACAATCACCTTTTGCCCGCCAAGTTCACTGACACCTTCTGGCATCCCCTTGGCACGCATGGAGTCGGTCACCAGTTCCAACCGGTGTGGCCCCTTTTGTTCATAAGCCAATTTTATCATATCCGGCACAATGTGGAAGCCATCGCAGATCAATTCGCAATACAAATTGTCTTCCAGCATGGCATGACCGGTCACACCAGGCTCTCTGTGACGCAAGCCTCGCTGTGCGTTGTACAAGTGGGTCACGTGGGTTGCCCGGCTCTCGAGGAGTTGTTCTCGCGTAGCGTTAGAATGGCCCACGGATGGCACAATTTTATTAGCCAAGCAGTAAGCTTCAAATGCCTTCGAACCTGGATCCTCTGGTGCATAGGTAATTAACTTGACCCGACCACCGGACAGCTTGTTCCAATGATCCAACAGGGAAACGTCGGGATCCTTAATGTACTTCTCCGGTTGTGCACCCTTGAAGATGGCCGCAATAAATGGGCCTTCCAAGTGGACCCCTTGAATCACCGGATTGTGCTGGGCTGCTTCCGCAATCCCCTGCATGGCATGATCGATGGCTTCATTTGACTGCGTCATCGTGGTGGGGAAAATCGACGTAATCCCTTCATGGACCATCAGATTGACCATCTTATCGATCTGTTCAGGGTCCCCATCCATACTATCATATCCATAACCACCGTGGCTATGAACATCGATAAAACCGGGCACAATCGTCCGGCCCGTAACCACGTGAATCTCATCGGCGGGCAGTGTCTGAAAATCAGCAACCGGCCCGACCGCTTCGATCTGTTGGTCAAAACGGATGTAACCATCGGGGATCACGTCGTCCCCGGTATAAATCTTAGCGTGCTTTAAGACAATACTCATGAGTCTCCTCCTCATCACATGACAACAACTAGTCTGGCATTAGTGTACCCCAGCTGGATATAACCAGCGCCTTGCCGGGTGGCGTCAATCAACCGGGACGCTGAGGGCGGGCGCCGGAAGCCTTAGTGCGGCCTTCCGGCTTGTCTTTGAACCTCATAGACCGAGTTTCAAAGACACCAATTATCTAAGCGGTAAACCGCTAAGATAATTCCCACAGCTGGGTTGATTGACGCCACCCTCACGGCTCATATGGAGACACCCTCCACACTAAAGCCGAAACGTTGCTCAGTCATACCTGCATCTCATTCATTAAAACTGACAAGTCACTTCTCGCCAAAATAATTATAGCTACCCTGCTAGAACCAACCAATGCCTACTTTTCATTGTAATCGGTATAGACCAAAAATGCAACTCACACGCGTAGATAATTTTCACAAATTTTTTCATAGTTAGGCCGCACTCGTGCCGCTTGTTTTCACGGGCTCTAAAACTTGGCCAGTGTTCCCATTAACAGTAGCGTCAGAAACTAGTCCGTTTCCCCGGCATCGCGTTTGATCGTCGCATCGATGCCCTTGACCACCGCCGTCATCAGGCCGGCTTCTTCCATCGCCAGCAACCCAGCAACCGTACTCCCACCTGGTGAGGAGACCTGGTCGATCAGTTCAAACGGAATCTTGTCGCTCTTCAGGACCATCTTAGCTGAACCCAACGTGGCCTGAGCCGCAATTGCTGTGGCTTGGGCCTTGGTCAGACCGTGCTTCACGCCGGCTCTGCTCAAGCTATCGATGAAGAAGTCAATGTAGGCCGGCGAACTCCCCGCCAGCGCACTGAAGACGCCGAATTGGTCCTCGGCTAACGTGGTCGTCGACCCAATCGTGTTAAACACCCGCAGTGCCGCCTTCAAACGGTCACCGGTCAGTACAGCGTTGGCGGCAACCGCCGTCATCCCCGCACCGACCTCAACGTTCACGTTGGGCAACGTCCGCAGCGTGGGAAGCCCCGCACCGGTAATCGCTGCTATGTCGGCCAATGATAGTCCGGCTACAATCGAGATCAACGTTTTATCGGCGGTCAGTTCATCCTTGATTTCTGCTAAGACTGCCGGGGCCACGTTCGGCGTCACTGCTAGCACGATTAAGTCACTAGCCGCAGCGACTGCCTGATTGCTCTTAGCCGCAACTAGGTCGTGCGCCTGGGCATACGGCAAATAGCTTTCCTCACGGTGACTGTGAACCACAATTTCTGCCGGTGCAAACGTCTTAGCGTTAAGCAACCCACCAATGATGGCTTGGGCCATACCGCCGACCCCAATAAATCCAATATTCATCTAGACTTCCTCCTATTGTAAATGGTCTTTGAACCACTGATTAATGCGTTTTAACCGTTCGATTCGTAAGTTGGGTAACCCGGAACGGGAGAGCTCGTGATTTGACTCGGGGAACAGGACCAGTTGGGTCTCGACTCCGGCTTCCTTGAGCCCCACATAGAATTCTTCTCCCTGTGTGGTTGGGCAGCGGAGGTCTGCTTCTCCGTGAAGCACCAGAATAGGCGTCGTTGCCTGCTTCACGTAGGCCAGCGGCGAGAACTTCCACAGTTCGTCGATTGCCGTCATATCCTGTTGAAGCTCCCAAGGTGTAAAGAAGTACCCAATATCACTCGTGCCGTAGAAACTGATCCAGTTGGAAATTGAGCGTTGTGTTACAGCAGCCGCAAACCGATCCGTATGCGTTTCAATCCAGTTGGTCATGAAACCACCGTACGAGCCACCGGTCACGCAGAGTTGTTTAGGATCGATGGTTGGATCCAAAGCCAAGGCGGCATCCGTTCCCAACATTAAGTCCTCGAAATCACCCTCACCGTAATGCGCAATCACAGCCGTCTCAAAGTCCTGACCGTAGCTATTGCCCCCGCGAGGATTGATGGCGATCACGCCATAACCTTCACCCGCTAAGTACTGTAACTCATGATAGAAGCCGTATCCAAAGTCAACCTGTGGTCCGCCATGGACGTAGAGGACCGCGGGATGGTGTGCTGCCGGCGTAACCGGTGGGAAGTACCAGCCCTCGATTGGCCAGTCCTGTGCACCCTTAAAAGTAAAACGTTGCCCATCAACCAGCGTATGGGTCGCCTCGTAGGTGGCATTGGGATTGACCAACTCGACCTCCAGTCCCGTCGTTAGGTCCAACTTTTTCAGGCGGCTGACACTGGTCATGGTCGTTTCGGTGAAGACTAACGTGTGGTCATTGACGACCGAGAAATCCGTAATGGCTCGGTTGCCATCCAACAGCGGCGTCACTTCCCAGGTGGTCAGTGATTGGCTGATCACACTCAGCCGACCGTGTTCATTTTCCACCGTCAGCAGCGTGTCGTCATCTCGCCAAGCCAGCCAGTGTCCGGACTGTCCCTGCTGGCTGTCGACCGCCAACATGTCACCGACCTCAACATCACGAGGAGCAGTCACGTCGGTCAAGTGTGTCGTCATCAAATCAACCACCCAAGCGTGGGACTGGGATACATTCATGATGTGATTATCCTGTCCCCACAGCGCAACGTGCCGGCCATCGGGACTCAGAACCCCTTTGCCGAAATCGCCCTGCGCCTGATCCTGATTCAATAGGCGATCGGTCCCGCCACCAAAGGCGTGCCAGTAGACTCCGGTACTGAAATCGTGCTCATCTTCGGGCAAACGCTCACGTGAATACACCAGTCCATTAGCATTCGCCGCCGTCACAGTGAAGTCAATCGACTGTGTTAACACGACGGATTGATCACCGGTGGCACACTCGTAGCGAATGCACTGTGTCGTCAGGTTCTCCGGTAAGACACCCGCACCGTTGGCCTTATACATCAACCGCGTGACCACTTTGACTTGGGGCAATTCACTGGGCTTAGGCGCTCCAACCGTTGTCTGAAAATACAACGTCTCTCCCTGTGCGGACCACACCGGGTTCGTGACATCGGTATCGCCGTGCGTAATCTGTTCGGGGGTGCCACCATCGACCGCAACCAGAAACATCTGCGAATGGTCGTTCACCCGTCCACTAAAGGCCAGGTAACGTCGGTCGGGGCTCAGTGCCAGCTGACTGACCGCCACACCATCCGGACTCCACTGCCGCTGATCATCGCCATCTTTAAGACTAACGCTATAAATGGTCGCTAACCCGGCATTCGCCTGCTGGTCTAGGTAACTTTCTAAGTAGTACACCCGTTTCCCATCACTCACTGGTTGTGCCAATGGACGCAAGGCAAACAGGTCTTCTGGTTGCACAGTTGTTGGCATCACAAGACCCCACTTTCTCAGTTCAAATTCCAAATGGTCTGGAGCAATTATTAGTTTGACTTTAGCGAAGTTCGACTGACTTGTCAATTATGACTGCTGTACCGGGCATCGTGCGAGGTACATTTCCAACAAATACTTTCCACCCTTACCCAATTCATCATTAAAACGAATCTTGCCGAAATTTCGCAAGTTGATGCGACTATATCGGCAATTTTTACATTAGTAGTAAGTAAGGGGCCATTTCATCCGCCGAAATGAAAACCAGGCAACAAAAAAGCAGGTAAGACTAAGCTTACCCGCTTTCGCTCGATTTCATTGCACGCGTTAATTTTGATGTTTACGGCGACCTAAACCTAACCAACCTAATCCCGCCAGTAGCACGATTCCCAACCACTGCCAGACTGATCGCTGGTCGTCCGTCTGAGGCAAGGTTGACGCCGTGACAGGCCTTACCTGGGTTGAATGTGAGTTCACGGATGAAGCCCGCTGCCCACCGCTTTCGGGTAACCGGGCTTTCCCCGCCATCGCTGTGGTCGGTATCCCATCTGGACCAGTCGCTGACTGGGCGAAAGACTCTCCGTTAGCTGAAGTTGGCATCCCCCACACCGTATTAGCTGACGCTGGTGTTGCCATGCCCGGTCGATCCGACCGCACGGCTAACGGCAGGACTTGAGTGGTCTGTTGGGGTGATTGCAAATGACTGGTTGTCGTAGTTTCCGTAACAGGTAAAGTTGCCGCTCCCTTTGGACCACTCTGCTGATCGCCAAGCTGGGGCATATTTCCTGTCGTTGGCATGTTCACATCACTCTCACCACTAATATCCAAGCTTTCGCCACCGCCAAAGTGACTGCCGCCCGTTGTCGGCGCAGCGAGTCGTGTATAAGTCACGTGGTCTTGCGTGGTGATTGTACCATCAGCATTGACGGTTGCCTTGACCGTAATCGGTTGGGCATCGTAGCCCTTAAGCTGGGGCACTGCGATGGTCACCGTGGCACCTATTTGCCCCGTGACATCGGCCACCCAGTTATCAAGCCAATCCTGCCCATCCTTGGTGCTTGGAATGTGCAGATCTGCCTTAACGATGATTGGCACCAGCTTCAAGACCAGCCCGTCCGTGCCATAGGTTCCCGTATCCGTGCTGACCGTCTTCAACTCTAACGCAATTGTTGCGTCATCGTAGTCCTGGGGTAGCGTCAAGGTGTCCTCATACTCGTTATAGTCCAAGCCATTCCCACCATAAATAAATTGTAGCCCGGCAAGGTCCAGGTTGGTCAATCCCAATTGTGCTTTGATTGCCACCCTAACACCTAAGGCCGCCGTGGTGGTCGTCTCCACACTAGCGGCCACCGAAGCTGACTGGTCACTAAAGGCCTCGTCCCCAATAGACGTTTTCACTGAGCCAGCCGCACGAATATGGCCAATCCGGTTGCCCGCGAAGACATAGTCGCCAATCGTTTCGAGCGAATCCCCGAGCTCTATCCCCGTTAACTGGTTATTCTGGAAAGCCGATTCTCCCACGCTGAGTAGTCCCATCGGTAGGCTTAAGGTTCCAGTCAAGTGATTATCCGCAAAGACCCCTGTCGTCAATCGCTTCATAGCAGCATTAAAAACAATTGACTGGATATCGTTATTTTTAAAGGCATAATCGCCTAATTGGGTTAGATTCGCTGGCAACACCAGCGTTCCTGCAATCTGATTATCGGCAAACGCCCCAGTACCCACCGTTACCAGATTGCTCCCTAAAGTAAGCTGCGTCAGCGAATTGTTCGCAAAAGCCCCTGCGGCAATGTTCGTCGCTTTCTCTGGAATCACCAAAGAAGTCAGCCGATTGCCCTTGAACGCATCCGTATTGATCTGAGCGACCTGATTTAGGTCAACATCGGTTAGTCGGTTGTTTGCAAAGGCATTCTCCCCGACTGACCACAGATTATTAGCCGGCGCAAAACTAAGCGAAGTAAGGGCGTTATTCGCAAAGGCCCCCGCTTCGATCCACTGTAAGTTACGACCAAGCGTGACCGCCGTCAACTTGTCGACAATCGACAAGTGATCATTGCTGGTGCCGTCATTGTTAAACGCATTGGCACCGACTGCAATGACGGATTTTCCCAGATACGTATCCGGAATAGTAATCGCCGTCGCGTATCCACCAACGGGGGCATCCCCATTGGCCTGTTGCCGTGCGGCACCGGTATAACCCGTGACTGTATAGTTGCCACTGGCATCTTGACTAAAAGTGAAGTCGGACTTCTCTTCTTTATCCGCAGTATCGCCATCAGCCGCCCCAACTGGCGTATCTTCTGGATCTGTCGGAGGCGTTACTGGAACATCGCCATCAGCTGGCGCCTCTTCAACTTTTTCATCGTCTGTTTTCTCGGAATCATCTTCCGTTCCATCATCTAATCCATCCATGTCAGCGTCTAACGCGTTATCCGGATCGTTGTTGTCGTTTCCTGACGTAGGATTCCCGTTGGTCAGATTATTCTTGTCCAACTGGACATCCCTTGCATCGTCACTTATATCCTTGCCATCAATTGCCTGAGAAGCTTCTTCCTGTACGTCCGCTTTAACTGGTGACGTGGTCAATGCCATGCCGGTGCCTAGTCCCACCAGCGCAATACCAGCATATAGCCAATAACGCTTCACTTTTTGCATTTTTAACGGTTGATGGGTCTCTTCGTTACGCATTATCAGCCACCGCTCCTTACTTTTTGTCGTCTATTTAAAATCGTTCAATAAAAAAACACAATATTCATCGTACCACGGTCAAAAATAAATGCCAGCGATTGTTAACTGCGAAGGGGATAAACCATTATGGCTATCGTAGGCTCGATGTGATAACTTGTTCAATATTAAAACCGTTTTCTGTGTACTAAATGTTAGTAAATGATGGAAAGCTCACTGAATCAGGCAATTGTTACACCACACTATCCGCATCGTGTGGTGAAAAAAGTTTTTTTATTTTTAACACATTATCAGGAACCTGACGACAAATTTTAAGCAAAAATATCGATTTCTATCCATCCTTATGAACCCGTTCCCTCAAAATTTGCCCCGATTTATTTCGTCACGCACAACTCACTTATGCAAAAAAACAGGGCTTATGAATTTTTCAGTCCTGTTCCGTACATCTATTCAATTCTCGTTTGAGTATTTCTTAGTCCTGAGGATTCTTCAGCTCAAAGTTGCCAGCCCTGCAGCACACCCTCATCGGTCCGTTTTACGGCCGTTACCTGTTGTGAGACTGGCATTAGCTGTTCTGCACACAGCTGATTGTTAAACGATGTCCCCTTCTGACTTTCCGCTGTCGGATCGGTCCCATTTCAGCGAAGGCCGCCGACTGAAAAACATTGTTGATAGAAGCTGTCAGTCAAAATTGGACACAAAAAAACCAGCCACACACAGTGACTGGTCTAAGTTGGGCTAGCTGGGTTCGAACCAGCGCATGACAGGATCAAAACCTGTTGCCTTACCACTTGGCTATAGCCCAATAATAAAAATGGTGGGGAGTGGATTCGAACCACCGAACCCGAAGGAGCGGATTTACAGTCCGCCGCGTTTAGCCAGACTTCGCTACCCCACCAAAACGTGAATCGCCGTAACGAATCAACGTTTATTATCATACAGAATTCTGCATAAATCGTCAAGCCTTTTCTAGAAAATATTTTTATTTTAATTCGAGGAACCGCAGCCGGTCGCGCCATTCCGTGAAATAATCGGTCTGTGACCACTCGTTGATCCGCTTGTTGTGATACCCCACAGCCTGATCATAGTAGGTTGTTTGCCCGAATTGCCGTGGCGCAAAGTGGCGATGAACGTGGCCGAACTGCACCACGTCAACGTGGTATCGGTCTAGCAATTCCCCCATCCGCGGACTCCCCAACATGGCATTCGCCATATTCCAGAAACGATCGTCGTCCGTATAGCGAATGTACGCCCGGTGGGGGACGAAATGCGTCATGAACAAGACACGTTTATGCTCAGCCTGAGCTTGTTCTAGCTGGCCTGTCACCGTTTCTAACACGTGATCCATCCGTTCCGGATCAGACTGTGGCTGTTCAATGGTGCCATCGACCCAAAAAGCCCGTTTCCAGGTTAAAAAGTCACGATTGACCAGGTTGTCTGCAAACTGGTAGTCGTACCAGCCATTATTGCCGATTATTCGCCAGTTAGTCCCACTCACGTCTAATTGTCCCTGATGGATGTAAGTCGGCGCTAAGGGGCTCTCAAGGGCCGCATACGTCACATCATGTAACATGTCGTGATTTCCAGCAATAAAGCGAACCTGGGCGGGCGCAATTAACCGCTGTAATCGCGTCACGTAGTCTAAGGATTGCGTGAAATGATTGGTAATGTCTCCGGCAACTAAATACAGGCCCACACCCTGTTGCATGAGATATCCGGCCTGCCGCGGCAAGAGTGCATCCACAGACTGCCGGTTGACATCGAAATGAAGATCACTGATTAACGCTACTTTGACCAAAAATATTGCTCCTCTCTCATTACTTCTATTGTAAGGCGATTCATGCTAGGAACCAGACGCCGTTAATCTCAGGGAGGACAGTCATGCCATTACGACTATCTCAACTCTCGTGGCGTCACTCTCAATATGATGCCGCAAGCCTGCTGGTGCATTGTTCGGTTCAGTAAGCCAAACAAAAAGTGCCACTCCATAACAGAGTAGCACTTTTACCGGTGGATATTGACTATTTAATACCGGCCATTAAATTCTTAATTGGTTTAACCAGTGCAAACATGATCAACCCAGCGGCGATAGCCACAATGGCCACACCCATGAAGTAGGCTGCTTGGTTTTCTGGCGTGTAAAGCTTAACGATCTGCGCGTTGACGGCTTGCCCAGCGGCATCGGCCAAGAACCACATACTCATCATTTGAGATTGGAAGGCCTTTGGTGCCAGCTTAGTCGTCACGGACAACCCAATTGGGGAGATCAGTAATTCGGCAATTTCAACAACTGCCCAGCTACCAACTAACCAGAGTGGACTGACTTTGGCATCCGTACCGAACAGAACAACGGGAATCACCATGATCAGGTATGATGCCCCAGCAAACAGCATCCCAGTTGCGAACTTAGCTGGTGAACTTGGTTGCTTCTTACCCCAACGGTTCCACATTGCAGCGAAGAATGGCGTGTAGATCAAGATGAACAGTGGGTTTAACATCTGGTACCAAGAAGGCAAGATGTGCAGGCCCAAGAAATGGTTGTTCGTCTGGTTAGCGGCGAACAAGGCCAGAACAGAAGACCCTTGTTCTTCAATTGCCCAGAAGATTGCGGCAGCGATGAAGAGACCTAAGTATGCCCAAACGTGCTTACGTTCAGTCGTCGTAACCTTCTTGCTCGTTAAGAAGATCGTGAAGTAAACGACTGGCGTGGCGATGGCCACGATAGAAAGTAAGAGAATGAAGTTGTTTAAGTTCAATGAGCCTAAGAGGAACATTAACAGAACAATTAAAGCAAAGGCAACGACACCAATGGCCGTGCGGACACCTAATTTCTTCATGTCGCCTGGTTCCAATGGGTCGGTTGGGTAAAGACTATCCTTACTCAAGTACTTCTTCCCACCGTACCAGTATTGGACTAATCCCAGGAACATCCCGATAGCGGCCAATGAGAACCCTAAATGGAAGTTGTAGGACATCCCTAACCAACCAACAAGCAGTGGCGCAACCAGGGAACCTAAGTTGATCCCGAAGACGAAGATGGTAAACCCGGAATCACGACGGGTATCCCCGGCGTCATACAGGCCACCAACCATTTCGGAAACGTTTGGCTTCAAGAGCCCAGTCCCCAAGACAATCAACAGAATGGAGATAAACAGCGCAATCCGACCAGCTGGCACAGACAGAGCGATATGACCAAACATGATGAGAATCCCACCGATGAAGACGGTCCGACGACTCCCCCATACCCGGTCACTCAGGTAACCCCCGAGGACGGATGACAGGTAAACCATCGATCCATAGATGGACATCACTGAGGCAGCAGTTGCTTGATCGAACCCCAGACCACCCTTGGAAATTGAGTAGTACATGTAGTAGATAAGGATGGCACGCATCCCGTAGTAACTGAACCGTTCCCACATTTCTGTGAAGAACAGCGTTGATAACCCCCGCGGTTGACCGAAGAAAGTTCGGTCTTGGGTGGTCGACTCTGGTTTGTTATTCAAAACGATAATACCTCCATTGCCTTTGTTAAAATGAATATTTCTTTATTTCACAATCTGATTCGCTAAATGCGATTGTGGCAGGGTCTCATAGACCTCTAATAAAACATAGTTGTAATTATACTTCATGAAGGCCCGTTACGCAACGGTTTTCGTTATAAAAGCGTCTCCATCCCCGCCCTCACGCGCAAAAAACAATGATGAAATTATTAGCTATCTCATGCAATCCTCTTATTTTTTATTCATTTCCATCGATCGGCGAATATTATTCCTTTAATGAATAAAATTGCGCTGATTATCCGACTTACAGGATATCTAAAAGTGCCGTTCACGTGCTCGCTCTCGATAAAGCAGTGCAAATCAAAAAGCCCGAGGCGACACGTCCCGGACTTGAGTACAGTTTGAAATTAGTGCCAGTCAGGACCGAGAGCTTCAAGGAGCTCATAGTTCCCCTGTACGGCCATTAAAGTATCCATCGCATGGTTGATGAGGATTGTAACGGGAAGGTCCTCAGCAGCTATTTTTGCCATCATCTGCGTTTGGACCTTATGGGCCGCTAGGAGTTGATCGTGACAAACCGATAACTCTAACGACTGATGCTGTTCACGAGCGGTTGCAATGGCACGATACAGGCTCTCCTTAGCAGTTCCTGCGGTGACCAACACCTGCATCGCCAGCTGTTCAATCGTGGGTGTCATGTTAGTAAGCGACAGTCACAGCTGCGGGGGCAAAGTTTAATTGATGACAAGCGTACTTAACCAACGCTTGGCTGTTCAACCAACCGTAAATGTCGTTGGGAATTGGTGCCGTTTGAACTTGATCACCGATCTTAGCCCGCATCTTGGCTTGATAAGCCACTTGTGGGGCCAAGAGAACTAAGTCTTGTTCAGCTAATAATTCAGGCGTTACTTCCATTAAACTCGTTGCACTGAAGTGTAAAGGTACACGTTGGGTCTCAGCAGTCCGCTTAGCTTCCCCTAAGAATAATTGACTTGAAATTCCTTGACCACATACTAACAATACGTTTTTCATGATGGCATCTCCTGTGCTTAATTGATACTTATAGAATAGCACTGATAGAGGTATACCACAATAGATAATCAGAAAAATCATTTATATTTTTATCGCTACAAATGCCCGTGTGTCAACACATCAGTGATATATACCAATTTAATTAGATTGCATATACCAATTTCCGTTTTCTGGGTAAGCGCTTCCATCATAATTCTATGAGTATTCACCCTTAATGGCGGGCATCACTATCAAGCCAGCGATACCTTATGGCCTCCCATCTCGGTTCAACCCCGGCCGGTCAGGTTTAACCGCAAACACAAAAAAAGCGATCAGTCCGTAGACTAATCACTTATCTGATGCCGGCTGAGGAATTCGAATCCCCGACCCTCGGTTTACGATACCGATGCTCTACCAGCTGAGCTAAGCCGGCATATCAACTGGTTAACCAGGTTAACCCGACTCCGGCAGGCGGGCTCGAACCGTCGACAACCTGATTAACAGTCAGGTGCTCTACCAACTGAGCTATGCCGGAATAATCGCGTGGCAACGTCCTATCCTC
>NZ_AZCZ01000031.1 GCF_001434055.1 Levilactobacillus parabrevis ATCC 53295 | reverse complement strand
CAAAGTGACTTATAATAATATTTATTGGGGAATCATATGAGTAATGATATTGGCGGAGCAATTCACGAACGAGGTTATGTTTACAACTTTCATTTTCACTTGGTCTGGGTCACCAAATACCGGCACAAAGCATTTACAACGCCCAAGTTAGTCGCTGAAATGACCGACATTCTAACGAAAATAGCCCGACTAAACGAAGTAACCATTGAGCAAATGGAAGTAATGCCAGACCATATCCACCTACTACTAAGCTTTAAACCCAAGTATGCACCAACTAATGTTGTCAAAGCCTTCAAGGGTGGCTCGGCTCGTTTATTCTTTGAATTACATCCCGAGATAAAAGCTCAGAAGTTCTGGAGCGGACATCTTTGGTCCCCAAGTTACTTCATGAGTACCCTGGGCGATATGAGCAAGGAAACTGTAGAAAATTATATCGCCAGTCAGCGAAGGAGATAGTGGCATTCATCCCTTGTTTGAAAGCAAGGGAATTCTGCCTAGCTTATATTAAACTGTGGCCGAAACTGGCTAGAACAAGCCGGACAGATATAATCAACCGCGTTAAAGTAGTGACGAACCGTCAGCGCCGCAAAGATCACAGCTATCACCATCGCGGTCCCAAAGATCCACCAATTGCCAACGACAATACTGTAGACCAGAGCCACTATTTCAATGGCATCCATTATCAATCCGCTAACCACCATGCTCACATGAATCCGACGTAATCCCTTCTTGTTTGCCATAATTAAGTCCATGTCTTCAATCGATTGGATGGGCACCGTGGCAAAGTCGGCGAGTCCAGCACGGACCTGCATGACCGTCTTTAGCTTCTCGGCATTCGCTGCCTGCTCATCCCGTAGCCGCTGCTCCTGCTGATCCAACACAAGCCCTAACACGCGAGATGCCTGGTCACTGTCGATGATTTCCTGAATAGCCGCCAAAGATAGGTCCATTCCCTTGAGCAAGAGAATCAGCTTTAATCGTTGCAGATCCGCCGCAGTATACAGGCGGCGGCCTCCCTCACTGACTTCGGTTGGTCGCAGGAGCCCGCGCTTATCGTAGTACTGCAAGGCGCGCACCGACACGTGAGCCTGCTTGGCCAGTTCACCCGTTGTAAATTTAGACACGGTCGTTCACCTCCTACCTTAGGTATACCCGATGACGTCGCGTAACGTGCAAGGGCCAAACGTCTTATTTTAAAATTAATCGCATATTTCCCGGGGAATATTTCAAGATCGACGCACTTGCCAATTCATTTCCCGGGTTATTATTCTCTATTATATCGTAACCAGCCCATAATCAAGCCCACCTATCAAAAAGCGGAGAATCCCCCTCGTTACGCCAACACCTGAAAGCCTACGTTTGAACCACAGGGGCGTGACAACACCACTCTGGTTATTTTCAACTCGGAAACTTCGCCTTCAAGGTTCATCATTGTCCATCCTTATTGACATTTCCACCACCCCACACAACTCTTTGATTTCCAGGCAACGTAAGCCATAAAAAAATGCAACTCCATAGTGGAATCGCATTTCTAACAGACTATCGATATATATAACAAAGTTACCTGACTTCAGTAGGCGAAGACTGGTTAGTATGATCAATATTTAATGGTCGCACATAACTGTGAATGACCTTTTTAATTCTGACTAATGTTTCCATCGTCGGCGTCGATTCTGGCGGTATAACCAGACCAGTAACGCAACAACTAACGCTGCCGGTAAGAGCACCGCGTACGCCGCCATTAACGACGTGAAGGCGGCTACCAGCAACGCACCGCCAATGAAACTCAACATAAGTGCCCCGGTATCCAACGCCTTGGCACGGGCATCCCGATTGCGATAGCGCACTCCGTCATACAGGGATTCCGAAATGCTGCGCACGTTGCCGGTCATCATGAGCGGGGTAAACGCTGCCCCCTTGATTTGCCGAAATTCCTGCAGTTCTGCTGCGGCCGCCAATGATAATAACGCCGCTAGCAGCACACTTGGTAGATGATTATTTAGGAATAGTACAACCATTAATAATGCCAGCATGTAACCCAACACGACCATCTGGGAACTTACGCGCGACTTTTCCGAAAAATGCTGAAGCACCCGCACAATGACCGTCCCCACAACGAATGCAAGTAGCGAAGCCAGGTAGCGGCCCACAACCGCCAGTTGGAAGTGCCCCAGGCTAACTCCCAACAAAATCAGGTTACCCGTCTGGAGGCCGGCAAACACGGCGCCGTGTTCCAGGTAGGAATAGGCGTCTAGCGCCCCCGCAACCATGGTTAAGCCACAGCCGAACAACAATTGCTCGTGGGCGGGAAATGTTATCTGTCTCAATTCAACTCACCTCTCTGAACTTTCTGCGTTCAAATAGTGTAGCCGAAATTATTTGAGTTTTGATTAAGACCCGCAAAAAGCCACAGCAACACCCCGCTCGGTTGTTGCTGTGGCTTACTTTAGCACGTTACTTAAAAGTCTTTAAAGAATCCATGATGAGTTGAATAAAGGCTGGCCGATCAATGTCCAATAGCACATCTGTATTCTTCGGTTTGCCGGTCAATTCGTAGTAATCACAAACCGTTTCGCCACGAACCAGTTCGCCCTGCGTTTCAACGTCCACGTTCATCAGCTCGCTTTCAAACATTTCTGGATGTAGGAGCCAGGCAATCGTGCACGGATCGTGGAGGGGTGCGCCCTTGAAGCCCCACTTAGGATTTTCGTGGTAGACCTCAAAGAAGTTCAGTAGGCCCTGGAAGGCGTTGGCCACAGGATTATTGATCTCGCCAATGGCGGCGATTTCTGGTTTGAGAATCTGGGCCTTATGCGTCACGTTCAACGGCGCCATCGTCAGTGGAATCCCAGCGTTGAGAACAATTTTGGCTGCCTCGGGGTCGACATAGATGTTAAATTCGACGGAAGGCGTCCAGTTACCCAGACCCATCGCACCACCCATGAAGACAATGCGGTCGATTTTTCCCTTGAGCTCCGGATAGACTCGTAGGAACAAAGCAATGTTGGTCATCGGCCCAGTCACCACCAACGTCACGGGGTCGTCACTCTCCCGCAAGGTTTTGGCAATCAATTCGATAGCGGTCATATCCTGTACGGCAAAATCGGGATCGGGCAGATCAGCGCCATCCAACCCGGACTTTCCATGGACATTCCCTGCCGTTTCCAGCGGTTGCATCAACGGCGTTCGATTGCCGCCGGCGACCGGAATCTCCTGATGGTGCATCAGGGTCAACAGCCGCATAGCATTGTTTAAGGTCTTCTCTGGCGTTTGATTCCCCGCGGAGGAAGTTACTGCCAACAGGTCAATCTCGGGACTCGCCAGCGCCAGCATCATGGCTAACGCATCGTCGTGCCCGGGGTCACAGTCCATAATTATTTTTTTCATGAGGGAATCGCTCCTATCTGTTCATTTCGGTTAATTTCCATTCTATGCTATGATGATTGCGCTTACAAGTTCTCGTAAAAAACAAAAAGTTCCGCCGAACTTAATCGACGAAACTTTTGTAAACCTCTGATTGGGCTAGCTGGGTTCGAACCAGCGCATGACAGGATCAAAACCTGTTGCCTTACCACTTGGCTATAGCCCAATGAATTGGATAAATTACTTACCCCAACAGAGAATAATTTTATCATCTTACCCTAGGTAAATGCAACCCTTTTTTTCGAGATTTTTGTCCAATAAGCAGAAATAGTTGACGACACCCCTATGAAACCGCTACGATAAACTATAAAATACTTGATAATGACAGCCATCAACAGAGTGACTGTTTCTATGACTGTCCCATTATTTGTTTTACGTTTTAATAATACAATTATTAATAATAAAGAAGTGAATTGCATGTCAACTAATATTACGATCAAAGATGTCGCTAAGCAAGCTGGGGTATCGGAAGCCACCGTTTCGCGGGCGCTCAACGATAGCCCCCAGGTCAAGCGCGACACCCGCCAAAAAATCCAAAATATTGCCCGCAACCTCGGCTACCGGCCCAACGGCCTTGCCCGCAGCATTCGGGTTCAAAAAAGTCACACACTGGGCATGATTATCCCCGATATTCTAAATGGCTTCTTCACGCAGCTCAGTCGCGCCATTGAAGATACAGCCAGCCAAGCCGGCTACGACGTCCTTATCGTCAACACTGACGAACACCTCAGCAAGGAAGCCAAGGCGATTAACTTAATGTTGGAGAAACAGGTCGATGGCCTCATCATCACCAGCGCCGGCAACAGTACTGATTATCCGAAAATGCTGGGCAACACCCCCGCCGTTTTTGTGGATCGGATGCCACCGGCCGACGTCGTCTCACAGTACGACCGCGTACTCGTGGACAACGCTCAGGGCACTCAGGCTATCATTAACTGCCTGATTAGCCGTGGTGCCCAGCGGATCGGGATCATTAACAGTTCCGTCTCTGCGACCGCCAAAGAGCGGCTACAAGGCTATCACCAAGCACTAGCTGCGGCCGGATTACCCACTGATCCTGCCATTGAAGCTACGGCGCGAACCGATGGTAGCAACGTCCCCCAAATGACACGCCAACTCCTGGTCAATCAGAAGTGTGACGCGCTCTTTGCGGCGGATAATACCATCATGACCGGCGTGCTGACCAAGCTTCCTGAGCTCCAGCTTCCAGCCTTTCAACTAGGCGCCTTCGACGACAACGATTGGTTTGACTTTTTGCCGCAACCCATCGTCACGGCCAAACAGCCAATTGCCGAACTGGGCCGCATTGCCGTTGAACGGGTTCTTGCCAGAGCCGCCGATCACCAGCTCGCAACGCAAGAATTTCGGCTACCGGCGGAAATCATTCCCCGCCCGGACAACGCCTAGTAAGCTTGGCACACAAGGATTCTAACTAACCGTGCATTCCCGCAACCATTGTGTGTTACCATCCATCTCTACTAGGTTTCCATTTGAAACTCAGGTATACTCAGGACATCAAGCAATCACTACATTTCTAAACCATCCAAACAAAAATCCTCGCCGTTATCGACGAGGATTTCTTAGTCACTGATTGTATTTTTTACACAGCGGATTGTAACGCTGAACGCTGAAAAAGCAGTTATAACAATTCAGCTAATATTCAGATTAAAAACTAGTGCAACCGCAGGCGAAATCTTATTTAAACCTGAATCCTTAATCTAAAATCTGGCAGAACTCGATAGTTTCCTGGTTAGGTCCCAGAATGTTAAAGAACCGAATCCCGTGATCCCAGAACGATGGAATCGACTGCACCTCATCATTGACAAGGTTCAAGCCCTGTTCCTTAGCCGCCGCGAACGCCCGATCGACATCCGTCGTGTTCAACGAAATATGGTTAATGGCGCCGGCCGTCGGATTCGTGGGGTCACCTTCCCAGGTTTCAATCGTCAAATTGCCAAGCCGCATGAAGGCACAGCGGTTCTCACCGTTAGGAAAGAGCCCGGCCTGAGTGAAGCCCAGAGACTTGTAGAAAGCAATGGTGGCATCCAAATCAATTGAAGGAATTCCCACGTGCTGAATCCCCGTAATATACGAACTAACTGACATATCTAACGCTCCTTTGAAGTTTACCGTAACCGTTACTTACCGACGTCGACTTGTTGGTGCTTCAGCTTCGGAAAGACTACCCGATCGGCAATCCCGGTGATTCCACCCTGCGCGAGGAAGGCAAAGACCGTTCCCAGACCAAAATTCACGAATGAATGGGTGATCAACAAGGCAATGATGGCCATAATGGTCGGTGGAATGTAAGACGCCCACATCGCTCTGGACGCGTTTCCTTTGAAGTAACGGAACCGCAGAATCTGCATCAAATCATCGGCGGGATGTAAGACTAAGTTGACCCGCTGATAAATCGAGATGGCAATGGCAATCAACGCCACACCCAAGAAATTCAAGGCAATGTATCCGGCAACCATACCCGCACTGTGTGCAACGGGAAGGCCCGCAAACACGGCGGTCTTGCCGTTGAAGAAGTCCGCGAAGACCTGAATCAACGCTGAGAATGGCACCATGAAGGCCATGTTCCCGGCAATTCGCTTCCAGTCCCAGTGATGAATCAGGACGGCGTTTAACGCCGCGGTTAGGAAGCCCAAAACCAGGAATGCCCAGAAGAGGTTCCAGTGGAAGGCCGCTCCTAAGTTAGCCTCCGCAGCTGACCAGTAAGCCGCTCCTAAAAATGACGGGTGAATCTTAGCGCTGGTGACTAACGTGAGGACGTTTCCGGCTGAGTTGATCACGATTGACAGGGCAAAGAAGGCTAACGACTTTGACATCGATAGGGTCCGGCCACTGTCGACGTCACGACTCTGCGCGCCATCGTTGAATTGACTTACTGCTTCAGCTCTCATAATTAATTATCCCTTACCTTTACTGGTTGTTGCCAACCTTGACGACCGCCTTGCTGACGCCCTTGATTTTACCGTTAAGGACATCTTCGACTTGTTCCAAACTAACTTCGTGACTGATCAAGGAATCGACATCTACTTCACCACTGGCCATTAAGGCAATGGCATCTTCGAAGGCGTATGGGTTGATGAAGGCTCCTTGGATCTTCAATTGCTTTTGATAAACTTCGTACGTGTTCATGGAGAAGGTTTGATCTGGCTTGCCGACCCCGAACATCAGGACTTGCGCACCCTTTCTGGTAGCGGCGACGGCTTGTTCCTGCGTTTGTGGTAACCCAACGGCTTCGATAACAACATCGTAGTCGGCAGGAATGCTGTCCCGCTTAGTGTTGTAGGTATTCGTAACACCAAACTTTTCCTTGTTGAAGGCTAATTTTTCATCAATAATTCCGGCAAAGTCCACTTGGTGAACACCGTATGCTTGTAAGAGTTGCACGAACAATTGGCCCATGAACCCATCACCAATGACTAAGGCCTTTTGATACGGCTTAACGTCGATCAGGCTCATCCCGTGAACGGCGCAAGAGAGTGGCTCCGTGGTGGCGGCATCCTTCAAGGAAGCGCTTTCAGGAATAGGGTAAACAACGGATGATGGGGCAGTGAAGGATTCCTCCAGACCACCATCACGGGTAACCCCAACGGCTGACAGATTGTCACAAAGTTCTGGGCGATCCGTCCGGCAGTACTTGCATTGGCCACAGTAGATGTTAGGATCAACGGTCACCCGATCGCCAACCTTGACGTTGGTGACGTCACTACCAATAGCTGCGACGATCCCGGAATTTTCGTGTCCCAAAACGATTGGTGGCACAGCGTTAGCGGAACCAGGAAGACCCGCATACAGCGCACGGTCGGTCCCACAGATACCAGCGTAAGCGGTGTTGACCAAGACCTCATTTGATTTAACTTCTGGCTTCTTCAAATCTTGAATCTCCATTTGTTTCGTTCCAGTTAAAACTAAGGCTTTCATAATTGAAATCTCCCTTTCTATTTTTTGTATTCTTTAAGTGCGAGGGCAAAATCACCCAGCGTTGCAGAACCATTATTTTTAACCGCCGGCATCACGATGTAATCCTCGAGTTTGCCAACGTCGACGTAATCATTTAATAATTTGGCAAATTCGGCGCGAACCTTGACCAAGAAACCTTCGCTAACGACACCGCCACCGAAAACAATCTTGTCGGGTCGAAGCATCAGCGTTTCCTGCAAGGCGGCCTGGGCGACGTAGTACGCGAGGATATCCCAGACATGATCCGTCAGTGGCACGTCCTTACCAGGCTTTCCCAGCCGCGCATCAAACGTCGGGCCACTGACCAACCCCTCCAAGCAATCACCGTGGAAGGGGCAAATCCCTGGAAAGTCTAAGTCATCGGGGTGACGCTTCAGTCGAACATGTCCCATCTCAGGATGGCCAAGACTCCCGATGAACTCTCCGTTGACGATGGCCCCGGCACCCACGCCGGTTCCAATGGTGAAGTAGACCAACGAGTTGATCTTTTCATTGAACAGCGTCGACATGATGTATTCGCCATAGGCCGAACCATTCACATCGGTCGTCCAGAACATGGGCACGTCGAGATCTTGCTTGAGCCGCCCCACAAAGTCCGTGTTGGGCCAGCCCTTCTTAGGGGTATTCGTAATGTAGCCGTACTTCGGTGAGTTGTGCCGGAGTTCAATGGGACCAAACGACGAAATTGCGATGGCCTTAACATCCGGGAACTGCTTGAAGTAGGCGATAGTTTTACTTAACGTTTCTTCAGGGGTCGTCGTCGGAATCCGCACCTTGTCTAATACTCGGTAATCTTCATTACCAATGGCACATACGAATTTCGTTCCCCCAGCTTCAATACTGCCGAGTTGCATAAATATTGCCTCCATCTTTCGTCGGGGTTGTCACCCACGACACATAATTACTAGGCTGTGAATCACTAGCCCGTTCACCTTTAAAGCGCTTTCAGTATAACATCAGAAATACCCTGAATAAGCCCCTTTCACCAACCTGAAATTTTCAGAAAGCACAAATACGGCTCACTGTGGCCCGAATGTAATCGATTACATTTTTCGTACATCTCAGGCCACATTCCTACAAACGCTGGTGAATAGAAAATAATGTAGGCTGGTTTACAGGCATCATACGGGTAATGAAAACGTTTTCTCGAACTTGATGAATCGAGAAGTCATGGTTAAACTCTGTCTAAACTGGAGGCCGTCAGAAACGTTGTCGGTCCCCACAGCAAGCAAAGGTTCTGACAGCCGTAGGCGATACGACAGTATTTAATCATGACGCAAAAAATCCTCGCCGCAATCGACGAGGATTCTCTGTCCCTAATGCAATTCTCTTAAACTCTCTAGCCGGCTGTTAACTAAGCTAAGATTTGGCAAAATTCAATCGTTTCGTGGTTCGGGCCGAGGATGTTGAAGAAACGAATCCCGTTGCTCCAGAACGTTGGAATGGATTGAATTTCATCGTTGACCAGGTCTAACCCTTGTGCCTTAGCGGCTGCGAAGGCTTGATCGATGTTGGTCGTGTTCAATGAAATATGGTTGATGGCACCGGCTTGGGGATTGGTTGGATCGCCCTCCCAGGTTTCAATCGTCAGGTTGCCTAACCGCATAAAGGCACACCGGTTGTCACCGTTAGGGAATAACCCTGCTTGTTCGAATCCGATGGACTTGTAAAAGGCAATCGTCTTGTCTAAATCACTTGATGGAATCCCGACGTGTTGAATGCCGGTAATAAAATCTTGTACTGCCATAAGTTAATTGCTCCTTTGTTTAATCGTCAATTTTACCCACGTCAACTGCTTGGTGTTTCAGCTTCGGGAAGATCGTCTTGTCGGCAATCCCGGTAATCCCACCTTGAGCCAGGAAGGCAAAGATCGTTCCCAGACCAAAGTTCACAAACGTATGCGTGATGATTACCGCAATGATGGCCATGATGGTTGGCGGAATGTAGGAAGCCCACATCGCTCTGGCGGCGTTCCCCTTAAAGTAGCGGAACCGCAGAATCTGCATCAAGTCATCGGCTGGATGAAGCACCAGGTTGACCCGTTGGTAAATGGAAATCGCAACGGCAATGAAGGCAACTCCTAAGAAGTTCAGCCCAATATACAGGATGACCATCCCCAGACTGCGCGCTTCAGGTAGGCCGGCAAATAACGCCGGATACTTTCCAGTAAAGAAGTCCTCAAACACTTGAATCAAAGCGGAGAATGGCACCATGAAGACCATGTTCCCGGCAATCCGTTTCCAGTCCCAGTGGTGAATCAAGATGGCATTTAACACCGCCGTCAAGAATCCCATGACCAGGAACGCCCAGAAAAGATTCCAGTGAAACGCGGTCCCCAAGTTGGCTTCGGCCGCTGACCAATAGGCCGCCCCTAAGAAGGACGGGTGAATCTTAGCGCTAGTGACCAACGTCAACACGTTCCCGGCCGAGTTGATAACTAACGATAATGCGAAGTAGGCAATGGCTTTACCCATCGAGATCGTCCGTCCATTACTGGTGACATCCATTGTTTCAGCCCCTTCATTCAAATCAGTTGCTGCTTCAACTTTCACAATTATCCCTTACCTTTACTAGTCGCTGACTTTGACAACTGCCTTGCTGACACCTGCAACCTTGCCGTTCAAGACGTCTTCAACTTGTTCCAAACTAACTTCGTGGCTGATCAAGGATTCAACATCCAATTGGCCGCTAGCTAACAAAGCAATCGCATCTTCGAAAGCGTATGGGTTGATGAAGGCCCCTTGGATCTTCAATTGCTTTTGGTAAACTTCGTAAGTGTTCATGGAGAAGGTTTGGTCTGGCTTCCCAACACCAAACATCAAGACTTGAGCACCCTTCTTCGTTGCTTCAACAGCTTGTTCTTGCGTTTGTGGTAACCCAACGGCTTCGATAACGACGTCGTAGTCGGCAGGAATGCTTTCATGCTTTGTGTTGTAAGTGTTGGTAACGCCAAACTTTTCCTTGTTGAAAGCTAACTTCTTGTCGTTCAAACCGGCAAAATCCACTTGGTGAACACCGTAAGCTTGTAATAATTGAACAAATAATTGCCCCATGAAACCATCACCGATGACCAAAGCCTTTTGATATGGCGTTAAGTCCAATAATTTTACCCCGTGGACTGCGCAAGAGATTGGTTCCGTCGTTGCAGCAGCCTTCAATGAGACGCTGTCAGGCAATGGGTAAACAACGGTAGCTGGTGCAGTGAATGACTTTTCCAAACCACCATCGCGGGTCACCCCAACGGCGGACAAGTTGTCACACAGTTCTGGACGGTCAGTCCGGCAGTATTCGCATTCGCCACAGTAGATGTTAGGGTCAACAGTCACCCGGTCGCCAACCTTGACGTTGGTAACTTCGCTACCGATAGCGGCAACGACACCGGAGTTTTCATGGCCCAAAACGATTGGTGGCACAGCATCGGCTGAACCGGGAAGGCCAGCGTACAGTGCGCGGTCGGTCCCACAGATACCAGCGTAGGCGGTGTTGACCAATACTTCGTTAGGTTTTACTTCTGGGGTAGGTAAATCTTGGATCTCCATTTTTTTCGTTCCAGTTAAGACTAAGGCTTTCATAAGGTAATTCTCCCTCTCTTATTTGTTATATTCTTTGAGTGCTAAGGCGAAGTCGCCTAGCGTGGCTGAGCCATTTTCCTTGACGGACGGCATCACAATGTAATCTTCAATGTTGCCCACATCAACGTAACCGTTGAGGAGCTTCGTGAATTCGGCGCGAACCTTAACCAGGAAGGCTTCGCTGACAACGCCACCGCCGAAGATGATCTTGTCGGGGCGTAACATCAACGTTTCCTGTAAGGCTGCCTGAGCCACGTAGTAAGCCATGATATCCCAGACGTGATCGGTCATTGGTACCTCGTGGCCGTGCTTACCGATCCGGGCTTCAAACGTTGGCCCACTGACCAGGCCTTCTAGGCAATCGCCGTGAAATGGGCAGATACCCTTGAAGTCGAGATCATCGGGGTGCCGCTTCAAGCGGACGTGGCCCATTTCGGGGTGACCCATCGAGCCAACAAACTTGCCATTCACGATAGCCCCAGCACCAACGCCGGTTCCAATCGTGAAGTAGACCAGTGAATTAATCTTTTCGTTGAACAGCGTGGAAACCACGTATTCACCGTAAGCGGACCCGTTCACATCAGTCGTCCAGGCCATTGGCACATCTAGGTCCTGCTTGAGCCGACCTAAGAAGTCAGTGTTGGACCAGTGGGCCTTAGGTGTATCCGTCACATACCCGTATTTGGGAGCGTTGCGCCGGAGTTCGATGGGACCAAATGAGGAAATCCCGATAGCCTTTAAATCTGGGTACTGTTTAAAGTAAGCGATACATTGACTTAACGTTTCTTCTGGAGTGGTGGTGGGAATAATCACCCGGTTGTCCGTGCGATAATCTTCGTTACCGATTGCACAAACAAACTTTGTTCCACCAGCTTCAATACTTCCGAGTTGCATAGTCGCTACCTCCATGTGTGGCCGCGGGGTCGTGACCCGCAGCGCCTAATTACTAAGTGATGAATGACCGTACAGCCATTTTTAAATCGTTTTCAGTATAGCATCGCGATTCGCGATTTTAAGACCCTTTTTGGCCCCAAGATTTTCAGAAAATACCGAAAAAGTGACTAATGACGCAAATGTAATCAATTTCATTTTTTAGTGAAATGGGTCACTTAATCACTAAATTGGCTATCTAGTGAAAGGGTTTACCTATCATTTTCATACCAACCTGTTGCCCCCAATCGGCATTCATGTTAAGCTAGCGCTACCGAATCAATCATATATTCTGTTCTCTAGGGTTCCGCTGCCCCTGCAGGTCTGGTCCGAGAGAGAACCTACGGGTGGTCCCGTAGACACGGAAGGGAAAAAGCCTGGGAGATGTCGTCGTTAAGACAACATTTCTCAGGCTTTTTCACGTCTATTTAGGAGGAATAATTATGTTAAAACATTGGTTACGCGTCGTCTGCGGCGCAGTCTTCGAGATCGGCTGGGTCGTCGGCTTCAAACACGCCGCTACCCTCTGGGAGTGGGGGTTGACCGCCCTCGCTGTCTATCTCAGCTTCTACTTTTTAATCAAGGCCGGCGAAGTTTTGCCAGCCGGTACAGCCTACGCAGTCTTCGTAGGATTGGGTACGCTTGGCACCACGGTCACGGGTATTCTGGCCTTCGGAGAACCCGTCAGCCTGGCTAAAGTCGCGCTTATTTTCCTATTGCTTATTGGCATTGGCGGTCTCCAAGTCGTCACCGCTAGAGAGGAGCACTAACATGGCATGGATTTTCCTAATTATCGCCGGCCTCTGCGAAATGCTCGGCGTATCCTTTATGAACTGGGCCCTGCAGCGCCACATCTGGCCACTCTGGCTAGGTATGGTCATCGGCTATGGCCTCAGTTTTGGCTTCCTTGACCTCGCCCTACAGACACTACCGATGGGTACGGCCTACGCTATCTGGACGGGAATCGGCGCTGCGGGTGGCGTTCTCACGGGGATGCTTTTCTTCGGTGAATCCCGGAATTGGCGCAAGCTACTTTGGGTCGGCGTCATCCTGATCGCCGTGATGGGCCTCAAACTAATCAGTTAATGGTAGAACCAGATTGTACCAGGTCTCCCCAGCATGGGTGGAAGTGGAAACGCCCTCGTTGACGTATCCGTTAGCCTCATAGAAGGGGACCAGTCGCTTGAGGCAAGTCAGCGTAATTGCGCGACGCCGCTGCTGACGAGCCACGGTGGCGAGGGCCGTCAGTAGGTGACTGGCGATGCCGGCTCCGCGATAATCGGGACTAACGGCGAGACTCAACACGGTCTGGTACGCATCCCCAGCTGCATTCGGCGTGGACTTTTCGAAGAGTGCATCGGTCAGATAACGCTGATTAAACGCCGGCCCAACCACGTAACCGACGACGGTCGTCCCCTGTTTGGCAACGAGGAAGGTATCGGGAATCAGGGCAATGCGTTCGGCCATGCTGGCAGGAGTTGCGGCCTCAGCCGGTGAAAATCCGGCGTGCTCGATGGTCATGATTTGACTGAGATCTGCGGCTTGCGCAGGATTGATGGTAAGGGCCATAAGCTGAAAACCTCCTGAATTTCTATCTGCGCTTAGTATAGGCGCGATTGACCATTGGCTCAACTCGGCTGACTACAGTTACCGCCTGCGGAAGCCAGGATTCCGCCTGCTGTGGGGACCGCCTGCAGCCAAAGTACTGGCTTCCGGCTAATACTAGTGGCAACCTTTACCCGAATCGAGCCAATTGTCTAGCACTAAAGTTTTTGAATACCAAAAATATCACAGTTAAACTCAAAAATGTCATCCTAAAATTGGGTGACATTTTTAAGCTTTCTACTTAATGTTGAAATTGCTAGCTGTTAAGCCTCTCCAGAATCAACCAGTGTCAACGTAGCCGGAGGCAACCGGGGGTGTAGCCAGCCGTG
The DNA here is from genome assembly GCF_001434055.1 of Levilactobacillus parabrevis ATCC 53295. Classification (GTDB taxonomy): domain Bacteria; phylum Bacillota; class Bacilli; order Lactobacillales; family Lactobacillaceae; genus Levilactobacillus; species Levilactobacillus parabrevis. The sequence continues at coordinate 19,890 of NZ_AZCZ01000031.1, read as the reverse complement.
ACAATGCCGTTAGTGCGGGCGTTCGATTCTTCCGTACTTACGGCATGGGACGACCGTGAAGACTTGCGAGTTTAGCGAGGCTTCAAGGCGAGGTGAAATACTGCTTCAAAGGATTTCACCGGTTCCCACAGCGGTGGAACCCCCGGCCACAGCAGGCGGAGACGACGCAATCATAGTTGTTAGCTAGCGGCTCCTGCTAGCTAACCTTTACTAAAGAAATCAGTTCACCGTTAACGCTGACGCCGTAAGTTGGAATCGGCCCACTGATAACCGTGACATCCAGGTTATCCGCCGTCAGGTCAATCTCTAAGACACTCTCGGCAATCTTCATCCGGTAAGTCAGCCGGCTCAGCTCTGCCGGTAAGTGGTTGGCAAAGTGAACGACCTCGTCCTGCACGTAGAAGCCGGAGAATCCAGCCACCAGTGCCAACCAGCTTCCGCCAAGGTTAGCCAAATGCAGGCCGTCCGCGGTGTTCTTTTGCAGATTGACCAAGTCCATCCGCGCCGTATCCATAAAGTACCGGTAGGCCTTTTCAGTATCGCCCATCCGTGCCGCCAGAATACTAAAGATCGACCGCGACAGTGACGAATCGTGGGTCGTCACTCCTTCATAATAACGGTATTCGCGTTTTAACTGATCTGCCGAAAGGTCTTCTGGGAACAGGTAGTCTGCCAGCAACGTATCGGCTTGCTTTGCCACCTGATACCGGTAGATCGTCAATGGGTGGTAATGCAATAACAGTGGGAAGTTATCCGGCGTGGACTTTTCCGCTGGCCAGCGGGGTTTATCCAGGAAGCTGTCATCCTGCTCATTGATTTCCAATTCGTTACTGTACGGCAGGTAAACGTGATCGGCCAAGTTTTGATAAACATCTAAATCAGTCTCACTCATGCCAAACTTCGACAATAGTTGTGGTGAGCGTTTCATCATCTGATGGGCCAACTCAACAACTAATTCAAAATTATGCTTAGCCAATCGGTTGGTGTAGTAATTATTGTTGACTAACGCGGTATATTCGTCGGGACCCGTAACCGTGTGGAATTCAAAGCGACAGTCATCCCCAACTTGCCGCCAGGATCCGAAGTTTTCCCAGAAACGCGCGGTTTCCAGCACCATTTCAAACCCACACTGGATGACAAAGTCCAAGTCCCGTGTGATTTCAAAGTACTTGCCAACCGCATAAGCAATGTCGGCATCAATGTGGTACTGCGCCGTGCCAGCCGGGAAGTAGGCTGAGGCCTCTTCACCATTGATCGTCCGCCAAGCGAACAGCGCCCCTTGGTCAACCCCCAAGGCCCGCGCACGTTCCCGGGCCTTCGGCAACGTTTGATAACGATAGACCAGCAGTTGCCGTGCCATCTGCTGATTGGTATAGGTGAAGTACGGCAGCATATACATCTCCGTATCCCAGAAGTAATGGCCCTCGTACCCGGCACCGCTCAGTCCCTTAGCAGAGATATTGGTGCGACCATCACGACCGGCAGCCTGATTCAGTTGGAAAATGTTGTAGTGAATCGCGAGATCCAACTCGTCGTTGCCACCCACGCTCACTTCACTTCGGTTCCATACCCCTTGCCAGAACGTCTGACTGTCATCCGTCAGTGACGCAAGCGAACTCGCCATAAACATAGCGGCTGGATCAATCGTATTGTGCTTACCGACCGTTCCCACGTACACCGCGTACTCCAGACTATGAGGTTGTTCATCACTCAAGTCTAGTGGCTGCTGAAGCAATTGACCGTGGGGGAGTAGAATCCCCAGGTACATCGTCACTGCTTGTTTCGTCAGCCGGGTCTTCACGTGATAGCGTTGCAAGTCCTGCGTTACGAATTCTGTTTCGCAAATGGGCAAGCCCGCCATCCGGGTTTTCCGGGGATCTGCCGACATGATAGCTTCGGCTTCGGCAGGTACCGCAATTGATTTACTGACCAGCAGGCCACCAGCATAGTTGCCCGCCGTGAAGGTGTATTCCGCACTCCACATGCTGGTCTGTTCCTGGCCAATCACCGATTTAACTCCCATCATGATTGTTTCACCCTGATCGGTGCTGATCTGATAGTGTTCTACTAGCTCTCCAGTACCGAGGTCGAGATCCACTGCCGTTCGCTTACTGTGTGTAAACTGGTGGCCGGAACTGGTCGACACGTGAATGTGCCGCAAATCTGGTAAGTTTAAAATCGTCTGGTGCCGCTTAGCATAGCCGACCCCCGCTTCCCCATAAGTAATGGGGGCGGTTTCATAAAAGCCGTTGATCAAGGTTCCCGCAATGGGATTTCCACTGATGGGATCATTAGCCCGGACGCCAAAGTGCCCGTTTCCCAGCGAAAATACGGTCTCTAAATATTCCGGTTGCTGGTCCGAAACGTCGCGTAAAGTTAAATGATAGTCGCGTAAAGTCACAATAATCTCCCCCAATTAAATTCTAAACTCAGATTAATTTTGCTGCCGAACGTAGGGCATCTTGAACTGCTGGCACGTTCCCCGTGAAGTTCAGGAACGCGTGGCTAATCCCACCATAACGCAGGTAGTTGGCATCGCCATTGGCTCGGCCGACCTGATTGATGAAGGCTTCACCCTGCAGACGGAATGGATCGTATTCACCCACCAGCAGCGTGGTCTTCTTGAACGTCTGTGGATCGGCCAGAAGTGGTGACAGTAGCGGTGACGTCAGATCCAACGGCTGATCCGCCACATAATAGCCACTCATGATCTCATCGAGCTGCTCAAACAACTGGTAGCTTCTGTGTAAAGCATCCCGCTGTTCAGGAACGATGTCAATACTATCATCGTCCCAGAGTGGCCCACCCAGATCGGATCCCTGGATCACAGTCGGGTAGAAGAGCAAATGCGAGTCAATCGTGCAGATCCCCATGGACTTGCAGAGCTGGCTAACCCCCAAAGCAATCGAGCCCCCAGCGGAGTCGCCACCCAGTGAAATATGGTGGTAGTCCTTGGTCATGGCGGCAACCACGGCCAACCCATCGAGAATGGCGGCCGGATAAGGCTGTTCCGGCGCCAGTGCGTAATCCACGTTGTAGACCACGCAGTTTGCTTGTTCTGCCACGTACTTCAACGCCAGTAAGACATCTTCCGGCGTCCCACCATAGTAGGCGCCCCCGTGGAAATAAATCAAGGCTTTATCCGCGGTTAGGTGATCCATCCGCGCAATCCGGATGACCCGAACCCGCCGATTCATGGCTACGATCTGTTGCATCTCAATCTTCATGTCAACGCTGGTCAGATCCTTTTGCCCGGTCGTTTCGGTTCCCTGCCGTAGACTAAACAAATCAGTCGGCAACTGTGGATTTTCTTCAATCTCGGCCACCGTTTCCCAGACTAATGGCTCGTAGGTGTGGGCTGGGTCCCGTTCTTTATTCCACAGGGTTACCCCGTCTTCTACACCAGTTGCTTTCATCTTTGCCAGTCGTTTCAGCTCGTCCGCATACCCCAAGGACTGCTTTGTTGTTGTATCATTCAACATGTCGATTACCCCTCTCGTTAGCTACATTATTGCTGAAGCCAAAATTCCGTGAGGTTCCACCTTGCCGCCAACCAATTCAGGTGACGGGGGAACCACCCCGCAACGTCTGGTCGAATAAAGTGCTCCCCAAAGGCCAGGTCGCGGGAATCAAAACTTCTTGGAAATGCCGTCACCGCCCGCGCAAGACTCATACCATGCGGACCGTGCGGATAAATAATCTCAGTCACCGGGACTTGCTGCTCACGCAACGCCGCCACGTAATGCTGCGTATTGGTGATTGGCACGAGCTCATCCTCACGTGTGGCCCAGATGAAGGTCGGCGGGTTCTGTGGCGTAACCAGTAGGTCGGCTTCGTGCTGGGTCCAGCCGGCCGTAACCTCTTGCAACTCAGCCTCGCTGGTTGGCCAGCCCAACCGCAAGCCAATCACCGGATACGCCAGCATCAAGGCGCTGACCGCCAAATCGTCTGGATCAGCATTCACCGCTGACCCCAGCGTCGGCCATAAGTCGGCGTACAGCGCCGCTAGATGTCCACCAGCGGAGAATCCCGCCAGTAAAATCTTATGGGCATCAATCCCGTAAGTCGCCGCGTGGCGGTGAAACTCACCAACGACGTTTGCCAGCTGATACAGCGCCGTAGGCAAAACCGGTGGGTCATCGCGCAGGCGATAGGCCACGACAGCGACCGCAAATCCCTGCGCCAAATACTGCAGTGCCATAATCTCATTCTCCCGATCCGAGTAGAATTCGTAGCCCCCACCCGGCAAGAGAATGACCAAAGGCCGCCGCGGCTGATTGTGAAAATCAGCAATGGCGGCCGGTTGGTAGTACGTGACGGTCACCGGATAGACGGTGCCGCACGTCAGTTTACGCGTTTTCATTAGCTTTACTATTAGTGACTTCTTTGTCCTTAACTGCCTTGGCCGAGGTAATCTCGTCCTCATCCAACTTGTAGAAGAGGTACAGAATACCCACGATGAGTAAGGCTAGGACAATTGGCAACCAGACGAAACTGGTACTGATCGCCGTGACAGCCTTGGCACCTTGCACCTTAGCCGTAGCTTGGAAGCCACCCCAGGAAAGTAACCAACCGGAGACCAGGCCACCGAAGCCCATCCCCAACTTGGCCCCAACCATTGGTACTGAGGACAAGATCCCGGGTTCATCGATTCGGAGTTCGGAACGTGAGTACTCCACCGTGTCGGCAATCATAACGAAGGAAATGGAGAACGCTGCCCCCATGGCAACCAACGCAATAATATTTCCGGCAAAGAGTAACGGGATACTATTGAAGTGCATGATGGCTTCACCAATACCGAAGGTGATTAATGACAGAATCATAACGTTTCTGTGTTTCATAAATTTACTTAGGAACGGCACTGAAATATTCCCGATAACTGCAACAATTACCAAACCGTTGAAGGCCCCAACCAAATCTGCCCGCCGGTAAACGTAGGTCAGATAGTAGACGGCCGTTTGCATCCGGATTACCCAGAAGGTCTGTAACAGAATGAAACTAATACTCAGAGCAACCCATGGCTTGTTCTTAACGGCACCCTTCAAGGATTCCTTTACGGACAGATGCCCCTTAATTTCCGGTGCATCCGCGGTGTCCTCAGCAATGTTATCCTGTTCACGCAAGTTGGCGAAAGAACTCAGGAAGAGAACGATGATGGCTAACCCAATGAAAATCCCCCAAATCATCCATCCTTTTTCAGCATTCTTACCACCTAATTTCGCAACCATTGGCAGAGAAATCGCCCCAATAACGGCCGTCCCAATGTTGGTCATCACCATCCGGGCGCTGGCTAAGTTCGTCCGTTCATCGGGATCCTTAGTCAAGCTTGGTAGGATCGCCGTGATTGGCGTGTTCGCCCCGGAATAAACTAAACTAAACAGCGTGTAGACAATGGAGATCCAGGCCAGTTGGAAGGCCTTGTTCCCGCCAAATGATGGATTGAAGAACAGCAGCATGGTTAAGATCCCCAGTGGAATCCCGAACCATAAGAAGTATGGCCGTGCCTTCCCATACTTTGAATGGGTATGGTCGATCAAGAATCCATACACCACACCATCAAAGGCATCAATGATTCGAACAACGAAGAACAAGGTCCCGACAAATGCGGGTGAAATTCCCATAACTGTCGTGTAGTAGAACAGCAGATAGAGCCCCACAATTTGCCAAATCAGGTTTCCAGCCATATCGGTGGCCCCATAGAAGAATCGTTGTTTCCATAATTGCACTTTACTCATGATGAAACCCTCCCCCATAGATTTTATGTGCTTTTCTTGTAACCGCTTACATATATAGCATACCGGTCCTTTTGCCTACCAGTAATCCAGCTTTTTGGCTAAGTACTTACCTTTTCTAACCAGTTCATCCCCCAAGCCACTTTGTTGAGTAAAACTGACAAACAAACCCAGTTACCGTCCCTATCATAACCGACTTTGGGGGACAATTAGTAGTTGAAGGCCTTCATTAGTTTTCCGTGCTAACTCACTGGTTCAGCTCCTGACTACTGGTTTTGGGTTCAGTTATAGTCCACCGCCTGCGGCTGCCAGAATTCCGCCTGCTGTGGGGACCGCCTGCAGCCTGACCTCCTCCGGCTACGGAACGTTTCTGATTCTATCATGTGCTAGAGCTAAACCCGTGAGTTTCTGCAATCACGTCACATTAAACCTGATCTACGGTGGCGCCTCCCCAACCAATCTAGTCTATACACTCCTCCAAACATTCAAAAGGCCCCACCTCGCCATTTAACTCCCGGCAAAATAGAACCTGTCTGTGTCTCTTCTACAAAGTGAACAATCCGATTAAGCTTAGGCACGCAACTCCGCTAAAATCTGGTTTCCGACCACTGTCTATAACCGTTAGCCATTTCGCTGGAGACTGTCGCGCTCCACCAACTTGATTGGCGTAATCTTCTGGGGCAACTCTCCCGGTGCACAGAGCTGTTGGACCCCCGCGACCCCCATCTCGTAGAAGTTCTGCGAGATACTGGATAGTGCCGGTTGAACCAATTCACAGATCTCCGTGCCGTCAATTGCTAGGATTGAGAGGTCAGTCGGCACACGGTAGCCCAGGCTACGCGCCGTATTGAGCACGCCCACCGCCGCCATATCGCTGGCGCCAATGATGGCGGTCAACCCCGAATTGGCGCCGTACGCCCGCATGGCTGCCTGGCCCGCAGTGTAGCTATAATTGCCGAGCTGAATCCACTCAGGCTGAACGGTAATTCCAGCCTCCTGCATCGCCTGCCGGTAACCGGCAACCCGTTGACGCCCGGTGTGAAAATCACTGTCGACACCAGCGAGACCGATATTTTGATGCCCCAACTTCAGCAACGTCTGGGTGGCTTGATACCCGACTTGCCAGTCATCCGAGGTGATGTAGGGCACCTGAATCTCATCGAAGGAAATCGACAGGAAACAGAAAGGAATTCGCGAGTTTTGCAATAGTGTTAGATTTTCAGCCGCTAGGTCGACCGACAATAGAAGAATCGAGCGAACCGGCCGTTCAATTACCGTCGTCAACGCCCGCCGCTGTTGCTCCGAATCGTCATCCCCGGCATATAAAATAATCACGTTCAGATCATGCCGATGAGCCTCGGCCTGAATCCCTTCAATGATGGGGCTGGCAAAGTTAGTCTTGGTCGAATTCACGATAGCCGCGACCACGTTACTCTGTTGCGTGACGAGCTCTGCAGCTGCCGTATTCTTCTGGTAACCGAGCTCTGCGGCGGCTGCCCGCACTTTTTCTCCAGTATGTTCACTGAAGAAGCCCACTTTATTGGCGAGCACCCGAGAGACCGTCCCGGGTGAAACGCCCGCTAACTTCGCAATGTCTTTGATTGTCGCGGCCATCCCGACCACCCACTTTCACTATTTTTCTTCCTAAGTCTCATTCTACCGTTAATGGTCTGAAATAACAAAGTCATTACTGGTAAAAATGACTATTTTTACACAAACGTTTGCTTTTATTGTTTAAAGGCATTGCAAACGTTTGTGTAAAGTGCTAAGATTCATTTTGAAAGCGGTTACTTCAACCGCTGAGAAATTGAGAGCATCTGCTATTATTCCATTTATTTAGGAGGAATTATTATGTCTCAAAACGCAGCCTTAGCACGTGAGCAAGCCGCCCCGGATACGCCGGTCAGCGACAACTCACTCCCCAAAGTACCCTTGAAGACGATTTTTGCCATGACTTTTGGCTTTTTCGGGGTCAACATGGCCTTTTCCCTTCAGTCATCTCAGATGGGTCGCATCTTCCAGACCATCGGTGCCGACCCAACTAAGCTGGGATTCTTCTTTCTATTACCCCCATTAGCGGGGATGGTGGTTCAACCCTTGATTGGGAAATACTCCGATGTCACCTGGAACCGCTTTGGTCGGCGGATGCCCTACCTGATCATCGGGGCACCTATCGCAGCGTTGGTCATGATTCTCCTACCCAATGCCGGGTCGTTTGGCTTCGGTTACGCCTCACTGGCCGCCCTGCTGTTCGGGGCTATCGCCATTCTCTTCATGGATTTATCCTCTAACGTCTGCATGCAACCGTTCAAAATGATTATTGGTGATATGGTCAACGAAGACCAGAAGGACCTCGCGTGGTCTTGGCAACAGTCCTACTCCAACTTGGGTGGCGTGTTGGCCACAATCTTCCCATTCGTCTTAACCTGGTTTGGGGTGTCTAACGTTGCGGCCAAAGGGACCGTGCCCTTATCCGTGCGGTTAGCCTTCTACATTGGCGCCGGTATCTTACTTCTTACTTCTATTTACACGATCGTTTCCGTCAAAGAATACGATCCCGCTACGTACAACCGTTACCACCACGTCAAGGCGGAAACGAAACAGAAGACCGCTAGTCTCTGGCGTTTAGTTAAGACAGCTCCCCGCGCCTTCTGGGAAATTTCTTTCGTCCAGCTTTTCGACTGGTTCGCCATTCAATACCTGTGGACTTACGGGACTGGCGCCATCGCCGACAACGTTTGGCACACCGCTAATGCTGCTTCCGCTGGGTATCAAGCGGCCGGCAACTGGTTCGGGATTCTCTCCTGCATTCAGTCATTGGCCGCCGTTGTCTGGGGCTTCGCCGTTCTCTCACACACTAAGCCCAGCCAACGGAAATTCTGGTTCCGTGTCAGCCTCGTTCTCGGTGGTGCCGGGATGATCTGGATCTACTTTATCCACTCACAGTGGTTGTTGATCCTACCATTCTGTCTGATTGGAATCTGCTACCTGACGATGCAGACACAGGCCATGTCCCTCTTCACCGAATCCCTCAACGGTAAAAATGAAGGGGCCTACCTGGGACTCTTTAACTGCGGGATCTGCCTTCCGCAAATCATCGCATCCCTCGCCAGTTTCGCTATTTTCCCGGCCATTGGCAAGTCCATGCCCGGTATGCTAGTCATCGCCGGCATTGCCCTGTTATTGGGGGCCGTATCGGTCAGTGTCATTCATCCCAAGTTATCTGCAAATTAATTTTTAACGGTTAAACATTTAAATCACTCATATAAACTTCAGGAGGTTTTACTTATGGCAACAACTCAATGGTGGAAAAACGCCGTCGTTTATCAGGTTTATCCACGTAGTTTTCAAGACAGCAATAATGATGGTATTGGCGATCTTCCGGGTCTCACCCAACGCTTACCGTACATTAAGAAGTTGGGGGCCGATGTGATCTGGCTCAATCCAATTTACAAATCCCCCGACAAGGATAACGGTTACGACATCAGTGATTACCGCCACATTCAGGATGTGTACGGCACCATGGCCGAGTTCGACCACCTGTTGGCATCCGCACACCAGCAAGGGTTAAAGATCCTGATGGACTTGGTCGTCAACCACACCTCCGACCAACACGACTGGTTCCAACAAAGTCGCCAATCCAAAGACAACCCGTACGCCGACTACTACATCTGGCGCGACCCGGTCGATGGTCACGAACCGAACAACTGGGGCTCCTACTTTAGCGGTTCAGCCTGGACCTTTGAACCCAAGCGCCAGCAGTATTACCTGCACCTCTTTGCCCCGGGCCAACCCGATCTGAACTGGGAGAATCCTAAGGTCCGCCAGGAAGTCTACAGCCTCATGAAGTTCTGGCTGGATAAAGGGGTCGATGGCTTCCGGATGGACGTCATCAACCTGATCTCCAAACCAGCCGGCTTGCCCGACGCCCCACAAGCACCAGGCGCTCTGTATGGCAACGTGGAACCAATCGTTGCCGACGGTCCTAAGCTCAACGACTATCTCAAGGAAATGAACGAACAGGTCCTTTCCCACTACGACGTGATGACTGTGGGCGAAATGCCAAGCTCAACGCCAGAAGACGCCATCAACTACACGGGTTTTGACGCCCACGAGCTCAACATGGTCTTCCAGTTCCAGCACGTCACGTTGGCCCCCAACCCTGACAAACGACTGGGCAAGTGGAACGATGCGCCGATCAAACTGACCGAATTAAAGGCCGCCCTTTCCCGGTGGCAGAAGGCCTTGGATGGTCGCGGCTGGAACAGTCTTTACTGGAACAACCACGATCAACCCCGGACGATTTCACGCTTCGGCAACGACGCCCCAGAATACCGCGAGCTATCAGCGAAAATGTTGGGAACGACACTGCACATGCTCCAAGGCACCCCCTACGTTTACGAAGGGGAAGAGCTTGGCGAAACCAACGTCCACTACACACGTCTCGACCAATACGAGGACTTGGAAAGTATCAACGCCTACCACCAACTCGTCGACCAAGAAAAGGCCGTGGACGGGCCGACTATGCTGAAGTACCTGGCCAACATGTCTCGGGACAATGCCCGGACACCAATGCAATGGGACGATTCGATCAACGCCGGCTTCTCTCAGGCCAAGCCGTGGTTCGCCTTGAATCCAAACTATACCAAGATCAACGCCGCGGTCGAAGTCGGCCAGCCGGACTCCGTCTTTAGCTACTATCAACGGCTGATTGCTCTGCGCCACAACAACGCGCTCATCGTTCACGGGTCTTACGAAGAGATTGACCCAGACGACGATCAGGTCTTCGCCTACCGCCGGCACTATCAGGGCCAGACACTCCTGGTCATCAGTAACTTTACCGATCAGACGGTCACTCGCGACTACCTCCAAGACCAAGCGGACCAGGAGTTAATCGGCAACTACAGCGATGATTTGGGAACCACGCTACGACCTTACGAAACTAAGGTTTACCGCTTCAATTAACCTATTTTTCTTCGTGGCCGTGACTGCGAGCACGTCCACGCTGGAATCTAACACTGATGACGACCATATTTGCATTGAGCCGCCACCAAAAGCACCGCCTCACTCGGGTAACTACCTGGGTGAGACGGTGCTTTTTAGCTAAGCTTACTTTTCCAAATACTGTGCCAGCCACTCCACGTAATGACTCTCGCGCTCAATCGCATGGTCCAGAATCAAGTAGTGCCCGTAGGCCTGGTCAATCGCTGCCTGATTGGGAAAGACCGTCTCCTGGCGCTGCTGAAGGTGGTGTAACTGTGATTGATGAAGCTGGTATTGCTCCCGCAACATCGGTTGAATCCGCGGGTCGCTAGCCGTCTTGATGAAGTAGAGTTTCAGAATAAATTCGTCCTTGCTGGGCGTCAGCTCCGGTGAAGGTTGGCTGACCCAGGCCACCAATTTCTCCCGACCCGCTGCCGTCAGCGTGTACTGCTTCTTGGCCAACTTTTCTCCGGTCACCGTATCTTCGTGGCTGATTTCGCCGGCGGCTTCCAGTCGTTTTAGCATAGGATAAATCTGACTGTGCTGGGCCTGCCAAAATTCACCAATTTCATTTTCAAAGGCCTTCGCCAAGTCATACCCAGTCTGTGGGCGCTGGTTCAGCAAGCCTAAAATAATATATTGTAGTCGATTACGTTGTCCGATAGTTGGCATCCCCCTTGATTTCACGCGGTTATTTACCTTTATTGAAACAGTTTAAGCCCAAAACTGCAAGAAAAATTGTTGACAAAGACTTGATTTTTGACTACACTAATCAAGTAAATTAAAACATGTAATTAATTACATGTTTTCTTAGGCAGAATAGAAGGAGCACATAACTTATGACCAAAGAATTTAAAACTTTAGATGACTTTTTAGGCACCCACTTTATCTACACTTACGATAACGGTTGGGAATACGAATGGTACGCCAAAAACGACCACACCGTTGACTACCGAATCCACGGCGGTATGGTCGCTGGCCGTTGGGTGACGGATCAAGAAGCCAATATCGTCATGCTGGTTCCCGGCATCTACAAGGTGGCCTGGACGGAACCAACCGGGACCGACGTGGCTTTGGACTTCGTTCCTAACGAGGGCAAGCTGAACGGGACCATCTTCTTCCCTAAGTGGGTTCAAGACCATCCCGAAATCACCGTGACTTACCAAAACGAACACATTGACGTGATGGAAGCTGCTCGGGAAAAGTACGACACTTACCCTAAGCTAGTCGTTCCTGAATTTGCCAAGATCACCTACATGGGCGATGCCGGCCAAAACAATGAAGATGTCATCAGTGAGGCTCCTTACGCCAGCTTGCCAGACGATATCCGTGCCGGCAAGTACTTCGACGCAAACTATAAGCGGATCAACAAGTAATTACAAAACAACGTTGTTGCCTGCGGCTGTTAAATCCATTTGAAATCTAACACAAGTAACCTAGAAAATCGGTGACCACCACTCCTAATGGAATTGGCGGTCACCGATTTTTTGTCAGATAAGGAGCTAGCCCTTCTAATTCTCTAAAAGTGCGGACCGCAGCACTGCAGTCATCTGCGTTGCCGAATCCGCTACACTGGCAGCCATGTACTCGGCCTGTTGACTGGCGGTCAATTGCAAGCGATAGCCCTTTTGCTGCACCAGAACTGCTAAGAAGATTCGGAGAGTCCGGCCATTCCCCTCACGAAACGGGTGAAACATATTAATTGCCGTTATCAATTCTCCCAGGGTTGTTGCTACCACGTCCTGGTCGCGACTCAGCTTGACATAGTCATTCAGTTGCCGCTGAATATCCCACTCGGCATTCCCAAACAGGATGACTGGATGGAAGTGGGTCACAACACCGTCACTAGATTTAGTAAAATCCACTTCGCGGTATTCCCCAGCCCAATCGTAGATGTCATCCAACAAGAAACGATTGATCCGCTTTAACTCCGTAACGTCCACGCCCGTGAGTTGATAACCATCTGGAAGGATGAAATCATTTTGTTCCAAAAACTTCTGCTGTCGTGCACTAACCAAATATTCCAGCGTCTGTAAACGATCATCATCGGTAATATGCCATTTGTTTCTCAGTGTCCCATTGGGCTGCAGATAGTCCTCCCACCTTTTCATTGATCAGACACAGCATCCCGTGCGTCAATCCAATTCAGAATTTCTTGCGTTGTCATTGGCTCATCACGATTATCCATTTCTCTCAGCAGTTTAATATCAGCCACTGTCGGCTCAAACCCTTCATACATGTTATTTACCACCGCATTCAAAGTGGCCCGATATTCCCGTTCGTTGCGAAAGGCCACACCCAGGATTGTCAGCTCTTGATCGTTATGATCTAAATACATAATTCCTTCATCTCCTTTCATACCTACTAACTCCGTAAAAACAGCGTCATTTTTTGCCAAAAGTTGAATTAATTTTACTGCGGTTCCACTAGGGGCATAATCGCCCTGTTCCCAGTGCTGGACTGTGCGTGGCGAAGCATTCAATAACGTTGCTAATTCCTGCTGACTGATGTGATAATGCCGACGAATAAATTTAAGTGTTGCAGCTGTCCTAGTCATAGTCCTCACCTCAATCGTCAGTATACCCTTTAAGGGTAGCTTCACCTAATAAAGCACCCTCCTTCATTTTGTGGCATACTAGGACTTAATCCGATAGAAAGTAGGTCATCCATTCATGGCAAATTACATTCAAGAAATCCGTGGCTTAGTTGGTCACCGACCATTGATTCTCAACGCTGCCGGCGCTATCTTGGTCAATGACCGGCAGGAAGTGCTACTCAACCTGCGAACCGACACCCACAACTGGAGCTTGCCCGGCGGCTACCTCGAATATGGCGAAACCTTCGACCAGGCCTGCGTCCGCGAGTACAAGGAAGACGCCGGTATCGACGTCGAAATCGTTCAACCACTAGGGCTGTTCGATCAAGGTTTTACGACCTATCCCAACGGTGACGAAACGCAAGTGATCTCACGGCTTTACTTGGTTAAACAGGTCGGCGGACACACGCTGCGTGAAGAAACCGACGAGACGCTAGACCTGAAGTATTTCCCCTTCGACAACCTACCACCCCTATTGAACCAACAAACGGCAGATATGTTGGCGGCGGGGCGCGACTACTTTGCCCAAAAATAAAACAACCTTCTGCTAGCTTCAGTAGTTAATTCAAAATAAGCGGGACCGCAAAAACTCACGGTCCCGCTTATTTATGCTCTTTCGTATCCCAACCCAGGCTCACTAAGATTAGAAACGCTCCCGTCCCGAAGCCCACCGAACGCGTGGAGAGCGTGTCATAGTGCCAGATACTGACCTCGGCCAGCACGCAGAGGATGCCCAACCAGAATGACACGGTGCGGTAGAATCGGCGATTGAAGTGAAACCACATGCTGCCACCTCCCTTGAAATTGATTAGCCATAAGCTACCATATTTCAAGCGATATGGGGGGCTAGATACTGGGCTTGGTTCGGCGAAAGTCCTTACTTTTCCAAGTCCAAGACGGCATTGAAGACTTCTTGAGGTAGCTCAATATCACTATGGGCCGCCTGCCGCTTGTTCACGCTCTGGCGCCGCAACAGGGCTTGTTTCTTCGATGCACTCTTCTTGTCGCCACTGACCGCTGCATTCTTCCGTAATGGTGGCACATCCACTCTGGCCAACGCTTTCCCCTCAACGACAGATTGGACCGGCATCGGATAGAGTTTCCGGGGAATCACGAATTTTAGCTTGTGAACCAACTCCTGTGCCACGCGAGGTGCGTCCTCACGGTGAACCACGAAGGATAGCGCGTCCACCCGGGCGTAATTGACGTGAACTTCCAGCTTGACCACATCGGCAATATCGTAGCCAGCCAAGTCGGTCGTCAGCGTCGCGTAGCCGTGAGAAACCGACTTCAACGCATTGAAGAAGTCGTAGGCAATTTCGGCAAATGGCAACTCGTAGTTCAGAACGACCAAATCCCCCTGATTACTCATACCCTGTAACGTCCCCTTATGCTGGTCGGCCAATTTCATCACGGCGCCCAGGCTCTCATTGGTCGTGGTGATGGTCGCTGTCGCCAATGGTTCCTCGACGTAATCGACCTGCGAATAGTCGGGAAATTTAATCGGATTGTCCACGATGACCGGCTCATCCTGATTCTTCAAATGCACGTGATATGTGACGTTAGGCGCCGTCGTCAGGACATCCAACCCGTATTCATCATGTAGACGTTCGCGGATGATCTGCAGGTGAAAGATGCCTAAGAAACCGCAACGGAAGCCCGCACCGAGGGCCTCAGAATTCTCGGCGTGATAGTGAAACGAGGTATCATTCAACGCTAACTTCTCCACCGCCAACTGAAGATCGTGGTAGTGGTCCCCCTGGGGATAGAAGCCGGCAAAGACCATCGACTGAGCGGGCTGGTACCCCGGCAAGGCCGTGGCGGTTGGGTTGGTGGCCGTTGTCAGCGTATCACCAACGCGTAAGGCCTGGGGATCTTTCAGTCCCGTCACCACGTAACCAACATCCCCCACACCGAGCTGCTTAGTCGCTACCCGTTGCGGCGCAAAGATGCCGATTTCATTGGCGCTAACGGTCTGCTGGTTAGCCATCAACAGCAACTGGTCGTTCGCCTGCAAGGTGCCATCCAGCAGTCGCACATAGGCGATGATGCCCTTGAACGCATCGTACTGGGAATCAAAGACCAAAGCCTTGAGTGGTTGCTTAGCATCCCCCGTCGGTGCCGGAATCGTGGTGTGGATTGCCTCCAAAACATCGTGCACGTTGAGACCGGTCTTCGCCGAGATTTTCAACATGGTCGCGTCCGCAAACTCTGGCGATAGCGCGCGGATCTGCTCGGCAGTGCGTGCGACATCGGCTGCGGCGGCATCAATCTTGTTGATCACGGGAATCACGACCAGGTGATTGGCCTGTGCGAGCCGCAAGTTGGCCACGGTCTGGGCCTGGACCCCCTGCGTGGCATCGACCAGCAGAATCGCCCCGTCGCTAGCGGCCAGACTCTTCGATACTTCATAGGTAAAATCGACGTGGCCCGGGGTGTCGATAAAGTTATATTCATACTCCTGACCGTCATCGGCGTGGTAGTAGTTCCGCACCGTCCGCGATTTGACGGTGACCCCGTGGGCCTGCTCAACGGCTAGGTCATCGAGCAACTGGGCCTTACTGTCACGGTCGTTGACGGTCTGGGTCTGTTCCATAATGCGATCAGCCAACGTGGATTTCCCGTGGTCGATGTGGGCAATGATGGCAAAATTTCTGATATGACTAGGATTCACGGGTGAATTCCTCCTTAAAAATTCCATCGAGGTAGAAGCCAAACGTCTGCTGGGCCTCCACTTCGAGGTTGATTTGAAATGCCGGAAAGTCGGCTGATAGTGTTGTTTGCTTAAAATGATCCAAGCCGGAAAGGTTCATCAAACCACTGATGATGGCACTCTGAATCACAAAGAGGTGGGCCGCCATTTGGGCGTCAAGTCCCGGAAGCTTGGTGGCCAACACCTCCCCCAACTGGACGTTCACGGTGTACAGGTCGCGGCGACCTGCCACGGTCTGTGTGCGGTCGGCGTGCGCTTCTAGTACCGGCCCCCGTAAGGCATTCAGCCGCACGAGCGTCGCATGTTGGGTGATGAGTGTCTTGGTCTCGGCCAACAGATACGCCTTCACCTGGGCCGACGTCATCTGTGGTTCGGCTGCCAAACGGGTGATCAATTGCCGAAAGTAATCCCGATACCCCTCCAGCAAAAGCGTCATGAAGATACTCTCTTTGGTCTGGTAATAGTTGAATAGCGTCCCCTTGGCAACGCCGGCCTGCCGGGCAATCATTGCCATTGAGATCTCGCTAAACGCGTGCGTCTGAAAGAGTTGCCAGGCTGCCGTGGCAATACGCCGAGCCCTGGCCGTCTTCTGTGTGGGCGTTAAGACATTGGCCATCTGAAACACCTCCGTTGAATTCTTCCAAAATTGACTGGTGGTCATTTTTAATATGCTAGCCCTTTTTTGAGAATTGTCAATTGATTCATCAAATTAATGTCTCGTCAACCAATCATTTAGAGTATAATAATATTATCGTTATAAAAACTTAACCTTCGCCTTATTCGCCGCTGACGCTTGTCAGGTTTTACAAGGGTTGAACGGTCCTTATAAAACCGCTGAAGGCGAATTAAGTGTCAGAAAGGAGGCGCAATATGACTGTCACGACTTACCGGGTCTGTCCAGACTGTGGCTTCCAGAATACCAATGAGGCGAACTTCTGCCTGCACTGCGGTCACGCCTTAACCGCAGCAAATAACTACATAATGACACCCCACGCAACTGATCTGGACTTCCCGCTATCCGCACTGAGCCTCTCACCCACTGAAGCAGAGAAGGCCCGAAGATTACGACTAACTTTAGCCACGGACATCCCTGCCGGCTACCACAGCGGCGGGATTATTTTTGCCGAGAGCGATGTCGCTATTTCTCAAGAGCCCCTCGAATCCTGGAAAAGCCTCGTTCAGAATCTGATTGCCCTGCTACTCGCTAAGGACTATGCGGGTGCCTACAACCTAAGTATCCATGAGAATTCACACCAGTTTTACCTGTACGGGGAAGCTCTAGTCTCCGTCAACTAATTTAAATTTGGAGGAAAAATTATGCATCTCGTAAAATACGCCGCCCCTGCCAATGACCAACCGGCTGGGAGTGCAACGAGCTTTTGTCCCAACTGTGGTCATCCCGTAGCCCCCGACGACACTTTCTGTCAAAACTGTGGCTATAACTTAGCGGACGCACAACCAACAGCAAACGCCGCGCAGTCAGCCACTCCCCAGGAGCCAAGTGCAACGTCACCGCAATCCAAGATCGAACCCACCGCTGGGTCACGACAAGCATCCCAACCCCGCAAGCCAATGAGTAAAAAGAACAAGCGGATCTGGTGGAGCCTGGGAATTCTGGTTGTGCTAATCATCGCCTTCTTCGTTTGGGGCAATCACTACTACTCACGTGATGCCACACTGGACCGTTCCATCGCCAACATCAAGTCCGGCAAGCACCTGACGTCGATCTTTACCAGTACAACATCGAGCCTGAAGATGACAGACCACAACCTCAAGCCAATTTCCAAATACTACAGTCAAAATCCCAAGGATCTGGCCAGCTTAAAGCGCCAACTCCGCGCCACGAGCTACAGCTCCGATTCCCTATTTACATACGGCAACAGCGGTCATCGCCTGCTGTTCTTCCCGAAGTACCAGATTACCGTGAAGCCCGTCTACCCGACGGTCACCACGAATCACAAGGGGAACGTCATCAAGCTCGATGGCAAGAAGATTGCGACTGCCACCAGCGATATGTATACCAAGAAACTTGGCCCACTGGCACCCGGCAAATACCAATTACAAGCGAGCGGGACCGTCTCCGGTCACCACATCGTGAATAAGGGGAGTTACTACATTAGTGACGGCACCTCTTACGATCTGAGTCTGAAGACCATTTCCGTCACGTTTGACACCCTGCCATCGTCAACGGTCTACCTGAACGGCAATAAGCTAGGGACCGCCGACAGCAGTGGCATGTTGACCATGAAGAATGAACCTTGGTCCCCTGCTATGCAGATCTACGCAAAGTACAAGGCCGCTAACGGGACGATCAAGTCCAAGACAACGAAGCTCGCTGAGAGTGACGACGGTTACGACGTTAAGCTGACCTTCCCTGGCCTCATGAGTCAGGACGACGCCTCCAGCTTTATTGAGGGAATCTTCTCTGACATCGATGACCTCTCCAACTACGGCGACGATGACTCCGATGACGATGATGATGACGATACGGTCACAAGCGATGACGATTCCGATTTACCCGACTACTTTGAAAGTGGCACGAGCAACTCCGACTATCAAGACCTGGTCAAGATGGCCAAGGGGTACTACAAGGATGACGAAGTTGATTCCACGGACTTCGACACCACCGTCACCGGCGTTGAACCCGACGTTGATAAAGTCAGTCTGGTCACTTACACCGTTAAATACAGCTTCTATCACGATGATTCCAAGCACGTTCAGACCTTCCAATACACCGCAACCGTTAAGCCAGGCGCCAACGATTCCGGTAGCTACAAGATTTCCAAAATTTCCGGTGCCAAGAAGATCAACGACTATACCAAAGATAATTAAAGGAGTTTCCATCTATGAATAACGCAACAAAATTCTGTCCCAACTGTGGTAACGAGGTTAAGGCCGACGCTAAGTTTTGCCCGAAATGTGGTCATAATCTGACGGCCGCTACCTCGGCTACCGGTGCCCCCCAACAGAGTACCACCACTCAGGAAAGCCGCTCAGCAAAGACCACTGAATCCGTTCAACGGGCCAAGCGCTTCTCCGGCAACTTCTTCTCCTGGTGGTTGAAGACCGTGCGACATCCCGCAACAATGGTGCCGGACACGCATAAATACTTTGGGGTTACGGCCTTTCTGCTTAATATTGTGGTGATTGTTCTGGCCTTTGTCGTCTTGGCCAACCGGGTTGCTTCCGCAGCAACTAAGGCCTTAAACAACATGACGGATGAACCCGTTCACTTCGGGGGCGTCATTTTCAAGCTCAGCCTTTTCCTGCTAGTCTTCCTGGCAGTTGGCGCAATCATTTACATTGCTGTCGGTTTCGGCTTCCGGAAGATTGCGGATACCGAAGGACGCTTCTCCATCTGGGACTACACCAACCGTTTGGCTAGCTTGACCAACTTGATTCTGGTCTTCTGCATCATTATTTTCGTCTTCACGCTGTTCATGAGCCCAGACAGTCTTGAAAGCTATGGCCGCATGCTTGGCCTCTTCTCCCCGATTTTCCTGATCCTAAACGTGGGTTACCTCTTCAGCACCGTCGATGGCGTTGACCATCCCCGTTGGGACAAATTCTACACGGTTCTGTTGGCACTGATCGCAATTAGCATCGCGCTGTCAATTTACCTGTTAATCGTACGGAACTTCGTGGGTGGGTCCATCACCAACTACCTGGAAAACTTCACCAATGGCCTGACTGACAGTTTCAATAACAATAACTACTAAACTACCACTAGTGACTGTCGTCTCAGATGACGAACATCCACCAACTTTGGACTTTTAAATAGACAACTTAAGTATCCCTGAAAATCGCTGGCTTAAAATTAGCCGGCGATTTTTATTAAAATTAAGCAGAAAACCTGCGATTTTAAT
>NZ_AZCZ01000030.1 GCF_001434055.1 Levilactobacillus parabrevis ATCC 53295 | reverse complement strand
TTACACATAATTATTTAAACACTCCAGAGCTATCTGCTTGAGCCAGTACCGGACTAATGGTTCCACCAAAGAGAACTAGGGAAAGGCCAGCGAGTAATAATTTTCGAGTTATGTGCAACATCAAAATCACTCCTATCATTTGTGCCTGTCTGTTTACGGTTAGCCTACCACCAAATTCGTTTAACAGGTTGAAATAGCACCCGATAATTAGTGGTTACTAAGCTTAAATTCCAGTGGTGATCATTTAGCCGCATAAACATTTACTGGCATCTCGAAGACCAGTTTGTCAATTTTTTGGCATTCAAGTTGACACCGTGTCACCGCCATGCTAAACTGCTTACCAGTGACACGATGTCACTTTCGCAAATAGAGAGGAGTCTTTCCATTGCCTTCAACGACTTTTAATCATTTACCAACAGCTAAACAAGACCGCGTGACCGCGGCGTTACTCACCGAATTCTCCGCGCATAGCCTGGCCGATGCCCAAGTGGCGCGGATCGTGGCGAGTGCCGATATTGCCCGGGGTGCCTTTTACAAGTACTTCGATAATCTAACGGATGCTTACCAATATCTCTATCACGTGGCGTTACGCGAGATTCACCGCGATGCCGGTGGGGATGAGCGGACCACGTTTGATGCCGAACGAATCTATCAGGGCGTCGTGGACTTCGTCGATCAGGTCAACGACAGTCAGTACTATGCCTTCATTCGCCGTCACTATGCAGAGAATGAGAGCCTGTTACCCGCCGCCCCCGTCTCGTCACGGCTACCCGCCATTGCTTGGGCTGCCATGGTACTGAGTCACGCGGCCATCAAAGAAATTTTATTAGAACCCACTAGCGAGGCCGCCGTCCGCGAACGTTTGCGGACCACGTTAGCCTTGCTCCAGCCAAAGGAGGACTGACCATGTTTCTAGCATTAAAGGAAATTCGCCACGAGAAACTGCGGTACGGCTTGATTATTGGCATGATCGTCCTGGTCAGCTACCTCGTGTTTGTCCTGAGCGGGCTGGCATACGGCCTCGCTCAGCAGAATACCCAGGCTATTTCATCCTGGAATGCCAGCAAGGTCGTTCTGAATTCAGACGCCAATGATAGCCTGTCGCAATCGCTGATCACCAAGCAGACGGCGGACAAAGTCAAGTTGACTACCCATGAGGCCTACATCGGTCAGGCCGGCGTGGTGGCGAAGGCCAAGGGTCAGGCGAAGTTATCTGCACAATTCTTGGGCATCAATCAGAGCCAGTTTATCTACAAACGGGTCAAGGTAACAAGTGGGCATAAGCCG
Organism: Levilactobacillus parabrevis ATCC 53295; assembly: GCF_001434055.1. GTDB lineage: Bacteria > Bacillota > Bacilli > Lactobacillales > Lactobacillaceae > Levilactobacillus > Levilactobacillus parabrevis. The sequence goes on along the minus strand of NZ_AZCZ01000030.1, from coordinate 33,149 downwards.
GTCACTAGTCACCAGATCATGGTCGACGATAGCTTTAAGGACAACGGCTATCGACTGGGCGATAAGGTCACGTTGAACTCGACCGATACGCAGTATAAGATCGTTGGGTTTACGCACAATGCCAAGCTCAGCGTGGCCCCGGTCATCTACGGGACGCTGGGAACTTGGCGGACACTGAGTCACGTGACTACGGCCTTTCAGGCGAGTGGGATCATCACCAATCGCGATAACTTTAAGACCAAGACCAGTGATCTGAGTACGTTGACAATGAGCAAATTCATTAACAAATTACCGGGTTATTCGGCCCAGAACACGACCTTTACCTTCATGATTGGTTTCCTGATGATTATTGCGATGGTGGTGATTGCCGTTTTCCTGTACATTTTAACCATGCAAAAGTTACCCAATTATGCGGTCCTGCGTGCCCAGGGAATTCCAGCCAAGGTATTGGTCACGACGACCGTGAGCCAGGCGCTGATTCTCGTGGTCGGTGGCTTGGCGATTGGGGCAGCGCTGACGTTGGCGACCGTACTGGCGTTGCCGGCGGGGGTGCCGATGAGCTTTAACGTGCCGCTCTTAGCGGGTGTCACCGGTGGGATCTTATTGACCGGCGTCATCGGTGCCTTGATTCCTGTCAAAGTCATTTTAAACGTTGACCCCGTCAGCGTTATGGGAGGTTAGACCATGTCAGTTCTTGAAGTGAAGCACGTGACCAAGACGTTCGGTCACAATACCAATGAAGTTACGGTACTCACGGACGTTAATTTTACGGCGGCCGCTGGCGAGGTTAGCCTGGTAATCGGGCCATCCGGGTCGGGGAAGAGTACCTTCCTGACGATTGCCGGTGGGATTCAGACGCCGACCGCGGGGGATGTTGTGGTCCAAGGCAACGGCCTCAGTCAGCTTTCGGGTAAGGCGCGGGATGCGTTGCGGCTCAACCGAATCGGCTTTATTTTACAGGCCTACAACTTGGTGCCCTATCTGACGGTGAAGGACCAGTTTGCGCTAGTCGACCGGGTCAAGCCCAAGGGTAATCTGAGTGCGGCGGACCTTCGCCATCTCTTGGAAAAATTAGGGATTAGCCAACTGACCAACCAGTATCCAGCTGAGCTTTCCGGTGGGCAGACGCAGCGAGTTGCCATCGCCCGGGCCCTCTACCAGAATCCCGACATCATCCTCGCCGATGAACCTACGGCGGCGCTGGATAGTGAGCGGGTCAAGGTTGTCGGTCAGCTGCTCCACGACCTAGCCAAGGAACACAACAAGGCCATCGTAGTGGTCACCCACGACCTGCGACTCAAGGAGTTTGCGGATAAAACCTATGCCATTATGGATGGGAAGATGACGGTGGCCTAGGTACTTGGGTTGACTGAATGGACACTTTGCCTGAATCTGCCTAAATTTTAAATACAAAATAAAATCCACGTCACCGGCAGACTCGTCAGTGACGTGGATTTTTTATCTAGAGTATTCCTATTCTACTAGTTCTGGTGCCGTGAAATTCAAAATTTTCTTAACGGGATGACTGGCCCGGGTGAAGACGGGAATCGTTTCAACTGGCGTAGCTACGGTGATGGTTTGGCCGCCATCGTAGACCTTTTGTGTGTTGATGTCGATCCACTTTTCACCGGCTGGCAGGTAAATCTGCCGCTGTTGTTCATCGGCGTGTAGGATTGGGGCAACTAGGATGTCCGGGCCAAACATGTACTCGTCGGAGATGTTCCAGGCGGTGTCATCGTGGTTGAAGTCGTAGAAGAGGGGCCGCATGACGGGCGTTCCCTTCTCGTGGGCTTGCTTCATCTGAGCCATGATGTAAGGTCGCATGGCTTCACGCATGAATAGGTATTTCCGCAGGATCTGGTAGGTGGCCTTCGGGTACTTGTAGATTTCGTTGAAGGCCCCGGAGCCAAATGGCTGGCCAAACATCCGGTCGGCGTGTTCAATGGTCTGTTCCGCTGGCTCACGGAAACCGTGAATCCGCATGACGGGGCAGAATGTCCCGAACTGGAACCAACGGGCTAACAACTCGTGGAACTTTGGATCTTCAACGTTGCCGCCGGTGAAGCCGCCGATATCGGTCGTCCACCAGGAGATTCCAGATAAGCCAGCGTTTAAGCCAGCCACGACCTGCTTCTGTAAGGATTCAAAGGTAGAGTGAACGTCGCCGGACCAGAGTAAGGTGCCGAAGCGTTGACTACCGGCCCAGACACAGCGCACCAGGTTGATAATGTCCGTTTGCCCCTCGGCCTTTTGTCCGTCGTAGAAGGCTTTGGCGTAGTCTAATGGATAGATGTTGCTGACCTTTAAGGCCGGTCCGATGTGGTATCTGAAGTGGTCGAAGTCGTACATAAAGCCATATTCAGGCTCCGCTTCGTCCAGCCAGAAGAGGTGAATACCCTTGTCGTAGTAGTGTTGCTTAGCCTTCTGCCAAATGAAGTTACGGGCGCCGGGGTGGGTGGCATCGAAGAAGGTTTCGTTACCCATGAAGTGGTAAGAGTCGTTGTACATCCGTTCGGAGCGGACGAGGTAACCCTTATCCTCCATTTCGTTATAGTTCTCACTGTTGATATCTACGGTTGGCCAAATGGAAACCATGAGCTTGATGCCCATCGACTTAAGCTCATCGACCATAGCCTTAGGATCTGGCCACTTCTTCGGGTCGAATTTCCATTCCCCTTGCTGGGTCCAGTGGAAGAAGTCGATGACGATCACACTGATTGGTAGCCCGCGGTCCTTGTACTCGTGAGCCACCCGCAGCAGTTCGGCTTGGCTACGATAGCGGAGCTTGCATTGCCAGAAACCACTGGCAAAGTCAGGCATCATTGGGACGTGACCAGTAACAGCTGTGTAGGATTCTTCGATGGCGGCTGGCGAGTCATCCGCGGTGATCCAGAAGTCAATCTGGTCGGTGTCTTGGGCCTCCCACTTGGTTTCGTTGTTAGCAAAGGTCACTTGGCCGATAGCGGGGTTATTCCATAGGAAACCGTAGCCGAGGTTAGAAATCACGAAAGGCACATTGGCCTGAGTGTTCCGTTGGGCCAATTCGAGAATACAGCCCTTGAAGTTCAATTGCTTTTCTTGACGTTGGCCCATGCCGAAGATTTTTTCGCCATCGACGGCTTCGAAACGCATGGTAGCGGCATAGTCCCCACCGATGATGGGCTTGAGCTCACGGCCGGGAATGCCGAGTGGACTAGTCTTGTGACCGCCGGGCTTGACTTGCCAGCGTTCTTCCAATAGGGTTTTACCCGTCTGATCGGTAAACGTCAGCCAACCAAATTTGTTGATGCTGGCCGTCAGATGGCCATTTTGAATCGCACCAGTATCGTCAGTGATCGTTACCTTTGCCTGGTCTTGACCGCTCACGGATTGGGTAAGTGCCCAGTCCTGGTCGGCCGCAAAGTCAGCTTTCTTTGTCACTCGAACCCGCAAGCTATTAGCGCCCCACGGTTCAACCAGAATTTGTTCGGCCGCGTGGGTCCAATAGAGTTTGTGTGTATGATCTTCAATAATTGCCATAAATTAATCAGTCTCCTTAGTTTGTAAATGCCGTTGCTTTAAGTCAGCAGCGATTTTGTCTTCCATCCGTTCGTATTTCCCGTAGAACAACACTGGAATCAGGGCGCAGGCAAACAGGAGGATGGAAACCCAGATGAAACTTAATTTAATTCCGAATAGGGAACGGGCCGTCTGAACGTGATTAGCCACGTAACCGAAGTGGGCCAGAATCATTGAGGGGATGAAGCCAGCGAGGCCACTCCCCATCTTGATACAGAAGGAACTGCCCAGCGCGGTCAGAATCCCAGAGGAGTGAATCCCAGTCTTCCATTCACCAAAGTCCACGGCTTGGCTCAGCATGGAGAATGGCATGGTAACGGCGACTCCGGAGCCCATGTTCCCAAAGATCCAACCGAACAGTGCGGTGGGAACGTTATGACCAGCGGCTAACACAATGAGTTGGCCAATGATAGCGATGATGAATCCAGCTGACCAGATCTGCGTCTTGGAGAATCGCTTATTCAGCCAAGGAATCAGAAGAATCATGAAGAGCTGGAGTGAAGCTAACGAATTGAACAGGGAAACTAAGCCCTTGTCGTTAAAGTTATAAGTGAAGTAGTAAACCAACGTGGAGTTCCGGTTGGTATAAGCCATCCAGTAGAATAAATTACTGATAACGATGATGACCCAGGGCCAGTTACCCTTGATGGCTTTGACACTCTTGTTGATTGGCACTTTCTTAACCGAAACGGGAACCCGTTCCTTAACAACCGTGAAGGCATGTAGCGTAATAATTAGGAAGATAATAGCAACGACGACGATTAAGAAACGGAAGCCGACGGTGTCATTGCCCTTACCAAGGAAGGCAACGACGGGCAGGCAAGCTGCGTTAATCAGGAAGCCCCCCAATTGTGAACCAACCAATCGCCAGGAGTTAGCCTTCAGGCGTTCTTCTGGGACTCGTGACAGCGATGGTAAGATTGACGTCAGTGGCGTGTTGATCCCGGTGTAGAGAATCCCGGAAAGAATGTAGGTGACGGCACACCAGATAATCTTTTGCTTGTAGGGCAAGCTAGGGTTCCAGAACATCAGGACGGATGAAATGGCGAATGGAAATGCTACCCACAGGAAGTAGGGGCGTGATCGACCGTATTTAGAATGAGTAATATCAATCAAAGCTCCCCAGATTGGGGCATCGATTGCATCGAAGCCCCGGGCAATCAGGAGAATCACCCCAGCAACAGTTACAGGAATCTTGGCGACATCGGTGTAAAAGTAGAGCAGATAGCTACTGATCAAGAAATAAATAAGAACCTGGGCAAAGTTTAGACTGGCATAATTGAACATTTCATAATTGCTTAGGAATTGTTTTGCTTTCTTTTTCATGTTGAAGTTCACCTCAAATTTTCTGGTCTACTCGAGAAGACAGTTATATTGTACACGCTTTCACTAAATGGTCGAAACTGATATAATGATAGAAAAAGTGGACGATTTTGAATAGAGTCGCAAAATTGGTGGATGATGTTCAGATAAAAGTGCAGATAGGTGGACTATTTCTCAGGGAGAAAAGGCGAAGGTGGACAAAATACAGATGAGTGAAAACGAACCAATTACGATTTTGAATAGTGATCGCCCGTTCCATCACTTTGTGGCGGGGCGGTATACGGCTAAGCAGGGCTGGCAGCATCAGACAACGACACTCAATGATAATTATGAGTTAATCATTGGCGTGAAGGGGGTTGCCTACCTCGACGTGAATGGTACGAAGCATGAATTGGTTCGAGGAAAATTCATGCTCGTACCGGCGGGAGCAACGGTGACGGGCTATGAAAAATCCGATGTAGATGTAGAGTATTACTGGTTTCACTTCTACCCTAAGGATCGGGTAGCTACGATGGCGCGCGAGCAATTACTGGCTGCGTTGGATGACCGTGATCGGTTGAGCCGAATCATTAATTATGCGATATTGCCGGCGGAATACACGATTGACAACTTTGATAATATCTTGGCAAGTGCCAATGAGGTTCTCGCAATTTCGCAGGAGATTAATTACACGGATGCCATCATGTCCTACAGTGTGACGAAACTAGCCTTGCAAATTTCAAACGATTTTATTAATTCTCTCCATCGGTTGGTCAAGGAGAATCCTAAGGCACGGTTGATCAAGGACTGGATTCGGGCTAACTTGGATTATGCGTTGGGCGTTAAGGATGTGGCAGCGCATTTTGATTTGAACTATCGTTATCTGAGTCAACTCCTGAAGACGGAGACTGGTTTTACCGTGGAAAATTACATCATCTTTCTAAAAATCAACATTGCCAAGCGCCTCTTGCTGGAGTCTAATCTGCCTTTAAAAGTGATTGCCGATCGGGCTTACTTCAATGATGAGAAGTACTTTTTGCGGTTATTTAAGAAGAAGGTGGGTGTGACGCCTACAAACTATCGGAAGAACTATATGAAGGGGTTCCTGGTAACTGGGAATCAGCCAGCAAATAAAAATGAATAATAGTGATCGGCACACAATCCTTTTAAGCCGGGATTATGTGCCGATTTTTGGCTGTTATATACAGAGAATTGTATTTTTTTGAACAACTTTTTGGTCTAGACAATTGCGTCTCGACCCAAGAACGGGTAAAATGTTTTTTGGAAACGGTTACATAAATAATTTGATAGAGACGTTTGTGAACAGTGGAGGATGACAATAAGATGAATCGACACTTAAGTACCTTCTTTATTTTTACTTTCGGCGCACTTGGTGGATTATTGTTTGGATTTGATACGGGGATTATTTCTGGAGCGTCACCACTGATTGAAAATAACTTTAGCTTGAACATCGCTCAGACGGGGTTCATCACGTCTTCCGTCCTGATTGGTTCGTCCGTTGGGGCACTGGGCGTTGGGCCACTGGCCGATCGGTATGGACGGAAACGCCTGCTGATTCTGGCGGCGATCCTCTTCTTACTCGGGTCATCGTTATCGATGGTCGCCATTGGTTTCTGGTCAATGGTCGTTGCCCGGATCATCCTGGGGCTGGCCGTTGGGTCGGCGTCAGCGTTGACGCCAGCCTACCTGACTGAATTGGCACCCGCAGAACGGCGGGGTTCATTGGGGACGTTGTTCCAACTGATGATTACGTTGGGGATTCTGTTGGCCTACGTTTCTAACCTGAGCTTCCTCGACCACAACCTGTTGGGTATCCGGGATTGGCGGTGGATGCTGGGGTCCGCGTTGATTCCAGCGGCACTGCTGTTAATTGGGGGCTTGCTCTTACCTGAATCGCCACGGTTCTTGGCCGAACAAGGTAAGAATGACCAAGCGCTCAGCGTTTTGAAAATGTTGCGGAAGAATACGACGGATGACCCCTCGGCCGAGCTGGCAGAGATCAAGGTCGTTGCCAGTCAGCCTAAGGGTGGCCTGAAGGAACTCTTCACGGTCGCCCGGCCCGCCGTTATTGTGGCGGTCGGCATTATGTTGCTGCAGCAATTGGTCGGGATCAACTCCGTTATTTACTTCCTGCCGCAAGTCTTCATCAAAGGCTTTGGTTTTGCGGAGGGCAGCGCCATCTGGATCTCCGTGGGGATTGGGATCGTGAACTTTGTCGTGACGGTCCTTGCCACCTTCATCATGGATAAATTCAATCGACGGACGTTCCTGATGTTTGGGTCGATCGTCATGGCGGTCTCACTGGGAATCTTAGCCGTGATGAACTTTACCATGGATATTCACACGACGGCCATTCCAACCATGATTCTCATTGCCGTTTACATCTTTGGGTTCGCCATTTCCTGGGGGCCCATCGCCTGGGTAACGATTGGTGAAATCTTCCCGTTGAGCGTTCGAGGTATCGGGTCGTCCATCGGGTCAGCGGCTAACTGGATCGGAAACTTCTTGGTTTCACAGTTCTTCCTGGTCATGTTGGCCTACTTCCACAACAACGTGGGGGGACCATTTGCCGTGTTCGCCGTCTTTGCCGTCCTCTCCATGTTCTTCGTTCACTACCTGGTTCCTGAAACGCGGGGCAAGTCACTGGAAGAAATCGAAATGGAATTACGGCATCAAGAGAAACAAAAGTCAGAAAATTAACGGGTTTCACTGAGAGGATTGGTGGCAGACGAACAGGTCTGACCAATCCTTTCCTGTTTTCAGGAAACGGTGATAAAATTAAAAATGAAAGCGCATTACTAAGGAGTGAATTGCATGTCAGATTTTAATCGTGATAGTTTTTCATTAAAGGGTCAGGTCGCCATCGTTACCGGTGGTGCCCGGGGGCTCGGTAAGTTCTACACCACGGCACTGTCCCTGTACGGTGCCGATGTAATGGTCGTGAGTCGCACGCAGAATGGCTGGGATGAGATCCGTCAGGTCGTTGAGAAGAACGGTCAACGTGTTGGTTTCTTCCAGCAAGACGTGACCGCACCGGGCGCGGCTGACCAGATCATCGCCGCCACCCTCAAGGAATTTGACCACTTTGATATTCTGGTCAACAATGCCGGGGTCATTATCAGAAATGATGTGCTCGACTACAAGGATGAGGATTGGCAGAAGGTCATCGATATTAACCTGAACGCCACCTATTACCTGTCGCACGCCGCTGCCAAGGTCTTGACCAAGCAGAAGCACGGGAAGATCATCAACATTGGGTCCATGCTGTCTTACCGGGCTGGGAAATATATCTTCCCCTACACGGCCAGCAAGCACGCTGTGTTAGGTTTGACGCGGGCGTATGCCGATGCCTTAGCTAAGGATAACGTCCAAGTAAATGGGTTAGCACCCGGTTACATTAGTACCGACATGACGAAGGCGCTGCAAGAAGATCCCGTTCGTGGGCCAGAAATTGCCGCCCATATTCCAAGTGGGGACTGGGGTGTTCCGGCTGATCTGATGGGTCCCATGATTTTCTTGGCCAGCCACGCTTCAGATTACGTGACCGGGGTCATGGTACCGGTCGATGGCGGGTACCTACTGCGGTAATTGCGCGAGTAAACGCTGCGCGGTTTGTTTTAAAATAGTAATCAGAGGCGTCGGGGCTTGCACTATGCAGGCACCGGCGCCTAAGTATAGGTACCACCGGCTAAAATCGGTGAGCTGTTGCAGGTCGGTTGGTGCCACCCGGCATTCCAGAATTGCCGTTTGTTGAAAGGCATCCTGATACTGCAACGCCGCGGTTGGATGGGGATGGTTGTGCCACTGTTGAATGGCATCAGCGTCTAAAGTCAATTTCACGTTGGGCTGCGGCTGGGCTTGTTTGATGGCGGCTTCGATGGCTGCGGGTTGGAGGATCTCCTCCTGGGCGACGGGTGCCACAGCTGTCAGCCGATCGATGGCAATTTGGACTAAGCGGTGGCCGGTCAGATCCCAGGCGTCCACGTACCAGTTGGCTTGGCGGCTGAAGACGTGGCGGATCCAGACGGTCTGGGTTGTGGTCGCGGTAGTCAGGATGAGTTGTCGCGTTGTCAGACAGGCATTCAGTAAGGGCTTCAGTAGGGCTGGCGCGTAGTCGGTGAGCTCAGTCAGCTTGGGGTTGCGGGGATTGGTATGGTCAAAGACTAGAAGTTCCTGCAGCGTGAGTAGGTTGTCCTGCTGGGCCTGAGAGGCAATTGCCACCAGCTTTTCCGTTAGGGTATTGCGGTTCTGCAGGTAGGGCAGTTGGGTATTGAGAGTCGCCAGAAAACTGACGAACAGGGCCTTGAGCTCTTCGCTGTTGAACTGGACGGCCGGTAGTAATTGGTTCTGTAAGACCGCGTAGCCGCCGTCTCGGCCGACACTTGCCGTCAGCGGCATACCCAATTCCTGGATGGTATTGAGGTCGCGGATGACGGTACTGCGTGAAACATTAAATTGAGTCATCAGTTCGCGAATTGTAAAGTATTGGCGGTTATTGATGTAGCGCATCATGGTATTGATACGATCAGTTTTGTTCATGAGTAATTTTTCTCCTAACAGTGTCAGTTTTTGAAACTATTAGACCGTATACTGAGTCTATCATCTTAAGGAGGCTACAACAATATGGCAGATTACACAATTGAAACGAAAGCAGCATTCACGGTATTAGGGATTGGTACGGTTCTTACTGGCGGTTTTCCAGAAATGGGTCAACAGAAGGCGGTCTTTTGGCAGAAAATTAATGCCGAGCACGCTCTGGACAGTTTAGTCGGCGTGAATGACTACCCCTTTGCCGTCAATGAAGCCGTCAATGGTAAGTTCTGTTACTACGCCGGCCGCGAAGTTGCGGCCGACACGGTGGTCGCTGATGGTCAACGACTGATTGCATTTCCAGCCGGCAAGTACCTGGTGATCAAGGGGACGGCGGCGGACCAGATGGGCCTGTACAATGCTCTGGAAGGACCGGCTTTCGGTGAAATCCTGCCACAATTGACTGATTACGCCTACGTTGGTGGGCCCAACACGTCTTATGTCACGGGTACCGACGCTGACGGCGTTCATGGCGAGATGCTCGTTCCATTGGTTGAAAAGTAATATGAGAGCGGGACAAAAGGTAGCTATCTTTTGTCCGTATAAAATTGAACAGCGTTAGGGTCTGAGATTCTGTCTCAAGCTCTTTTTGGCAAAGGAGGTTGTTTCACGTGAAACATGAATGGCGTAAGGTCGAAAAGGACTGGTATCTTCCTAAGAGACCAACATTATTGACGTTGCCCAAGCTGAATTTTATCACCTTGGCGGGGACGGGTGATCCCAATCAACCGCAATTTAGCGAGCAGATTGGGGCACTCTATCCTGTGGCCTATGATCTGCGGATGGCGTTGAAACGCGGTGATTTGGGAACGCCTTACGAATATACCGTGTATCCATTGGAAGGCGTTTGGACCACCGACGATGGGTCACGTGGGGCGGAACTGAATAAGTCTGCGCTACGCTATAAGATTATGCTCCGGCAACCGGACCGACTGACGGCCGTCGATTTTCAGGCGAGTCTGGCGCGGGTCCAGGCGAAAAAGCAGAATCCCTGGTTGACGGCGCTGAAGTGGGAGACCTATGAAGAGGGCCAAGTCCTCCAGACGATTCATCAGGGACCGTTTGATGACGAGCCGGTCACGTTTGCTCAGCTACAGCAGGTATTGGCTGACCAGAAGCTCAAGGTGATTCCCACGATGGGCGACTACTGGCACCGTGAAATCTATCTGACCGATACTCGTCGGACGGCACCGGAAAAGGCGAAGACGGTACTCCGATATCGGGTTGCTCCGCAATAATCAGAGACAGCAAAAAGGACCATCTCAGTGAGATGATCCTTTTCGTCGTGTTAACTAATAGTTTTCAACCGACTACAGGAAGTGGCGGCTTCCCGCAATCAACGATTACTTTTTATTCAGCGTCGTAGGCAGCTTGGAAGATCTTGATGATGTCTTCCTTAGTTCCCTTGCGAGGGTTAGAGAAGGCGTTCCCGTCCTTCAAGGCATTTTCGGCCATCAGTTCGAAGTCTTCTGGCTTAGCACCGATTTCCTTGATGGAAGTTGGAATACCAACATCTTGTGACATTTGCTTCATGGCCTTGATGGACAATTCAGCGGCGTCACGCGTGGACAAACCAGTGGTGTCTTCACCCATGATTTCAGCCAATTGGGCGAAACGTTCTGGGCAAGCGATGATGTTGTATTGTTCAACGTAAGGCAAGAGCAATGCACAGCAAACACCGTGTGGGGCATCGTATTGGCCACCGAGTTGGTGAGCCATGGCGTGAACGTAACCTAAGTTGGCGTTGTTGAAGGCCATCCCGGCTAACATTTCAGCTTCGACCATCTTGGTCCGAGCATCTAGGTTGTGACCGTTAGCAACGGATTCACGTAAGGAACCTTCAATCAACTTGATGGCTTCGATACATTGTGAGTCGGTGATTGGGTTGTGGTCAACGGACACGTATGGTTCGATGGCTTGGACGAAGGCGTCCATCCCAGTTGCGGCAGTCAAGTTCTTAGGAATGTCGAGCATCAGAGTAGGGTCGTTGAAGGAAACCAACGGAATGTTCCGCCATGAAACGACCACGAACTTCAAGTGGGTTTCTTCGTTTGTGATAACGGCGTGACGGGTCAATTCGGAACCAGTCCCGGCAGTCGTGTTAACGGCAATCAGTGGTGGTAAGGCGTGGTCGAGCGTTTCGATCCCGGCTAACTTGGTAATGTCGTCGCCGTTGGTCAAAATGTCACCAGCACCCTTACCAGTATCGTGAGCGGAGCCCCCACCAATGGTGATGATGGAGTCGGCTTCAGCTTCTTCATAAAGTTTCTTAACTTCTTTGATATTCCGGATCTTTGGGTTGGGTTCAACGTTATCGTAAATAACGTAGTCCACACCAGCCGCTTCAAGAGAAGCAATGGTTTGTTGAACGGCACCATTTTCCATGCTTTCGAGAATCTTCCCAGTCACGATGACGGGCTTCTTCATCCCTAACATCTTTGCACGTTCACCAATCTTGCTAATTACGCCAGGGCCAAAAAAGTTGACACTGGGCATAAGAAAGTCATAACTACGTTCAGCCATAATTCAATTTTCCCTCTTTCAGAAGTTTTGAAAATCCTTAGTACCAATTTCACAAAGTAATTATAACTTAGGTGATTACAGTTTGCAATAGGTTTCGCCCATTTTGTCATTTACGAGGGGTGTGCAACCGGATTAAATGTTGACAGATGGGCGATTTACGAATACGTAATAAAAATAAAATTATGACTATCTAGCGGTATTTTGTGATAATGAAAAAGCTAACAAGTTGACTAGTCAACACAAAAACAGCTGATGGTTAAGTACCTATTTGGCAAAACAAATTCGCCAGGGGCATGTTTCTTTCATCAAGATGGTTATAATGAAAGTATCTTAGCAGGTGAGAAGGAATGGGTATGAAGGATTTGGATGCGCATCGCCGTAGTGAGCAGGCTGTGTGGCACGCTCGCCAACAGACTGAACTGGCGAAATTGAAGGGTGCCCAGCGACATTTGGTGTTAAATGTTGGGGCGTACCTGGCAATTTCGGTGATTGAATTTTATCTCGCCATCATCGGGCACTCGCAGACGTTGCGGGCGGATGCGTTTAATAATTTGTCAGGAATCATTGCGTCCGTCCTCTTAATGGTTGGCCTCTACATTGCTCGGGATATTCACGACGATGATCTGATGGGGCAACCATTGCCAGAGGATTTTGAAAATAGTGGCCAGCGTCTGCAGCTGACGCGGTTTCACTACGAGACCGTCTTCACCCTGATTACCGGATTAGTAATGATCGTCATTGCCGCTAGTGTTATCTTTTCCGGGATCAAGAGTCTGATGCATACGGATACGCAGGAGATTCCCCGAGCAATCACGCTGATTGGAGCCGGGATTGCGACGGTCATCATGCTGGGAGTCTGGTGGCTGAACCGGCGAGCAGGTCGAAAGCTTCAGAATGCGGCGTTGACGGCCGCTGCTCAGGATAGTTTGAGTGATGCCGTAACCAGTCTGGGGACGATGGTGGCCATTGGCGGTGCACTGTTCTTCAAGCTGAGTTGGTTGGATGGCATGGCCAGTATTCTAGTTGGGTTCTTTCTGCTCGCCTCGGGAATTAAGATCTTTCGCGAGAGTAGTCTGAACTTGGCTGACTACTTCGATCCCCAAGTCGAAGACCGGTTTCGGCAAGCCGCTGAGGATTTTCCAGAGGTCGAACGGGTTCTGGAATTGAAGGCCCACTACAACGGGAACGTGGTGACGCTGGAATTGGTGATTGCGGTCGACCCGCACATGGAAGTCCAGGACAGCTACCGTTTAGGGGAAGAAATTGAGACGGCGATGCGCTTGCAGTTTGGAATTGTGGATACCGACGTGATGGCGGTACCGGCAAGTTAGATAATGATATGAGGAAGGGCACTCGGTCGATTGGCTGAGTGCCCTTTTATTTGGAAAAACTTTTAGTTTAGGTTTCAGTTTACAGGTGACCAGAAATTAGTAAGTAGAAGGCTCATATAATTATTAATATATAATTAATAGTTATATGAGCCTTGATATTACTGTCAAATGTGAGAGCCATTCCGCACAAGCTCGTTAATTATTCCGTAACAGCTCCCGCAAAGAAGGGCTCCGTCACCGTTAACGCCTTCGCCGTGCAGTCCAATTCCGCCGTCAGGCCATAGGGCAGGGCGGTTCGGGGATAGGCGTGACCAAAATTGAAGTTGGTCATGATGGGCGTATTTAGGTCGCTAGTCGTGGTCAGCAGGGCCTGGCAATAGGCGTCATAGTAGCGCTCGTTCTGTGGTTTACCGGTGATAATGGCACGAACGTTACCAAGGATACCAACATCCTTGAGATTTTGTAGCATCGTTTGGTAGGCGGCCGGCGTCGGTTGCTCCTCACTGGTTTCTAGGAAGAGAATCTTGTCACGCCAGGTATCGGGGGCCGGCAACAAGCCGTATTTCCGGGCAATCACTGGCTCGTCGGGGTAGCGGGTGTCCGTCAGCAAGCTGTTGAGACTGTCGATACAGCCACCCAGGAGGCGACCCGTGACGTGGCCCGTTCCGCGAAGCACCTCGTAGCCACGAGTCTCAGGATGACTACGCCGTGGTGTGTCCAGTGCGGCTGGCGAAAAGTCAGTGCGCTCCTCGTACCAAATGGAACTGCTGGTAATTGCCGTGGTGGCTGGGTTCTGGAAGTAATGGGCTAACGTCTGTCGCGTGTAAGGCAGCAGTTCCGGTCCCAATTCGGCTAAGTCGTTCAGCAGATTCGGTCCATAGTAAGTCGTGAGGCCCAATCGATACAGCATCAAGTGGTCGACGGTGGTGTCTGAAAATCCAGTGAATAGTTTGGGGTGCGTCTGAACGGCTGCAATGAATTCCGGATCGTCCAGTAAGTAGGGGGCTAGGCGGTAGGTATCGATCCCACCGATGGCACAGATGATTCCCTTGATTTGGGGATTGGTGAAGGCCATTTTCAGGTCGGCGGCGCGGGCTTCCGGGTGTGCTTCAAGATAGTCGAGACCCTTGAGCGCGTTAGGCATGGTGACCGGGATGAGTCCCAGTTCTCGCAGGCGTTGTTGGCCGCGAGCGAGCTCGTGGGCGGCGAAATTCTCGCCCAGAACACCACTGGAGAGGCTGACAATGGCAATGTGATCGCCGATGTTTAACGGATAAGGTTTGAGCATGAGCAGACCTCCTCAACGAATAAAATTATCGTTATTCTACGCCTTTTAAGAGAGAATTTCCATGGTTACCAAAAGGTGCCTACTCCCCCAAAAGCGTCTATTGCGGTAAGATAGGAAAAAACGCTGGGAGGTCATCACGTGAAGAAGTCATATAATAATGGGGTTGAAGCTACTTTAGGTGTTATTAGTGGTAAGTGGAAGCCCCAACTGCTCTGCCATTTGGGCAACCGGCCACAGCGGACGTGTGATCTCCGCCAAGAGTTGCCGGCGATCTCGCAAAAAGTTCTGACGCAACAGCTGCGAGAACTTGAAGACGATGGCATCATCAAGCGACTGGTGTACGGTGACCGGGCACCCTTTAAGGTAGTCTACGAGCTGACAGATTTGGGGCGTTCGCTGGGCCAAATCTTGGTGCAGATGTCGCTGTGGGGTGAGCAGCGGGCCAGTCAGGTGCCGGAGATGGAAATTCAAAACGATCATGATGGGTTTGCTAAATTATTGCAAAATTAGTGGGAGGCACTTCAAAGTGCCTTCTTTTTTTATGCTCAGTAAGCCCTTATGCTAGGTGATGTTGAGGAGGTGGTTCCATGGAACCCACGATTCGTGGCCTAGAAGCCACGCGAGCAATTGTGACCCAGCCCTTGCAGTGGCAGGTTCTGTTACTCCTGGCTGAAGCGCCCCAATCGCCGGGAATGTTGTCACGGCAGATTCCCATTTGGCAGCATTGGCGGTGTTGGCTCGGTTTATTGCAGCTCCAGCGCCACCAACTCGTGATGTTTCACATGAAACAATGGTGCTGGTCGTTGACCGCCGCGGGGGAAACACTCCGGCCCATTTTAAACGCAATTCAAACCTGTAACGCAACTCAGAAAGGTGGAAATTCTAATGACACATAAGTTTATGGCACCTTATACCTTTAAGAACGGCATCACACTGAAAAATCGGATGGTCATGTCACCAACGACCACGATGTCTAGCTTCTATGATGGCCACGTGACAAACGACGAAATCGCCTTTTATGGCGCTCGTTCCGGTGGCTTGGGCATGATCATTGGCGAAGTGGCCAACGTGATTGCGAGTGGCAAGGGATTTGAAGGTGAACTGTCGATTGCTAATGACGGGGATATTGCCGGCCTGAGTGAACTGGCCCACGCCATGAAACGTAACGGGACCAAGGCCGTGCTCCAGATCTTCCACGCTGGCCGTAAGTCTAACGACCAGATTCTGCGAGGCAACCAACCCGTCAGTGCCAGCGCGATTAAGGCCGCTTATCCAGCTGACTCCCAGACACCGCGGGAACTGACCGCCGATGAGATCGATGACATCATTACAGCCTTTGGGGATGCTACGCGACGGGCGATTGCTGCTGGTTTTGACGGGGTCGAACTTCACGGAGCCAACACTTACTTGCTGCAACAGTTCTTCTCTCCTAATTCCAACCAGCGGACTGACAAGTGGGGTGGCAACCGTGATGATCGCATGGCATTTGCCAAGGCCGTCATCGCCAGTGCCCACACTGCCATTGATCAGTACGCCGATCGGCCATTCCTACTGGGTTACCGGATTTCACCAGAAGAGATTGAGACGCCCGGTATCCGCTTGGCGGACACCTTGGCTTTCGTGGATATGCTGGGAGATTCCGCAGTGGATTACGTCCACACGTCGATGGGTTCGGCTCACCGGACGTCGCTGAATGACAAGTCCGATCACGAGCCGATCATTGCGAAATTAGTGGCACAGCTAGCTGGTCGCAAGCCATTGATCGGGGTCGGTTCCGTGGAAACACCAGCGGATGCCGACGCTGTCTTGGATATGGGAACTGACTTGGTTGCCATGGGCCGCGAAATGATTCGTGAACCCCAATGGATGGAAAAGGTTGCTGACGGGGATGAAGCCAGTATTCGCTACCAACTCTCCCCGTCCGAAATGGCTGAGCTGAAGATTCCACGTGCTATGCAGGATTACTTGAACGGGGCCTTTTATTCCGTGATGCACTTTACCACGGATCCTGAAGCTGCGGCCGATTATCAGAATCAGGCGGCACCGATGGAAGGGTTTGAAAAGAAAATGTAGGCAGCCGGCGGCGTTCGTTGCGGCTAGCTAATGACATGTAATAGAAGGGTGCTGAGACGACTGGTCTCGGCACCCTTCTTGTTGTTAGTTGGTCGTTACGCGCACCTGTCCTGTACCACTCTTAATGGTCAGGGGATGATTGCCGGCTTGCGTGTAGGTTTGCTGGTTGCTGGCACGTTTTATCCCGTTTAGTTTGAACTGCCCGGTCTTAATGGCGATGCTGAGACCATCACTAGTGAGCCGTCGCAGGTCGGTTCGGCCATTCTGTTTGATGAGCTCACCGCCGCGGGTGACGGTGAGGTTGGTTGCCTTAGTCGTCCCATTGCGGTGGTGAAGGGTCAGCATACCCACAGTAAGATCGTTGAGCGCTAATGTTCCGTTGAGTTGGTCGACCGTTAACTGTTCAACCTTAGTCGGCACGGTTAGCGTGAGGACAGGCGTCTTACCGATTTCGAGCTGATGGTGTTTGGCATTGGCTTCAGTGATTGAGAGGACGCCGTTTGAGTGAGTCAGCTTGAATTGGTCACTGCTGACATGGCGTGCTGTTAACTGATAGTGATTGCCTGATTTAATCTTCAGTTGAGCAGTTCGCAGGACGAGATGGACCGTCTGTGGTTGGGTATCAAATGACCTGTTTTGAGTGGTTAATTGGCTAAGACGACCGGTACTGACGTTAAATCGCCGATTGCTGGTGGTGAGCCAGAGAACTAGGGTGCCGAGAATAATGACGATGGCCAGTAGCAGCCAGAATAGCTTTTTCATGAATGATACGCTCCTTTGGATTGAATGAATATTATGTTAATTCATTCATTTTGGTGTAAAAAAATAACCGGTTGGGCTATTTTAGAATAAACAATAAAATTCCGGAAATTAGATCGTTCAGCAGCTGGTAGTAGTCATCCGTTTGAATCTCACTCTGGTGGAAATCGACTACGGTCAGCGCGTTAAATAGACTGATAACGCGGTCCTTGGAGAGGCCGTCTTTAAGAAGACCACGGTCCTGCCAGCGATCGATCAGGTGCATGAGGGTAGCGTAGACCAGACTTTCCTCGACGGCACTCTGGTTGTTGCGGGCAATCAGTGCGTTAAGCTTGGGATTGGTGAACCACTCCTGCAGAATCTGATTGTCGGCGGAGTGGGTAAAAATCTGATGAAGGACCGTTTTGACTAGGTCTGTAGGGGCCACATCGAGGTCGACGGCAGCCAGAATTTGGCCCTTAGCTCGTTCGTTCTCGGCGTTGTAGACTTGGACGAAGATGTCTGATTTGGACTGATAGAAATTATAGAAGGTACCGACCGCTACACCGGCTTGACTGGCGATTTCAGCGATGCTGGTCCGTTTGAACCCTTGATTTAGAAATAAATTGTGAGCGGCGGTGAAGAGGCGTTCCTGTTTTTCTTCCATCGGTTAGGTTCCTTTCGTTTGCTTATGAATGAATATTATAATTATTCATTCATTTTGTCAAGATAAAAAAGACCATCCGTTGAAACGGGATGGCCAGGTTGGGGTTAATTAACGGTATCAGTGAGCTCGGGTTGGGCGTGTGCTTGCAGCTTGACGTCGTAGCGACAGGTACTGGGAAGCAGCCACATCAAGAGACCGCAGACCAATGAGCCAACACCACCGATGATAAACAGTTTTTCTACACCAATCATATCAGCGAGTGGGCCGGCGAAGATTAAGCCGACTGGTCCGGTGATACTCATGATGGAGTTGAGAACGCCAAGAATTCGGCCAAGTTGTGCTGGTGGAAAGCTTTGCTGGATCATAGCCATTAGCAACGTGCTATAGAATGGTGTGGCGATACCGGCTAAAGTGTTTAGGCCAACGAACCAGATGAAACCAGTATGGTTGCCGGGGAGAAAACCACTTGCGCCGAAGGTTACTCCCATGGCAGCCATGGCCCACAGAATGGGCGGCATGCGGTCGCGCCAATTGCCAAATACCCCGATAATGGTGCCGCCCAGTAGCATACCAACGGAATAGACGACCTCGATGAGACCGGCTTGACCAACGCTACCGTGAAAGTAGCCCATGGTCATTAGCGGATAGAGGCTAGCCGCGGGCATGAAGAGCAGCGTGAAAATGGCGCCAACAATGGTGATGGCCCACAAGCCACGAGTGTGTCGAAGCTTATCTAGGCCAAATTTAGCGTCTCCCAAGATGTGAACGGGTTCATCGATCACGGGATGTTCGGGAATTTTGACGAATAGGAGCAGGCTAATTCCGATGACAGCACCGAGGACGTCCAGTAGGATCAGGAAGTTCAGGGGAATTAGTGCAAAGAGAAAAGCGCCTAACGCCGGTGCGATGATCATATTGGCTGATTGCACCATGCCGAGTTGACCGTTGAGCTTGGTCAGCTGCTCGGTTGGCACCATGGTCGGCATGATCGACTGAATGGTGGGCATTTGGAAAGTTTGTGCGATGGCCCGCACCAAGAGCGAGATGAAGATCAGCCATAGTGGGAAGGCGTCCTGTAGCGTCCCCACGACGGAAAGGATAATGGCAAATGCAGCGGCAACGACGTCCGGAACAATCAGCAGGAGTTTCTTGTTGAGCCGATCGACGAATGGACCAACGAATGGACTAAGTAAAACCATGGGTAGCATGCCCAATAAGGTTGCTAGACTAAGGACGGTCGCCGAGCCAGTCTGCTTGGTTAAGTACCAGATGATGGCGTATTGGACGACCATGCTGGTGATGCCTGACAGAAACTGACTGGTTAAGAAGAAATAAATGTTACGCCGCCAGTGCGGCAATAGGGTCGTTTCCATGAATGAGCCCCCCTTATAAACAATGTAATAATTTCACAGGGTTTTTAGATTAGCATATTGGTTAAGGGGGGGTCAAGAATTATGGCTTGAAGCCGGGAAACTACCTGGTTTAAGCACTAAAAAAGCCGCTAGACGTGGGCCTAGCGGTTGGGATGAAATGAAATTATTGGTTAACTGCGGTTTTCCGTTGTAAATCGGAGGGCAAGAAGCTATCGGGTTCATGATTCTCCATTAATTTGGCATAATGCGCGACTTTGAAATTGATCGTAGCGAGATGTTGTTGGAGGTTCTGAATCTCTTGCAAGGTCTGTGCTTGCTGTTCCTTCATCATCTCGTAGCGTTCTGGAACGGTGTCGGCGCCGTCTTGCGCGAGGTCGAGGTAGTGTTTGATCCGTTCGACCGACATCCCAGTTGCCCGTAAGCAAACGATGATGTTGAGCCATTCGAGATCACTATCCTCAAAGACCCGGTTATTATGGGCGTCACGCTGGACAAATGGCAACATACCATATTCATGGTAGTAACGGATACTGTAAGTGGAAATCCCCATCTTTTCGGCGACTTCGTGAATGGTATAAGACATTTTGATTTCCTCCCGACGAGATTGGCTTTCGAGTAACTCGAAGCAATTGAACATTATCATACGGTAAAGTGGTGGCAAGCGCAAGCATTTGTGGTTGTGGGGCGTGACCAATCGGCTGACAAGTAGTCGTGAACTTTAACTATACACGAATTTAATAACGATTTTTATATTTATTATTCGTAAAAAGAAAAATAAAGGTGGACTTGAATCGGTATATACCGTATGATGGTGAAGAAATACGAATAAACCGTTTCTAGTGGGGAGGAAATGATTATGCACTGGGTAGCCGATTTGTTAGCGGCCATCGGGGTAGTGTTAAACGGCATTCCGCAGGGAATTATGGCGATGTCGCTCGGTTTTGCAATTTTTCCAACGATGTTTTCTTTTATTTTTGCTTCAGCGGTCAACGGAGCCTTTAGTTCCGTTGCGCCGTTATCGTTTCAGGCGGAGTCATTGGCCCTAACCGGTAAGCTGGGACGAGACTTGCGCGAACGAACCTCGATTATCTTGGGCGGGTCCATCGTGATGTTACTGATTGGGGTCACGGGAACGCTCACTAAGATTGTCGACGTTCTTGGCAACGGCATCATGGCGGGGATGATGGCCGGAGTGGGAATCATGCTGGCTAAGATTGCCCTGGGGATGGCGAAGACCGAACGGCTGACCGGGTGGCTATCGGTGGCACTGGCCGCTGTGACTTACCTGATTACCAAGGACTTGGTGTGGACCATCGTCGTTTCGGTGGTTGGCTCCAGCCTCGCCGCCGTCTTTATCCAGCACTATCGCGCAGAATTACCAGAACACGTGACGGCACGGCGGTTCGTTTTCACCAAGCCGACAGTCAACGTGCGCGTGGTCCGCGGGGCACTAAGTCTGGCATGTTTGAATATCGGCGCCAACATTTCTTACGGCTTGATTACCGGCCAAATGACGGGTCAGAAGCCCAATCCAGTTGATTTAAACCTACTGACGATTACGCAATCAATCGCTGATATGGGGACCAGTCTATTGGGTGGTGCTCCGGTTGAAGCTATTATCTCAGCAACGGCCAGCGCGCCTGAGCCAGTCGTTGCCGGTATCATGATGATGCTGATTATGGCGGCAATCCTGGCCGTGGGCTGGCTACCTAAATTGGGCAAATACGTGCCGAGCGCTTCAATTGCCGGCTTCCTGTTTATTCTGGGGACGGTCGTTATTTTTCCAGTCAACGCCGGCATGGCTCTACAAGGACCTACGGCGACTATCGCGGCGATTACGTTGGTGATCACAGCGGTGGCCGATCCCTTCGCTGGACTGTTAGCGGGCGCAATTCTGAAATTCTGTTTGCCACTCTTGGGACTGGGGGTCTAAATGTTGAAAACTTTTGAGATTAAGATTGGGCCATTAACCCGGCGCCTGCCGATTATGCCGATCAGTGACACCACAGCGATTGCGTCCTTCGTATTGCTGGGTGATGCTGAATTGACAGATTATGCGGCACAGGCCCTGGCTAAACGCGTACCGGCTGAGTTCGATTATTTCGTCACATTGGAAAGCAAAGGGATTCCGTTGGCGCAGGAACTGAGTCGCGTTACGAATCACCCCCAGTTTGTGGTGTTGCGGAAGAACGTGAAGGACTACATGGTGGCACCATTGACGGTGCCGGTGAAGGCAATCACGACCAGTGCACCACAGCAATTGGTACTTGATGGGACTGATGCGGATAAGCTAGTTGCTAAACGGGTCGTCATTGTCGACGACGTTATCAGCAGTGGTGGCTCACTTGCGGCAGCTCAAGCCTTGATCGAGAAGGCTGGGGCGACGGTCGTGGGCCAGTTGGCCATTTTGGCTGAGGGTGATGCGGTTGATCGGCCAGACATTGAATTTTTAGCAGAGTTACCTCTGTTTCCACGATAATCTGTTTTGATATAAAAATTAAACAAACCTGATAAAAGACAACGACCGGTGCCGAGCATGATGAAAAGCACCGGTCGTTGTTGTCGATGTAAGCGCGTTAAATGGAAAATATGGTGGAATGGCCGTCACTCCGGTGGTTAGCTGGAGCGGGATTTACGCGTTAAGTTGGTTGCTTTCATTTACTAAGGAAAATGGGTTGTCACGATAAACGCTGTCACAGCAGGGATCGGCACCAATAGCAGTTAGCAAATCGTTCATATCCCCCGATTAGTTTATTTTCTTAAAATAACATTTAAAATCATGATTTACAAAACTTTCATAAAATATTTTTCACAAAAGGCATTAATTGGCACAATGGGGAACAATCTCTTTTGAAAAGCGTTTTCATAATTGAATAGCTAAACTGAAACTGGCATAGGCAACGCCTTCGACCTCTTGAATTGAAATCGCTTCCTGATATACTTCGAGGTGGTTAGTTTAATATTTTAAATTTATAGTTGAAGGAGATGCCTCATTCATGGAAAATGCGCAACCAAAACGCACAATCAGGCCAATTGGTCAGATTGGTGTGGGTGAAAAGGTTGGGTTTGGACTTGGTGATTTTGCCTGTAATTTAATTTATGCAAGTTTATCCAGTTACTTACTCTTCTTTTACACCGATGTCTTTGGATTGTCAGCTGGTGCCGCTTCATTACTGTTCTTGGTGGTCCGGTTTATTGATGCGTTCAGTGATCCCATCATTGGATTCTTCGTTGATAAGTCGAATACCCGCTGGGGGAAGTACCGGCCATTCCTGCTATATGGCGCGATTCCATTTGCCATCTTAGCTGTTCTCTGTTTCACGGTACCAAGTTTCGGCGGTGTGGGTAAATTAGCTTACGCCTACGTGACTTACATTCTGTTGTCCGTTTGCTACACGTTCGTCAATGTCCCTTATGGGAGTTTAACGTCCGCCATGACCAACGACCAACAAGAATCCGTTAGTTTAACGACGTACCGGACCTTCCTGGCCAACGTTGGTCAAGTTATCGTGGCGTTCTTCGTGCCATTCTTGGCCGATCTCTTTACGAAGAGCATGGGCGCTGCCAAAGGTTGGCAATTGACCATGGTCATCATGGGTGTCATGGGTGGCCTGTTACTCTGGGGTTGTTTCTTCTCCACTAACGAACGGGTTAAGGTACCAGCTGCACATACGAAGATCAAGGTTAAAGATGTCTTCGAACAATTATTACATAACCGTCCCTTGGTCATCTTGTGTATCTTCTTCTTTGTTATCTATGGGGTTAAGTCCATCGTTAGTTCTACTGGGATCTACTACGTCACTTACTACGTTGGCCGTGCCGACTTGGTTAAGTGGTACTCCTTAGCCGGGACCTTACCAGCCTTGGCCTTTATTCCAGCTATTCCTTGGTTAGCCAACCATATGACCAAGTTCCAATTGATCATTGTTTCCGTGGCTGCCGACATTATCGGGATGGTTGGTCTGTTCTTTGCTAGACCAGAATGGATCGTTTGGATCTTCATTTCTCGTGGGATCGCCTCAGTTGGTAACGGGATGATTTCCGCTTACATGTGGGCCTTGATTCCAGAAACGGTTGAATATGGTGAATACAAGACGAACAAACGGATGGGTGGTGTCATCTACGCCATCATCGGTTTCGTGTTCAAATGTGGGAACGCCTTAGGTGGGATGATTCCCGGCCTGGTACTTTCCGCTACCGGTTACGTGGCCACGACGCAGCATCAAACTGCTGGTGCCTTACACGGAATCGTTATTGCCACGACAATTGTGCCTATTATCATTTACTTCATCGCTATCTTCTCCATGAAGTTCTACAATTTGGATAAGGAAACCTACAAGCGGATTTCTGCTGAATTGAAGGAACGGAACGCTAAGGAATTAGCCGAAGAAGCCGCTGCCAACGAAGAAAAATAGGAGCTAGTTGCCATATGAGAAATATTCAAAATCCTGTCCTGACCGGGTTCAATCCCGATCCCGTACTCTTTCGTGTCAAAGATAAATACTACATTGTGGTCTCGACCTTTGAGTGGTTGCCCGGTATCCGGGTCTATTCCTCGGATAACTTGGTCAACTGGACCTACGAAACGTCAGTGCTCCAACCAGGTAACAACATTAATTTGCAAGGAAACCCGACCGGCTGCTCCATCTGGGGGCCGTTCGCCAGTTACCACAACGGTAAATACTACATTGTTTACACCAATGTTAATGCGACCAAGGTGCCGTACAAGGACGCTGACAACTACATTGTCACGGCCGATGACATCCACGGGCCGTGGAGCGAACCCGTTTACATCAACAGTTCTGGTTTCGACCCGTCGATCTTCTTCGATGACGATGGGCAAGCCTACTTCCTGAATGAAATTTGGGATTATCGGCTGTCGACGCATAACAAGTCTGCAGGAATCGTGGCCCAGAAGATCGATGCCGATACCTTGGAACTCCAAGGCAAGCCACGGGTGATCTTCAAAGGAACGGCTGCCCGGAAGACGGAGGCTCCCCAGATCTACAAGCACGACGGGTATTACTACCTGTTGTGTGCCGAAGGTGGGACGGAAGCCGGTCACCAGGAAACGGTAGCGCGGAGTCGCAACGTTTGGGGACCTTACGAGGTCGATCCACAGAACCCAATGTTGACGTCGGCTAACGATCCCATCCTGCCATTGCAGTGTGCCGGGCACGCCAGCATCACCGAAACACCCAATCACGAGTGGTACATGGCGCACCTGTGCACTCGGCCGCTCAAGGGTGATGACCCCGTTCTGGGTCGTGAAACTGCCATTCAAAAGGTCGTTTGGACCGATGATGGTTGGTTGCGGTTGGCAAGCGGTGGCAATCATCCTAGCCTGGAAGCGCCGGCACCAGCTGGCGTGGACAGTACGCCGATTCAGAGTCACAGTTTTAGCGATAGCCTGACGGGTGACCACCTGAACACGGAGTACTGGAACACGTTGCGGCAATTCCCGAACAAGGCGTGGTTACAGCCAAGTAAGTCCGGGTTAACACTTGCTGGTGGCCAGTCGCCCCAGTCGGCGTTTGACCAGCATCTGATTGCTACTCGGCAAGTGGACTTCTACTGCCGAGCTGCTGTTCAGATGCAGTATAAGCCAGAGAGCTACCTGCAGATGGCGGGAATGACGCTGTACCTTGACCTGGATAACTACGTACTGTTGATGGTCACGCTGGATGAAAATGACAAGCCATGTGTCATTCTCCACCGCTCAATTGCTGGGGAGTTTGAACAGGTTGCCAAGATTCCGGTTAGTGGCGACGGGACGTATAACTTCAGCATTCAGATCAACGAATCGCAAGCCGAATTCATCGTCAACGATGGGGTCAAGCAGACCTCGCTGGGTGCGATGGATGTTAGCTTCCTGTCCGGTGGCTATACTGGGAACTTCATTGGTTTAGACGTCATTGATATGTACAAACGTAACAGTACTCAGGCAACGTTTACTGATTTCACGTACGATGTGACGCGGTAAGCTTGGTGAAAAATGGTCTAATCTCACATAGGGGTTAGATCATTTTTCGCCGCTGGCATTGGTCTTCACTGGGGTGGGGCAGCGCACGACAAAATGAAAAGAAAGAATCGTTTAGTGCTCTTAGCAGAGTGTGTTAAACTTTTGGTACACACGTGAATTTGTGAAAAATTAGTCGGGAGTGGACGTTGTGGCGGAATCAGCGAGTCGAAGTAATTCACATGATTACAACTATCAAAGAATTGTTGAGTACATTTTCAATCACCGCGCAACGTCGCGGTCGGCGATTGCCCGTGACCTGGGTCTGAATAAGGCCACCGTGTCGCTGCTGTGTAGTGAGATGCAGGATCAGGGTGTCGTCTCTGAGATTGGTTCCGGGTCGGCGTCTTCAAATGGTGGTCGGAAGCCTACGTTGATTGAAATCAACCGGCGCTACGGCTATACGTTGACGGTCGAGCTGGACTCTCAGGTGATTCGGGCGCTGGCCTGCTACTTGGACGGCGAGACGCTACAGTTCCAGCAGGTCACGACTACGGCAATCACGGATTTGGCGGCCACTTTGGACGACTTGATTGGCCACTTCACGGCGATTCCCGGCACGACACGTGGCTTGGTGGGCATCTGTTTTGCCATCCACGGGATTACCAACGGCACGCAAGTTCAGGAGTCCTTCCTGAACCTCGGCGACTTGGACCTCAAGGCCTATTTCGCGAAATATGGGGTGCCAATCTTGTTAGAAAATGAGGCAAACCTCTCCGCCATCTACTCCCGCGACTTTGTGGAGGAGTTTGGCCTGGAGAACACGGTGACACTGAGCATCCATCAGGGAATTGCGGCTGGTTTTATTTTGGAGAACAAGCTCTACCGGGGGTCGCAAGGTCGGGTGGGGAATCTCGGCCACAATATTGTTATGCCGGCGTTCTCCATCAATAACAGTCGCAGCCAGGTGACATATCAGGATGTCTACTCCGAGTATGCCGTGATTCATCAGATCAGCGACTTGCTGGGGAAGGCGGACATGTCGTTAGATGAAATTTCTAAACTATATGCCGACCACAATGCCGAGGTGATCACGGTGCTGTCGCAATTTGCGAACGGTATCGCTGGCATTCTGAATAATGTGGTAGGGATGCTCGATCCCGATGTCTTCTACCTGAATTCGCCACTCCTGCACCAGATTCCCAGTGCTATTCCTCAGGTCCGCAACTACTTCAAGCGGTTGTCGGGCTATGATATTCCGGTGAAGTTGATTCCGAATATCCAGTTGGCTACCCTGCTAGGCGGAGCGGCTTTGACCAGCCATACCGTGCTGGGGCTGACTGGAGTGAAGTTGCACTTCTGGGACTATACGGATAATTAAAGTGTTGGTAAAAGTTGGACGAATGGTCAGCCTTTAACGTAGATTAAAAAAGAATTGGGTGTTAGCTGCAGCCGCGGTTGACACCCGTTTTTTATATTGGAAGAGACATATTATGTAATTTGGATAAATCAAATGATAAAAGTGACGTCAGACCGGTAATTTATCCAGCTGCTCAGACCAAAAACAGCTTGTTTAATTTACCTTGTTGACTTATATTTAGGATAGTTAGTTTCGGTAACAATTATTTCGGAAAGTAGGGGATGCCGATGTGTGGGAAAGGATTTCTCTTTGGCTTAGTGGGTATCTTGCTGGGTGGGGCACTACTGACGGTGCCGGCCCAAGCAGATGCGTTGCCAATCCAGTATCAGGGGACGTGGTACGGCTACATAAGTTCGGAAAAGAGCCATCACGTGCGTCATTATGATTTCAGTAAAATCACGGTCAAGTCGAAGCGGATTTCGTTTGATTATCTAACAACGACGAATGCCCGCTTCAAGAATTTCAAGTGGACCTGGGGTGCGTCTTCGTTGGCTATATATAAGGCTAAGAAAGATAAGAAAAATCGTCAGATCTACAAAATTTATTTGCCTATTGAGGAAGATGATGCGGTCGCTAAGATTCGACTGGGGACGGTCACCGGGACGGGCTCCAGTAAGCAGGCGTTGATCTTAAATGAAGGCTACGAGAACCTCTACCTCTTCCGCAAACCGTTACGCAGCCACCCGTGGGGTATTGGCTATGAGGATTCGTTGGAGCTTTACGACTAAACGGGGAGGGAGTTGGCTATTATGAAAAAGACACAACAATTAATGTTGGAACTGGCGGGGTTGGTCGTGGCAATTTTTGCCGGTAGCGTGACGGCCCAGGCCAAGAGTAAGCTTCCCAAAAGTTATCGGGGCAACTGGTACGGCTACGTTTGCTCGGAAAAGATCGGCCATGTGAGAACGTATTATGCCGTCAAGCTACGGTTTACCAGTAACCGGATGGATTATAACTACTTACAGACAACCAAGTCCAATCTCAGCCGACTAGACTGGCAGTGGGGTGAAAGGTCGCTTGTGACCTATAAGCAGCGGACCGATAAACATCATCGAGCCTACTACGAGTTGAATTCCGAAGCCTTCATGGATGACTTGAATGCGTTGCAGTTAACGACGGTCAAGGTCAATGGTAAACGGACGCAGGCGCTGAACGTCTGGGGCGAAGCGGATGCCGTCTATGCCTTCCGCCAACCAGTGCGGGCGCATGCTTGGGGCTGGGACTTTCAGGATTACATTCCAACGGATGAGTAAGGTTAGGCACGGTCATTCCCAGAAGTTTAAATAAATCGAAAACGAAAACCAGGTTTCAACCGCGCGCACTTCAAACGCTGGTTGGAACCTGGTTTCTTCTATATATAATGATTCTTATGAAACAACCTAAGTCGCTTGGCAGTTGCTAGTTACTTGGCAATGTAAGTCGTCTTGAAGTCGTAAGGGACCCCGGCACCGTTGTAAACGATGCTCTTAACGTTGCTCCGTAACAGTTGGGACTTAGCAGCTTGGTACAGTGGAATCGTGCCTTGGTCGTTGATCAGGACCTTTTCAGCTTTGACCAATTTTGCCCACCGTGTTGCGGGTTGATTCCCATCTTGGTTTTCGGCTTCGTCGAGGAGCTTATCGAATTCGGTGTTCTTCCAACCAGTCGTGTTGTAGCTGGAATCGGATTCGAAGACGTCCAGGAAGTTGATGGGGTCAGCGAAGACGGATTGCCAGCCGGCTAACGTTAACTCGTAGTTCCCGTTGTTTTGCTGGGTGATCAGTTGCACGTAAGGTACCGTCTTGATGGTTACCTTGACGTTTGGCAGCTTCTCCAAGGCACTTTGCAGGAATTCTGCGGTCTGCTTGTTGGTGTCGGTATCGGAAACGGAGAGGGTGACGTTGAGTTGCTTATCGCCGGTCTGCTTCAGACCCTTGGCCAGCAGACTCTTAGCTTGTTTGAGGTCGTAGGAGACGCCGGACTTAACGTAGGCTTCTTTGTTGAAGGCCTCACCCGTCTTGGGGTTGTTGCCCATGCCGCCGGGAACAAATCCTTTAGAGGCAACTGAGCCGTCTTGCAAAACATCGTTGACCAGTTGGCTACGGTCGATGGCTAAGGAGAAGGCTTTGCGAACGTTGGCGTTCTTGAAGGCGGTGACTTTCTTTTGGTTCAGATCGAGTCGTTGGGAACCGGTAGGGAGTCGTTTGACGAAGTCCTTGCTGTTCTTGTTATTCTTGATCTGTTGACCACTCAGCAGCGTCTCGTCAGTCTTCTTGGCGTTATAGAGGTTGTAGCTGGTCGTGGTGGATTCGGTGACTTGCTCGTTGATCTTGGTCAGGTGAACGGCCTTCTTGTCCCAGTAAGTCTTGTTCTTGGCCAGTGTCCAGGTCTTGCCGGTTCCGTTCCAATCGGTCAAACGGAAGGGGCCATTGTAGACCGTTGTGGCGGAACTGGTCCCGTACTTTTTGCCGTACTTGTTAACGGCATTTTGGTTAACCGGGTAGAAGAGTGGCCAAGCGAGGAGTTTCTTGAAGTAGGAAACGGGCTTGGTGAGTTGCACGGTCAGTTTGTATTTGCCATCAGCTTTGATGCCCAAGGCGCTCAGAGACTTCTTGCCCTTGTTAACGGCCTCGGCGTTCTTGACCTGATAGAGGTAGAAGGCATCTTGTGAAGCGGTCTTCGGCGCTAGCGTCCGTTGCCAGGAGTAAACGAAATCTTTGGCGGTCACGGGATCGCCGTTGGACCACTTGGCGTCCTTGCGGAGGTTGAAGGTGTAAGTCTTGCCGCCGTTGGTGACTTTGGTGTTGGTAGCGAGGGCGTTGGCTGGTGTGCCCTTGCTATTGAGGCGGTAGAGACCTTCCTGCGTGTTTTGCAGAACGGTGAAGCTCAATGTGTCCGTGGCTTGTGCGAGGTCGGAGCTGGCCAGTTCGGAAGATTCGGTCCAGTTCAATTCCTGTTTGGCGGCGTACTTGTGACTGGAGTTACTACTGCTGGCTTGGCTCCCACAACCTGCTAACGTTAAGAGGCTCAGTGCGGCTACGGTTAAAATAGTTCCCTTTTTCTTCATCCCAAAACATCTCCTAAAAAATAAAATCGTCCTTATGTAATTTACATAAGGACGATTTCACTCGCGGTACCACCTTGTTTCATGGGGGGCTCACACCCACCATCTCCGTAACTTCTGTTGCCAAAAGTCGGAAGCGGTAACGGGCTTCAAATCGAACAATCAGCTTTCACCAATTGTTAGCTACCAGGCTCATCTTCGCGGTTCCGTTGTAAGCCACCTTTTCAGCTACCAGTGGTCTCTAAACTTAGCGGGAACGACTACTCTTCCTGGTGATGCGTTCATGTATTTCTAACTTGGCTCTAATAATAGTCGCTGGCGGGGGAGATGTCAACAGAAAGATTCTGGGAAATTAAAAGGCTTGGTGACGGGGCTTGCGTGACGTATATAGAAGGAAGTTGGTCAATACTGAGTAAATATAATTATTTCTATCATGGATTTCACATTAATTTATTGGATATCTATGCAGGGTAAAACGAGGCACTTGAATATCTTTATTTTAATATGGCATATAAATAATTAACTATTTGAAAATGTGTAGACATTGCGGATAAGTCAGCATAAAATGAGGGTATCTGCTGGAATATTGTTGTATATCGTTTAGATGAATTAAGGGGGAATTCCTGTATGGAAGATTATGGAGTTGGTTTAGATATAGGATCAAACAGTGTAGGCTGGTGTGTTGTTGATAGTACAGGAAGAATGATTCAAGTTAGGCACCAATATGGCCTGGGTGTACGTAAGTTTAGAACTGCTGTCAAAGCTGTTCAGACCAGATTGCTACGGATTGCACGACGTAGATATAAGCGTCGTCGGGCACGCTTAAGATTGTTGGAGGATTACTTCAAGGTTAATTCAAATATTTTACAAGTAGATCCGACTTTTTTTGAACGTTTACATCAGTCAAGCATTCATAAAGATGATATCAGATTTCAAAAGAAGTTCCGTCTTTTTAGTCTTAAGCAAGATAAGGAATATCAAAAGGCCTACCCAACGATCTATCATTTGCGATGGAAGCTGATGACGGAAGACAAGCAGTTTGATATTCGTGAAGTGTATTTAGCTATGCACCATATTGTTAAATATCGCGGGAACTTCTTGATGGGTAATAAGAATCCACAAGATTTTAACTTCAAAAGTTTCCAGTATGTGGACAGCTTCAGGGCATTGAATGAATATTTTGGGAAAAGACTAGATATTGTTGAATTGTTGCCTGATAACGATGATGATATTTCTAAATTTAAAGATATTATGCTTAGCGGAAATAAGGCAATGGATCGAAAGAAAGAGCTAAGCGAATTTTTAAAGGGTGGGCCACAGAAAGCTAAAATTGATAAGAATATACGTGATGCTGTAGCTAACCTTCTTGTAGGATATAAAGCTAAGATGAATATTTTATCCGGTGTCGGTTCTGATGTTCAAAAGGAGTCTGACTGGAGTTTTAGTTTGAATAATCTTGAAGACGACCGAGAAAGATTAGAGAGTACGCTAAATGATGATGATATTCAAATGCTAGAAGAGTGTCTAGGTGTATACAATGCAATTAGCTTAACGCGGTTGATTCCCAACGAAGAGGGATTTTCTGCAAGCATGGTTGAAAAATATAATCTTCATCGAAGTCAGCTTAGAATCCTCAAAAAATATGCGGGAGAGAAAACACTAACAGAAAAAAATGAAATTTTGGGAAAGTATGCAGACTATTTAAATAATCAAAATTCGACAACTAAAAATACGCAAGATTATTTTTACGGTGCTATTAAGAAAATTATAAAGCCTGATATTGGTCAGGATGATAATGCTAAAAAAATTGCAGATTGGATTGAACAAGAAATATTTTTACCCAAGCAAAGAACCAGTCAAAATGGTTCTATCCCATATCAGATTCATCAGGGGGAACTTGATAAAATCATTGAAAATCAGGGAAAATATTATCCATGGTTAATGACACCTAATCCAGTGATGGAAGATGTTATGAATCAGCAGTATAAGCTCGACGAATTGGTTAGCTTTCACATTCCATATTTTGTAGGTCCTCTCATAACTGCGAAGGCACAGACTAAAAACTCTGGATCTCATTTTTCGTGGATGGTACGGAAACAACCCGGTACTGTTAATATTTGGAACTTCAATAAAAAAGTTGATCAGACAAAATCGGCGATTAGATTCATTCAACGAATGAAGACCCCGGATACTTATTTATTGGGTGAAGAAGTCTTGCCAAAATGTAGCTTACTGTATCAAGAATATATGGTTCTTAATGAATTAAATAATATAAGAATTAATAAGCGCCATATTTTACGAGAACAAAAAGAAGCGGTACTTGAAGGATTATTCAAGAATAAAAAGAGCGTCTCAGTTAAAGAATTTAAAGAGTTCTTAGTGGCGAAAGGTTATTTTGAGAAAACTGGGGAAATAGATATTTCGGGGCTTTCAGATCCTAAGCATTTCACTAGTGGTCTGACCACACATTATGCGTATAGAAAGATTTTGGGTAATAAAGTTGATAGACCAGAATATCGAGAAGATTTGGAAAAAATTATTAATTGGACGAGTTTACTGAAGAATGACATGTTGCGTCAACAAATAGATCAAATCAATTGGTTATCAACTGATGAGAAAAATCAGTTGGCTAAGGTTCCGTTAGCCGGTTGGGGACGTTTCTCAAGGAAGTTATTAACGGGTCTGGTTGATAATTCGGGTAGATCTATTATTGATCAACTGAGATGGCAAAGTGGACGTAACTTTATGGCGATTATCAATGAAAAAGTTTACGCACAGCAGATTGAGAGCATGAACGAGCAATATATAAAAAGTCATCAAGAATTGGGAATCTCGGATATTATTGATAATCTGTATACATCTCCAAGTGTCAAAAAAGGAATTCGTGAGGTTCTTGGGGTTGTTCGAGACATTGAGAAGGCAATGGGAAAGAAACCTAAATGGATTTTTGTTGAAGCTGCTCGTGATCCTGATATTGACCCCAAGCGTTCCCAAAAAAGAGCAAAAACGTTGTTGGATACTTATAAGGCAACAGCTAAAAATATTGTTGATGATGTTGTTAAAAAACAGTTGGAGCCCTTTGCTAATGATAAAAATAAAAGAAAATTGACAGAAAAAATGACACTTTATTTTATGCAGAATGGGCAAGACCTATATGGAATAAATGAATCGCTCAATTTTGATGAGCTGTCTTCTTATCAAGTGGATCATATTATTCCACAATCAAAGATTAAAGATGATGGCGAATTTTATAATCAAGTTAG
>NZ_AZCZ01000003.1 GCF_001434055.1 Levilactobacillus parabrevis ATCC 53295 | reverse complement strand
TGTCTCAAATATTGACTTCAATCCACGCTGACAATCAAGAAGATTCAGAAACATAATCTGACTACCCGTTTGGTTCTGTCTAATGGGACTTACATCACTGGGAATAAGACACTGGTGATTGCGAAATAGCCTTTGTTGCGTCATCGTCTTACGAAACAGCTGGTACCGAGGCATTGCGTCTCTGGTGCCAACTGTTTTTTGTATGGGTCCCACCGTAGTACCACATCAGCTCATGTTGAGTCTCCTGTCACTGATTGCTGACTAATCCACGCTATACTGACGCTAACCTAAGGAGGTCTACCATGGCCCAATCTGATAATCCGAAATCTGAGCTACCATCTGGTCCATCCAGTATGCCTAGCAGTACACCTGATCATTCAAAAGACGACGCCACGCCTGAAGCAATACGTGAACTGATTAGATCTGGCAAACTTAAGCAATACGACACGCTCGATGAACTCTGGCACGATTTGAGCCACTGAACATCTTCCCGATAATTAGCAAGTAGCCGTAACTAGCTCGATACGAGTTGGTTACGGCTACTTTTTGATCAAACTCAGTTTTGAACTATATCCTCAGCAAATACCACCCCAAATTACTTAATGTCTGTTCCCATCTCAGCAATAAATTTCCTGATAGCCTCGGGAAACATATCTGGATACTCTCTTAGTGATAAACCGACACGAAATAGATCTTTAATTTTTTCATGACTTTCTTTCTCAAAATCGAAGTATTCCGTACTTTTAATTACACCATTTTCTAGAACCTTCATATCTTCCATGGCTAGCGAAATGTCATATACAGAATCAATTTTAATTGTAGTCATTTCGTTTTTCAAAAGCGCCGCAAATTGACTATGGTTCCCGTTTAAACAAACAGCCACTCCTAGAGGATAGATATAGCTATTCTCAATGTTACTATCTTTTTCATTAAGCCTGTTTTCCACATCATCACCAATAGTTAATAGATTACTGACAATTCGTTCATTGTTCCAAGGATATACGACAAACGGTGTTTTCACAGCATCCAAATATAATCTGTTCTTCAACCTTCTATAAATATAACGATCAGTTTCATTTCTTCTCAAGGGCAGATACCAGGTTCTAAAGTCATCTGCTGAATTCGGCCTATTCAATGTCTTGTACACACAACTATCGTATAGAATCGCATTACAAATACTCTTCTGAATATACATGAGTGCCATTGCTTTTTTATCCTCTGTCACCTGCAAATAACCTGGATTATTTAAATACTTTAGCGTCTTGCTTATCTCAGATTGATCTTGAGAAGATGTTATTTTCTTTTGAGAAGATATTATTTTCTGATGATGAAATAAATTTGTTATCACATTCATATTTACTACTCCTCTTGACTCGCTAATACTTTACTAACATTTATCGTAGGCATGATATAGCTTGGATATTCATTTGACGTAGCTGTGAGCATCGTAATAATTGAACGAACATAAGGATACAATATAGCCACTGCATTAACTCTAACTAATTGATCTAGATCTATCTCTGATTCATCCTCCTTTGGTCGATAGTCAAAAGTACCAATTACTGAACAAGTAACTTGAAATGGTAATTTTTCATCTTCAATTGATCCAACTACCACACTTAATGTCACATAGATTCTATTTTTATCTACATTAATTTTCCTAGATACTTGGGGATTCATTATTATCTTCTCATCATTTATCTTATACTTTTCATTTCTCTGATAGCTCATATTTTTGACCCTATAATTGGCAAACTCCAAAACAGCCACTATGCAACATCTCCTAACTTGTTATTTTTATTGAATGATTTTACTTCTATGCGATGTGATTCAAACGACTCGTATACAAAATTCCGATTATCAGTTTCATACGAAACATCTGCTAGCTCATCTTCAACATTGGATGACCATCCATCCGGCAGACGTCCGTTTTTTTCGTAATTATCTCTAGCCGCCTCAAATAAGTTTTCCTGATATTTAGCCTGTACTCTCTGATTATTCTCAATCTGCGTAAGCGAAGACGATGCAATTCCAAGCGTATCTGCAAATTTTCTAACAGACATATGGAGATTTTCTCTTAATTTTCGTATTTCATCTGGACACATGTACCCCTTTACAACTCTGTATGCCTTAAAAGCGCGATATACATTCTCCATCGGGGAATCAAAATCCACCCACAATTCATTATCACTATCCTGCCAGTAATGATTTCTGACTAGCAAATTCTCTTCCTCTCTCACTTTAACTAACTCTAATTTCCATATTTCTGTATATTGATCCGTCGTCTCTGTTTCAGGATTATAAAAAGTCTTTATACTCATTTTCATCTCCACCTTCTAATCTTGCTTATACGGAAAATCCATTGGATAAGCAGCAATGTGCAACGAGATCCACATGACCCTACCGCTTGGTCTGTCCTGAATTTTTAGATAGCAAGGCTCTCCTTCAATTGTTAAGCCAAATACCCAAATATCTCCAGGAACTGGATCGGCATGATTATCCGGGGAAGGCCCCGAAATATAATCCTGCCAATTCAACTCACGATCGATAATATCAAAAGCCATTTCAGCAGAAATTGCCAGCTCTGTCAAAGTCTGAAAGTTTTTGGCTCTCTTACTAAGAACCCACCGATTACGCCGAGCATGAATGTCTTTGATTATTCCTTTTATATCGTCAACACTTGCCAAAGCTCACACATCCAAACTAACTTGTCTTTTCTAGGGTTCATTATAGCATGATTGTATCTCTAGAAATACAAGAACACTTCAAAACTCTGATCTTAAAGCCTATCGCTTCTACATCTACCATTCTACTCCGTAATAATCATACGTAATAAGCATCTACAACAAGAGCAATATATGCTAGTTGTAGATGCTTATCCACTCAATTTCAATTCTACACCACCGGCTTCACGCCTCGCACGGCCCCTTTCACCGCATCACCCAGCCGATGCATCCCCGCATCGATCACGGCCGGCGTCAGCCCGGTGAAACACAGGCGCAGACTGTTATGCACATCGCGGTCCGGGTAGAAGTTGGTGCCCGGCACGTAGCTCACATGGGCCTGCGGAATCACCGTATTCTCCAGTAAGGCCGCCGCATCGATTTCCTTCGGCAAGGTTACCCAGTAGAAGAAGCCCCCAGCCGGCTGCGTGTAGCTGATGTCGTCCGGGAAATAGGCCGCCAACGCGTGGACCATCGCTGCACACTGTTCGCGGTAACTGGTCTTCAGCGCCGCGATGTGCGCGTCCAAATCGTTGGCGTCCAGGTAAGCGTCAATGGCCGCGTGCACCACGTTGCCAGTCTCCAAGTCACTGGCCAATCGCACGCGCATAATCGCTGCCAACAGGTCGCCATCGGCCACCAGCCACCCCGTCCGCAACCCCGGCATCAGGATTTTTGATAAGCTCGACACGAAGACTACCCGGCCCTCAGTGTCGAAACTCTTGATGGCGGGCAGCGGTGCGTGTTCATAGCCCAAGTCACGGTACGGCGAGTCCTCCAAGATGATAAAATCATAGCGATTGGCGAGAGCCACGAGTTCCCGGCGCTTGGCCACGCTCATGGTAATGCCGGTCGGGTTGTGATAGTCCGGAACGGTGTAGAGTAACTTGATCCGCGGGTGACGCTTCAATGTCTCCTCCAACCGGTCGAGATCCAAGCCATCCGCCTGCAGTGGCACCGCGTGGTAGGTCGGTTGATACAGGTCGAACGCCGCCAATGCGCCTACGTAGGTCGGCACCTCCACGGCCACCTCATCCCCCACGTTCAGGAGGGCCTTGGCCACCAGCTCAATTGCCTGCTGCCCGCCGACCGTCAAGACGACATTGTCGGCGGTAGTCGCAACCTGCCCCCATTTGCCAATGCGGGCCGCTAACTTTGCCCGCAAATCCGGATTGCCCTGTGCCGTCTGATACTGGAAGAGGTGGGCCCCGGTCTGCGCGATGGCCGTGTCAAACGCCGTCTGCATCGCCGCTACCGGAAAGAGGCTCTCGTTCGGACTCCCGGCCGCAAAAGAAATCGCGCGCGGATCGGTGTCCTGCGGGAACAGTCCACTCAAAGCAGAGGGAACATCAGGATTAACACGTTGTGCAAACAAGTCATTTAACATGGGACTCACACCTTTCTGGAAAATCTTGAGAACTGGTTTAATGACAGATCAGATTGATGGTCAACTCGCCTTACCGGGTGGCGCCAATCGCCCGGGACGCGGTGGGCGGACGTCCAGAGCCAAAAAGCGGTCTCTGAACTTGGCTTAGAACCGCAAAGGCCGCGTTTCCAAGCCACCAATGTTCTAAGCGGTAAACCCGCTAAGAACATTCCCACGGCTGAGGCGATTGGCACCACCCTCACGGCTTAACATGGATTTGAGTTGTCGTGAGACTGGTTGCCAGATTTTGCGTAAATTGCATATAAATCCTACATGTGTAAATTGACGCAATGCTTACTTCTATACATATCCACCAACCATCCAAGCAGGTTTGGTAAAACCACACAGTCACACCCAAGTCCGACGCAATCCGTTGTCGGGCCCATCCACCATATCAGCCGCAGGGCTGGTGAAAATGGGCTCAGCCGTGGGAGTTGTCTTAGCGGCGGGTTGTGCCGGTTAGACAACTGGTGGTGGAGAGACTCGTTTCCTAGAGGCTCACCGCCAAGCCGGAAGACCGCTCTGTGGCTTCCGGCGTCCGCCCACAGCGCCCTGCCCATTTTCACCAGCCCGGAGGCGCTGAACACCCACACACCGAGACCCAACAACTAATTGCCACCACGAATTAACCCAACTGCCAATTGCCACTACCTGCTTTTCAAGGAGTATGATAGAATACCGTTGACAGAAAAACTATTTCAACTATCTAGAAATAGCATGAATGTAATTCATCTTAACCAATTTGGAGGTGTCCCCGATGTTACCGTTTGCCTATCGCGTCTTTCAAACCATTGTGCAGGAACAGACCTTTTACCGGGCTGCTCAAACGCTGAACGTGACGCCCTCAGCCATCAGCCACTCGGTCAACCAGCTGGAAAAAGAGCTGGGTTTTCCGTTATTCATCCGCAACCGGACCGGCGTCGAACTGACACCAGACGGGCAGACCATTCTGCCCCTGATTCAAGCCATCATCAACGCCGAGGACCGGCTTCAACAGGCCGCCGCCAATATCAACGGCCTCAACGCCGGTTCCGTGCGGATGGGGGCCTTCTCGTCCGTCTGCATCAACTGGCTGCCACCGATCATTCGTCAATTTAAACAGGACTTCCCGCAGATCGACATCAACGTCGAGCAGGCTGACTTCAGCAGTATCGCCTCCGCCGTCAAGACTGGGCGGTTGGATCTGGGACTCTCCGCGTTACCGGTGGCCGAGAAATTGACCGTCCTGCCGCTGGTCAAGGATGAGATCTACTGCATCACACCGACCGATTTCATCCCCGCCAACCGCACGACCGTGACCGCCGCCGACCTCGCCGACCAGAATTTCATCCTGCAACGGGGCGACTACGACAAGGACACCAAGGCGGCGCTGGACCACTACCAGATTCGGCCCAACGCGCTCCGCTTCTCCATCGACGACCAGTCCATTCTGGCCATGGTTGAAGCTGGCATGGGGATGGGTATCTTGCCAGAACTAGCGTTGGAACGGGTTAGCGGAAACGTCAACGTCTACCCGTTTGATACCAAGTTCTTCCGCACCATCTGCCTGGTGGTCAACTCGGAACAGGCCAAGGCCCCCTCGACCGCCAAGATGATTGCGGCCATCACCGACTACGTGACGGCAAAGTACCCGGACAAGGTGCTGGCGCATCCGCATGTGGGGTAGCGTACTGCGCTTGGTGATGGTCAGATTAGCCCCTTTAGTGAGTAACGTCTTATGGGTTATTTCAATTCGTCTGACACTCCCATACTTAAACTGTTCAAACTAAACAGTCGCAATCCGTATCGCCATTAATCTGGTGACTCGAATTGCGACCTTTTAGTCGATCTATTTTTTCAAATTCTTTCGTAGTGTATCGGCCCGCTGTCCCAATGCGGTCAATTCCGCAACCAATTGATACACAGCCGTTCCAGGGTTTCGCTGATGATATGGTATATTCGCCTGATAATATCCAGCCAATTTCTTTGCGAACCGGATAGCTTGTTGACGTTTCTCTGGTGTGAAAAGCTGGAGAATCCGCGCCGAATTCTTTTCATATTTACCTTGAATACCATTTGTCTGCATATGCTGCGTTAACTTCATCTTGTACTCTTCACGATCAATCGCCGCATTGAGAAATTCAAAGTGAAGGAGGTACCATAGCTCAAACGAATCGTTGCTCCACGCTGCATGCCAGCCTAATTGTTCCGCTGATTTGATTGCATTATCGAATTTATCTAACGGAATATCGTCCTTATCAAATACAATCCACACATGTTCAAACAAGGTGGGGCTGAGTTGAATAACTTCTGCCACGCGCTCAATCAGTGTCAAATTACTGACACCAGTCCCTTTGACAGTCAGGCTAGGGACGGTTACCTCAATCCGATTAGCCAAACCGGCGTATTTCTGCTCCAGTTCCTCTGCCAGGTCTCTAAAGTAAAGGACCTCGGTTTGAATCCCCTCAGTTGCAATCAAATAACTACCCGGCAATGGCAATGATCGTTTGTGCTTCGGCCTTTTACCGATTCGTTTAGACATCCGCATCCCCCAGACGTTTTAGCATCGGTGTTGCTCGAAATTTTCCCAAAATATAGTCTTTTCCGTAACTCGCATCGTTGCGCACCTTTTTACCTTCATTCAGCCGAATCGTATCCAGCGAGTATAGGTCGGAACGCCCATTTTCATCTTTGTTCACAAACCAGACTTCGTCACGCCGGAAATTATCTTTATCCAACGTAAATAGTTCTTGTGTGGTGAAAATCAGCTGCGCACCTTTAGGGTTAAGGGTCGGATCATGAAACATAATCAGAATATAACGGAGCAGTAACGGATGCAATTTAGCATCCAGTTCATCGATCAAAATGGTATTTCCTTGCTCTAAAGCTTGCTTTAAATCGACGTAAAGCATCAACATCTTTCGTGTGCCGCTAGATTCCGCCGCAATCGGTGTCTGCATGAGCTTACCCGTTTGCGGATGGCGATGAAAGGCAACTACCCGTTGATGCGGCTCAGTATCACTAGCCAGATTATGGTCATCGCTCACTACGCCTAACCCCGCGATTCCAACATCGACAGCACGGATAAATGCTTCAAACCGTGCCTTTTCTGTCTCATCCGTCAACAAATCAATCAATGGATTTCGTGGACGACGGGTCCGTAATCGCTGATTTTTGTTGATCTCACCTCGTGGGTCCCCGTAATCCAGGACCTGCACATTCCGAAACCAGGCGACGACTTCCTTAATCACCGACAAATTTAATCGTGCAAGTGCCGATAATAGGAGCGTTCCCGGTTCAATCAGTCTCTCTAGGGTTTGAACTTCGGCTTGCGTCGTAATTT
Source organism: Levilactobacillus parabrevis ATCC 53295 (assembly GCF_001434055.1). Classification (GTDB taxonomy): domain Bacteria; phylum Bacillota; class Bacilli; order Lactobacillales; family Lactobacillaceae; genus Levilactobacillus; species Levilactobacillus parabrevis. The sequence goes on along the minus strand of NZ_AZCZ01000003.1, from coordinate 98,159 downwards.
TCCCAGTAATCCCCGTTGCCGTCCGGTCAAAAATTTCCAGATACTGTTCACCAACGCGCTGTTTATCGCGCTGATACAGATATTCCGATGTAATTGTCCCTTGCACACAAGAAAAACCATATTGATAGATATTAGTTGCCGTTGAGAAAAGAACACTAAATTCCGTAGGCGTTGTGGAATCTTCAAACCAAAAGGGCTTCACTTTGCGCAAAGCATCTTCATCGGAAAACGAAGCCAACACAACGTAAGACATTGCTTGAAATGCTTTAAGAACGTTACTCTTCCCAGAAGCATTGGCACCATAGAGTGCCGCCAGCTTCAACACGGGTTCATGTAGAACATCCACCACTACATCCGCCGGCAAATCTTTGATGGCGGATGCCGTCAAATCTAACGTTGCCTCTTCCTGAAAGGATTTAAAGTTTTTAAACGTAAATTGATGGAGCATCGTCATCACCTCTATGCGAAGAATACCTGATATGATGGTAATTTACAAGTAATTGAGATTATTTCTCAAATATAATATTATTTGTGATTTAACAAAGGTTATACAGATTCCCCTCACTGCTTTTTAGCTGTCATCAATCTGAGATCTCTAAATCAAAAACCACAGTTCAACTGCCAATACCTTGGTGAAGCTGAACTGTGGTTTCGTTTCAAAACAATTTAACTTTATAGCTGAACTCGCGGTTCTTAGTCGATCTTTTACGCCAATGCAACTTTCTGTTCGATCTTTTCGTATTGACTCTCCGACATAATGGCTTTTTTGGACTGTACCAATGTGGCGAATGCGCCATTATTTTGAGATAGTCGAAAGAGACTCTCTTGTTCGTCTGTTTGTAAGACCAAGCCATTTTCAATTTCAGAAAGCGTACTATAACTCATCCCTAAAACCATCGCAAATTGACGTAAACTCAGTTGATAATTCTCACGAATCTCACGTACTGCTTCTGGAGTCAATACGCCAAATCGCCGACGATATTCTCGAAAATCGGCTTGTAGATTAAAATCCGGATCATCAATTGGCTCTAAGTAATTATCTTCATCATCTAACCGTTCGCCAGCCGGCACCCAATAAATATGGGTCATTTGAACTTCCCGTCTTCGAACCTGCACAGTTTCTTCTAAACTAATAACTGTAAAATTTGCTAGGCGACCGGTTAGCGTTCTTTCGATTTCAACAGTTTTGATAACTTTATATTCCTTAGTCATTTTATCACCTCACTTAAATTTTAAAAAAGTTCGATCAGGTGCCTTTTCTGCCGGATGAAATGAATGCAGCTCTGCACCTAATGCTGAGATATAGAATTTAATGTACATATGGCCTTGATACAAAATAACCAAGAATTCGTAAACTGTCACATCTTCCTCTTCATGATGATGTACAGGTGAAGGTCCCCGAAAATACTGACTTGTTTCCAATGATTCAATGGCATCCTTAACAACCATACGATACGATCGTCCCGTCTTATCTAAAAATAGTTTAGACTTCCGATTCAAAACAACTTGCAGCTTCCCTTGTTGATAGAAATCTCTGAGCCGAACAACTGCCAATGAAGCATTGAACTTGTCATCTTGCAAAAATTCTCCTCCACTCCGGAACCGTTACCCGTGAGTAACAGTCTATGCTTTGCCTCCGATAAACTCAAGCAATATCTCTTGAATATCATCAGCATTAAAATCACCCCCAAACCTATGAATCAGCTTGTTTATTTTATCACCGACTAAAAGCGTGACTGTCTCTCTCTTTTATGTACCCCAACCGGCCACCACACCTCACAAGGAAGTGGCGACCGCCGGGGTGTTGCGTTACGGGTGATTAACTACAGATGGTACGGGTTAGACGGCGGGTACCGGTACGGGTTGTGGTCCGCCCACTAAGGCCGTCTTGGTCGTTTCCACGATTTCGGCACGCAGGGGTTCGGCGTACAGGTCCACCTCGCCCTTGGCGAATAACTTGGCATCAGCAACTTGCTTCATCAGTGCTTGGACTTCCGTTGGCGTGAGATCGGCGTTGACGTACTTGAGACGCAGGTGCTTGACGCGTTTGTCGGAACCTTTAAAACTCAATTCTAATGTCTTCATAGAGAGACTTCCTTTCTATTCTGCGGGAGAGTTAGGCGACGGCGCTTTGGCTGGACACAACGGCGTTGCGGAACGGTAAGCCGGTCAAACCGGAGAGGACGGTGCCGAAATCTTCGACTTGCTTGGCGGCTGGCGCGTTGACCGCATTTTGTAGCACGATCTTAATGGGCTGGTCGTCGATACCGGCGAAGATGAAGGTGATAGTCGTTTTCTTCCAATTTGTTTGCATGGGTGGTGCTCCTTCCGTGGTGCGAAATTTTATAAGTGGCTGGCCAACCCTTACACTTATTACTAATGTAAAAAATCGGAAATCAGTCTCACTTATTTTCAAATTATTCCAAAAAACTTTCTGGTGGGGCCAAATGATGGACCAATCGACGTAGCAGTGACCGCCGCCACCGAAAGACGGTCGCCCGGCCAACACCGTGCTTGGCAGCAATCTCCTCCGGTGTGAGCTGATCGATTAAGGTGCCGACCAGGAATCGCCATTCGCCGGTATTCCCCGCGCCACCAATCAGCTTGATGAGGTACGTGCGAAAGTCGTTGAGCCCAATGGCGTTCAGAATATCTTCGTCGCTAGCCAGCTCATCAATGATCGGCGTGTGGTCCCCCGGCTCCATGGGAATATCCTGACGACGATTGTTGCGTAGTTGATTGCCGACGTGCCAGACTAGCGCCTGCTGAGCGAACGCCAACAACTGGTGAGGCTGGCTTTCCGGGTCACCGGGAAAGTCGGCGTAGGCCTGAGGAAAGTACAACCGGGCCTCTTGGAGGTAATCCTCGTAGTCGTCCTGATCCGGCCGTAACCTTAAGCGTTTCAGGGCGGCGTAAATAATAGTTTCGTGATCGCCGGTGTACAAGAAGCGGTACGCGGCGGCGTTATCGGTGGTCAATATGAATCATCCCTTCACTCGTGGTGATCCATAGCGCTATGGTCAGCCCCCACTTTACCGGAGTTCGGCGATAACACCTAAGGCGGATTATTTCGCAAAATAGGTGGAAAATTCAGCTTAATTTCACCTGTTTTCATCGGAAAATCGCGAAAAAGCCGGCACACCGTGATTGACGCTCCGGCCCGTTATTTCGGGAATTAGGGTGATTTTTTACTTTTGGCCACAAAATAAATTTCGGATTTTGTTCCCTCATACTGACTATTTTGTGGTATAAATAGTTATGTGATACGAATTTAGTGTGCCTAGAAGGTTTTCGTGCAACGCAACTATCGCGATTGAAAGCGCATTCGTTAGTGAATAGACGCTATCTTTGGTTGGTCGTCGAGCATGGTACCCTACCTGACCCACAATTTCAGGAGGAGATTCGGACATATGAAGAAAGCAGTTCTATTGACCACTGTCGCTGCGGCCGCCCTATTATTTGGCGGGTCGACCACGCTGGCACAGGCCAAGACATATAATCAAAAGGGTAACGCGCTGGCAAACTACAACGTCAAGAAGTACAAGACGGTCAAGAATAAGAATTTATTCGTGAAGCGCTATACGTTTAAGACCAGCTACAGCAACATCTTTCAGACCAAGCCAACCAGCATCCACACGACTAAGGGGAAGAAAGCAACCTTCAAGTCCAACGTCTTCTTGCCAGTAACCTACAACAAGTCCGCTGACTGGGGCAATCCTCAAGCCGAGGCCCTGTCCAAGGATGGCAACACGCTGTACGAACTGATCACCAAGAACGGCAGCAACCGCGGCTGGATCGTTAAGTACAACTTGGGCAAGCTCCGTAGCAAATTTGGCGTCAGCCACAGTCACATGGATGCACTGCGCCGGGCTTCCTACGACCACGCCACTAAGAACATGACCAGCAAGGACAAGCAGATCATGAAGTACGTCAAGGTTGGCCCCATGTTCAATACTGGTCATGGTCAATCACTGGCCATGAACCCCAAGAATGGGAAACTCTGGTTCATCGGTAAGCCAGTTGCCGTCAAGACCAACGTTCAACGGGTCAGCACCAGCAGCCTAAAGCCAATCACTAAGATCAACTTTAAGCTGAAGAGTACCGTCACGATGGGCTCTAACCTGACGTTTGATAAGCATGGGAATGCCTACTTCTTCACCTACTCCAATGGCGGTTGGGCGCCTAAGGGTGCGGTCAAGATCTACAAGGGGAAGATTGGCAGCAAGTCCGTCAAGTTCCACTTGGTTATGCAGGGTCTGCGCAACCGTCCTGGGACCAAGCCACAGTCAATGGCCTACAACGCCAAGCGTAACCGGCTGTACTTCGTCTCTGACAGTAGCATCTCATCCATCCCTGCTTCCAAATTGGGCAAGCTCAAGGCCAGCCAGGTTGAAGGATCTAACTTCAGCGGCAAGCGTGAGTTCGAAGGAATTCAATTCGCCAAGAACGGTGCCAGCTACCTATTAGTCAACAAGGGTGCTGAATTAATGCAAGCAACTAACAACAAATTCTAAATTTTCAACTTAAAAAGCCAGTGTCCCCTGCGACGGTTACGTCGTGGGAACACTGGCTTTTTGTTGGTCTTAGATGGCATTGGCTTGTTGCGCGAGGTGGTAGACTGTATCAAGAAATTCATCGAGATCTTCAAAGACTTCAAAATCATCAAAATAGGGATCACGTTCTTGGACTGCTTCGAAATCAGGACCAGCCGTTTTTAGCATATGAATACTATACAAGGATCCCGGACCCCTTGCCCGTTCATTCAAAGACCGCCACTGCAAACTCACATCATCTGGATTGAGACTCGCATGGTGATAGGCAACTGCCCGCTCGTAAAATTTGGAAATGACGACGAAATGAAAGTATTTGTACGCAAACATTCTGACGACCTACTTTCTGCGTTTTCCGTTCTTGAACATAGCTTCTAACTGTTAGATTCCTAAAAAACTATTTTGTACTCTGCTCTAGTCCTAAAGTTTTCGCCGTCCACAACCGCCCCAGGGCGTTATGAGCGACAGCTGAACGATAAACAGCGTCCAAAAACTCACCCATGCTTTCAAAAACCTCAAAATCATCAAAATACGGATCACGAGCCTGAACTGACTTGAAGTCTGTCCCTACCGTCTTCAACATGTGAATACCGTAAAGATAACCTGGCACTCGCGTCTGTTGGTTGAGCAATTCCTTATGATCCATAACATCGTCACCATCCGTACTGGCATAATGATAAGCTAACGATTGGCTACCAAATTTAGCGATAACTACTAAATGAATATATTTGTACATCAAATCACTCACCCTTCAACTTACGATGCTCTTTATCATGCCGAGCATGTTCAAACCTATTTTTGTATTCCCTGTTCTCATCCCATATTTGTAATTCCCATGGAAAATAACGCTTGTCAGTTTGAAAGTAACAGTGTGTCGCTAAATAATCACCATCATGTCGCGTATAGTAACGTGTGATGACGCCTTTACTTTTCAAGTTATTTAGCCTTTCTTCCAGTTCATTATGCTGTTGTTCAATTCCAGTCAAGATGATCCTCGCACCAAATAAATCATTTAAAATCTTCGCTACATACCGGTCTTTTCCAATGTTGTAGCGAATCTTAGCTTGTATCGTAGACCGTAACTTTATACGATAACGAAAATCATAATTATCCCGCAAATGATTTAGACGCCTTAGTTTCAACGTCTCTTTATCATTAAGCGCGTCTACATAATCTTCAATTAATTTTTCAATTATTAACCAATGTTTATTTCCAGCTTCAATTTTTACGTGTTTCGTATTTTTCAATTCGTCATGACACCTGAAGTCCTCATAAAAATTTAGGCTAAAAGTATCATACACATCTTTAATCGTAATTGCCACTTCTTCAATTATCGCAAGATTATCCATCAGCACCATCATTCCCGGAGTATTTAGGTTACGCTACTTAACTCCGTAAAATGTGGCCAAATATTTTTAATGATTGCGATAATTTACCCTTTTTCTCAACACAAATACTGCTCAAACTTGTTCCACAATGTTATACTGAGCCCGAGACGGACCGGCACTTTGATCGGTTCCGCCTGGAATAACTACCATAACTCAATCTCCAACAAAGGGAACATCGACGCCTGCCCGGCGCTGACGTTCCCTTTGCTAACTTCTATCGGTAAAAATCGGGCTACAATAAAGCGAAAATAACACCAATCATCAATAAGACGGCTAGGCCAATGCCGGCCTCATACTTTCCCCGGCGCGGTGTGCGCTCCAAGCGTAAGGTGAGGTGGGGTCCGTCGACTAATTTCATGATGGTTCTCCTTTCACGAGTCCAGAGTTACTGCAATCTGCCTAAATAGTGAAAGTCTGGATCACGACCGACCGTATAACAGGCAAAGGCCTTGGCCAGTTCGTTGTGAAACGTGACCAGAATTGCGGGAGTGGCCCACGTCGAAGCCGCCCAGAAGACGGTATCGTCGGGTTCCCGGGGATCATTGGGGTACCGGTAATATCCCTGTTGCTCGTCCCAAATCGTGCCTTGGGTGTTCAGCCAATCCTCAGCCAGTCCCGCTTGCACCACCGCCATGACGTCGTGATTATCACGAATCAAGGCTGCCAGGGTCGCCCAGTCCAATTGCCAATCATGCTGCTTCGGCAATTGTGACCGGGTTCCCAGCGGCGTGTGGCGGAGGGCAATTGGCGTTAAATCAATAAAATCCATGCTCACGACCTCCTAGCGTTTTACCCTTATCATAACGCATCGCTAGGTAAATGGCCGGTAACGGGTTGGGTTACCCCAACCCTACAGGAGTTTATCGAAAATAGCGACCTTTATCGTACCCATGGACTTAGTGACTAACGGCCTGTGCAGTCCAGTCGGTTGTTCATCCAGCTTCACAATTATTAGAGCCAAACGGTCCTCAGATTGTTAATTATCTGGGGGCCATTTTTCACTGCCTATCATACATGAAAGCGCTTAAAATTGCGACACTTATCACATCGATACATTTAGTTGGTTAACCATCAGCCTATCTCATTCATTAGATAACTATCGTGAATTTTGAGTAGCCTAACGTACCCACGCCACCCAGCGGATTTCGGTCAACGTTAAATAGCGGAACCGATCATTCGCTAGTTGCAGGACAATATGGTCTTCGTTAACGCCGGCAACGATACCGTCCACCGTCGTTATAACCTGGTTATCATCCAAGATATTCAGCTGCAAATGGACCGGCTGCTGCGCGTGCCAAGCGGCCGCCAGCTCGCGGCCGATCTCTGTCAGTGGCTGTTGTGGCTGGGCTTGTTCGACCCGTTCTGCGGCATGCATTTTAGCCAAAGCACTCGTATGGTCGGACAGGTAAAAGCCCCCCCACTTCAGCATCCCCCGGTCATGATAGTCCCGGTGGAAGAATTCAGTTGCTAGCTTATCATCAGAGGCCTGGTGTAAGATCATGACCCATCACTTCCTAGCGCACCCAGCGCTGGCTCTCCGGCCAACGCACGTGCCCAAAGTTAATAAAGTTCAGGGACAACTGAGTCTGTATCTTGAGTGCCCCAATGACTTGTTCCAGAATTTCGAGGTCGGTCGTTTGGAGGGTGTGTAGCGGAATTGACCGCTCACGGTGGCCTTTACGCTGGATGTCCATAAAGAAATTAGTGGTCTGCGCGTACTGATCATGAACGACATCAATCCGATACTGACAGTGCCACTGCGCCGCAAATAATTTATCCGCTCGCACATAAATTAAGTCGGCTTCCTTCTGCACATCAATCAAAGCTATTCCCCCCATTGTGACCACCAACCAGTGCCGCCCGTCGGAGCATCGTTCCGCCAGGCATCAAACTGCTGGCTGGAATGACCGCGGTCTTGCCGAACTTATCCCGAAGTTCATCAATGACGCGGTCGAAGCGTTCATCCTTAATCTGCCGGTGTGGATCTTGGAAAATGTCGAGTTGCAGGCCGCGACTTGCGTTCAGCCGCGATAACCCCACACCGATATTACGAATAGACTGACCTTCCCAGTGTTGGCGAAACAGCCGCAGTAATGCCGCGATAATCGTCTGCGCACTATCAGTTGGGTCAATCCGACAGCTGTGATGGAAGCCACTGCGCCCATCGTCCGCTTCACCCACACGGGCAAACCCAATAGATAGGCTGACGCAACCTGCCTGCTGACGGTGATGCCGCATTCGCGACGTGGTCTGCTGGCCGATCTCCCGGATCACCAGCTCAATCTCCTGCTGCACCTTATAGTCACGCGGCAGAACCTGCGAATTACTCCAGCTCTTCTCCTTGGCCGGCCGGAGCTCATGCAGGTGGCTCCGGTCGATACCCCAGGCCAGTGCAAATAACTGGGCACCAATCATCCCCATCTCTGCACGTAACTCGTAGGGGTTGACCATCGCTAAGTCACGCATGCTATGAATACCCAGTCGCTGCAGATGTGCGGCCGTCCGGTGGCCAATGCTCCACACTTTCTCGAGATTGGTAATTGGCCATATTTTCTCTGGAAAGGTCTCATAAGTCAGCCGCCCGATCAACTCGTGATCGTGTTTGGCTTGCAGGTCAAGGGCCAGCTTGGCCTGCACCGGATTTTCGCCAATACCCACGGTCGTGTAAAGTCCCAGCTCCCGGCGAATCCGCAGTTGAATCCGCCGCGCCACAATCTCGGGGGTCGGCCCAAACAAACGCCAGGACTTGGTCATATCCAGGATTGATTCATCGATCGAGTATGGAAATAGGTCGTTATCGGCCACATACTCCCGGAAAATTTTGTTGATCTTCAAATTTTCCTGGATATACAAGTTCATTCGCGGCGGGACGACTAGAATTCGGGGGTCATCGGGCACCTCATATTGGCGCGACACATTGCTAATGCCGAAGAGTTTCTTAGCCATCGGTGAAGCGGCCAGCACCAGACCGCTCCCAGTATTATCGGCTTCGGACATCACCACAATCACCGAACGTAACGGATTTAATCCCCGCGCAGCGCTCTCGACACTGGCGTAAAAGGACTTATTATCAATCATGAAAAACATACCGTGTGGCTCATTTCGATAATCCATCACCGCGCCCCCCCTTTGCTGATGTTCTTATTATACGAACATTTGTTCGGTAATGCAAGCCTGATTTCAAAAAATTTAGATTGGTGGCCAAACATACCAGTGCCGTTACCGTTAAACGCGGTAACGCGGAATTTTTTCCGATGAGCACTACTCGCTTCTAAACATTTAGGTTCAGTACCAATCGCATCCTATTCCGGTATACTTAGTGTACGGTTTAACCACAGAATTATATTATTCAGTAAACTAGTTCACCTAACAAATCGCTATTCACCCACAGTGGTTATGCCCATGAACACCTTATGTGCCAAATTAATAAAGTTTTCTATTTCGGTAGCTTTTCTCAAATATCCGTGTTATTATGTACTTGTGAAGTTAGCCCTAGTCAACTAGCTTCTTCAACTTTAAATGCGAAATCAGCCTTACCGTCACTTAAACGCGGTAAGACTGATTTTGTTTTTTACAGCCAATTTTATATTTTTCAATGATGTTACAATATTAATGAATCGTTACAAACCAGTCATATCTAATTTCACAATCTGGCCTTAGACCACTAAAAAAGCTGCCGATGCGGGAAAAATACACTCCCCCGTCGGCAGCTTTCGCTATATCGTTTTCATTAATTAAGTAATTAATAATCAGTCTATCCCGCTACGAATGCCATCCGCATTGCCGCGGTATCCGCTTGCGGATCGGTACTCTGCGTCAACAGCGTGATCACAGCAACCCCGGCCGCACCGGTGGCAGCGATGGCCGGCAAACTCGCTACCGCCACACCACCAATGGCCACGATAGGCACGGTCGCCTGTTCGACGAGCGCCTTCAGGCCAGTCACGCCCATGACGGGGTCGGCATCGGCCTTAGAGGTCGTTGGGTAAATCGGACCGCTGCCAATGTAGGAAATCCCCTTGATTTGGTTCGCCTTAGCCACCTGTTCCGCCGTATTGCAGGACAGACCCACGAACATATCGCGGTCAGCTACCGCGTTGAGGACCTTCGTGATCTTTTCATCGCTCTGACCGACGTGAATCCCATCAGCCTGCAGTAACAACGCCAAGTCCACGTCGTCATCCACGATAAACGGCACACTGGCTTCGTGACATTGGTCGCGCAAATCGCTACCTAACGCTACGCGCTGTTCCGGCGTCAACTGGCTAGCACCCTTATCTCTAAATTGAAACGCCGTGATGCCGGCCTTTAACATCGTCGCCAACACGTCACGCAAATCTTGACCGGGAACATCTTGGCTTCCCGCCACAAAGTACGCCCGTAATAGACCGGGCTCAAAAGTTACTGACATTAGTGCGCACCTCCCTGACCATAAGCCCAATGATTCAGTGGACCGTGGCCATTTCCAACTGCAATGGGATTGGCAATGGCTGCCGTCACGTAGTCCTTACCAATGCGAATGGCCGACTCAAAATCCTGGCCCTTCGCCAATTCCGCTGTGATGCATGAGGATAACGTATCCCCCGTGCCGTGAGTCCGTACGGTATCCACGCGTGGTGCCGACAACCAGAAGGATCGGCCATCCGCCAACAAGACAAAATCACTAGCCTTGTCCGGCGTCGCCTCATGGCCCCCCTTAATGATCACGTTCTTGGCACCCAAGTCCTGTAAGACAACTGCCGCCGACTCCATGGCTTTTTCATCGGCAATCTTGATGTTTGTCAGTCGTTCAGCCTCGGGCAAATTCGGTGTCAAAACGTCGGCCAATGGCACTAATTCATCCCGCACCGTCGCCACGGCATCGTCCGCTAACAATGCAGCTCCGCCCTTGGCAATCATCACCGGATCAACCGTGAGTGGTCCAAAATCATATTTCTTCAAATTCTCTACCACACCATGGACGTGTTCCGCATCCGCTAGCATTCCCGTCTTGCAGGCCCGAATCTTCAAATCAGCTGCTAATGATGCAAATTGTTCATCGACCAATTTCTGTGGTAAGGCCATGAAGTCCTGAACGCCCAACGTATTCTGCGCGGTCACCGCGACAACCACTGCCGTCCCAAAGACGTTGCGTTCCTGCATCGTCTTCAAGTCGGCCATGACACCGGCACCGCCGCCGCTGTCAGTCCCCGCGATCGTTAACGTTTGTGGAAATTCATTTGCCATCCTTACTCATCCCTTCTTTACTGATGGGCCGCGATTGCGTTGATCTGAGCAGTCGTGGTCAATTGTAGCCCGTCCATTAATTGGACGCTGAAGCTGCCGGCACCGAGGTTCGGCGTGGCCTGAGCCACCCGTTCACCAATTGCCGCAAAGACCAGACAAGCCGTCTGGGCCGCTTCAAAATAATCCGGTTCAACGGCGCAAAATGCCGCCACGATACTTGATAACATATCACCAGACCCAACGTGGACCTGGAACAATGGCGTGCCGTTCAGCACCTTGACGACCCGCGTGCCATCGGTGATGACATCGGTCGGCCCGGACAGGATCACGACACAATTTAATTTCTGCGCACACGCCTGGGCAATTGCCACCAGGTCGCCGGTCCCCTCACCGGCATCGATGCCTTTCGCCTGCCAGTCCACATCGGCCAACGCCGCAATCTCACCGGCATTGCCACGAATCACGTCCGGGTGAAAATGGGTCAACAAATTGTTGGCGACCATCTTACGATAAGCCACCGCCCCCACAGCCACGGGATCAATCACTAGCGGCTTGTGTTGCTGGTTCGCAACCTCGCCGACCTTGCGGATCTGCTCGACCTGCGTCTGGGTAAATGCCCCTAGGTTAAGGCACACGGCACTGGATAAGCCGACCATTTCGCCAGCCTCCGCGACCTCCTCAGACATGATGGGTGACGCGCCCAACGCATTGAGCCCGTTGGCCACATCCTGGACCGTGACGAAGTTGGAGATGTTGAAGACGATTGGGTTCTGGTGGCGCAAGGTGTCTAACAAGTCTACTTTCATTTTTCTTCCCCCTTAGGAATACCTGATACGTTCGCAAAAAGTCACGCGTTTCGCCTACGACAGGCAAGGATTCCGCCTGCTGTGGGGACCGGTCCAAGCCACAGAGCGGTCTTGGACCTCGACTTGAAGCCGCCAAAATTCAGCCGGCTCCAAGCTCGTCCCATGGCCTAACCTGGCAAAGACCACCAGCTAAGGCCATCGTCACGGCCGGCTACATCCCTGCCTGTCTCCGGCTACACTCACTTTTAGCGAACACATCGCTTTCACTACAACCGACGCTTTACACTTACTCTTTATCAACATTTTCACGGTATCTCGCCACTTGGCTCCGACCACCGCGATACTACCCCCACTAAGTCGTGTTCCCAACGTTCTCGTTGCCCCGGCAACCTATTCGACCACTACTTCAGTCCAAATTAAAACGGGCCGCTGGCTCACAAAGTTAGTGAACCGGCGGCCCGTTACCGTGCCACGACACATTCCCTTCGCAAGTTTGAGCTTGACAGGTTCCAAGGGATTGCGGTGTTCGCCGCATCTCAGCCCGTCGTGGACACCCCTAGTGTACTGGTTAATTTAAGCATAACAGGTTTTACCGCCACGTCAACGATTCTCGCATTAGCGGGTAATCTGTTCAGCCGCTTTACCAACGACCTGCCACAGACGGTCAATCGTCTTATCAGACAAGAACCGCTGTGCCCACAAAATTTGGCTCCCTGCACCCGCCGAATAGCGAGTCTTAGGCCGCCGAGACAGTGCTGCCTTGTCCACCAACCGAGCGATAACCTTAGGCTTGCTGGAGAACTTTTTGACAGCCTTTAAAATGGCTGCTGCTCGACTGGCATCCTTCTCGTAAGGGCCGTTCGCCGACAGCGCTTGTAAATGGTCGGCCGCAATGTCCGCCCATTCCGATTGGATGGCGCCCGGTTCGATCACTGCCACGTGAACTCCCTGAGGTTGCAGTTCCATGCGCAACGCATCCGACAGACCTTCCAGTGCAAATTTCGACGCGACGTACCACGCACCAAAGGGCTGAGCCACCTTGCCATCGACCGAGGTGATGTTGATGATCCGACCGGCGTGTTGCTGGCGCATCATGGGCAAGACCGACTGAATCAGCCGGGCCGCCCCAAAGAGGTTCACGTTGAACTGGTCTTGGGCCTGTTCCAGGGGAACGTCCTCGACCGCCCCCATCAAGCCATAACCGGCGTTGTTGACCAGGATATCCACCCGACCCGTCTCACTGACGATCCGGTCGACCACACTTTCTACACTGGCTGGATCGGTAATGTCCAGCGCCAAAGTCGTGATTCCCAGATCATCGAGATCGTTCATCCGGCCAACTCGCCGGGCGCCAGCGTAAACCGTGACGCCGTTTCGATGTAAACTCCGGGCAATCGCATTGCCAATCCCTGACGACGCACCCGTAACCAACGCAACTTTTCGATGTACCATATGTTTTCCTCCTAATTTGACGGACCAACTAACTGTTTACGTTCATTGTAGAACTCCCGGTAGGCCCAGTAACAGGCCAGTACCGAGCCAATACTGGTCGCCGACATCAACATGAAGGTGACCATGATTTGATATTTAATCGCTCGGACCGGATCTACGCCGGCAAAAATCAATCCGGACATCATCCCCGGCAGACTCACGATCCCCACAGTTTTAGCAGAGTCGATGGTCGGTTGCATGCCCGTCTTGATGCTGGCCCGGACGATATCGCGGGAAGCATCCTTTAAATCAGCCCCCAGCGCTAACTTTTCCAAAACTGCTTGCCGTTCCTGCTTGAACTCCGCATTGAGATTGCGGTAACACAGGCCGATGGCAACCATCGAATTCGACGCAATCATCCCTGAGATTGGAATCATCTGCGCCGGAATAAATTTAATCGCCCCCGCCAACATCAACACACCCAAGGTGACCGCCGTACTGATGAGAATCGCGCCGACGGAAATCGGCAGCGCCCGTGGAATCCCGTTACTACGCTGTTTGGCGTTATAGCCGGCATTAAAGATAATAATCAAGATCAAGACTGCCGTGAGCCAAACGTTAGCCACGCGGAAGACATATTTCAACAGGTACCCGACCACAAATAGCTGAATGACGGCCCGCACGACCCCGATGATCATGTCGCGGTCGATCCCCAGCTTCTCGTGCCACCCAATCGCCAGGGCAATCATCACCAGACCTAATGCCAGAATCAACGACTGATTGTTCACTGCTAGATTCATCGTGCACCTCCCGTGACGCGCCCGTCGGCCAAGCTCAACAGCCGTGTCGCCGCATCGATCTCCGATTGATCGTGCGTGATGGCAATAATCGTAATCCCATCATCACCGTTAAAATGCCGAATCATCGACCAGACAAACGCCTTGTTCTCAGCATCCAGACCAGCGGTGACCTCATCTAAAATCAAGACTTCGGGATAAATCATCACGTTTCGTAGCAAGGCCACCCGTTGCCGCTGACCGCCAGACAGATCAATGACGGCTTTATCCAGATCACCGGCAGCTAAACCCACGTAGTCCAGCGCCGCCACCGCCCGTTGCTCATCGAACGGTAACTGACGAATCTGATACGGAAAGCTCAGATTGTCGCGCACGGTTTCACCGAATAGAGTCGGCTGTTGAAAACTATACGAGACCCGACGCCGATACGCGACCGGATCATAGGTATCAATAGATTTTCCGGCAAAGTTCAGTTCACCACTGGTTCGACTCAGAAGCGACGCGATGATCCGCACTAGCGTAGACTTCCCGCTCCCAGACGGTCCGGCAATGGTCACCCACTCGCCGGCATTGATGGTTAGGTCGATATCTTCCAGGATTGTTGTTTCCCCGGCTCGGTAGCCGACCCCTTTCAGTTCCAGCAGACTCATAGGCCCCTGCCCCCCTTTGGTTTTAAATTCGATACGGTATAAGTCACCGCCTTACCGGGTGGGGCAAATAAACCGGGACGCGGTGGGCGGACGTCCGGAGCCAAAGAACGGTCTCCGAACTTGTTTTGAACCTCAAAGAACGAGTTTCAAAAGCACCAATTTCCTAAGCGGTAAACCGCTAAGGAAATTCCCACGGCTGGGTTTATTTGCCTCACCCTCACGGCTTACATGGTGGTAAAACCACAGCGACGGCAGTGCCAAGACTAGTGCTACCACTCTGTACGTCAGATTCAATCCACCACAACAATCGTTTTGCATAACCGGACAATATCCACTTCCAGCCAGTGACATCAGCACATGTGGGGTTACCGCCATCTCAGCCGCAGGGGCGGCGAAAATGGGCCCAGCCGTGGGAGTCCTCTTAGCGGTGAACTGCCGCTTAGAGAACTGGTGACTTTAAGACTCGGTCCTCAGAGGCTTGAAGTCAAGCTTCGAGACCGCTCTTCGGCTCGGAGCGTCCGCCCACAGCGCCACGGTCCCATTTTCACCGTCCCGGAGGCGCTGTAATGACGGTAACCGCATATACGCTTATTGTACCTAAATGGGGGCGGCTTGCCTATGGAAACGGCTTCAATTTGACGAAAAAGGCTTGCGGCCCCGGTGAGCTCTAAAGTTTGGTATAATGTTCAAGACCGTAACTGTTCGGAATTAATGAATTAACTTAACTAACGTCAACCTAGTAGGAGAAAATATGCCAAATTATGAGTCAAAGAATCACCGCGGTTATAACGACCGCAATGACCGGCGCCAACACGGTGCTGGCAACCATTACCGGCCTAACAATGATCACCGTCCCAACCGACGGCCACGTCAGGAGACGCCCCAAGTTCAAGTCGAAGTTGGCCAACGTTTCCCACTGACCATCAAGCGCATGGGGATCAATGGTGAAGGTATCGGCTATTACAAGCGGATGGCCGTCTTCATCCCCGGTGCCTTAACGGACGAAGAAGTCGTTGCCGAAGTCACCAGCGTGGCAACGCGCTACCTGCGGGCCAAAATTCACCGCGTCCGCAAGACTAGTCCACACCGCGTGGAACCGCGTGACAGCTACGCCGATCAAGTCGGTGGTTTTGAGTTGGAACACTTAGACTATCCCGGCCAATTGGCCTTCAAGCGAGACGTCGTTGCCCAGTCCCTCGAACGTTACAAGCCCGAAGGCTACCGTCACTATGACCTACACCCAACTCTGGGGATGGACGACCCTTACGGCTACCGTAACAAGGCCCAATTCCAAGTTCGCCGCAACGCCGAAGGTAAGGTTGAGGCTGGCTTGTACGCCGAACGTAGCCATGACCTGGTCGACCTGGAAACTTGTTCCGTTCAGATGCCTGTGACCATGACCGTCATGCGTGCCGTGGTGCAGATGCTCCAGGACTTAGACATGCCAATCTACGATGAAGAAGCCGAATCCGGGATCGTTAAAACACTGGTGGTTCGCGCCGCAGCGCACACCGACGATGTCCAACTGGTGGTCATCACCAATTCATCTAAATTACCACACAAACATGACCTGTTGACGCGGATCGCAGACGAACTGCCCCAAGTCACCTCCGTCATGCAAAACATCAACCCCGGCAAGACCTCCCTCATCTGGGGCGACGAAACGGTTCATTTGGCTGGTGAAGAGACGATTACGGAAAAGCTCGATGGCCTAGCTTTCAAGCTCTCCGCTCGCGCCTTCCTGCAACTGAACCCGGCACAAATGGAAGTCCTCTACGGCGAAGCTAAAAAAGCATTGGACTTACAGCCCGGTGAAACCGTCGTCGATGCGTACTCCGGTATCGGGACGATTGGCCTCTCCCTGGCAGATGTCGCCGAGGAAGTTCGCGGGATGGATGTCATTCCTGAAGCTGTCGCAGATTCCAACGAAAACGCCGCCGCTAACGGCATCACTAACGCCCATTACGAACTCGGCACGGCTGAAGAACTCCTGCCAAAGTGGATCATGAGCGGTTTCCATCCGGATGCCATCGTGGTTGATCCACCCCGCACTGGTTTGGACGACACGTTGATTGAAACCTTACTGGCAGTGCGGCCACCAAAACTGGTCTACATCTCCTGCAACCCCTCAACGTTGGCCAAGGACTTGGTTGACCTGACGCACGATTATCAAGTCGACTACATTCAGTCCGTGGACATGATGCCTCAGACGGCCCGGTGTGAAGCCGTTGTTAAATTAAGCCGCCGGCACTAATCGCCACTTCTCGGTGATTCTTGGTGAGACAGATGTGCGCGCTCGCGGAAACGTGTAGCCACCACTTAACCGGCACCAAATAGTCACCGCCAATAGATTAATAGGCAGACACGTCTTTTCGTGTTAGACTTTTATTTAACGTATAACACTGAATTCTGTAGAAAGTTGGCAAATGACATGCAAGATCCTTTCAAGGGCTTTAACAACGACGATGATCCTGATAACCAAAATGGTGACGGCCCTCAAGGTCTACCGTTACCGCCGAACTACGCTACCGTTGTTAATCCCGAAACGGGGAATATGCGTATCGCCAAGGTCGGATTTTCCTGGACGATGTTTATCTTCCCACCGTTTCCGACCCTCTTCCGGGCTGACTGGTACAATTTGTTCTGTATCATGGGTGTGGAATTAAGTCTCATGATGGTGCTCTCCTTGATGGTTCCCGTCAATCAGCTCGCCCAATTCTTCGCGGTTGGCGGCTGGGAAATGTTGCGCGGCTTCCTGTGGGGATTCCTTTACAACATGATGTACTTCAAGCACCTGTTCACTAAGGGCTTCGTCCCAGCAGACGATCGGTCAAAAGAAATTCTGACCCACGCCCGCTACTGGTCACAACCAAAGAACAATGATTAACCGAACCCTAAGTAAAAGCGCCCAGAACATCACCTGTTCTGAGCGCTTTTGTTATAGATATCGGGATTGATCTCGATTCAAAAATCTCAGCAAGTGAAAATCGTTCCTAAAGTAATTCCTAAATTAGCTCACCCTTAGCCGGTTTTAGTTGCGTCACTACGTGGGATTTGGTAAATTGAGGACTACGACAATAACCGTTAAGTAAAAAAGGAGAAACGCATGCAAACTACGCGATCCGATGGCCCAGTGAAACGCTTCTTTAAGGGCGTGATCATTGCACTAGGCTTCATTCTTCCCGGGGTCTCCGGCGGGGTACTCGCCGCCATCCTGGGCATTTACGAGCGACTACTGGGCTTCATGGCCCATTTCCGACAGAACTTCAAACGTGACTTCTGGTACTTTGTGCCGGTCGGTCTGGGTGGCATCGTGGGTATCGCCCTCCTGTCGGCCCCACTGGAATATCTGCTGGCGCACTGGCAGGTCATCGTGCTATGGGGCTTTGCCGGTGCCATTGTGGGTACGCTTCCCGCACTGATGCAGACGGCCAGCTCCCAGACGCCCCGCGATGCCGCGGACTACGGCTGGTTCTTTGGCACACTGCTGATCAGTGGTGGCCTACTGTACTTCATGAGTGACATCTTCGGCACCCTCCCCGCCAACTTCTGGGGCTTCGTGGTTGCCGGCATTCTGATTGCGCTGGGCGTGCTGGTGCCCGGTCTGAGCCCGTCCAACCTCCTGCTAATTCTAGGATTGTTCACGCCCATGTTGACCGGCTTTAAGAACTTCGACTTATTGGGCGTCTACCTACCGATTGCACTGGGGGGCATGCTGGCCATGATTCTCTTTTCCAAGGGGATGGACTACCTGATTCACCGTTTCCACTCGCGCGTCTACCACTTCATTCTGGGGATTGTGGTCGCCAGCACTATCCTGATTCTGGTGCCCAATTCTCACGCCGCCGAAAGTATTTCTTACGCGGGCGCAACCTGGAGTACCCTGCTATTCAGTGCGCTGGCGCTGGTGGTTGGGATTGGCTTGGGGTATTGGATGAGCCGGTTGGAAATTAAATACAAATAAATTCAAAACTCCGCGAAAAATCGTCTCTTTTTCGCGGAGTTAGTCTATGTATCGCCAATTTAGGTCAATCCCAAATGGCAAGCCTACTTGATTGCTATTTGATAGCGGATTGGCTATCATAAGGAGGATTCATAGATGGAGTTTCAGTATTATGACTGGGAGGAATTCAAAAGGTTTTTAAATTCTCTTCCTAACAAAGATGCAACAGAACTAACCGAGTTAATCTTTAAGATTCAAAAAGTAGGATTTTCTTTTTCCGCAAAACAACAGTGGATCAAAAAGTTATCACAAAATCTCTATGAAATTAGGTCCCGTCGAGCAAATAACATTCAGCGTGTTGTTTACTTTCATGTGGAAAACCACATATTTGTGATATCCCATGGATTCACCAAGAAAACCAACAAGATACCGCTCCATGAAATAAACAAGGCCAAACGCCGCAAAGTTATTTATCTGACCAGAAAGGATTTACACAATGACTAGTAAAATCCAAGAGTATATCGAACAGCGTAGTGCAGCCGATCCCGAATTTGCCGCCCTTGCGCGCCAAGCTGCCTTTAACCTCGATGCAGCTGTTGCCGTCCGTAACCTGCGCGACGAGAAGCACATGACGCAGCGTGCCTTTGCCAAATTAGTCGGTAAACCACAATCGACCATTGCGCGCATCGAGACTGGCGAAATGAACGTTTCGGTTAACTTACTGAATGAGATTGCCGCCGCAACGGGAAAGGGCCTGTCCATCCAGTTCACCAACCCCGATCCCGACGTAGCCACTTCCACGGATCAAGCCTCTACCAACAACTGATTCAGTACTGGATTAGCACCTGAGATAAGTTCTTAGGTGCTTTTTTGATGTTTTTTCCTGTAACCATAAACAAAAGAGTCAGCTCCAATCGGAACTGACTCCCTAAAAAACTTAACTATTACTGATTAGCCTTCGCAATTGCCTTGGCGATCAACGAGGTGTAGTGCCGGTTCCCGTAGTTATTCGGATGCACGTGATCACTGACGAACCACTTGGGTTGATCCTTAGCCGTCGCGTACCAGTCGATCACGTGGACGTTATGGTATTTATCCGCGGTCTTGGCAATTCGATTGTTCACGGAATTCTGCCACTCACGCGTTGGCACATGGGCCGTAACCCAGAAGATTTGATGATCCGGGCCGATAGCGTGAACGATAGCATCGGCCTGTTCCGGTGTCACGTAACCATTCGTCCCAATATTGATCAAGACGTTCTTCGCCAGCTGACCTTGCTGGGCCATTCCCACGATGATGTCGTGCATATCGGCCGCCTGCCGGCCAACCTTACCATTAACGATGGCGCCTGGAAAGACATCCTGCAAATCGCCGGAGTCGTCCAACAAGACGGAGTCTCCGATTGCGGTCAATGGTGTCTGCTTGCTATTTAAGACTTCATCTGGCGTCAGATAGTAATACTTCGCTAATTTCTGATTAGCCTTCGACAACTTGGAAAAAGCAACCTCAGTGTCGTGCTTCTTCTTGGATGAAGCCGCCGCCAAAGCTTTCTGCTTCTTCACGGCCGCCGCATTCTTTTTCTTCGTCGCCGCCTGCCGCGCGGTGATAGTCTGTTGCAGCGCCGTTGGCTTGGCTGCTGCGGGCTGTTGCACGAATCCCACGGCCGTCAGTCCAAAGAGTAACGCCGCAACCACACCCAGGGTATTCGCCAAGCGGTGCGCCTTGGGTTGCTGAAAGTACCGCACAACGTCTCCCGTTAACTGCCCATAATGGTAGTGTCGCATCGGATTTTCAATCCACCGGTAACTGAGCTCGGTGACCAGTAAGATCAGAGCCACCTCAATCAGCGCATGAAACAGCGGGTGGTTCCCAATGTTGACCTTAGATTCGTAAAAAATCATCACTGGAAATTGGTAGAGGTAGATGCCATAGCTTCGTTTACCCACATAGCTAAACGCCCGATTCGTCAGGATGCGATTCATATCGCTCCCGGGATGGGCCACCGTGCCGACCAGAATGCCGGACAGCACCGTGAACCAGAACATCCCACCACGATAGGTACTGACCGCTTGCCCGTTCATGGTAAAGAAGAGGTAAACCAGCGCCAACAACGAAGCACCCCCGACAATATTCAGCGTCAATCGTTGTTGCCGCCCGATGTCAGCGTTTAATTTATGCGCCGGCCAAACAAAGGCCATCCCCGCACCAATCAAAATCGCAAACATCCGTGTATCGGTCCCGTAGTAGGCCCGGTTGGGGTTGTTAGGACTGTACAACACGGCCATCGCAATCGCCGAAGCCACGGCAACCGCCATGAGAATACCCAGTCGTTGCGACTTCTTGTGCACAAACAACAAGAGTCCCAACACCACCAGCGGCCAAATCAGGTAAAATTGTCCCTCAATTGATAGCGACCACAGGTGCGTAAACGGTGATTCACCGCTAAAACGGTCAAAGTATGACTGGCCGTGATTGATTTCAAACCAGTTGTAGCCGTAAATCAGGTTGGTCATGACCGTTCCTCGGATATTAACCAGCAAACTTCGCTGAAACAGCGTGATGTAGGCCGTTGTCCCGAGAATCATGGTCACCAGCGCCGGATACAACCGTTTCAGCCGCCGCCCGTAAAAGCCCAGAATATCAATGTGATTCTGTGAGTCAAACTCCTGAATCAATAAATATGTAATTAAATATCCTGAAACGACGAAGAAGATTGGCACCCCTAAGTACCCACCCTGTAAGGTGGATGGCGCCAAATGGTAAATAATGACCCCCAAAACGGCCAACGTCCGGATACCATCGAAACCGGTGATATACCGCCGCTTGCCCGACTGGCGCGCGCGTATCCCCATCCGCGTCAGTTCCGTGTTAAAATGATTCATCGCAATTACTCCTTCTCTTCAACGCTGCCATTACTCCCCCAGGCTAAACGTGTATCGTGCGCCTTACCGGACAGTGAAAATGAATCGTGACGCTGTGGGCGGACGCCCAGAGCCAAAGAACGGTCTCTGGACTTGCTTGGAGCCTCTGTGAACCGAGTCTTCAAGGCACCAATTCTCTAAATGGTAAAACCCACCATTAAGAGAATTCCCACGGCTGAATTCATTTTCACCGTCCTCACGGCTAACACACGTTCAACCCAATAAGTCCACCCCAACTGGCGGCTACCACACAGACAAGCCAAGATTCTGGCACACAGGCTTAACTTGCGGCCGACTGGACCCTCGACCGCTTTAGGTAGTTCACCCAACAGCAACTACCTATCCTCTTAATTAATATTAATTTTTTAATTGAGTTATCGTGCCAATACTCCGGCACACGGGGGATTTGTTAACCCCCTGACGATTACATCAATTCTATAATGTTTAGCCCCCAGACACAACGTTTTTTAACGAAATTTCACATTTGTAAAATTTGCAATCCAACCGTCACGTATTAATGGCGACAAACCGCAAGAAGTCGCGGTTTTAGGCGGTCGGTTTGTTCACTAACTTTCCCTTGTCAATCTAATAAAAATGGAAAAAATTTATTAACTAACGAAACAGTCCTTAAATCGGATGCCAAACCCGCATGACCACGGGCTAAATCCACCTAAGCCGTGAGGGTGGTGCAAATAAACCCAGCCGTGGGAATGTTCTTAGCGGCGGGTTTGGCCGCTTAGAACATTGGTGTCTTTGAAACTCGGCTCTCAGAGGTTCAAAGACAAGTCCGGAGACCGTCCTTTGGCTCCGGGCGTCCGCCCACAGCGTTCCGGTTTATTTGCACCGCCCGGCAAGGCGCCAAAGGGTAAATTTATCCCGTAAGGTCGCGTAGTTAAGCGCTATCATGGTATACTGGAAGGAAGCTACATATTCCAAAGGAGGACCTTGCCATGTCTCAAGTTAACCCTTTTACCGCAGACGCCGTTCGTCAGTATCCGAAAGTTGAGTTGCACTGTCATCTCGACGGCTCGATCTCGCTACCCGCACTACGGAAGATGGCGGCCGTTACCGGTGCCGAGTTGCCAGCCAGCGACGCGGAGCTCCGGACATTGGTATCGGCACCCATTGATACGGTCAGTTTGATTGATTACTTAAAGCGATTCCAGGTCGTAACCGATCTGATGCAAACGCCGGAACAGCTCCGGATTGCTGGTTACGATATGGTCCAGACCGCTGCAGAAGACGGTCTGATTTACTTAGAAACGCGGTTTGCCCCTGCTATTTTCACTGAAAAGGGGCTTTCCATTCGTGAAGCCATTGCCGCCACATTGGAAGGCCTACACGCCGGCTCCGCTGAGTTTGGGATTCCGGTCAATGCCATCATCTGCGCAATGCGCGACCGACCCCTAGACGAGTGTATCGAAGTCTTCCAAACCGCGGCCGACTTCAAGCACGAGGGCGTCGTTGGCCTAGACTTCGCGGGCGACGAGTACAACCACCCTACGATTGACCTGGTTGACGCCATCCGTGCGGGCCAGGCAACTGGCCTCCCATTCACGGTCCACGCTGGTGAGGCTGGCCCCGTCGATAATGTCGTAGTCGCCCTGACCATGGGAGCTAAACGCATCGGCCACGGGGTCCACATGAGTGGCTTCCCCGCTGCAATCGCGCAAACCAAAGCAGCTGGGGCCACCATTGAAATCTGTCCGACGAGCAATATCCAGACGAAAGCCGTTCAAAGCTGGAGCGACTTCCCCCTATCGGAATTTCTCAGTGCCGGCTTGAAGGTCACGGTCAACACCGACGATCGCACCGTCTCCAACGTTACCCTAACCGATGAATTTATCACGCTCCGTAAGCAGTTCGGCCTGAACTGGTCTCTGCTGGAACGCCTAACACTCAACGCCATCGACGCTGCCTTTATCGATGATGATCAGAAGGAACATTTACGCGAAAAGGTTCTGGCCGCCCGCACCTCAACAACGGCCTAACCCCATCACCACCACGGCTTCACGGTCGTGGTCACTACTCTAAGTTAACGTAATTTTTAGCAAAGGAAGTGTTTTGCCATGTCCCAATCCTATCCGTATCAAGACGCCTTCAACCGCACACTTCAACAACGGGCCATGGCGCAGGCCACTGAAGATGAGTACAACGCGACCCTGACGGACTTTTTCAAATACTTGGAGAACTTCAATCCCACCTACCAGCGAGACCACCGCGTCAATCAACTGCAGACACCCGATGTGGAGCAGTACCTGGCCATGTTGGTCGACGCACGTAAGATTCAGAACCAGACCTACAACAAGGTCTTGTCGCACCTCAACGTCTACTTCAAATTTCTCTTCTCACATAGCTGGACCCCCTACCTGCCGACTCTGGATCTGAAGAGTAAACCCAAGCAGGCCGCCCAACCACTGAACTACCGCTGGGTCGATGACCTCGACAGCTTCCTGGCCGACCCGCGACTCCACGTCTATACCCGGCTGACGCTCCTACTCGTGGCCCAAGGCTATCCGGTACAAGCCTTTCTCCAGCCCAATTTCACGGCCAATCTGAAGACGCAGAGCTGGTCAGCACCGGCGCAACAATTTCTAAATGAACTCCAGGCCTTTCTGGCCCCGCTTCAGCAACGGTTCCAGTCCAACGATTGGTTCCTGAAGCAGCGGGCTGCGGCCGATCCCCACTTAACGTTACCCGGTCTGCATAAATACTTGAAACCAGACGAGGCCATCGTGGGCTTTGCTCTGAGCCCGACCGTGCTGTACCAAGGTTACTTAGTTAACTATCTTCGCCGGCACCCCCAACTTTCCGACCGTGAAGCCATTTCTGCCCTCCATTTGGAGCCAGATTCCATCGACTATTATCGTCGATTGGCCCAGCGCGCAGACTAAATACGTGCCACCAGTCATTGAACCCCCTATACTAAATAGTAAACGAACAAACTGGGGGAATAATCGATGAAAAAGAAATGGTGGTTCTTGGGGGGCTGTCTGGCATTAATTGCGTTGCTGGGTGGCGGATTTGCCTGGAGTCAATCGCGGCCGAATACCACTAGTCATCCGGCACGCCACAACCGAATTCAAAGTCAGGACGCCGAATCCACTGAGGTTAAACCCGTCAAAACTAAACCCTGGATCAAGTTAAAGCAGCCACTCAAGCTGCCTATTTTGATGTATCACAGTATTTCCAGCGGGAATCAGTTACGGGTTCCCAAGGCCCAGTTCGCCAGTGAGATGGCCTACCTCAAGCAGCACCACTACCGGACGCTGACCACAGCTGAGGCGATTCATGCACTCTCGACCAACAGCATTCCGCAGAAGAAGGTCGTCTGGATCACGCTGGACGACGCTTACAAGGACAACCTGACTAACGGTCTGCCGGCACTGAAAAAATACAACCTACACGCGACCATCAACGTCATCACTGGCTTCACCCACAAGAGTAATCACCTGACGCTCGCCGAAATGAAACGGATGAAGGCCACCGGTCACGTGGACTTTGCCAGCCATACCGTTCAGCACTTGAACCTCGATGAATTGACGGCAGCTCAGCAGAAACAGGAACTGGTCAACTCCAAGCAGTGGCTAGATAACCATCTTGATCAGAACACACGGATGTTGTGTTACCCGGCTGGCCGGGCCAACGCCACAACGCGGCGGTTGGCTAAGCAGAGTGGCTACGCGCTGGCACTGACCACACAGGAGGGTGTTGCCACCATGAAACAGGGGCGCTATAACTTGTCGCGGCTGCGGGTCGTTCCCGGCATGAGCACCGCCACCTTCGCCAGCCTCGTCGATGTTACTAATCAATGATCAGATTTGCCCGCCTGCGGTTGCCAGGGATTCTGCCTGCTGTGGGGACCGCCTGCAGCCAAAGGACGGGCTTCCAGCTCGGTTTGAAACCTCGCCAGATTCAGGCGAGTTTCCAAACGCGTCCCACGCTGTAAGACCGGGAAGAACCAATCGCCCAGCNCTTCCAGCTCGGTTTGAAACCTCGCCAGATTCAGGCGAGTTTCCAAACGCGTCCCACGCTGTAAGACCGGGAAGAACCAATCGCCCAGCCTAACACCGTTGTCACGGCTGGCGCCATCCCTGGCCTCCTCCGGCTAAACTGACGTCTAATCTGATATGATTTGAATCTGAACCTGTAGCCGGCAACACAGCATTCGCCAAGATCTTTCAAGAATTGGCAAGCATTGGCTGGACAGCACTCGCTACAGATAAAATCCATCACCAAATAAGCCCCAGCATAGGCCCATTCGGCGATGGATTTATTCGGAAATGTAAGCGGTTCCTATTGTGTCACCCCAGTGTTCGGCGTACAATAAAGGTAATTAGAAACCGGACAGAATCGAGGAGGTCTTTAAAATGGGAAGCGTCGCAACACTTGTTACTTGGTCATTCATGATTGTCTTAATTGGTGCCGAAATTGTGCGGGGCATTTTCATGTTTAAGCATTAATGACCTCCACTCGAAAATAAATGCGTTTAGGGGACTGGCTCAATTGGCTGGTCCTTTTGTTTTGCACCAACGCCAATCTCAAAAAGCACGCCCACCAAACTAGGTCGGTGGGCGTGC
The DNA here is from genome assembly GCF_001434055.1 of Levilactobacillus parabrevis ATCC 53295. Taxonomy (GTDB): domain Bacteria; phylum Bacillota; class Bacilli; order Lactobacillales; family Lactobacillaceae; genus Levilactobacillus; species Levilactobacillus parabrevis. Next base: position 71,867 of record NZ_AZCZ01000003.1, on the reverse strand, counting down.
TCCTTCGATGATGATCATTATTAATCGGTACGAGTGCCTACCTTTTGGGCTTTGACACTTTGTCTTCTTGCTGTTTAAGCCGGCCCATCACGTGGCCTAGCCAAATCAGTAGCAGTGTCAGCCACCCCACCAGCGTAACGCTGACCAGACTACTGGCAACTGCCGTGGAGACTGGCCACCAGTTGGTCGCAATCAAGGCGCCCGTTGCCGCTAGACTTCCCAGCAATCCCGGTAGCCGACCCCGTCGCCACCGCTGTTCCCATGCTGGCAGGTCACTGAGCTGTTCCGCAAACTTTTGCAGATAAGCAAAACCAACCAAGTTAGCCAACACCGCAGCGATTAAGATGCCGCCACCAAGACGACTGGGCAAAAAGAAAATTAAGATTATTACAAATAAACTGTTCAAGATGAGCATCGCCTGACGGATTGGCCGCAACTTCACCGCGACCTCTGACTTTCGCAAATAATCCAGCATTCCCGTATCTTCCTTAATCAAGCTATCCAATGTCAGTCCGTACAGATTGCTCAGCGTCACCAGACTATCAATGTCCGGATAACTCTTCCCCGTTTCCCAACTTGAAATGGTCTGCCGCGAGACGGCTACCTGCTGGGCCACGGCCTGTTGGGTCAGCTCGTGATCCGCCCGTGCCTGCTTTAACTTTTCCCCGAGTGTCATCGTGTTTCCTCCCTGCATCTATCTGCCCTAACCCTAGCAAATGCCTGCCACTTTGTCACGCTAAGTTTGCTTTCACTGTTGAATTGGCGGGCTTCTGACAGGGGCATCTTTCTTTAATCCATCCGAGCCATCTAGCCAACTGAGAGTCGCCTATCCGGTCTGCTTTGAGACAATCCGCCGCCACTGACATCACAGCCAACGATAGCAATCCCACCATACCGGCCTAAAAGCGCTACCATTATTTCTACCGATTGGGGTGTTCCCCTTTAGTCACATCGCTAAATAGGGTAAACTAGAGAAAGTAGTTATTTTTTACATAATTGGATTTTCGCTGACATTATTTGGAAAGGGTTTTTATATGTTACTAGTCGCTTTCTTCTGTACCCTATCCGCCTTCATCATGGCAATTATGGGAATCGTTCAACGTCCCCAACACTTGCAAATGCTGGCGGGTATCTACATCGTTTACTACGTCATTGCCATTGGCGTGGTCTTCGTCATTTTACCCAGCAAGGCGCTCTTTAGCCTGATCATCATGAACGTCATCAGTGGGGTGCTGTACCTGCCATTTCTGGCGCTCAGCAGTCCCAACGTGGCGGTCGAGACCGGTAGTGGTGACAAACGCCCCCACGTTCGCAGCCAAAATAAAGGCTTGAACGTGGCAGCCGGCTTACTGGCATTGCTCTTTGTCGTCAGCCTCTTTGGGGCCGCTCAGACCAAGTTCGGCGTAAAGCCAGTCTACAACTCCTTGAAGATCAAGACGATGAAGACCGCGCCCCTGCTGGACAAGGACGCGACGCCAATCGCTATCGCACCCAAGACCGTCCGCAACAAGATGAACAAGGCCATGAGTGCCGTGCCTAATACGTCTTACTACAAGCTGGGCGCGCTGCAAACGCAGGTCGTTAAGGGCAAAACCGTCTACATCGCTCCTGTTGAATTCGACGGCTTCTGGCGCTGGCAACGGGCCAAAAAGTCGCCCGGTTACTTCATGATCGACGCCACCAACGTGAACGCTGAACCCCACTTCATTAAGCAATCCATGAAGTACACGCCGAGTGCTTACCTCTTTGAAGACGCGCAACGGGTCATCTACAACCGTTTCCCTGGCTGGGTCCAGGAAGGCCAACCGCAACTCGAAATCAAGGATAGCGGCGAACCCTACTTCATCCAGACCGTCTACAAGGCGCGCGGTGTTTCCAGCCGGATCAATTACAAGAGCCTGCACGTCGTCGTCTTGAACGCCAAGACCGGTGACACCAAGCTCTACTCAGCTGCCGGCGCACCGAAATTCATCAACGAATCCATCGCGTCCTCTACGGCTGCGGAAATGAACGAAATCTTCGGCTGGTACGGTAACGGTTACTTCAACGCCCACTTTAACAAGACCGGCGTGAAGGACCCGAACAGTAACGGGACCGAAGATGGCGTCACGCCCGTTGTGGACAAGCACGGGGACATCTCCTACTTCAATGACTTCACCTCGCCTAAGACCAGCGCGGACTCAACCATGGGTTACTCCATGATCAACGCGCGGACTGGGACACTGACCTACTACACCGGGAAAAACATCGGGGTCATGGACAGTGACGGGGCCAAGAAGATTGCCGAAAAGGAATACGTCGCCCAGAAGTGGTCAGCTACGATGCCGATCATGTACAACATCGACGGCACGCCAACTTGGGTCGTTTCGCTGTTAGACTCCACTGGGGCCTTCCGGAGCTACGCCTACATCAAGGCGGCCGATCAAAGCGTGAAGGCATACGCCACGACGGCAACCCAAGCGCTCGACCAATATCGGGTACAACTCGCCACGGTCGGGTCAACGGCTAGCTCAACGACGAACTCCAAGACCATCAAGCTCAAGGGCACGGTAGAACGGGTCGTCGTCATTCCAAATGGCGATAACCAAAACGTGCTGTTCGCGGTCAAGGGTAACGATACCCTCTGGACGGTCGGTACCGCCGACTATCCTAAGGCTGTGTTAATGAAGACCGGCGACCAAGTCAAACTGACGGGGCGGGTCAACGAGTCCGCTAAGACCGGGACCGTTGAAGCATTCACGAACCAGTCGTTTAAGTAGCCTTACTAATTATCTTGGATGCCACAACGCATTCATCTCAATAGCTTTCAAAAAGCAGGTGCCTCTCCTTATTAGGAGGAGCATCTGCTTTTGCATCTCACTGTATTTCTAAACAACGATTACTTCTTTACGCTACGTCGATCGACAAAAATATCATGCACAATCGCGGCAAAGCCCACTACAATCCCACAGCATAGTACGCTTGCCACCCACCAAGCCCAGTATAGCCAACCGGTTAGGGGCGTTGACACTGACACAAATAAGAGCAGCGTACTCCAGCCAATGACCCCCAGCACCACACCCGCGTAGACGCCATATTTCCCTGTCCACATTCTTTTAGGATGCCTGATGGCGTGAGCAACCACCAATACTGACATTATCAGTAGCACCACGGTAATTAAGAGCTTAATCTCCAACGATTCCCGTAAATTCAGTCCAAAGAATATAGGTAAAAGGAGGCTGAGGAAAATGAAAAAGCAATTTTTTATTGATAGGACCATGACTTGTATTGACCACCTTTAAAGTGAAAGATCCGTCCGCATTTAAACACTTCTCTCTAAATTATACGCTTTTTGAGAGTGAGATTATTAGGTGCTTTCCCCACACAACATCGGCAACGCGACCACCTGGATTATTTCACTGCTAGATGCCACTGGGTCTTCTGGAACTGTACCTATTTCAAGGTGGTGAATTGCTTATTCACCCTGTAACTCAGTGAATGTGCTACGCTAACGCAAGGAGATGATTCCCTTTGACAACTGAAACTACGATCACAGTTACCGTCGACCCACACATTAAGGCCCAAGCCGATAAACTCGCCAAAGCGGCTGGTATAGATTTAAACCAGCTCATTGTCCGCTTCTTAACTGAATTTATTGCATCCGAAAAGTTTCCTTCTGAAATTGCTAAGAGTTCAGAATTCCCTGAAATCTGGCATGACAATCCCGCAAACGTTGCCGCCTTCAATCAGCATATCGGCCACGCTGATGATGGACAAGATCAGGACAATGAGTATCTTGAGTAAGGGGCGTGTTATCACAATCTGTTCTGATGAACTTTCCATGTCATAAAAAGTGAGACTCCGCATCTGCTTAGATAATAAACTGTCTAATAGCTTTAGGTATCATTCGTTTCACGTATTGACAGTCCACCCCCCACCCTTATAGAATTAACAATGTATTCTACAAGGAGGAGTTCCATGCGCAAAACAAAAGTATTCATCGCCGGCCTATTAGCTCTCTTGGGGTTAACCGTTGGTATCACTGCTAGTACAACGACTACCCAGACAGCCACCGCTAGCGCCAAAACCACGAAGGCAGCGAAAACCCCGTCTTGGAAACAACCTTCCGAGAAGAAAGCCTATCCCAATCTGAAGAAGCACAAGAAGGCCTTCATCAAGGTGTCCATCGCCAAGCAGCGCGTGTACATCATGGCTAGCAAGAAGAAAGTGCTCTACACCATGATCTGCTCAACTGGGAAGAAATCATCCCCAACACCAAAGGGAACATTCCACATTCAAAACCGCGGCACGCATTTCTATAACGCCAGTTCCAAGGAAGGCGCCAATTACTGGACGTCCTTCAAGTACTGGGGAACCTACCTCTTTCACTCCGTTCCCGTCAACGCCCACGGTAAGTACGTTGTCAACGAAGCCAAGAAGTTAGGTAAACGGGCTAGTCACGGTTGCGTGCGATTACGGGTTGCCGACGCCCACTGGATTTATAGCCACGTGCCTTACAAGATGAAAGTCGTTATTCACTAATTTAATTGTCAAAAGAACCGATAGCACTCGTTAATTGGGTACTACCGGTTCTTATTTTTATCCGCGATTAGCTAAAACATTTCCAAACTAATTTGCACGATTCGTCCACCAATACCAACCGTCAATCCCTAATAGCAGAATGACCAGCATTGAGATTGCTCCTAGGAATAAGGGATTTAGCGGTTTGACGTTTCCGAATGTGACCATGAGGCCTTCAATGATTGCCGCCCATAAAATGCCCCGAGTTAATAGCTCGGTCAGCTTGTCTTTCGTTGCGTTTTTCATTCTACTGATTCGTTGGCTTCTACTGTATTTTCCTTTACGTGCCAAACGATCACCTAGTTCCGAGATAACGGCGGTAACGTTTCAATGATCCGTGCTGGAACGCCGGCAACGACCATATTATCTGGGACGTCCTTCGTAACCACGGCACCCGCACCGACCACAACGTTATTGCCGATGTGCACGCCGCCGATGATAGTCACGTTGCCCCCAATCCATACGTCGTTGCCGATCAAAATGGGCGCGGTGGTGGTAATCAGGTAGCGACTGCCATCCGGCCGCACGCCGAACCGGTGCATGGCGTCCAGCGCATGACTGCCACAGTACAGCTTCACGTCCGGCGCAATAATGACCCGGTCACCTAGGATGATCTGGTTGGAATCCTGAAACGTACAGTTGCCGTTGATAAAGACATCATCGCCAACCTGGATGTGCACGCCATAGACCGCGCTAAAGTGCCCGTTGATGGTCAAGCGCTGGCCCGTGCGACCAAAGAAATCCTGAATGGCCGCTTGTCGAGCGGCACCCTGGCCCCCATTGATGACCGTGAGCAATTGCTTGCCGCGGGTGATGAGCTGCTGGAGTTCCGGATCCCGGTAATCGTAATCCTGACCCGCCAATAATTTTTCATGTTCCGTCTTCATTTTAAAGTTGCCCCCTGTTGACCTGTCGTTTCAAATCTACGCCATCAGTGTCCGCCAATTGTCGTGGAGGATACCCTGGCGTTGCTGGTCCGTGATGGCCATCACGGAGACGGCCGCTTCAATGACCGCAGTCGGCCCAACCGGTGGAATCCCGAATGGCGAGTCGGTCCCGAAGAGCACGTGGTCACTGCCAAAGAAGTCGACGGCCAGTTCCAACGCCTTAGGATTGCCTAGAATCGCCGTATCCACGTAGAATTTCTGAAAATCGGCATAGTCTGCCGGCCCCTGAATGTACTTGATGCGCTGGCTAAAGTACGGCACCATGGCCCCGGCGTGATGCACGATGACCTTGAGTCCCGGATACTTCCGGAAGTACTTCGCCGCCACGATCCCGTACATCGCCTGCGTCAGCTCGTACTCCCAGCTGAACGTCAGGTTGTTATCCGGCTTGCGCGTATCGAAGACGGGGTGGAGCCAAATTGGGGCACCAATTTCCGCTAATTTGGCAAAAATCGGTTCGTAAACGGGCGCCGTAATCGGTTGTCCCAGCGCCTGCGTAAAGAGTTGCACGCCGACCAAGGCATCACTACCAGCGACCTGCTCATCGATCAGCTTGAGTGCTGCCGGAACGTTATTCATCGGCAGCATGGCCACCCCGGCCGGGAAGATATCCCGGTTAGCCCGGACCGTCGCCGCTAACTCGTCGTTGGCCGACTGGCAGAGTGCCGCGGCCTGCTTGGGATCGACAAAGTCCTCAGGGTTCAGGTTGACCGCCGAGAGAATCTGTTGATGGTCGGCGGGTAAAGAGGCGCGGTGCTTGGCCACATCCGCCAACAGGTCGTTCTTCATATAGGGAAAGTTATCCAGAATGTTGGGCTGAACCGCGTTCATTTGCGCGAGAAACTTAGGCGGTAAAATGTGTGCGAAAACGTCAATGACTGTCATAGGTGTCCCCCTTAAACCCAGCTGGATTGGTCGCCGTCAGTCCCGGGTTTGTCCAAGCCCACACTGGCATTTTGGTAGGTAGCCGGTTGAGTGATGACCTTGAAGGCAAAGTCCACGACACTCTTTCGGGAGACTTCGGTCCCTTTGAAATCTTCACCCAACTGCGTTTCTTCGTAGTCGACTTCGTTCTTGTTCGTCAGCCAAGCCGGACGGATCTCGGTGTAGGTCACACCGGAAGCGACCACCAATTCGACCGTCTTGCGGAACCCGGGCAGAAAGGCACTGATTGCCTGTTCGTTCCACGCGCCAAATTTGCCCGGAACTTCATGCTGCGCTCCCAACGAGCTGATGTAGACCAGCCGACGTTTCCCGGTCTGCGCCATGGCAGCGAGGACACTCTGCATTTGGTCGGCCAAGTCCGTACCACCCAGGTTAGAATAAATAACTTCTGCATCGGCCATGCTCTTGGCCACCAACGCTGTGTCCTTAATGTCGCCGTCAACGAGGGTTACCCGGTCGTTTGTCGCGTATTGATTCAACCGCGAGGCATCGCGCAGGAACAGCGTCAAAGTCGCCGTCGTTTCGTTGAGTAACCGTTCCGTTACCAGTTGTGCCATGGCGCCATGTGCGCCGACAATCATTATCTTTGTCATTTCGTTATCCTCCAATTTGGCTTACGTGTTCATCATGCCGCAATTTCACTAAAAATCATACCGAAATCGTCAAAAATCTATCAAATTGGTTGAATTTCAACCGTCGCGGATTGTGGGCCCGCCTGTAACATTGGTAGCAGGTAGCCACTGCCCGCGTATTTCTGCCGATATGCCGCGTCGATTTGCTCGGTTACGGCGCTATCGGCTGAAGTTGCGGCAAACCTGACCTGAAAATTACAGCCGGCCAGGTGAATACGCCCGCGTTGCTGCCGAATCGCCGCCTGATACCACGAGGAACGCTGGCCATTCCAGGCCCGCGCGTACAGGTGCTCGCCCACGACAACCGACCAGACCCAGGTCGGCGTGCCACAGGTTCGACCGTCGTCGTACAGTGGGGACACCTGTAGGTCATCCGCAACCGCAAAACCCTGTAACCGTTGCGGCGTCCATTTTTCCAGCATCACGCTACCTCCCTTCCTTGTCACCTCATAGGTCCATCCTATGGCTTGACTTCCGGCATGTCGAATGCTTAGATTAGATTGAGTGCTATACAAATTAGTTATAGGAGCTGAGTGCCATGGAATTACGCGTTCTCCGTTACTTCTTGATGATCGTTCAGGAAAAGACTATCAGTAAGGCCTCGGCCCGTTTGCACGTATCGCAGCCGACTGTCTCCCGCCAGTTAAAGGAACTAGAAGAAGAGCTGGGGACGACTCTCTTTACGCGCGGCAATCGGACCATTCAGCTGACCCCGGATGGCGAATATTTCGCTAACCAGGCGCGCCAGATTCTCTCCCTGACCGATAAGACCCTGACGAACATTCATCAGGAAACGGACATCAGCGGCGCCATCTACGTGGGAAGTGCGGAGGCCCGCAGCGTGCTGACGGTTGCGCAGGCCATCGGCCACCTCAATCAGCAGCATCCCCACGTTCAGATTCACCTCGTCAGTACCGATGCCAGCGACATTCATAGCCAACTGACCTCTGGCGTCTTCGACTTCGGCGTGGTCATGGACCCCACGGACAAGAGTGACTATGACTTCCTGCGGCTCCCGGGTGAAAGTCGCTGGGGGTTGCTCGTCCAAAACAGTTCGCCCCTAGCCCAACAGGCTACCGTGAGTCTGGATGACGTGGCGCAGACGCGGCTGATTCTCCCCCAACAGGGCGGTAGCGCGCGGATTCACGCCGTCTTCGGTCTCACCCAAGAGGATCTGAATGTCGCGGCCACCTACAACCTGCTGTATAACGCATCACTGCTGGTATCCGCCGGCGTGGGGAATGCGCTGGGATTGGATGGCATCGTCAATACCAACCAGTCCGACCTGACCTTCGTCCCACTGGCGCCCCGGACATCTTCCGGATCGAGTCTGGTCTGGCTGAAGGGCCAGCGCCTGTCTGCGGCAGCACAAGCACTGTTGGCCCAGGTCCGTGCAGAGCTGACGCCGACTGAAAATTAAAACGGATTATGACTTTAGGAGCTGGCACTTGTCAGCTCCTTTTTAATTCGCCACGAAGTCAGCCTAGTCAGTCGGCGCGCCCTTCACCCGACGCAACACCCGCGCCGGCGTACCCACGACCACCATATTCGCGGGGACATCCTTGGTCACTACTGCTCCGGCGCCCACAATGGCATTCTCACCAACGGTCACCCCGGGCAGCACCGTTGCCCCGGCGCCAATCCAGGCATTCTGTTCAATGTGAATGGCTTTGGCCTGAACGTCCCGGCGATGGGCCGGATCCTCGAGATGGTTGACCGTTACCAGCGTGGCGCGGGGACCAATCAGTGCGCCCGCGCCCAAGTAGATGCCGCCTAGGTCCACGAACATGACATCCTGGTTCACGTAGACATCCTCACCGATAAAGATATGCGGTCCGAAGTCGCTGTGCACTGGCGCGTTGATCTCCGCAGATTCTGGCACGCTATACCCCACGACCTGACTGAGCGTGACGCGCCGCTGGGCTGGCGTCTGGTCCCTTTGGTTAAATTGTTTCAAGAGTTTCTGCGTGCGTTGGACCGTTTCGTCGATCTCCCGGAAATCCTCACCGGAAAAGTCGAGTGGCAAGCCCTGTAGCGCCCGCTGAAAGATAGTTGGTTCTGTCATTAAAATAGCTCCTTTACTTATTTCTTGATGATGCCTAGTATAGTGACCCGCTCGTTCTATATCCAATACCTATTTCGAATGCTGTCCTATAGTCACTAGGTATAGTCTGTCTACTCAGCCAGCAACCGTCCTTATACTTACTACTAATGTAAAAATACCGATTTCTGTCTCACCCTTTCGGCGAACTTTACTTTTTCTTAACTAGAAGTGGTAAGCTTTAAACAACGACTCACACAACGGGGGGAATTAGCATGCGGAAGAATTGGGGACTCATTATCGGCATAATACTTGGATTGGGACTAAGTTGGGGGCTGATTCAGGGACAGGCCGCCAGTAAACAGGGTAAGGTCATCGTTTACTACCGGTATAATGAATCGAACAAACATCCCAAGCGGATGAGCAATTACATCGTGAAGACGCTGCATGGCCGCATTGGCCAACACTACACGACTAAGGCTAAGGATCTGTTGAAAGGTGGCGGCGGTTGGGTGTTGCGTTACCATTCCGCCACCGCCTCTGGCAAGTTCAAGGCGAAGACGATCAAGGTCTACTATGATTACCAGATTGACAGCGAAAAAGATTATGAACACGCCGGCGGTGCCGATACCTTTACTGACCGCACAGCTGATCATCGATTACTCATCTTGGATCAAAACCACAAGAATTGGGCAGATACCACAATCGAACGTGACACTTATAAAAAGCCAGTCTACGATGTGACGTACAGTTCGCCTGACGAGCATCAGATTACGCATACTTACCGTTTTGGCAAGACTTACGTTTATCGTGACCATGAAAAGGACGTCTATACACTGACACTAAGTCCTCAGGGTGACATTACACTGCAACAGGCGTGGACGACTAAGAAGGGCACCCATCACGTAGAGACGACCAAGGTTTCCCATACTGGGAAGTATCTGTCCTATCACGTTAAGTAGCTTTCACAACGATGGGGAGAGCCACTATTTGCGATAATCATCGCCACCTGACCGCTCAAAAAAAGCGTTGGTACTTCCAAGTTTGGAAGCACCAACGCTTTTTAGTTTACTCACAAATTTGGTACCAACTAGGCTTGTTCAACCCGATACTAGTCACCCACTGGATGCCAGCCATTAGGATCCGATAACCGGTCGAGAAAGGCCATGTCCTTGTCGTTGATCTCAAAGTCCAGCTCCGTGTTAGCCTGAACGTGGGCCATGGAACGGCCCTTAGGTAGCGGTGCCACGCCCTTTTGGACGATATAGCGCAGGGCTAACTGTGGAATCGACACGTCATAACTACCGGCGACTCGTTCCAGCTCGGGACTGTCGACTAACCCACCCGTTGCCAGTGGGGAGTAAGCCTGAACCGTGATGTCATGGGCTTTCGCCGTCTTCACGATGGACGTCTGCGTGTGACCCACGTAGTATTGAATCTGGTCAACGGCCGGCTTAACGGCTAAGCCATCCCAAGTTAACAGGTTTTCCAGATCGTGGGAATTGAAGTTGGAGACCCCCACCGACTTGGCCTGACCACTGGCATAGATATCCTGCATGGCGCGCCAAACGTCGCGGTTCTCGGCATCGTGGTTGGACCCCATTTGTGCCCATGGCCACGGCGCGTGGATGATGTAAGAATCCACGTAGTCGAGGTCCAAAGCGGCTAGACTGCTCTTAAAGTCGGCCATTGCCGCGTCGTAGGACTTGGATTCAGCGGGCAACTTGGTCTGTACGAAGATATCTTCGCGGGCCACATTGCTGTCTCGTAAGGCTTCGCCGACACTCTGCTCGTTATTGTAGGCCTTGGCGGTATCGATAAAGCGGTAGCCGGCCTTTAAGGCATTGCTGACGGCATCGTAGGTCTCCTTACCGGGCCGCGTTTGCCAGGTCCCAAATCCAACCTTGGGCATCTTAAGACCATTATTCAGTGTAAAAGTATCCGTAATTGTTGGCATAGCTCATCCTCCATTTTTTAACTGATGGGTTCATTCTAGTCCCTTAGTCCCACTCGAAGGCAAATCATTTGTTTCCTGATTTTCACGATGTTTTGGCCAACGAAAATAGGTCCCCAGAAATCAGCCAACAACTTCTGGAAACCCTTTAGCCATCTAATACTCAGTTACATCAGTTAATCAGCCCGTCCATAGATGATCCAATCGACCCACTGATAGGGAACTAACCCCAGAAACGCCAGCCACACGCACAGGCCAATTAGAAAGACAATGCCATAGAGCGCCAACAAAATTCGTTGACGCGTTGGGAGCTGTCGCCACCCAACATGGTAGGTGTGAATGCCATACGTCAAGACGCCAATGAGCCCAACGAGCCCCCAAACCAATAACCCTATCAAGACCAAAACATCCGGATGAAGCGGGTCGTTTTGGGCCATCAAAACATACCCGTCAATCATCACTACCAACGGTCCCCCGATGGTCAAACAAGCAACGATTCCGGCAATCCACGGCCGAATCTTTGAAAATGTCTGCATATGTACTCCCCCTTAGTGACAGCATGCGCGTTTTGATTTTGACAGTCAACTGCGTTAAGCATTCACTGAACGGGAACACCAAAAAAGGCTGAGATTTATCCCAACCTTAGCTTACGCATTCTAAAGATGCTTACTTTTCCCAGCCACATAGCTTGTAGTGGTGGCTCTTTGCCCATTTCAGCGTCACGTGCTTGAGCTTGCCCGCGTGACTGAGCCCCCGACAATGCTTGGCATAATGGTACTTCTTACCATGGTTCGGCGCAATCCAAACCTTAGAGGCCTTGGCCTCGGCCGTCGTCGTGTGAATGACCATAGGTTCTGCAACCCCGGTCAGCGTAAAGGTAGCGGCAATCAATAGGGCCGCCTTCCGTAGTGTCTTCATGAGTCTCCTCCAAAATAATTGCAAAATGCGTTTCTCTTAATTAATTATATAGGGGGCATATTAAAAATACAATCACCTTTTACGGCTTACCGTTGATAGATCAGGTCTTGCGGCCGTACTGCATGATACAGGGCAAACGCCCCGTCCAGGTTGACCACATCAAAGCCGTGCTGACGCAGAAGCCGTTCGGCAATATAACTCCGCTGCCCACTGAAGCAGCTGACCACGTAAGGTTGCGTCGAATCCAACTCCGTCAACCGCTGGCGCAATTGGTTCAATGGGATATTCCGCGCCCGTTTGAACTCACCATCTGCCAGCTCATCAGTATCCCGGACGTCCAGCACCTGCCGACCAGCCGCCAATGCTGCCGGCAACTGATGCCACTGAATCGTCTTGCTCAGGCCCTCCGCCACGTTCATCGCAACATAGCCCAGCATGTTCACGGGGTCTTTGGCTGAGCCAAACGGTGGCGCATAGGTCAATTCCAGCTCCGGCAGGTCGTCAATCGTCAGATCACCCTTGATGGCCGTGGCCAGTATGTCGATCCGCTTGTCCACACCCTGTTCCCCAACGCCCTGTGCGCCATAGATTTCTCCGGAGTCGGGATTGAAGACCAATTTCAACGTAAGCGGTGTGCTCCCGGGAAAATATCCCGCGTGACTGCCGCCGCGCACGTGAACCACCCGATAGGTGAGACCGGCCTGCTGCGCCTGATACTCGCTGAGACCAGTCGCCGCAGCCGTAAGCTTAAACGCCCGCACGATGGCGGTACCCAAGCTTCCTCGGTTGGGATGGGGCAAGCCGACAATATTATCCGCCACCTGACGGCCCTGGCGATTGGCCGGTGATGCCAGGGGAATCAGCGTCGGTTTGTTGGTCACCTGTTGCTGGACCACGATGGCATCCCCGACCGCATATATATCCGACTCGCTAGTCTGGTACTGCTGATCGACAACGATACCATCGTGAAAGCCCAATCGTAAACCAGCAGCCTTAGCGAGTTGACTGGCCGGCCGCACGCCAACCGCCATAATCGTGAGGTCGGTAGTGAGACGCGTACCATCCGCCAAGACAGCCACCGTGCCAGCATCCTCGAACGATGCAACCGCCTGACCGGTGATGACCCGCACCCCATTACGTGCGAGTTCAGCCTCCACAAACGCCGCCATTTCAGTATCTAGCGGGGGCAATACGTGCGGCGCCTGCTCAACAACCGTCACCTTGAGGCCACTCAATACTAGATTCTCGGCGACCTCTAACCCAATAAAGCCACCACCCACGACTAGCACGCGCTGAGTGGATTCGGCCTGGATTCCGGTCATAATCTGGTCGAGGTCGGGGATACTCCGCAAAGCATAGATGTTCTTAGCGCCCACGATGCCCGGCAAATCCGGCATGATTGGCTGCGCACCCGGCGCCAGAATCAAGCGGTCATAGGACTCACGCGTGAGCTGCCCCGCATAGCAAACAATGACCTCGTGGCTGTCAGGCAGGATCTGGGTGACCTCATGGTTCGGTCGCACGTCCAGTTTAAAGCGCTGCTGTAACTTCTCTGGCGTTTGAACCACCAAGTCAGCGTGATTGCTGATTTCACCAGACAGATAAAATGGCAACCCGCAGTTGGCAAACGACACGTAAGGCCCTTTATCAAACACGATAATCTCAGCGTCTTCATCCAACCGCCGCAGTCGAGTTGCGGCCGACATCCCGCCGGCCACTCCACCAATAATGACGACTTTCATCCACAAAACTTCCTTCCGTTTCCAATTGATACCCCAACCGGTATCTCTGCGCCAAGTATACCGGACCCAGTTAGATTTTCAAGCGTTTTTGAAAACGTTTCCCGTTGCGTCCACCCTGGTTTCCGCCTACAATTGGATTAATGTCTGGATTGTATATTGTCGCCTGCGGTTGTCAGAGATTCCGCCTGCTGTGGGGACCGCCTACAGCCAAAGAACGGGCTTCCGGCTCGCCTGGAAACCTCGTTAAGACCCACGAGTTTCCCAGGTCGTCCCATGGTGTAAGACCAGGAAGAAACAATCGCCCGGTCTAACGCCATTGTCACGGCCGGCTACATCTCTGGCCTCCTCCGGCTAAGCTAACATACAATCCCACGATTAGTCACTTTCCATCGTAGTTAGACATTTCTGAATACGCTCTGAGTCAACGCTTATAAGAACTATCTGTAATGTTTGAAAGACCTACCCTGTTCAGAATCTCTTACCAATCTTATTGATTAGCGGAATCCCTGGCAGCCGCAGGCGACAACAACTGTTACCAACAAAATAGAAGACAAGGAGAATCCAAGTATGGCTTACATAGAAGTTCGCAACGAAACGCGCCAATTTACTCAAGGTGACCAGATCACCACCGCCAACCACGACATCTCCTTTAGTGTCGAGCAGGGAGAGGTCGTCACCATTCTGGGGCCCAGTGGTGCTGGTAAATCTACGCTACTCAACATCCTCGGAGGCATGGACAGTCCCACCAGCGGCCAAGTCCTGATTGATGGCCAAGACATTGCCCAACTGACTGCTAAACAACTCACGACCTACCGGCGCCAGGACGTCGGCTTCGTTTTTCAGTTCTACAACCTCGTCCCCAACCTGACCGCCAGAGAAAATGTCGAACTGGCCTCGCAAATTACTGCGGATGCCCACGACGTCAGCGAGACGCTGGGACTGGTTGGCCTGACCGACCGAGCCGCCAACTTTCCCGCCCAACTCTCCGGGGGTGAACAGCAGCGGGTCGCCATCGCCCGGGCCATTGCCAAGAATCCCAAGCTCCTGCTGTGTGACGAACCGACTGGTGCCTTGGACTATCAGACCGGCAAACAGGTGCTCCAAGTCATTCAGGACGGCGCCCGGCGGACCAATATGACCGTCATCATCGTCACCCACAATAGCGCCATTGCCAAGATGGGCGATCAGGTCATCCACATCAATGACGCTCAGGTCCAATCCGCCCAACGCAACCCACATCCCACACCGGTTGCCGAGATTGAATGGTAGGTGCCGCTATGACAAAAAGTTATGTCAAAGCCATGTTCCGAGAGATTGGTCGCTCCAAGGCGCGTTTTCTCTCGATTATGTTGATCATCTTTCTCGGTGTCGCCTTCTATACCGGTATCCGAGCGACCGGGCCGGACATGCTGCAGGCCGCCGATGACTACTACGCCACCCAAAAACTAGCGTCGAACAGTGTCCAGTCCACGGCTGGTCTCACCAAACAAGATTTGGCCGTCTTACACCAGCATCGTAGCCAGATTGCCTACCAGGCCGTGAAGTACCTCGACATCAATCAGCTCAATAACAACCAAACCGTCCGGGTGGCCGAGGTGCCCGCCAAGCAACGGGTCAACCGGCTAACGGTGGTCAGCGGTCACCTGCCGCGCAAGGCCAACGAGATCGTCCTTGACCAGCAGGCCCGGACCCTCCAGCCCCATTTAAAATTAGGGTCGACCTACAAGATCGCCACTACCGCTAAGTTGAACAGGTCCTTTAACCGGCGGACATTTACGGTCGTTGGCTTCGTTAACTCTCCTCGCTACATCGAGAAGACGACTCGGGGCGTTACGACCGTTGGCAAGGGCACGCTGGACTATTTTGCCCTGGTCAAACCGGGGACGCTAACACAGAAGGTCGCCAGCCGCATCGACGTTCAGTTCAAGAACCTTGCGGCCGTTGCCCCCTACTCCGCAACGTACAAGCACCGTCAACGGGTCAACACGGCGAAACTAAAATCCTGGCTCAAACCCCAAGCAGCGAAACGCCAAGCCCAGCTTCAGCGACAGGCCCGCGCACAGTTGGCGCCACAGGTCCGGCGGGTCAGTCAGCTAAGCCAACAACTCCCAGCCAACTCGCCAATCCTGATCAAAGCTCAGGCGCAGATCAAGCAGGCGCAGACAAAGATTGCTGCGATTGGCCAGCCCACCTACTTCTACACCGGTCGATCCGCTAATCCCGGTTACAGCGAATATCACGAAAATACGCAACGGGTCGTGGCCCTGTCCACGGTCTTTCCACTCTTTTTCATTGCCATCGCCGCGCTGATCTGCCTAACGACCATGACGCGAATGGTTACTGAACTGCGGATTCAAATGGGGACGCTCAAAGCCCTCGGCTACAGCAATCTCGCCATTGGCAGTGAGTTTATGCTCTATGGTGGATTAGCCAGCCTGCTGGGAACGCTCCTGGGCGTAGGCTTCGGGGTCAATTTCTTCCCCCGGTTCATCGCACAAGCCTATGGCAGCATGTACAATCTCCCCGCCATCAACGTTCAGTACCTCTGGACGGACATCCTGATTGCACTAGTCATCGCGCTGGCCTGCACCATGGGGAGTGCCGCCATCGTTCTGCGCGTTGACCTCCACAGCACCCCCGCCACGTTGATGCAACCCAAGGCACCCAAGGCCGGCAAGACCCTGTGGCTGGAACATTGGCACGGTCTCTGGCGGCGTTTGAGCTTCAATCATAAGGTCACGCTGCGAAATCTCTTTCGTTATAAGCAGCGCCTGCTGATGACGGTGCTGGGCATTGCTGGCTGCATGGCGATGATGATCACCGGCTTTGGTTTAAAGGATTCCATTGGCGACATCAGCGTTAAACAGTTCAATCAACTCTGGCACTACGACGCCATCGTCGTGCGTAACGGCACCCAAACGACTCAGCAACGCCGCGCCCTGCACCGCCAGTCGTTATACAAGAACGACCTAGTCCTCAAGCAATCACAAGTGACCGTGGAACGTGCGGGCGTGGCTAACCAAACGGCCACGTTGAGCGTCCCCCAACGGCCGCAACAACTGAAGAAGTTCGTCGTCCTGCGTAACCGCCAGAGTCACCACGCTTACACTCTCAACGGCCAGGGCGCCATCATCGATGAAAAGTTGGCCAAACTCTACGATGTCAAAGTCGGCGACCAACTGCCGCTCAAGCTGGGCGATCACGCCATCAAGCATGTTCGAGTGGCGGCCATCGCGGAGAACTACGTCAATCACTTCATTTATCTGTCGCCACAAGCTTATCACCATATTTTCGGGCAACACCCCGTCTACAACGGCAATCTGGTTCAGTTCAAGCATCACGGGCAAACGGCCCAGAACCAATTTGCTAGTGACCTCCTGAAGACCAAGGGGATGCTCAACGTTAGCCTACTGAGTACCGAGAAGAAAAACAACTTCCAGATGCTGGATACCATGGATCTAGTTGTCGTCATCTTCGTGGTCGCTGCCGGGGCATTGGCGCTGGTCGTTCTCTACAATCTGACCAACATCAACGTTTCTGAACGGATTCGGGAGCTCTCGACGATTAAAGTGTTGGGCTTCTACGACAGCGAGGTCACGATGTACATCTTCAGAGAAAATCTGATTCTAACGGTCATGGGCATCTTCTTTGGTTGCTTCATGGGCGACTGGCTCCACAGTTACATCCTGAATACGGCGGAGATTGACAGCCTGATGTTCTCGCCGGACATTCACCCCGTGAGTTACGGGTACTCGGCGCTTCTGACGCTGGCCTTTAGCTTGCTGGTGATGTGGCTGATGCACCGTAAGCTGAAGCGCATCAACATGCTAGATGCTTTGAAATCAGTGGACTAACTAAGTTTCGCCTCCGGCTGGCAGGGATTCCGCCTGCTGTGGGGATCGGTCCAAGCCAAAGTGCGGTCTTGGACCTCGACTTGAAACCTCGCATAAATCGGCGAGTTTCCAAGCTCGTCCCATGGTGTAAGCACGGGAAGAACCAAACGCCCGTCCTAACACCATCGTCACGGCTGGCTACACCCTGCCCTCCTGCGACTACGCTTGGTTAACCCGTCTATTTTCCAATCTGCTGACTAGTTTTACTTCTATGCAACCAACATCACAACTCACAAAACTTCAAACCACAGAAAAAGTCGTGCCTACCATTCAAAACAGAATGGCGAGCACGACTTCTTTAGACTTATTTACTTTTTTAAACCGATCTGCTTACTTAGCTTCTTCTTCCTCTTCAGCGTTTTCAGAGTGAATTTCAGCTAATTTGGCAGCGTTGGCGTTCACGCGCTTCTTACTCAATGGGTAGAAGAACAGTAAGACCAAGCCGGCCAGTAACAGACAGAAGGTTGGTACCCCAGTCGCTAACGTGTAGATGTGGTTAACAACGGTCGTGGTCTGTTGTGCACCACCACCAGTAGAGGACTTGTAACCGATGAAGGTCAACATGAACCCACCGAAACCACCGGCGATAGCTTGGGCAACCTTACGAGCAAACGAGTTAACACCATAAACCACACCATCTTCACGGACACCCGTTAAGACTTCGTGATTATCGATAACATCGGTGATGAAGGCCCAAACCATCAGGTTGAAGACCCCGGCACCTAAGGAACCGAAGAACAGCATTACCAGGTAGAACCCGGCGCTTTGTGTCCGAATCATCATTAAGGCCCCGTAAATTGCGGCACCGATGAACAAGGCAACGATAGAACATTCCTTACGACCAAACGTCCGCGTCATCCAGTTACTGAATGGGGCTAACAGAATAACTGTCGCAAAGTTGAAGACCAACGCGATACTCAAGGCCTTCGTATCCTTGAAGTAGTCGTTGAACAGGTACGTTAACAGCGTCCCTGATAAGTTTTGGTTGATAACGATTAAGATATCAACAAGAACTAAGACAATCAAAGCCTTGTTTTCAAACAAACCCTTAACCAAACGTGCTAATGGCACCTTTTCAGACTTTTCAGTCCGCACACGTTCAGTCGTTAAAGCAGTCGTTAACGTGTAGCAAGCCCAAGCGATGAAGGCACAGCCAACAACGACCCAGAAGAAGCGGTTCCCAGAAATCTTTTGGGAAGCCCCAACGTAAATGATCAGTGGTAAGACGTAACTAGTCAGCGCACTACCAACGGCAGAACCGATGGCACGGAACGTCGACAGTGAAGTCTTATCGTTAGGATCCCCACTAATTGCGGAAGCCATGGACCCATAAGGGATGTTAACTGAGGAGTAGAAGATCCCCCATGATAAGTACGTGATGAAGACGTAAGCCAAACGTGCTGGCATTGCCCAATCCTTAACGATTGGCACGAATGTCAAGATGAAGGCAATCATCAATGGGTACTTCATCCGGTTCATCCAAGGCTGGAACCGGCCACTCTTATGTAACTTACTGTTATCGACGAATCGCCCAACCATGATATCGGCAAAGGCATCGACGAACCGAGCAGTCAAGAACAAGATACCAACTTGAGCCCCAGTTAAACCGAGGACGTTGGTGTAGAAAATCATTAAGAACGAGTTGATAACGTTAAATGAGAAGTTATTCCCAATATCACCAAACATATAACCGATACGGTCTTTTATATTGAAAGGCGCGGCATCGATGGTAACCGTTTTTTGTGTTTTATCCAATTTTCCTGACACTTCCTAAAAATTATATATAGTCTAAACGTGCGAAATAAGGGCTTAACTGAACGCTGTGGTAATCCTAGCTAGGGTTTTTACGGTAACGCTCTTCTTGTATAACTAATATACAAGTTAGGTTCAGCGTACCACGTGTAGAAATCGCTTTCAAGCACAAATTAAAAAAATTATGTGAATTGGTAGTCGATTCACCACCAGTTTATGTGCCTTCATATACTGATACATCAACGTTTATCATGATGCGTGCACTTGTGATAAATTTCAAAATAAAAATGTTTCCGCTTTCACTAAAAGCCAAGATTCAGCCGGATTTTCTTTCTGATATACCACCTAAGTCTTAAATCGACCGGCTATGACATTTTTTAGGTCGTAATCACCGCTTCAAAATTCGGAATGACTACTAACTGTCTCCCCCAACACTTAGCTACCGACTAGTCCACCGTCGGATGAAGCCAGATTGACCGCCAGTTCTAGTAACTATTGCATTATCGTTGAAGCTTCCCTAACAACCCTGACGTCCTACCCGCTTTATTCACAGTTTTTTTGGAAAAAGCAGTCCATTTTTTCTGAAAATCCACCATATCTCTCCCATGAATTTCATCATAAAGTAGTCCGGACGAATTCTGCATATCCGGGATAAATCAGACCGTTCAATGACCCACTAGATACCATCAACAGGTTAGATGATAATATTTTTCTTCCTATAAGTAACGCCATCAAAAAAGAACCGAGACAACCGTCCCGATTCCACTTGATCATATTGAGTTGGTTTAACCGTTAAAACAAACTTGCCACCGGTTGCTTCAACGCCGTCAGAAGTTGATCAGTCGTTGACTTCGCTGTGAACACGACCCGCTCAGCAAATAAAGTCGCCGTTTGGTCGGCACGATACGTAATCTGTTGGGCGGCCCCGGTCTGCGTATCGGTGACCGTGGCCTGAGCCACCGGATCACCAACATTGACCGTTCCCGAACTCAGCTGCGCCGGTGTCAATTTGGTCTCAACCTTCGTTTCTAAATTGGTCGTCTTGTCCTGATACCAGACACCGGCCTGTGAAGCCATCGGTGTCGCCGTTACGGTCGTGGCTAGGCCATTGGCCAACGCAATCCGTTGTGCGGTCAAGGAGGTCGTCTCCAAACTATACTTCTGCTTTAGTTGCTTAATTAGCTTATTCATGGCCGAGAACGTCGTGTCCCCACCCAGAATCGTTGCCACCATGCGTTGGCCATTAACTGTATAGGTCGCCGTAAAGCATAGCTTGGCATTCTCAGTATACCCGGTCTTCAGCCCATCGATGCCACTGTCCTTCTTATACTGAGACTTCCCGGGCAGACAACTGTTTTCATTGAAAATCTTCGTCCCATTGATGCTAGCCTCCGTTTGACTGGCAATCTTGGTGATATCCGGGTCAGCCTTCAACAATTGCTGGGCGACCTTCGTGATGGCCTTGGCGGAAACCAGGTTCTGTTCATTCTTCCCGGTATCGGGCAACACGAGGTCGAAATCCTTAAGGTCAGAGTTATCCAGTCCGGATGAACTGATAAAGTGGGCTTCTAGCCCCCAGTCCTCACTCTGCTGATTCATCAGCGCGATAAACTTCGCATTGTTGCCAGCGACGATCTCGCCCAATTCCGTAGCCGCACTATTAGATGAAGCAATCATCGCCGCAGCAACTAGTTGCTTGACCGTAAATTTTTCTCCCGCCTTCATCCGTAACGAGGAATAAGCGTAACTATGACTTAATTTTAAAAGGTTTGACGGCATCGTAACCTCTTCATCCCAGCTGAGTTTTCCTTCATTAATTGCTTTGACGGTGAGGTAAACCGTTAATAATTTAGATAATGAGGCAATTGGGTACCGTTTATCAGCATTTTGCTGGTAAAGAACCTGGCCACTGTTGGCATCCATGACGTAAGCGGCGCGCGCCGGTACCTTACTGACCGTCTTACTTGCCGCTTGGGCTGGCGTTGGCGCCAAGATAGTGGCAATCAGGCCGATGATCGCAATGCCGCGTAACCAGCGTTTTAAAAGAACCACAGGTAAATAAGCTCCCTTCGTGAACTAAACTTATCTTTCAATTATACAAAGTCTCGGCGCTAACACCACGATTATTGGGAAACTTCCACAAATTTTAATTACTTATTAGTGAATTTGTAATCGAATAGAAACTTCGTTCTTGACACTTTACGTTTACAGATGTAAACTCTAATCATCAATTAAAACTACAACCGTAAACAAAGGAGTGACTCATCATGGCAATTACCGAAAATACCGAAGTTACCGAAACCATTACCAACGCCGAGTGGTGTGTGATGCGCATCGTCTGGACGCTGGACGAAGCCGACAGCCACACCATCA
Organism: Levilactobacillus parabrevis ATCC 53295; assembly: GCF_001434055.1. GTDB lineage: Bacteria > Bacillota > Bacilli > Lactobacillales > Lactobacillaceae > Levilactobacillus > Levilactobacillus parabrevis. The sequence goes on along the minus strand of NZ_AZCZ01000003.1, from coordinate 50,110 downwards.
TCGACTTAGTCAGTCAGCAACACGACTGGAAAGCCGCAACGATTAAAACCCTGATTGGCCGGCTCGTCAAGAAGGGCGCGCTCGCTACCACGAAGAATGGGCGGCAATTTATTTACACCCCGCTCATCCCGGAGCAGACCGCCATGGATGCGGCACTCACCGGGCAACTCGATCAGATGTGCGCGATGTGTCGAGGCCAAGCCTTCGTCCACGCCATTGATCAGACTGAATTGAGCCAAGCAGATATCCAAGAATTAATTACGCATTTGCAAGAGAAACTGGCCACAGCACCCACCATGATTGCGTGTGACTGCCTGCCAGATGGTTACAAAGGGAGTTGTTAACGATGAAAGAAAATGAACGACACTTGGGGATGACCCACATGAATATGGACCATGACATGAAGGGCATGGATCACAGTCAGATGTCCCACCATGACATGGCTGGCATGGCGATGGGCCCCGGCCACGATCACCAGGATATGAGCAACATGGATATGAGCCATATGGATATGGACATGGGCGATGGGCACATGATGCACATGGGTAATCTGAAACGCAAGTTCTGGGTCTCCCTGATTCTCACGATTCCCGTGATCCTGATGCCCCCGATGATGGGGATGACGTTGCCCTTCCAATGGATTTTTCCGGGTAGCGATTGGGTCGTCGCCATTCTTGGCACGGTCCTCTTCATTTACGGTGGCGCACCCTTCTTCAGCGGTGCCAAGGCCGAGATTCAGATGAAGCGCCCCGCCATGATGACCCTGATCAGCATGGGGGTCGGCGTGGCCTACATCTACAGTATCTACGCCGTCATCGCTAACAACCTCTTTCATGTAACACCAACCGTCAATAACTTTTTCTGGGAACTCTCCACGTTGATCGTCATTATGCTGTTGGGTCACTGGATTGAAATGAATACGGTCATGAATGCTGGTTCCGCTGTTGAGGCGCTTGGCAAACTTTTGCCACAGGATGCGCACGTCGTCGACAACCAAGGTAACACGACTGACGTCCAACTGAGCGACCTGCAAGTTGGGCAAACGGTGGCGATTCGCGCTGGTGAACAGGTGCCAGCCGATGCTTTAATCTTAGATGGTAGCTCGGACATCAACGAATCACTGGTAACCGGTGAATCTAAAGCTATCCGTAAAACCATCGGCGATCGGGTTATCGGCGGGTCCGTCAACGGCACCGGAACGATCACGGCCAAGGTCACAGGGACCGGGGACTCCGGCTACCTGGCTCAAGTGATGAAGCTCATCAAGGACGCTCAGAATTCCAAGTCCAAGTCCGAGAATCTTGCGGACCGCGTGGCCGGTTGGCTCTTCTACGCTGCCCTCTTTGCCGGGATTCTCGCCTTCATTGTTTGGCTGACCGTCGCTGACTTAGCGGTTGCTCTGCCAGTTGCTGTCGCCGTCTTCGTCATCGCCTGCCCCCACGCACTGGGCTTGGCTGTACCCCTGGTTGTTTCACGGAGTACTGCCTTGGCCGCACAAAATGGCCTGTTGATTCGTAACCGAAACGCTATGGAACAAGTGAAGAAGATCAAGTTTGCTCTAATGGACAAGACTGGAACGCTGACAATGGGTGAATTCAAGGTCAACCACTTGGTCAGCTTCGATGCTCAACACAGTGAGGACGACGTTTTGAGCCTGATGGCCAGCCTGGAAAAGGGTTCAAGTCACCCGCTCGCTACCGGGATCTTAACTGCCGCTAAGGGCAAGGATCTGACCTTCGCTGCTGCGACCGATACTCGCCAAGAAACTGGCATGGGACAATTCGGAACGATTGCCGATACCACCTATGGCGTCGTCTCTGTGAACTACCTCGACCAACATCACCTCGACTACGACCATGAGCAATTTACGAAATTTGCCGCCGAAGGTAACTCCATCAGCTACTTGGTTGCTGGCGATGCCGTTCTCGGCTTAGTCGCACAGGGTGATCAGATCAAGCCAGCCGCCGCAACTCTGGTGGCTTCGCTGAAGCAGCAAGGAATCACACCAGTTATGTTGACCGGTGATAATCAGGAAACGGCCACCAAGGTTGCGGCCTCCGTTGGGATTGACGACGTCCAGGCCCGCCTACTACCAGAGGATAAGGAACGACTGGTCCAACAGTATCAAAAGGATGGCAAGGTCCTCTTCATTGGAGATGGCGTCAACGATGCACCTAGTCTAGCGCGCGCTGATATTGGAACCGCCATTGGTTCCGGAACCGACGTGGCAATTGAATCCGCCGACATCATCTTGGTCTCCAGCGATCCTGCCGATGTCATTCAGTTCTTAGACTTGGCACGGGCAACCCACCGTAAGATGACTGAAAACCTGTGGTGGGGAGCTGGCTACAACCTGATTGCCATTCCACTGGCAGCCGGCGTGTTGGCACCAATTGGTTTCCTGCTGAACCCAATGGCGGGGGCGGTTGTGATGTCATTGAGTACGATCATCGTCGCCATCAACGCCATGACTCTCAAGATTAAAACGGTCGCTTAGATGGTTAGTCATGATCGTCTGCGGTAGCCAGGGATTCCGCCGCTGTGGGGACGTTCCAGCCTGAGAAACGGGCTTCCAACTCGACTTGAAGCCACGAAGAATCACGTGTCTTCAAGATCGCCCGTGCTGTAAACTGGCAAGAAACGCCAGTTTACACCACCTCCACGGCTGGCTCCATCCCTAGCCACCTCCGACTAAGATTGATTTTTATCATCTTGGCCGTTTAACTCCAGAGTCACTCAGTCTGAATAGGTCACCAAATTTCCTATATAATATCGTTGGTTACCTTCAACATTTAAACCAACACCAAGTACCGCAATTCCCTAAGCACTGGGAATTGCGGTACTTTTAATTTAAAAGAGGACCACCATTGGCAGTCCTCTCGGAAGTTAACGTTTAGCGTTTCGGTCGCACGATTTCTAGGAAATCAGCGAGTGGTTGTGGGTCGATCAGTTGGCGGTTACACTGGGCGCTGTCGCGGCAGATGTAATTACCATTTCGTGTGAAGGTCCCCAGACCAGACTTCTTGGTCGTTGAGACGAACAGGGAAACATTGCCGATTGTTTGGCAAATGGCACAGACGCCTTTAACGGTCTTGGGGCCCATGTCTCCCTGAATCCCAATGAGTCGGTCCTGATACGGCGCTACCAGATACTTTTTCTGGCTGCCCCCATCATTCCAACCGAGATAGGTCAGTTCGTGTAAATCAACACCAGCCCATTCCGGTTGCTTTAATTTCTTCACCTTACGGAATAGCTTGCTCAGCTGTTTTTGGCTCAGACTTGGGAACGGCACTACCAGCGGCTCGATGGTCGGTAGTAGTTTAGCTGCGGCCTCACGCGTTAAGCGGTCGGGCTGTAGTTGCTGTAAAAAGTCTTGCGCGATGGGCTCATCTGCCGGCAAGTGACTCGCGATATTCTCAACCGTGGTATCGCGGACGACTCGGCGCATACGTTTGTCATTAACGGACAGGTAGGCACTGACGAGGGCGTTGACTTGCTGGGTGATATAACTATATTCGTAAGCGGTGATTGTTGGTTCCATAACTATTTCTTCCTTCCAGATTTAAACCAGACACTTCTCTGAAAGGTTTTGCAGAAAAGTGTCGCTAACAGCCAGCACTCTTCCGTACAAATAACGATGCCATCATCGTCGATCATCTCCTTGTATTCAGCAATTTAGCTGAATTGTTCATAAGTATACCGAACCCGTTGTGGAAAAGCAAGATTCATTTTCATCTGTTTTCGCAATCAACCCCAACTTATCAATTTCCGCATCAAAAAAGGCCACGCAGTATCTTCTGCGTGACCCACTTTTTAAAATTTCAAAAATCCCTTACCTCAACTTAAAGTCAAGAGTAGTAACTAGCCGAAGGCAGTCAGGACGCAGACAGCTGTGACGACGGTGTTATCCCGGGCGATTGGACCTTCCCGGGGCTACACCGTGGGACGCGTTTGAAAACTCACATGAACTTCGTGAGGTTTCAAACCGAGCCGGAAGCCCATTTTGGGGCTGCAGGCGGTCCCCACAGCAGGCGGAGTCCTGACCGCCACAGGCGACAACTGATAGTCTCGATGTTAAGTTACTCAGTCCGGAAACTGCGGAGGAAGTTGATCATCTTCCGGCCATTCAAGGACAACGCCATGACTGCGAGGATAATCAGCATACCGCCAAACAAGTCGTAGTTGGTCAGCTGAACGTTGAGGAATGCCACGGAAAAGACCGTTGCTGCTAACGGTTCGAAGGCATCCAGCAAGCTAGCCGTGGTCGGCAAGATATAGCCCAGCGCGTGAGCGAACATCAAGAACGGAATTACCGTCCCCAGAATGATGATCACTAAAATCAGAGCCAACTCCGCGCCAGTCAAGGTCACGTGATCCTGCCAAACCGGGCCAAAGACGTTCAGACAAATACCCGCAACCAGCAGTCCCCACCCGGTCACGGAAACCGCGCCAAATTTGGGCAATAAGGGCCGTGGCAGTAACGTGTTCGTCGCCACTCCGATAGCGGATAACCCGCCCCAGAACAAGACGACTGGCGAAATGGCCAAACTATTCAAATGGCCGTGGGTCACAATCAATAACGTCCCGAAGAAGGCCATGATCATCCCCAAGGCTTCCGGCCGCGTTGGCGTGACATGTTTAAATAGAAGAAAATAGATACTGATGATGAACGGTCCCAGATACTGGATGATGGTCGCAATCGGTGCGTTCCCAAACTTCACGGCCTCAAAGTAACAGAGCTGGACCGGCACCAACCCCAGTAAGCCATAGCTGACCACTCGTAAGGCTGTCGCCCGTTGACGCCAGATGGCAAACGGTTTTACCCCCGCAAACTGACCGAAGACTAGCAGAATCATCCCGGCCGAGATCATTCTGACTTGAGTCAGCCATAGAGCGGTGATGTGAGGGTTCAGCATAAACAAACTGCTGGCCGCTACCCCTGAGATTCCCCAGAGGATACACGCTACACTAGCCAAAAGCACGCCGCGTAAATGATGTTGACGGTTCATCGTGGCCACTTCCCGTTAGTAACTGAATTTAAATTAAACATTCCCTAATCCCTCTTATTCACGTAAAATTAATCGTCCACTGCCCATTATAGCAAAGGGTTTTGCAGGACCTCTAAGGAAAGTACGTTTACTCACACGATTATAATTTGGAATCGCTTCACTCTAACGGTCCTATTAGAAACTGACTAAAAAGGCTCCCGCCTTCGCGGAAGCCTCGCTGACCCAGCCACGAATAGTTATCAGCATTGACCATGATGGTAGCCGCCCGACATTATCCGTTTTATATTTTTAGCTGAGCACAAACTCCGGAAGACAAGCTTCTCCGCAGCTTTGACGATTATTGTATGCCATCTCGCCATAGAACACCCCGTCAAAGGTCCCAGTTAGCTTAGCGAAGAAATTAAATCCCACCACTACTACGCCCAATAATCATCCGCTACCTAGATATTTTTAACGGCGGACAATTCTACTTGCCAGATAAATGTTAGCGTTTGCAATTAATCCGTACAAATATTCTTATTTATGCTACAATAATCGAAAAGACCTGGAGGCTATATCCTATGAAAACCGAAAAAGAAAAGTTTATGGCGGGCGAGCCCTACAACATCATGGACCCCGAGCTTGCAGCTGAGGAGACCAAAGCCCGGCGACTCTGTAAGATCATGAACGAACTAGATGACACGGCCGCTACCGAGAAGGAACATGTTATTCGGCAGCTCTTCGGTTCCGTTGGCAAGACGCCCTGGGTGCAACCTAACTTCCGCTGCGACTTTGGTTATAACATCCACGTCGGTGACGCCTTCATGTGCAACTACGACTGTGTTATCCTGGACGTCGCTCCCGTCACCATCGGCGACCATTGTATGATCGCACCCCACGTTCAGATTTACTCCGCCTATCACCCCTTGGACCCAGCCGGCCGCGATGCTTTCGTTGGTCTCGGCAAGCCCGTGACGATTGGCGACCACGTCTGGATCGGTGGCGGTTCCGTCATCTTGCCTGGCGTGACGTTAGGAAACAATGTCGTCGTCGGCGCCAACTCCACCGTCACGAAATCCTTCGGCGATAACGTTGTCTTAGCCGGAAGCCCCGCCCGCGTTATTCGTGAAAACGTTCCAACTGAAAACTAAATTAGCTCATGCGAAAGGGACTAGCCAATCGGCCAGTCCCTATTTTTATCAAAATTAACGTAGTAGTCGGGCCACATCGTCCCGCTTAGCCTGCGAAGCGCCAATGGGCGGCAGGCGTTTAATTACCTGAGCTGGCACACCACCAACTAAGACGTTGTCCGGCACATCCTTCGTCACAATCGCCCCGGCAGCAACAACCACATTGCTCCCAATCGTGACACCGGGCATGACGGCCACCTTGCCACCAATCCAGACGTCATCGCCAATGGTTACTGGGCTGGCCTGAGCCGTGTGGCTTCGACGATCGGTCGCCGCTAGTGGATGATTAACGGTATAGATATCCACGTTGGGGCCAATCATCACGTTGCGACCGATAGTCACTGGCGCAATGTCCAGAATTGTCAGATTATAGTTGCTCAGAAAGTCCTCGCCCACGTGAATGTTGCGGCCATTGTCGCAATTGAATGTGGCCTGAACCGAGACGCGTTTCCCATGGCTACCCAGGATTTCCTTGATCTTGGCGGTCTGGGCTGCCGGGTCAGTTGCTGGAATGCTGTTGAATTCCTGACAGAGTTCAGCTGCCCGCGCCTTCCGTTCAGCGACCGCCTTATCGAGAAAATGGTAAGGCTCGCCTGCATCCAACTTTTCAATTTCAGATTTTGCCATTAACCTTCACCTCACCCTTAGCTTAACACTTAAAACTAAGCCTCAAAATCAAAAGGGTCACCCAGAATGCTCTGGATGACCCCTTAATCTTAGTTTTTAATTATGCGATCCACCCGAGATAAACCGGAATATCGATCTTACCTTGAGGTGAAATGGTCCCCTGGTAAGTTTGCCCCTGAAGATCAAACGTCGCAACTAACTTAAACTTCAAAGTAGCCACTGGCGTGATGGCTTTGCTGGATAACAGCTTACCCGTGGCACTCCGTGTAATCTTGCGAACGGCCTTACCGTTCTCATAGGCGTAAGTCATGGTCTGGCTGTTTTGCTTCAGCATGACGACCCGCTGAATCTGATTGTTCGCCGTGGCGATACCAATCTTGATGTGACCACTCTTATCGAGCGTGGCCACCTTCTTGGTCGCCGTTAAACCATCGCGGCTCATCTCGCGCTTCATGTTGTCTGGGTAAGTTCCCTTAACAACGGCGCTAGTCGGTAACCAGCCAATGGCCTTGCCCGCGGCCGTTTCGAAGTACAAGTAGTGCTTCTTGGTCGTGGTCGTCAACGACTGCACAGCGTAGATCGTCTTGTAGCCATAGCTACTGCCAAAGTGGTTGGCAGCCGTGATACCCAACGTCTTCGCTGGCATGTTCCAGAAATCATGGGTCGTCGTTGGCGTCCAGTAGGCCGTCTTCTTAATTGACTTCATCTGAACGATCTGCTGGTGGAATTTTAGCTTACTCAGGGCAACGTAACCCCCGGTAATCTTCGTAGCTGCAGCCCCCTTAGATTCCGCCACTTGACCGTGCTGAAGCTTTGTGGCCGTCACATTGGCCAACCGTACGTAGCGTTTGCCATTAATGGTCACCACTTTATCCACGGTCCAATGTTTCTTCGTGCTCAGATTGGTCCCCAAAACCTTGCTGTGCGCGTACGCGGCGCGGGGGTAGCTGTAAACCTTGGTTCCCTTAGCCTTAAACGTAAATACCCGGTGCTGCGGATACGCTGGTAACGTAACCTTCTTGGCGGCTTGAGCCGTCGTCGTTGCTCCCCATAAAGCCAATCCCAGGCTTCCGGCTAAAGCGAACTTCATCCATTTCATGCGTGGTCCTCCTAGTCTGTCCTCAACTCTTACTCTTCTGAATCAAAACTCTTTCACTCTTAGCTCATTTCTAACCATTTTACTTAATTCTAGCTAATAATCAACCAATTAGAATCAATTCCAGCATAAAATAATTGCTAGCCACAACTTTCGACTGATAAGTTAAAGGTTCTGACCCTTTTCCCACGCCGTCTTGGAGAGTAGTAAGCCCTGCTTAACCAAGTCGTTGAATAACGCATGGGTCCGCTTGGAAACTTCGCCGGCGGTCTCGGCATTACTCTTGGTTAGGAAGGTCGTAGCATCCCCGGTAAGGTTAGCATCGGTAGCGGCGACCCGTGCCCGACCGTAAGATTGACAACCCTCGCGGAAGGCATTGACGCTCTCCACGAATTCGTGGAAGTGGGGTTCAATCAGGACGGATAAGGTCTTGTTCAACCAGTACACGTTGTCCACGGAAACTTCGGTCGTGGTGTTCTTGTAGTCTTCTGGCGTGTCGTTGATGTTGGTGAAGAATGGCACGTATGGCGCGTAGGCGAAGAAGCCCATGGCAATCCATTGAATGGCCGCGTGGTCATCGTCAACGTCATTTCTGATCTGGAGGATTGAGGAGCATTGGTTCCGGTCCATAGCGATTGGCCGGTACTTTCTCTGGTCATCGGCTGAGCCGGAAGCAAACGTCCCGAACGGATCGTATGGCGTACCATTGTAGTGAGAAGACAAGAAGAATTCAACGTCTTCAATCGCAATCTTCTTGCTTGGTTGGCGGGTAAACGGCATATCTTGGTCGGTCGGTTGTTGATCCGTAACTTCCGGATTGAACAACTTCTGGCCGTACCAAGTCCGTGGCGTGTTGTAGTAAGCATCGTCTTCCCCGTGAGTCCCGAAGATCTCGCGGAAGTTAAACGTGCCTGGCGTTGGATTCAAGTGATACTTGGTGACAAAGTCGACGAGGTCGGTCGCCACTAAGAAGTTGTCAGAATCGTCCAAGTTGACTTCCTGCATCAAAGTTTGGTTTGGCGCAATGGCGTAGCTATCTTCAGGTAACCGCATGGCTGCCCAATGATGACCCCCGGCCGTTTCCAAATACCAAATTTCGTTCTTATCATTGAAGGCAATACTGTTGCTTTCGCCGGTTCCGTACTTTTCCAATAAGGCTCCCAAACGTTGGGCACCTTCCTTGGCAGTCTTCACGTACGGCAGAACCAGTGTGATCATGGCCTCTTCGTTGATGCCATCGTTAACTAATGGGTCGTAACCCAGGACGCGCGCGTTGGTCGCCGTCGTTTCGGTTGCGCTCATCCCCACGTTAAACTCGTTGATCCCAGCTTCTTCGTATTGGCCGTCACTTTGATCGGCTTGCGGAGTGCCCGTGTAGCGGTAAGCGTGGTCGGGCAAGGGCACGTTGACGCCAGTAACTGCCGAAGTAAACGTTGCTTGCTTTTGGTCCGTGGCGGGATGCACCACAAACTTGATGGGATTAATTGGCCCATAGCCATCCTCGTTACGCGCTACAATCGTGGAGCCATCCATGCTGGCGGCTTTACCCACTAAAATCTCGGTACAATCGGAACTTTTCTTCACAGTGTTCCGCCTCCTTTGCTTACCAGTATAGGATTATCGGGTGCTAAGGGCTAGGGATTTCGATAAATTTTGCGAAATAACTGGTGACCAGCTGCAGACGCGCTGAAATAACACGCAATTAGTGACGACGTTTCACTCAAAACTGTAAAAAAAGCGCACCCCGCTCCTAGATATGGAGGGGATGCACTCGTATTCAATTTCATTGGTTAAATCTAACGCAATTCATCGTAACGGCAACATCTGACGAGAGGGCAAACTTTACCGCCGACACTCATCAAAGTAGCTTAGAAGTTACGCTGTTCACGCGCCACGGTCTGATTGTCAATACGGTGGCGAATGGCCTTCGCAATTTCGGTAACCACCAGAACCACAAACCCAGCGATAATCGGAATCCACCAGCCGTAGAAGAAGTTGACGGATGTGGTGTGGAACACACTCTGCATGGCTGGCCAGTAAATGATCCCGGCCTGTAAGACCAGCAGAATCGCGACGATCACGAAACTCATCTTGTTCCGGAAGAAGTACTTCGACAGTACCGGGTGGTCATTCTGCAAGTTAAAGAGGTAGAAGACCTTCCCGAAGATGATCACGTTTAACGTCATGGTGCTACCGATTACGGCAGATAAGCCTTGGTTCGTTAGGAAGTCGTAGGCAAACATCCCGAGTCCAGAAATCAGCAACGACACGTAGGTCACTTCGAAGACGTCCAGCTTGGACAGAATCCCCCGCGTCACGTCTCGCGGACCTCGTTTCATAATGCCGCTTTCGGCCGGTTCGAAGATGAACGCGAACTGAATCGTCAGGGCAGAAACCATGTTGATCCACAACAATTGGGTCGGGAACAACGGTAATTCTTGGTCCATCAGAATACTCAAGACCACGATCAGTCCTTCGGCGAAACTCGTCGGTAGGAGGAACCGGATTGTCTTTCGAATGTTATCAAAGACGTGACGCCCTTCCCGCACGGCCCGCAGAATCGACGTGAAGTCATCATCGGCCAGCACCATATCGGCGGAGTCCTTGGCGACATCGGTTCCCCGAATCCCCATGGCCACCCCAATGTCGGCTTGCTTCAGTGCGGGCGCGTCGTTGACCCCATCACCGGTCATCGAGACCACGTGACCGCGTTGCTGTTGGGCCTTAACGATCCGCAACTTATCGGCGGGCGTAGTCCGGGCGAAGACGGTATATTGGTCAATCTTAGCGGCCAATTCTTCATCACTCAATTGCGCCAGTTCAGGCCCGGTAATGGCCCGTGCCTTTTCGGACAAGTTCAGTTGTTGCGCGATAGCGGCCGCCGTTTCGGGGTCGTCACCAGTAATCATTTTAACCTTGATCCCCGCGTACCGTAACTGTTTCACGGCATCGGCGACACCAGGACGCGGTGGATCAATGATGCCGGCCATCCCCGCCAAGTGGAAATTCTGACCGACAGTAACGTTGGCCACATCGGTCACGTCAGCGGCAACTGGTTGGTAGCCCAAGGCCACCACGCGTTTCCCCTGTTGCGTCAACTGGGACAAACGTGTTTGCCAAGCTGCCTGATCGACAGGTTGACCCTGTTCGCTCATCATCCGCATCAACGTCTGCGGCGCCCCTTTGACCAGCAACACGCGCTGACCATCGTGGTCCACCAATCGTGCGGAATAACGAATCGCGGAGTCGAAAGGTAACGAATCGATCTCTTGAGGGTCAGGTTCCGTTCCCACTAATTTATGATAGAGCGCCGTCAACGCACCATCGGTCGGTTCACCCGTCAGGACCCACTGACCGTCTTCCTCATGGAATTCGGCATCGGAGGTCTGACCGGCAATTTGGACCAACCATTCGAGGTCAGCGTCGTGTTGCCACGGCACCGTCTGGCCCTCGTCGTTTTCAATCTGACCAGTCGCATCGTAGCCAATGCCGGATACGGTATAGGTATCGGCGGCGGTCAGGACATCGGTCACGGTCATTTCGTTTTTCGTCAGCGTCCCGGTCTTGTCGGTGTTCACGATGTCGACAGCTCCCAGCGTTTCAACGGCTGGCAGCGTCTTGACGATCACATTTTGCTTAGTCATTGCCTGTGTTCCCATGGCCAAGACCACCGACGTACTAGCGGGCAAGCCTTCTGGCATAGATCCCACAACCATCGTGATAACGGCGATCAGTAAGGTTGGCAAACTGTACACGTGGGTAATCATCCCCAGAATGAAGAGCAAGGCCGCCACCACTAAAATAGCAATCGACAGACCCAGACCCAGACTGTTTAAGTTCTTCATCAACGGCGTCCGTTGCTGCTTAACTTCAGCCACATTCTGTTGGATGTGCCCAATCTCGGTATCCACTCCGGTCACCGTCACGATCCCGCGACCGGAACCATTAGTCACGGCCGTAGAGGCAAACGCTTGGTTCGATCGTTCAGCCAACGGTAAATCTGGCGCCGTTAAGGGGTCTTCCCCCTTCAAGACGGAGTCAGTTTCACCGGTCAACGCAGACTCCTGAATCTTCAGGTTATCGGCATCGATCAGTCGCAAATCGGCCGGAACGGTATCCCCAGCTTCAAGCTGCACGATATCCCCAGTAACCAGCTCCCGGGCTGGCAAGTTAATTTTTTGCCCATCGCGGATCACAACTGCTTCGTTGACTAAGAGGGCCTTGATCCGGTCCAGCGCGTTATCCGCAGATTTTTCCTGAAAGTAACCGATAAAGGCGTTCGCGATGATCACCAATCCGATAACGATTGAGTCGGAGTAGTGGTGCATAAAGAACGTGAGCAAGGCGGCGCCCGCCAGAATATAGATGATACTGTTGTTGAACTGCTTTAAGAACCGCAATAAATTGGATTGCTTCTTCACGGTCAGTTCGTTAGGGCCATTGGTCCGTAGGCGTTGTTGCGCCTCACCGGTACTCAAACCATCATCTCTATCCGTGGCATAGTCTGCAAGTAAGGACTCAGTCGTTCGCTGCCAGAGCGGCAGCTCCTGGCTGGGTCCAGGGTCAGTACTTTCTGCTACTTCAGTTGGTGTTACAGTTGCTTCTGGATCTTGTGCCATATATTAAGGTTCATCCTTTCTAAATTGAAAAATTTTAACGGTCGGGAATCGGTAATGCAATATTCCGGTAGTGCAAGACGTCCACCTCCAAATCTAAATTTTTGATTAGTTAATTTTACCAAGTTTTCATGAAAATTGCATCTCTTTCAGCTGTTTGCAATGTAAATTTAACATATAGGGTGAAAAAGTTGTAGTGATAATTAAAATAGGCAACGATTCAGTCGCTTGCTGAATCGTTGCCTATTACATTCCTGATTCGTGCTCTCGGGTAAACATGGCGAGTCGCCAAATGTCAGCCACTGAAAGCTTACCAATTTTTTTGATTTTCATTTGAAGTGTCTTATCAAGACGATACATCGTTCCCACATCAATCCAAGATGGCTTATCCAAATTTGCCGCTTGCCAATCCACTATCTCTAGGTAGTTTTTTCTAATGCGTGTCGATTTCTCAGCGTATTTAGTGGTCACAGGATAACAAAGTAAGTCTTTTGAGAAATCATCAATTACGATTACCGGACGGCGCTTTCCCCCAGAGGATTGTGTAAATGCTAAATAGACAATTGCAATCTCATTAGTCTCCATTGGCAATGAACTTTTCTAAGTCTGCTTGCGTTTTAATTTCCTGAACGGGTTGATTTTTCGTTGCTTCCAACAATTCATGTGTTGCTCGTTGCCGTTCCGATAGAACAACACCAAATGGTAATCCACCATGGATAATAATCTGACGATAGAACATATTAATTGCGTTAGTCGGTGTCACACCGAGATCACTCAAAATCTTTTCGGCCTGATCAGCAACTTCCGCATCAACTAGCGCCTGAACCCGTTTACTTTGATTCTGCTTTGCCGTTTGCATATTACCCCTCCTAGTTTTAAAGAATCATACTACAATAAACTCAATTTAGCTATTGATACGCTCTCATTTGAGGCTGACAGCGAGCTATCCATCTATATACCAATCAATCCTATGATTGGGTCCATGCTCTCTTTTGACCAAGCGCAAACGGCGCTACTGCTGCTAGAACATGGTGAACAACTGGGTAAAATTGTCGTCACCATCTAAAACCGGTTGATCCAAAAGGACTCTAACCCGAAAGTACCAGAGCACATCCTAAATCGTGATGGCTCTGGTACTTTTTTAGCTGATAATTTTAAAATTAGTTGGCTGTTGTCCCAAAACCACGGGGTGTTGTTCAAAGTATGTCATGATTAATTCGGGTAAATCTACATTTACTTCCCGCGTGATTTTCTTCGCACTAAACATCGGATAATCACCGCCACCATTGCCGCGGTACTGATTAACCGCTACGCTAAGCATTTGATCTGGTTGAACGGGGGCCCCGTGATAATCCAGCCGCACAACCCGCTGGCCAATCGGTTGGTGTAAGTCGAATGTGTAGTCTAGCCCGCTGTAAAAGTCATAGTTATAGAGTTGCAATTTGGGTGTCGTAAACGCCGAGTTCACGGTAATCTTTCCCTCAGCATTCAACAGCCAGAAACTAGCGCACCGCTCCAAGGCATCCCGAATATCTTGGCCCGAAAGTTGCTCCACCACGAGTGTATTGGGATAGCTGTAACTATTCAAGAGTTGTCGAATCGTGGGTTGCGTGCTTAGTCCCCGAACATCATCGTTGAAGAGACTAGTTGCGGCAATGTCAGTCCCCCCCGCGGCCATTTCAACAGTATTCACGAACTCAAGATACGGGTGTCCATGTCGCCGAGCGACCATTGCATCTGTCACGCTTAGGCTGTCACCGCTTAGTTTACCAATTGGTTGGTCTAACCAGCGCTGGACGTGACTTTCAGTCTCGTCCGCCAACGTTGCCAGCCAATCCGCCGGTTGCGCATTCGCCGTGGTCAGCAGGCGGGCATCGTGATCGATGACTTGCTTGCTTTTATCCAACACCAGATCAATCATCCCCACCGCAACGCCCTTCTCACCGGGCTGGATTGTAGGAACGCCCTGATAAATGTCTGCCAATTGCCGGTGCTGATGACCGGTGATCAAAGCGTCTATTCCGGGAACCTCCGTTAAGAGCCGATACCCTTCATTCTCACCAGTCGCACGTTCAGTCAACTTACCAGTGGTCGGGTCGGCCTCGAAGCCACCGTGATAGGCAACGACCACAACATCTGCTTGCTTACGTAACCGAGGAACCCAGCGTCTAGCCGTCGTGACGATGGAGTCGAACTGCAATCCCACGATATGGTCAGCCGTCTCCCACACCGGAATGTAACTGGTCGTTAACCCAAGGATTGCCACCCGCACGCCTTGCCGTTCAATAATAGTATACGGTGCGTCAACTATCTTTTGAGCTTCCCCACCATCAATGTTGGCACCCAACAAAGGATAGTCCCGGTCGCGCTCACAGGTTCGCAGGTAGTCCAAGCCATAGTTGAATTCATGGTTACCTAACACGCCAGCATCGTAGTTCAGTGTTGTGGTCAGCTGGCTCAAAAGCTCACTCGGTGCCTCGGAATGTTTAGCCAAGTACGTAGTCAACGGGGATCCCTGAATCCAATCCCCATTTTCAATGGTAATCACCACTTCATCTGGTGCGGCATTTTGACGAATCTCTTCAATCACGGTTGCTGCCTTGAGCAAGCCCAGCGGCTGATTATCCGCCGCGTTCAGGTATTTCGTTGGGTAGACGTAGCCGTGAACATCGCTAGTCGCGAGAATCTTAACTTTCACCACTAAATCAACCTCTTTCGTAATTGTTCCGACAGGGTATCAATCAACAGAACCATCAGGACAATCCCTAATAAGATGATGCCGACTCGCGGCCAGTTACGCGTCTGAATGGCAAAGATCATGGGAGTCCCAATTCCACCAGCACCAACCATCCCCAGAATCGAGGCTGAACGAACCGCGATCTCAAAGCGATAGAGGGTATAGGAAATAAATTCTGGCATGATTGTCGGCAAAGTTGCTAGCATAAAAATCTGTGCACTATTGCCCCCAGCACTTGTGATGGCCTCATCGGCACCCCGATCCATGTTCTCAATGGCTTCACTGAACAGCTTACCCAACATCCCAATCGAATGAATGCTGACCGCTAGGACCCCAGCGTATGACCCCGGGCCAACTGCCTTGATGAACATAATGGCAAGGACAATCTCAGGAAAAGTCCGAATCAAAGTCAATACGACCTTGCCACTTCCCGAACGGACGTGAAGCCATTCCTTACCACCGCGCGCCGCCCAAAAGGCAAAGGGTACACTGATCAGTGACGAGATAATCGTTCCCAAAAAGGCAATCGCCAACGTCTGCAGAATCAAAGACACGAGATCTTCGCCGCTGCCGTTATAAACGTACGGCCAGTCCGGCTGAACCAGGCCATGCACAATCGAGCGAGATACAGATGCCGCCGATTCCTGCAGACCAGTGAAATGCAGTCCCGTAATCGCCCAAGTATAGATAACCGCCACGATTGCAATCCACAGGAGCCAGTTCCATCGTCGCCACAAAGTCAACGTAGCGGGCTTTTTTGAAATAGTCGTTTGCATATTAGAGTAGCACCCTCCTTAAGTGATTGCTGATGCCGTCAATGGCCATGACCACCACCAGCGTTGCCAAAATAATCACCGCCGTCTGACTATAGTTGAACTCATTAAGTGACCGCTGTAGAAATACCCCAATCCCACCGGCACCTAAATATCCCAGTACCGTTGAGGCCCGCACGTTGAACTCTAAGGTGTAGAGAAAATAGCTCACGAATTGATTCATGATCTGCGGCAAAACGGCGTACCAGATAATGGTTAATTTGTTGGCCCCCACAGACTCTAAGGCTTCCAGCGGACCCATATCAATCGTCTCAATAACTTCATAGAAGAGCTTGGAAACCATCCCAAACGAGAAGATGGCTAGCGTCACAACCCCCGCTGTTGACCCGATCCCAAAGATTGCCACAAAAATAGCTGCTAGGAGCAGGTCCGGCAGTGTGCGGACAAGGTCGAGCATCAAGCGAATAATACCTCTGAGCCAGCGGTTGTGAACCAAATTACTGGCTGCCAGCACGGCAAAGGGAACAGCGAAGGTAGCCCCAATCGTGGTTCCCAAAATGGCCATCTGAATGGTCTCGTATAGGGGATGGAGAATGACTGGGAGATAGTCCCAAGCCGGCTGCGACATCCGCACAAGCAGATCCGTAAACTGGCCCAGGTTGTTGAAGAACATCCCCACATCAACACCAGTCATCCGTGACGAAGCCACCAGCAAAATGAGAATGACGAGCGTCCAGCCAATTGGTTTCACGTGCCAGCGTTGTAGCCATGGTCGCCGAGGTACTTGTGTTGTCATCATTTTCGCCCCCCTAGACCGTCTGGTAGACCCGGTTCAGGTCTGCCTCGGTCACATCCGCAATCGGCTCATCGTAGACCACCTCACCGGCGCGCAATCCCACGATCC
The DNA here is from genome assembly GCF_001434055.1 of Levilactobacillus parabrevis ATCC 53295. Taxonomy (GTDB): domain Bacteria; phylum Bacillota; class Bacilli; order Lactobacillales; family Lactobacillaceae; genus Levilactobacillus; species Levilactobacillus parabrevis. Next base: position 33,179 of record NZ_AZCZ01000003.1, on the reverse strand, counting down.
GGTCGGCATACTCCCGAGCTAACGCCACGGAATGTAAGTTGACAATCACCGTAATGCCATCCTCTTGATTCAGACGCTTTAAAATATCCATGACCGTCTTAGTCGTCAGAGGATCCAACGAGGCAATCGGTTCATCAGCCAAAATAATCTTAGGATCTTGCATCAGCGTCCGCGCAATTGCAACTCGCTGTTGTTGACCACCAGACAGCTCATCGGCACGGGCATATAGCTTTTCCGCCAGACTGACCCGTTGCAAGGCCTGTACAGCCTTCTGCTTGTCCGTGGCGCTAAACAAGCCTAAGATACTCTGCCAGGTTGCGTAATAACTCACCCGGCCCGAGAGCACATTCTTAGCCACGCTCGACCGTTTCACTAAGTTAAAGTTTTGAAAGATCATCCCGATTTTTCGCCGCAACAGGCGTAGTGACCGACCCTTATAAGCCTTGATTGATTCGCCTTCAACCCGAATCTCACCGGACGTAATCTCATGCATCCGGTTGATGGTCCTCAGTAAGGTGCTTTTCCCCGCACCAGATAGGCCGACGACCACTAAGAATTCACCCTGTGGAATCTCAAAGTTAATGTTCTTCAGACCAACCGTGCCGTTGTCGTAAACTTTATTAACGTTCTTAAATGAAATAATGGGTGTCTTGTCCATCCGTCTGATTCCCCCTATGTAAAAGAGCAGCGAAGGCGCCGATACTATCGCTCCCCCTGCTACTCTTACCGTCGTTACATCAATTTAATTTTACTTGTCGAGGGCCTTAGCCTTCTTGTCGTACTGACGAATAATGTTAAAGTTGCTATCTTTTGAGTCCGTGTAGCCTTCATGCGTGTAAACGCTGGAAATGATGGCGTGACCCTTCTTAGTCTTGGCAATCTGTTTGAACGCCGTCGCAATCTTCTTTTGCCACTTACCGGTCATGTCCCCACGGACCGTAATGGTATCGTTTGGAATCTTCCCTGTGGTGTAGATTGGAACGACCTTACTCATAATGTCCTTCTCGTCCTTCTTCACCAGGTTCCGCGCGCCTTGGAAGACAAAGGCAGCATCCGTGTTCTTGTTGTAAACGGATAAGACCCCTTGATCATGGCCCTTGACCGTAACCGTTTGAATGCCATCCTTGTTGATGTTGACACCTTGGTCCAACATTTCAACTGCTGGATAGATCCAGCCGGCCGTAGATGTCGTATCTTGGACGGCAATCTTCTTGCCCTTCAAATCCTTCACCGACTTGATGCCACTATCCTTGCGTACCAGAATTTGGGAACGGTAGTAGTCGACCAGCTCAGTATTGGCTTTGTCTCCCGGTTCCGTGAGCCCGTGTCGTTGTGCTTGCAATAAGACCTTGTCATGGTACTGCTTATGAGCCAAAACGTAGGCATCAGGTGGCAGGAAGCCCACATCAACCTTCTTAGATCCCATCGCTTCGACAATGGTATTGTAGTCGGTTGAAACACTGACCGTGACTGGAATCCCCAATTGCTTCTTCAGCAACCCTTCCAGCGGCTTAGCCTTAGCCTCAATCGTCCCCGCATTGGATGATGGCACAAATTCCACCGTCAACTTCTTAGGGGCATACCCCTTCGATCCAGACGTGGATGCCGTGGTCTTCCCACAGCCCGCCAACGTTGCTGGCAAGACCAGTAATGCGGTGAAAACTAAGAGCCATTTTACCTTCTTACTCAAGTGCATCTAGCTCACTCCTCAGTTATGTAGTAGTCCTCTTTGACCACTCCTAATACTAGCAGAAACCCGAACTTTTACAATTGTTTTCTGAAAATATGCCGGTTTATAAATATATTAATGATGAGAAAAGTGCCTATTTTCAATAAGTAAATCGTAAAACTCGAACTATATATTTATTTTTCGATAAAAGTATCTTGTTGGCGAATCTAATGAGCTGACCAACCAATTTTCAGTGTAATCACCCGCCCAAATGATGATTACAGGCAGCAAAAAAACGGCTGATCACACTTTATTCGTGCAACCAACCGTTTTATTTTCACCGAATTTAACCCTGCGTCCCATTATGCTCATGATTCTTGGCCGTATCGCTCATCGCGTTTAACTTAGCCATGTCACTCGCGGCAATTGAGAAGTCCAGCTGCGCATTAGCCGTAATATGGGCCTGACTCGTCGCCTTAGGCAGAGGCAATACGCCATTCTCTAAGACAAATCGCAGAGCGAGCTGTGCCGCCGAAACGTGGTATTTATTGGCCATCTCTTTAACCGCCTCATTGGCCAACATATCCCCCGTTGCCAATGGTGAATAGGCTTCAACCAACATATCGTGGTCCTGCGCAAACTTCGTGATCTTGGGTTCCGTGTAGCCAACGTAATATTGAATTTGATCAACCATCGGTGCCACCTCAGCATGATTTAAGACGTTTTGCAAATCGTGACTGTTGAAGTTCGAGACCCCAATGGCCTTCGCTTTACCGCTGGCATAAATTTTTTCCATCGCGCGCCAAACATCAAGGTTACCGGCATCACAATCCTTGCCGATTTCGCCCCATGGCCACGGTGCGTGAATCAAGTATAGGTCAACGTAACCAACGTCCAAGTTCGCCATGGTCGTGTCAAAGGCATCCAGCGCGCCTTGATAGGTCTTGACTTCAGCTGGCAACTTCGTGGTCACAAAAATCTCTTCTCGTGGAATCCCAGAATCGCGAATCGCCTTGCCAACACTAGATTCATTAGCATAAGCCTTCGCCGTATCAATGTGCCGGTAACCAGCCTTCAATGCGTTAGCCACCGCATCATACGCCGTGTCACCACCCGGAATCTGCCAAGTACCAAATCCAACTTGTGGAATCTGCGACCCATTAGCCAAACGAAAAGTATCCGTTAAAACTGACATATTTGACCCTCCAATTTATTCAGTAACTGGTATAAGTATACGCTTTCTTTACACACGTAAGGTCAAATTGGCTTTCAGATTTGTTCGGAATTTCATTTAGATTTCAGGAAAATTTCGCTTCCATGAATTTGTAATATTACAAATCACGAGAATTACCCAAAACCCTTGATTTCTCTGTTATTATAAAGATGTCGTAAAACAATTGCTTAACAACCAGACGACAAACTAAAGCTTTTTTGGTAACAATTGTTAAGGTACCCGGAAAATGCCTCAACAATTGATTGTCCAAATTAAATATTAGCCTCATTGAATCAGACTAAATCCCAGTTCGATTCAATGAGGTTAATTTTTTTACACTTTTTTTGCGACCAGACTGACTAACTACGCCGATTTTAGCGTGCGCCAAATTCAGCGAATCACACCACAGCTCACCGTCAACTTTAGTTTACGGATAACACCAACCAGCGTTGATTCACCCAACTTACTTCCATCAACCAGTCGTCACTAAAATAGCTGCTCAGCGCGACATGCATACTTATTCATGATAATCTTCCTTGTTCCCCGTCAACGTATCTGCTAACTGTTGCAGGACTCGCGCCAACTCGGCACGATCGGTATTGGAATAGCTCGCTAATTTTTCACGTAATGCGGCCTCCCGAGCGAGCTTTATTTGTATTAGTCCCCGTTGTCCTTGCGATGTTAGCGTCACCTGGCGGACGCGTTGATCTCGACGCTCCGCCTCCGCTAGCCAACCAGCTGTCATTAACTTATCGACCTGCCGACTAATGGACGAGTGGTTGCGACCAATCTGATCGGCCAGCTCACCGATGCTAATCCCCGGCTGCCGACCAACTCGAACCACGATAGGCAGTGCCGCCGATTCCAACGGTACATCGGCCTGTTGGAGCAGATGGCGGTCCTGTTGTGGTTGGTTAAAAAACGTCACAATTTCAAATAGTGCTTCAAAAATTTCATTATCCATACTTGCTAGTATACCAGAATGCTGTTAAGATGTGTGCATAGTGCACGGATAAATTTAAATTTAAGGAGCGTTCTAACTCATGACATCTAAAATCGGCATCATCATCGGCTCCACGCGTCCCTCCCGGATCAGTCCCGACATCGCAGCATGGCTTCAAAAGGCCGTTGCCCAGCCTAACCTAACCGTTGACCTCATCGACCTCGCTAAGATCAACCTGCCCTTCCTGGACGAAGTCGCCCAGCCGTCAACGGGAATCTACAACGAGGCTCACACGCAACGTTGGAGCCAACTGATTCAGGGTTACGATGGCTTCATCCTGCTCTTTCCACAATACAATTGGGGCTATCCGGCACCCTTGAAGAATGCTTTAGATTACCTCTACAAAGAATGGGCCGGTAAGCCCGTTAGCATGGTCTCATACGGTGGACACGGCGGCTTCCAAGCGGCCCAGGGTGTGAACCTCATCATTCGTGGTCTCAAGATGCAGCCGTTGAACAACAATCTGCAGATTAGCTTGCACCGTGATGCCATGGACGACCAAGGTCACTTCATCGATGTTGACCAAGCCCTGGCACCCTATGCATTTAACGCGCAACAGTTGGGGGCTGAGTTCCAGAATTTACTCAATAAATAACTTATCATTGGATGGCTTCTCCAATACTCCACGCCTCCTTTGAAAATCTAACAAGCGCCCCGTTCTGTCATCGGAACGGGGCGCTTGTTTTAATTTGCAATCTGTTGTTTCACCTGCATCATCATCTCAAAATCATCCGTGAAGATCCCGGCGACGTGCTGCTTCATGAGATCCGCAGCCACGGTCGGATTGTCGACCGTCCAGATACGTTCGGTGATGGGTAGACCTGATTGAAAGTGACTCAGGTGCAAGCCGCTCAGATGTTCCTTCGCTACCAGCATTGCCGGCTGAGCCACCGGCTTGTCCGTCAACCAACAATAACTCTCGTTGGGCGCAATCTGCTGACAGGTCTTCAAGGTCGGCAAGTGAAACGATGAGAAAATCACGGGACGCCGTAGATTGGTCGCGTGCACCATCTGCATGACGATGGCTTCAATCCCCGAATACTGAATCTTATCGGTCTTCAACTCCAGATTGAGTTGCACATCGCGGTCAGTGACCAGCGCTAGGAACTCCGCCAGTGACGGAATCGTTTCCTGATTGGCCAGCCGAAAATGCCGCAGTTGCGCGTAGGTATAACTCTCAATCAAGCCGCTACCATCCGTGGTTCGGTCAATTCGCTCGTCATGCATAATCACCGGCACACGGTCCCTGGTCAAATGCACATCAAACTCTAAACCTTCGATTCCATGATCCAAGGCATAGCTGAATCCCGCCAGTGAATTTTCCGGAAAACGCGCCGGATATCCCCGGTGGCCAAATACGGTCGTTGTCATCGTTACCAGTCACTCCCTATTTTCAGTCTCGGTTACTGTCATTAGGATACCTCTTATTTTACGTGATGTTTGTAAAGAATTACTGAGGTTTTGGTAAAGACCTGGTAAACACATTGGCGAACATAGTGGTTAATTCTATCAATCATTGCATGGGAAAGGTGGCTCCCCGGCATGCACTGCCGTTGAGCCACCACTTGATACCCTGATTATCCCCAAACACTATCCGAAATCCGTTTGACCAACTTCAGCTTGGCCCACTGCTGATCCTCCGTCAACTGGTTCCCTTCTTCAGTCGAGGCAAAACCACACTGCGTGGAAAGAGCCAGGTTAGCCAACGGTACCTGTTTGGCGGCATCCGCGATCCGCGCCTTCACGACAGCCTCATCCTCCAGATCGGGGAACTTGGACGTAATTAATCCTAAGACTAGCCGCTTGCCAGCATCGCCGTTCCAGATTTTCTTCAATGGCGCAAAGCTTCCAGCCCGATCACTGTCGTATTCCAGGAACAGCCCGTCATAGTGCAGCTGACCCAGATAGGCCGCCACGTCGTCGTACCCGCCGGAGAATAGGTAGGTCGACTTGAAGTTTCCCCGGCAAATGTGGGTCGTAACCGTCAGATCGTCTGGTAAACCTGCCAACAGACTATTGATGACGTGAACGGCATCCTCAGCTAGACCAACGTACTTTTGGTGTGCGGTGGCATCGTCAGCCGTCTCGTTAAGCTTGCTTATCAGGAAGGCCCAAGTCGTATCATCCAGCTGTAAGTACCGGCAACCTAGGTCGTAGAAATGCAAAATCGTTTCGTGATAGGCCTTGGCCAAGTCATCTAAGTAAGTGTCCCAGGTTTCGTAGAATTGGTGCCAGTTATCACTTCGGTTGTCCCGGAATAACATCGTTGGTGAAGGGATCGTCTGCTTCACGACCACACCATCTGGTACCAAACTCTGTAAGTACGCGAAGCTCTCAAAGAAGGGATGGTCCGGGTTAAAGGCAATCTTGCCGACCAAGTCCGCATTGTCCGTTCTGGTCTTACTGCCGTGAAATTTATAACTCTGCTGATAGTCGTAGTGGCCCACCCCCGTCAGACCCCATAGGAAGTCCAGATGCCACCAGCTACGGTTGAATTCGCCATCGGTGACTGCCTTCAAGCCGAGGTTGACCTGTTCAGCCACGACACGCTTCGTTTCAGTCCGCTGAACCGCCTTCAATTCGTCCGCCGTAATCTCACCAGCCGCAAATTTTGCCCGGGCGTCCTTCAAGTTTGCTGGCCGTAAGAGACTACCTACAACGTCATACCGGTAAGGAAATGCTTTTAAAGTCGTTGTCGTCATGATAAATTCCTCCTATATTTTGTGATTTGTCATGGGATATAAAAAACGCATTCGTCCCTGAACTAATTGCTTAGTTCAAGGGACGAATGCGTCGTTTTACCACCCTAGTTTACAAAGCCCTCGCAGACCTTGCCTCAACGGTACCTATTGATACCCGGAAAGTTAACGGTTCCTACCGATCAAGCAGCGTGAACCGCTTGATAGCTATCAGGAGTTCATCTTCATGGCTAAGCGTTGACCCGTTCTCACTTACCGGGCTCACTGAACAACGCCGTCACCACTACTCTTCTCCTAGCTTTTATGACAAATCGATTAGAAATTAATGATAGTTTAGTCCTCTCAGTGACCCCTGTCAAGCAACTTTTTTAGGAAAGCACCACGACTTTGCCAAAACTATGGTGACTTGCCAAATATTCATGGGCCGCTCGCATGTCGCTCAGCGGAAAGGTTTTGACGGGCGTGACATCGATATCTTGGCTGGCAATTAACTGCAAGAGATTTTGAATCCGTGTCACCTGCACATCCCCAGAATAAAATGACGTCAGGTAACAGTCGTTGGGAATTCTCATAATTGGATCAAAATCCGTCAGCGTCCATTGCCCACCTAACTGTCCGGTCGAACTCACAATACCCCCGGGATTCAGATGCGTTAGGGAATCGGCAACCGTTGCGGGTCCAATCAGATCCAGCACCCGGTCAAATGTCGCCGAAGTCAGTAGCTGACCCTCGCGTTCTTCAACGACCGCATCAAAACCGGCCGCCTTCAGCTGATCCGTCTTACCAAGTTGACGGGTCGTTGCCGTCACGGTCACGTCCGCCATCGCGTGCGCTAACTTGGCTGCTGCAACACCGACACCACTGGTTCCACCACGGACTAACAGCTGATCACCGGCCTGCAAGCGCAACCCTAGCAGCGCCCCGTAAGCCGTGTAGTACGTCTCAGGCACCGCTGCCAACGAAGCCCACGGCAACTCAGTGGTTACCGGGAAGATTTGCGCATTGGGGACGAGCACGTACTCCGCATAACTCCCATCGTAGGCCCGACCCATTTCACCCATAAAGGTAATAACCGTCTGACCCACAGGCAGTCGCGTTGCCGCAGTCGATTCGGTGATTGTGCCGACCGCTTCGATCCCCAGGATTCGTGGAAACGCGACGCTAGGTGACTTGCCCTCACGCGTAAAGACCTCCGAATGATTGACCCCGCGACCCTTGACTTGAATCAACGACCAGCCCGGCTTGACCTTGGGCGTGGGAACCGTCATATTTTCCAATACCGCCGGTTCTCCCGGATGACGCACGACAACTGCTTGCATTCCGCTAACTTCCCTTCGATTAGTCCAACAAGCCATGACTCTTCAAATACTCCCGCGCCACGGCCGCTGCCTTCTCGTGCTTGACGGTCACTTTGTAGTTCATCTTCTGCATATCGGTCGTTGACACCTTGCCAGCCAGCTTATTCAACGTGGTCCGCAATTCGGGATGGTCCGTCAACAACTTTTCAGTCATCAACGGTGCCCCCTGGTACGGTGGGAAGAAATGCTTGTCATCCTTCAACACGACCAAATGGTACTCCTGAACCTCGGGGTCGGTCGTATACCCATCGACCAGATTGACCTTGCCATTTGCAATCGCCTTGTAGCGAATCGACGGTTCCATCGTCTTAGCACTCGCAAACTTCAAGCCGTAAGTCTTGCTGAGCCCAGGATAGCCGTCCTTGAGTTGATGGAAATCCGGATCAAACCCAGCATGGATCTGGTCTTCAACTGCAATCAAGTCGGAAATTGTTTTCAGATTGTATTTCTTAGCAAATGGTTTAGTGACCGCCAAATCGTACCCATTTTGATACTGCATCGGCTTCAAATAAGCCATCTGATACTGCGACTTCAGCGCGTTCTTGGCTACCTTGTAGGTTGTCTTTGGATTATGACTCGCCGACTTCTGACCGGTAACCAACGATTCCAACACCGTCCCGGTAAATTCGGGATAAATATCTACGGACCCCGACTTCAACGCTTTGAACAGGAAGGAAGTCCCCCCAAAGTTCGCCTTAGTCGTCACCTGCATATTCGGATGGTCATGCTCAATCAGGTCCTTATACATATTAATCAAGATTTCCGGCTCGCTCCCCATCTTGCCGGCAATGGTAATGTCGGTCGCCGGACTGGCAATCTTGCGGTAGCCCGCAAAGCCCCCAATCAGGACAATCAGGGTAAGCAAAACAAGCCCGGCCTTCTTAAACGACAACTTACCCAGCCAGTCGATGCCGGCACCAAAAACCAACGCCAGAATAGCTGACAGGACAGCCCCGATGATCAGGAGGGCATTGTTGTTGGTTTCGATTCCCAACAGGATGTACGTCCCCAACCCACCGGCACCAATCAAGGCGGCCAACGTGGCGGTCCCAATGATCATGACCATCGCGATTCGAATACCGGAAATAATCATTGGCATGGCCAACGGCAACTCAATCCGAAACAACTTCATTCGACGCGACAGACCGAATGCCGTTGCGGCTTCTTCTAGGTTCGGGTCGATTGTGGTCAACCCAGCATAAGTATTTTGAAAGATCGGCATCACCGCGTAGATCACTAACGCAATGATCGACGGCACGGTCCCAATCCCTACAATGGGAATCAGAATCCCCAGTAGCGCCAGACTAGGAATCGTCTGGAGAACGCTGGTAATCTGCAACATCACGTTAGCCGAGCGCTTGTGGTTCATCAGTAGGATCGCCAATGGGATGGCAATCACCGCCGCAATCAACAACGAAATCAGGGACAGCCCAATGTGTTGCCCAATAGAGCGGACAATGTCGTCGCCCTGCGTCTTTAAAATATGAATAATTGCCTGCAACTTAGTCCGCCTCCTTCGCTGCTAAATAGTCCAACAGGTCCGGCGTACTGAGCGCACGTGGCCCTTGCACCGTCGTGACAACTACCGGCGTCGTCTGTTTCAATGCCGCCGCTAATGCACTAACTGAGGCGTCAGCGGTCAACGTTGCGGCGGCCGTTGTTGCCTCGCCATACCCCGCATCCAACAACGACTGAACCGTCGTGGGCCGTGGTGCATGCTCATTTTGGAAAAAGCCGCGCACAAAATCATTGGCCGGGTGCTGCATAATCTCATCGCCCGTCCCAATCTGTTGAATGTGGCCCAACCGCATCACCGCGATGTGTTGCCCGAGGCGTAGGGCTTCGTGCATGTCATGGGTCACAAAAATAAAGGTCATCTTGAGCTCGCGGTGCAGACGCAAGACCAGGTCCTGCAACTGCTTACGTGAGATTGGGTCCAACGCGCTAAACGGCTCGTCCATCAAAACCACTTTGGGCTTGATGGCCAACGCCCGAATAATACCGACTCGTTGCTGTTCCCCACCGGACAGTTCGCTGGGCATCCGAGTAGCGTACTGGTCGGGATCGAGATCGACCTGAGATAGCAGATGCCGGGCCCGCGCAATACGATCCTTGCGTGACCACCCCAGGGACTCCGCCTGAATGGCAATATTTTCCTGAATATTTAGATTGGGAAAGAGGGCAATGTTCTGGAGCACATAGCCCATCTGCAGCCGCAATTGTTTCAAGTCATAATCAATAATCCGTTTATCGTCAAAGTAGATGTTGCCATCGGTCGGTTCGATCAGCCGGTTCAGCATCTTAAGAGTGGTCGTCTTACCACTCCCACTCGGTCCCACCAGCACAAAAAAATCCTGACTAGGAATCGTTAAATTTAGTTTATCCAGCGCCAGGTTGTTCTCGTACTGCTTGCTCACATTTTTAAATTCTATCATGCTGACCTCCGTACCTTTTACTTATTCTCTCCATGCCTTGCTTCGCTTTTGTGGTCGAAAATTGTCGTCTGCGGCTGCCAGAGGTTCCACCTGCTGTGGGGAACGCCTACAGCCAAAGTTCTGGCTTCCGGATCGGCCGGCGCCATCCCCAGCCTCCTCCGGCTAAGCTAGCTTTTAACCACAACTGCCAACTGGCATTCCCGCCAAATCAAAAGCTCGCCCATACCAGTCTCATTCACCACCTATTCAGACGATGTCCTTGACCAGCACCAAGCAAGCCCTATATTGCCTAATTATACTAATGTTCTTTGAATTACCTAGGAAAACGCCTCACAAGTTCTTCGTTGTAGTAGTGTCTACTTTACAGTTTTTTGACGCGACTGTTAATATTAATAGTAAAGAGTTTCGTCCAAAAATACTTACAAAGTAAGGTGTTGTCCTGTGCTCGATCAAACTGATACTCAAATCCTAAAAGAACTGACGAAAAATTGTCGTATCAAGATAAACCACCTCGCCCAACACGTACATTTAACTGCACCCGCCGTGACTGCGCGGATCAAGCGCCTTGAGGATACCGGCATCATTAAACGATACACCATCGAGGTTGATACCGAAAAATTAGGTTACGACCGGCAGATCTTTATCCGCGCCGCCATGAAGGACGCCCAGCAACGCGCTGAATACAGTGCACTGATCAAACGTTATCGTAACGCCATTCGCCACCACTACCGTGTAACTGGCGACATGCCTTACTTAATCGAAGGTGCCTTTCATTCACGCGCTGAGCTCAACGAATTTCTCCTAGAACTAGGAACGGTTGCGACCTACAAGGTGAGCGACGTCATCGACCAGTTAATCTAGTCGTTGTCCACGATAACCTGGCCCATGTCCCGACTTGCCATCACGTAGTCGTGAGCCTCGCGGATATCGGCAAGCTTGAAGACCTTAGCGATTGGAATCTCTAAATGATGCTTGGCAATCAAACTGAACATTTCGTCTACCAAATCTTGTTGCACATCGGTCGAGTCAAAGAATGTCAGGTACTTATCCGACAGCGTGAATGGGCTGAATTCCTTAGCGACCCATTCGCCCGCCAACAAACCAATCAATGTGACCACGCCCCCCTTACTGAGATGCGCAATCGAATCGGCCATCGTGACCGTTCCGACCATGTCGATGATGCCATCGTACGTTTCCGTCGTCACCAGTGCGTTGTCCCGGTCGAGGACGGCCTTGTCCGCACCATTTTTGACCAACTCCGGTAACATTTCTTCCCGTCTACTCGTGGCGGTCACGGTCAGGCCCAACACCTTGGCCAGTTTAATGGCCGACAAGCCAACCGCACTCGTTCCGCCACGCACTAGCAACGTTTGACCAGCTTTGAGCGACAGCGACTTGATGGACCCCAGTGCCGTGTAGAAGTTTTCAGGATACTGCGCCAACGTTACCCAGTCACCAGCATAGTCGACGGGGAATAAGTTGGCGTCATCGATCAGCGCATACTCCTCATAACTCCCATCGACTTCACGTCCCAGACCACCCATCATGGTGATGACCTTTTGGCCTACTTTAAATTTGCCGTCCGCAGCTGCCTCGTGAATTTCACCCACGGCCTCCACACCGATTACCCGGGGAAACTTCACATCGGGTGACCCACCGGCACGGGTCAATACTTCGTAACGGTGCACGCCAAAAGCATGAATCCGCATAACCGATTGCGTCTTCGTGGCCTTTTGGATGGGCCGCTCAACCATATTCATGACGCTGGTATCCCCTGGTTCGTTAATGACAACTGCTCGCATAATTAATTACTCCATTCTATTTTCGAATTTGCTTATTCAACGCTCTTAGTATAAGGTGTACCGTAACGTTACAGTCAAGCAAACGAACTGGAGATGTCCCATGTTAACTATTCAAAAATTCGCCAAGCTAGCCGGTACGACTCGCCGGACGCTGATTTTCTACGATGAAAAGGATTTGTTCAAGCCGAAGGAAGTTGCCGCCAATGGCTACCGCTACTACGACTATGATCAACTTTATGAAGCCACCTTTATTTTGGAGTTGCGGCAATTAGGGCTGTCGATTTCAGAAATCAAGACGCTGAATTCTGCCACAGATTCACACGCATTGAATGAGAACCTTAAAGACGTTCTGACGAAAATCAATACCCAGATAGACAATCTAAATGTTCTACGGGCAACGCTCAATACCCGCTTCAATCAACCTACCGAGGCGACGACCAGCGTACGCAACCAACCGTTCGTCGAAACAGCTCCCGCAGCGCTGTTCTGTCACTCAAGGCAGTCCGTGGCCTGTACTGAAGAGGAGATTGCTGAAATTTATGCCGACTTCTACGACCGCCTCGGCAAGCTTAATTTGGTCAACAAGCAGGACTCCGGCTTCCGTACGCAGTTACCGGATAGCGATGCCAACCGTTATCCCGACGCCTCCTTCTGTATTCTGAAGGCGATCACGGCGACGATGGATACCGGTGACTTACCTCGTTTGGAGAAACCAGCCGGCGACTACATCTCCATCAACACCACTAATGATACTAAACACATCTGCATTGGTCTGCGAATTCTAGCCGAATACATCGCCAAGAACCATATTCAGATCAACGACCATCTCTGGCAGATGAACCTGGACGAAAACTTCACGAGCAAGGGCGCTTCCAATCTGGTGCGGTTACAGTATCAGATCCAGGCGTAATATTCAAATGGCTCAACTCTCTAGAGAACATCATCTTCCATGGTGTTCTCTTTTTTCTATCAATTTCTTCTGACAGTCGCGTGTTTCTTGACCACCCCTACAAAAAGTGCTGTAATCAAGTTAGTTATCACCCTAATTTCGTAAAAACCGGGTGGCCATATTTAAAATGAGGTGGAAGAACATGGATGAAGTTGTTCAAGCGCTGAGCGATATCGTTAAGATGAATACCGTTAATGGTGCTGAGGGGCAAGTAGCAGACTACATCGCTGCCCTCCTGGCAAAGCACAATATTGAAAGTAAATTAGTTGAATACGCTCCTGGGCGGGCCAGTCTGGTCGCCGAGATCGGTGACGGCAACGGTCCCGTTGTGGGATTCGATGGTCACGCCGACGTGGTTGCCCTAGGCGACGCTGACAAATGGAAAGTCGATGCCCTCTCCGCTACCATCAAGGACAACTTGATGATTGGCCGGGGGACTTCCGACATGAAGTCTGGCTTAATGGCTGGCGTTTGGGCAATGATTCATTTACAAGACAATCACATTCCCCTACACGGAACGTTGCGCTTGATGACAACGGTTGGTGAAGAATACGGGCAATACGGCGCCAAGCAACTCGCCGAATCCGGTTACGCCAAGGATCTCGACACACTGATCGTCGGTGAACCTAGCGGGGTCGCCAAGCAACTACTGATGCAAAAACAGATTCAATACATGCTGCAAGCCGACCAAGCCGCTGCCCAGAAGTTATCCGATGCCAACCAGACCGGTGAACAACACTTCATCGAACTGGCCCACAAGGGATCCTTGACCTACACGGTGCACTCTAACGGAGTCGCTGCGCACAGTTCCATGCCTGAAATCGGTAAGAACGCCATTACGCCTTTAATGGCCTTCTACCAAAAGGAAGAGGAATACTTCGCCTCCATCAAAAACTACCGTAACCCCGTTCTAGGTGCGGTAACGCCCGTCGTCACAATGATTCGTGGTGGGGAACAGATCAACACAGTTCCCGCCAGTGCCGACTTATCCGTTAAGATTCGGACGATCCCAGAATTGCCAAATGCCGATATGACGGTCGCCATCAAGGAAATCATCGCTGACTTAAACGCCGCCGGGGCCGACCTGACCTTGGATATTCTGAGCGACTTGCGGCCAATGCACACCATGGAAGACGCCCAATTAGTCACGGTTGCCCGTGAAGTTGGGGAAAGCAACCTGGACCAGAAGTTGCCATTAATTGGTGTTCCGGGTGGCACTGACGCCTCCTCCTTCCTGGCCGCCAATCCTGACATTGACGTTGTCATCTTTGGACCGGGTAACATTACAGCGCACCAGGTTAACGAATACGTTGACTTGGACATGTACCACCGCTTCATCACGATTTACGAGCAAATGGTCACGAAGTTATTGAAGTAACTAGACATTAAACGTTATCGCCTACGGCTGTCAGGGATTCTGCCGCTGTGGGGACCGCCTCCAGCCAAAGTACGGGCTTCCGGCTCGGTTCGAAACCTCGCCAAGTTCAGGCGAGTTTCCAAACGCGTCCCACGCTGTAAGGCCGGGAAGAATCAAACGCCCGGTCTAACACCGTCGTCACGGCTGGCGCCATCCCTGCCCTCCTCCGGCTAGACTAACTTTTAAGCTCTAATTAAACAATTACGTTCCATATAGACTGCATTAACTCGACTTGAAAAGGGGCGAGTTAATGCGGTCTTTTTTCTATACGGCATATATCGGTTAATTTTCCCCTTTACTTACTACTAATGTAATTTTGATTGAATTTGTCTCACTTTTTTTGACAAGCAAACACAATACCTGTTATTTCTATTCGAAGAACACTGATATATCAAGGGTTTTGAGAAAGTTAAATCAATTGAAAAAATATGACTTAATTCAGTCAAGCTAGAATGAACACATATGCTGTAGCCATTTTTCACAATGGCTAAAAACTAGCCGGAGGTGGGTAGAGGTGGAACCAGCCGTGAAAATGGCGTTAGAACGGGCACTTGATTTTATCCGTTCTTACACCATGGACGACCTTTGAAGTTCACGGTCTTGGTGAGATTCAAAGTCGAGGTAAAAGACCGCTCTTTGGCTTTTACCGGTCCTCACAGCAGGTGGAACCTCTGCCAGCCGCAGGCGCTGGTATCAGCCGTATACAAAATGGCGCCCGGGCTTTAGACCTAGGCGCCATTTCGTGGCTTTGATGAAACTTAGTTAATCTGTTAGCGATAAAATCGTTGCATATTAGCTTCTGTGGTAGGGTGATTCGTCTTTAATCTCCCAAATTGACTGACATTTGACCTGCCCACCTAACAACTGAATACGGTCTAGCTTCGGTTAGACTGCATCCCCGGTCAACAGATTCGGTTCTGAATACTCGAACAGTAAGTGCTTCAGAAGACGCGTCTCGCATCGAGTATCCCGATTCTGGCGGCTTCCGAAACGTGCTACCCAAGGCAGGTTCCTGCGCTTAGCAACCTAAGTGACTCACTTGCCTGAAGTAACACTGCTCCGAGAAGCACAGCCCCAATCGAATATTCTGATCCTGGCGGCCTCCGAAACGTGCTCGGTTGGGCTGACCCCTCCGCTTAACCCGGATAAGCACCGGCTCGGCTCCGCCAAGCTGGCACTTATCCACGTTAATGCTCAGGGTCAAACGCCCGCCCTCGCACTCTTACTACTGTGGTGCATCCTCCAGCGTCCAAGTAATGCTCCCGGAATAATTACCAGGAACCGTTCCTGAATCCACTGCGAGTAAGACCCCAGACTTCTTTTCCCAATGTGCTGAAACGTTGAACTTACCGTCGAGGTTGGCATCGTTCGTCGTGTGGGTCAGCACCGGCGTTGGGCTTGCGCCAATTGGCGTTACCCCCCGCTTGCTGATATACACGGGACCGCCGCCTAACTTGACACCAGTTTCGCTAACGAACGGCGATGCTTGTGCCATCAGCGTCCACTGAGAACCCGTCCCCCGGGTATCCTGAACCACCAATTGCCAATCACCATCCCGGTGCACCAACTGATTTTTATCCGTCAGTGTACTGTTCTGAAAACTTTCATTTGGCGAAATATAACTAAACTTCAATTCACCAGTCACCGTGATGGTCACGGTAACCAGATTGGACTTATCACCATCCGCCGTGACGGCCCTGAGATTCAAGGTATTTTTACCCTGACGTAGCATTTCACTGGTCACCGGCAGGGTAAACGTCCCATCGGCGTTGAGTGCAACATCCGGTAACTTTGCCTTGTTCAGGGTCACCGCGAGTTTGGCTAGCGGCGCGGTTTCAGCACTCGTCACCATATCAACCTTCCCAGTAACAGTGGTCCCCTCTTGTGCCTTCAAGTTTACCGTCTGCCCACTGGTAACGGCCAAGTTCAAGTCGACGCTCGGATTAATCGTAAACGTCGGCGTCTCGACCGTTCTAATCAAGGCGTTAGACGAGAAAGTACTTGATGTGCGTGCCACCTTTGTTGTCTTGGATACCGGCGCCACCCGCCCAGTCAGGCTGATGGTTGCGGAGGGGTATGCGCTATCCATCGCGTAACCCAACTCGGTAAGCAGCTGGTTGTCCTTGATTTTGCTGACGTCCAGTGTCTCGGGAAGACGATCACCACTATAGGTGATCTTGGCTTCCTCGAAATCAATGGACTTAGGAAGATTTAATTTGGCGATAATGCTTGACCAGGGTTGCCGACCGTCACGATAGTCCAAGTGGTAGTCGAGACGAACTTGGTCGTTAGCGACCGTCGTCCCGTGATCCTGAATCTCCCGTTCACGCGTCAGGTCAGTCAAGGTGGTCCTTGTATCCGCCTTAACGTTTCCCGGCGTGTCTTCGAAGACGACCAGGTTGTTACTCCACCTAGAACCCGTGGCACCGGTAATCCCCCAGCGAACCCGATTCGAGCCCGTGGGATCAATAGCCTTCTGGTTCAGCCGAACCGTTCGACTGACCCCCGGCTGTCGTTCCCCAGTTTGTGGATTCTTGTCATTAAACGTGTAGGTCATGGTCTCCGCCAGATCATTCCAATGAATGGTGACGTGATGCCACTGCCCGTTCGCCAAGAACCCAGGATTCTTAGAGTTGGTGATCAGTCCGTTGTGTTGGAGGGAATAGTAGTAATTGGTTTTCGTAATGCCCCACGTGCCAGGATCCACGTACTGATGATACGTCGTGGCTAGACCTGGATATGATGACGCGATGTGGGCTGCTGGGAAGCCGATATCGAACGAATTTCCCTGACCGGCAGCGTGTCCACCAGTTTGGTTATTAAACGCCGTGTCGAATTCAACTGCCCAACTATTCTGGATTGCCGTTTTAGCGATTCCCGCGCTGGAACTTTGGACGGGGTTCTTGTCGATTCCCCAGGCACCCAGTGTTTCCCCAATAACGCCAAATCGGCCAAATTTGGGACTCGCACCAATGCCTTCTGAATCATTTTGCAAGACGAAGGCCATGCCATCAGCCGCCTTCGTACCCTTATCGCCAAAGTACATCCACATTGAGACTGTTTCGTCCTCTTTTAAATTAAAGTAGTTATCATCCGTCGACCAAATCGCGCCAAATTGATTTGAGCCATTAGTCAGACGTGCTGCTTGCGTATTCGGAGCGGCCGGATTCGTTGTATCAACTACAGCAGCAGAGCTCATGCTAGCTGTCCCTAAGGTCATAATAGCATCCGTCTTGTCCAATAGAATTCCTTGCGGCGCCGTTGCCAACGCGTTCGTGTAATCACTATCGGCATGGGCCGTTAGCCCATTGCTTAGGGTCACTGCTAGTAGAATCAAGCCGGCGCTCAACCACCGTTTGTGCAACGTAATTCCTCCTTACTTCGTGTCGGGTGTGTGTCGGTTACGATAGATGAGATAGCCAATAATGGCTAACAGGATGACGATCAAGAGTACCAGTAACAGGTACAACAGGTAATTTGGTTGGGTCGGAGTTAAGGCGTGCCGGTTCAGCCGCTTGATGGTTGGACCGTTGATCGCGAAGTTGCGGACGAACTGCCACTGTTGATCACCGGATTTCGCCGTCAAGTACAACGTATAGTTGCCAGCAACTAAGGCCTCGTTACCCCAAGGAATCCCAAAGTTAAAATTACTGTTCGGCGCCATCCCCATCTGTCCCTGCTTCTGTGACAGCAGGGTCTGGTTACTGCCCGCCTTGGTCACCCGGGCGTTAACGGTCAACTTCTGTAGAATTCCGGGTTGAAAATTCTGCAGGTTGGCCGTCACGTAATTCCGGGCGTTGATCTGCGCAGTTGCGACCCGATCTAACCGGAGATCGGGCTTCACGGTCGCCCCCTCTTGCAGGGACAACCCAATAGCATACGCAAATGCATTCTTGATCATGATCTGACCGTCAGACTTCGCGTTCTCAGGATTCAATTGGGCGATATAAATGCCGCCCAAAATAACGCCACGAATCTTCTTTGCGGGCATCGTATAGCTCAGACTGACCTGCTTCTGTCCATTTGCCGGAACCGTCACGGTTTGGGTGGCGTTCTTGGTAAAGACATCGGCAATGCCCACCTTCAAGGACGAATCCCGCTTCGGGCTAAGCTGACTATAATCGATGACCCCATTATTATTAGTGACTGCCTGATTCACGCTGATGCGAAACTTCTGCGTCCGGTTACTGGTGTTGGCGACCACGACCTGTAGGTGTTGTGTTTGACCCGGCTTGACCCGTAAATCAAAATACGACACCTTTTTCGTGATCTGATTCGCCGGTAATACCGGCCGGACTGTATAACCCACATTATTTTCCGCCGTCTTGGCAGCTTGTGCCGTGGGCAAACTCCAAATCATCGCAACTAACGCGAGACTAATTGTCAGTAAGATCTTCCATCCACGCTTCATCACATACGCCCCCCTCATCACACAATGACACGCTAACGACACAAATCAACGACTAACTCATTGTGGCGTATCGTTTAGCTGCCAAGTCATCGTTGACGTGTAGACCCCACCAAGTTGCCCTGCTGGTACCGCCAATGAAACTTCAGCCAAACCGTAGTTGGCATCCCAGATTCCTAAACCGCCCTTAGCAACAGCGCTGTAGATAAGTTCGTTAGTTCCGGTACCGTCCAGCTTAAATGCTGAAGCCGTTGGTGCCGTGGATGGGTTGCCCGTGTTGGCAGCCGCGATGTCAGGTTCACCCAATGAAAGGACGGCGCCCTTCAGAGTGTCCCCACCAGCGTCCGTAAACGGCGTATTCTTCACTTGAACATTCCACCCACTTGGTAACCCAGGGTTGGATACTTCAACTGGATTGTCCGCCGTTGTTGCGTTATACGTCATATCAATTTTGCCGTTTGGGGTGGCGTTGGCGCCAAATCCGATATTAGGTGCCGAGTCCAGTGCAATCGCTGCGGTGGAACTCGTATCGAATTCAGCCGTGGTCGTAGTCGTTTGTGAGGTTGGACCTACACTACTACTGCTATCACTGTCGCTACTCGACGTGTCGGTCGTTACCGCATAGGCTGGTACCGCACCGATGCCCAGTGCTAAGGCTGCAACACCACATAGCAATGTAGCCTTCATTAACTTTCGAGTCATGATACTCACTCCTCATATTTGCTAAATTTATACCTCCCGATTACCCGTTTTAGCAAACATGGATGGCCCCGGTAATGGCTAAGCCACCCGTGACGTTACAGACTAAATTATTCCGTGCTGGCCACCTTGTTCACCAGCCGTCTGTCCGAAGCCGTGTCTTACTTGTCTCTACATGCTTGATTCACTAGATGATGATACCCGGTGGTAAATAAAAAGGCCAGCTTTTCGCCGACCTTTCGTACCTAGTCACTTAGTGATGGAAATCGCCCACCGTTAAGCCCCTTAAATCATTAAGCCACTGAGTAGTCTTTTGATCGGTTCCCGGCGTTACCTGGAAACCTAAGGGCGCAAATAGCGCCGCTACGGCAGGCCATTGGAGCTGATTGGCGACTAGAAAGCTACCTGCCAATTGCTGGCGTTGTTTGACGGTCACAGAGACCGCGCTGACCGTTAATAAGTTCACCGCCAATTGGTCGGCCAAAAGCTGTTGCCATGCGGCTTCGCTGAGCGGTGAGATGATCTGACGTGGCGTCGCTAACGGTACGACTGGGCCTTCACGTACGAGCAGCCGTTGCCACCGCAGCGCCTGTCCGGCCAGTAGCCCGTAGAACTGCCACGGCACCTGATTGCCGATACGTTGTAGGGTTGTCGCCGTTAGGGCTGTGACGTCCCACTGAACCTGGCCTTCACCCTGAGCCAGCGCCGTCTGGAGCCATTCACTGAAGAAGCGCTGGACGGTGGCATCAACGATTGGCGGGAGCTTGCTCCCCTGCACCAAGTGATAGCGGCCGAGCAAAAAGTCCTCAACCTGGTCCCAGCCAATGGTGCGACTGGTTTGTTGCTGTTTACGCCGCCGAATTTGCCGCAACTGTTTGAGACGACTCGACTTACCATAATTCCCTGGACGACTCATAATTTGCCCCATTTCCTTCGATTTTTGACGGTAAATCCTGCCAAATTTGGATAAAATCACACCTAAAATCCGTGCAAATTTGGACGCTCTACCAACGAAAACTGACCGTTCATTTCGGGTAAGTATCCGTTCAACTTCAAGATCAATTGAAACACGCTAAAGATATTATAGTCATTTTCAACTAAAAATAGCCAGCTAATCCAACACAAATTGTGTCACGACTAGCTGACTATTGATGATTTACGATTATTAAAAAACGATGCAATTCCCCAGCGATGACAGACAATTACCTGACTAACGACTGTCCCGCCGGAGGAGGACAGGATGGCGCCGGCCGTGACGATGACCTTAGCTGGCGTTTTAGGCCAGGTTAGGTCATGGGACGAGCTTGAAGACGGCTGAACTTTGACGGCTTCAAGTCGAGGTTCAAGACCGCCCTTTGGCTTGGACCGGTCCCCACAGCAGGCAGAATTCTGGCAGCCGCAGGCGACGATTGTTGGTCAGTTATAAAGTCTTTTCCTCGTTTTCGCGGGGTTGGTACTTTCTGAAGTAGATGATGGTCATGATAGCCAGGAAGACCACCCCAACCAGGATCGATACCCGCGTCTCAGGATTCAGGAACATAAAGATCAGCGTAATCGCCAGGAAGACCAGCGTTACGTAGTTCGACCACGGCGCAAACGGCATCTTGAACGGATGGGTAGCCATTTCCTTTGGATTTTGCTTACGGAATTCAATCTCACTGATCAGAATCACAAACCACGGCACCATACCGGGTAGAACACTGGAACTGTAAACCATAACGAAAATCTGGCTGGCATCCTTGAAGAACATCGGTAAGACCACGTTCAACACGACCCCGATACCGATCCCGATAGAAATCGCGATAACGGCATATACGGGCACCCCATGACGATTCAGCAGCGTCACTTTTCGTGGCAACTGTTGCTTTTCCGCCAAGGTAAACGCCATCCGACTGGCACTGTAAATCCCGGAGTTCGACCCGGACAGTGCGGCCGTGATCACCACGAAGTTAATGATCGAAGCAGCTGCAGTGATCCCAATCTTAGCAAACGTCTGCACGAAGGGTGACCCAATCTGATTCAATTGGTTCCATGGGTAAATGCTGACGATAACGAAGATGGCCCCCACGTAAAAGATCAGGATTCGGGCAACCGTTGACCGAATCGCCGTCACCAGCGTGTGCTGGGGGTTCTCGGCTTCACCAGCCGTGACCCCGATCAACTCAATCCCCTGATACGACGCTAGCACAATAGCCAACGCGAAGATAAACCCTTTGGCGCCACCGGTGAAGAAACCACCATGCGTCCACAGGTTACTGATACCGACCGCGTGACCGCCATTCCCAAAACCAAAGAGGATGACCCCTAGGCCAGCAATGATCATCAGCACAATCGTGACCACTTTGATCAGGGCGAACCAGAATTCCAACTCCCCAAACATCTTGACCGAAATCAAGTTAGCGATACATAGAAAGGTAATCGCCACTAGACCAGGAATCCAGTCCGGCAAGTTCGGCCACCAGAAACGGAAGTAACCGCCCAAAGCAATCATTTCACTCATCCCAACGACAATGAATTGGAAGATATTACTCCAAGCCGTGAGATACCCAAAAACTGGGTGCATGTATTCGGAAGCAAAAGTTGAGAAGGACCCGGTTGTGGGGTGAACGTAGAGCATTTCCCCCAAGGCCCGCATAATTAAGTATAAGAAAACACCGGAGATAATATAGGCGATGAGGACGGAAGGTCCCGTCCACTTGATTGTGGAACCAGACCCCATAAATAATCCAACGCCGATCGTTCCGCCCAACGCAATCATCTGCATTTGGCGTGCGCTTAGTCTTCTTTGCAATCTAATTCCTTCTTTCTATCCCCTATTATCAGGGATTATTCAGTTTAAAGATTAAAAGTATATGAGAATATGCTACCTGGTTCTGAGCAATTAAGCAACTGCTTTTTAAGCTCCCAGGAAAGTATTCACAAATTCCAATCCCAATTATGCCGCAACGGCGGCGTTTATTCAAACTTGATGTATAAAAAAAGAAGCCACCGCCGGCACTAGACCGGTAACGGCTTCCGTTAAAATTATTTTTTCGTATAAATATTTTGTTAAGCCCGGTTCGTTTGGTGACTAACGGTTTCCCGCCAACCCTACCTAGATAAGCTTTTCGTAAACGAAGCAGACATCGTCTGGGTGGTAGACGCCGTCGATTTGGCCAACCTTTTTGAAACCAAACTTTTCGATCAAGTGTTGCATCTTCAAGTTGTCCCGGTGGGTATCAATTCGGATGCTCCGTGCCGCGGGATGGTGCTCGTCGATGTAGTCGAAGAGGTCCCGGAAGAGCTGCGAGGCGTAGCCGTTACCCTGATGATGCGAGAAGATAGCGACCCGATGAACCGTGACGTATGCCTTGGTGTCGGAAAGCCATTCTCCCTTCATCGTGTCGTAGGCGTGGTCCGGTGCTTCGATCACAGCGGCGACCCCTAACGTTTCGTGGTCATCACTGTTATAAATAACGGCCCGACCGTCCTCAATGTCACCTTTGATGACGGCGCGGTTGGGATAGTTATTTTGCCATTGGTCGATTCCGGCATCAGCGAGTTGCTTCTTGCCATCTTCAATGATGTCACACACTAAATCGATTTCTTCTGGTTTTGCTTTACGTAAGTACATACTGGTTTCACCTCGTTAAATTTTCCGATTAATCTTCGACGCTCTTTAAAACGCGTTGTGCGAGTTGATCAACACGTGCCCAGTCAGCGTCATCGGGATCTTGGTCGATCTTGACGGAGTCCGCTACCTGTTCGCCGTTACTGGAGTTTAATTGCATCGTTAAGTAATCCACGGCCCGACCAAAGTGGATGTGTTTTTTAGAACTAGAACCCAGAACTGCGAACTTGGTGCGTTCCAGGTCAATTTCCTTGAGGTCTTCAAAGAAATCCTGAGCCTCATCGGGTAAATCACCATCATGATAAGTGTAACTCACCACGATGACGGCATCCGCTTGGGGCAATTCAAAGGCATCCGCCTGAGAAATTTCGGTCACGAGAGTTTGGGATTTAGAAGCCAATTGTGCTTGTAGGTGACCAGCAATGGCGCGGTTACGGCCTGACATGCTGGCAAAAACGATTTGAATATTTGGGGTCATAGTTGTGTAAGTTCTCCTTAATTTTAAGCATTAGATTGTGACGCGTCTGTGATTCGGTTAGCGGTTAAGCCACACTAACTGCATAGATCGACGGTCAAATGATGTAGCACCCTCATCGCATTCGCAATGGAAGCCGCCATAGACTGCTGAGTATTATAGACCTTTTTTCGTCGATTCCCTAGCAAAAAGCAACGACTCTCAGAAAATTATAATTTGGCTTCGCTTACATAAGGTTAGTGCTAAAAAGGCATTATGACGGGCTTATGGAACACCTAGTCATGCCATTGGTTCAGCTCGGTCAGATCAAAATCAGCGGTCACTCCCGGAACATCAAAGCCGCTCAACTGGCGGAACTCCCGCCGATATTGTTGGTAACCTGGTAAATTTCGTGTGAAAGTCGCGGGCGTAATCTTGGGCAGAATACGGGCAACTTGATCTTGCGTCATGGCCGCGAGTTCCCAAGCATCCGGCCGTAACCGACCCAATTCATCGACCTGACGCTGCCGACCGTAAACCATGTCCCGAAACAGCCGATCTTGGTGTTCTACGGTTGTTTCATGGGTGCCAGTGACCTGTTCTGCTTGTAACAACGCTAAGCAATACCGCGAGAATCCCGGAATGACCGCCGCAGCCTTAGTCGTTGCTGAACGGTTCACGCTGATCAGGGCCTCCCCACCGGTCGGACCCAGCTTCGCCTGCAACCGCCGTGCACTGGCTTCAGCCGCGCGTTTTGCCTGCCCCAACGTCCCATCGTGATAAATCGCCGCAGTCGCTGTCGGTCCTTCATAGGAGAATAGAATTGTCTTACAATTGGGTGCCAGAACACCAGCTGACCTGAGCGCCGTCACCCACAATTCCCAGTCCTCACCACCCATGACGTGGGTGGTTGCTGCAATCTCTTCCGGGGTTGCGGGCGTTATTGTTTGTTTCACCAACTCTTCACGTTCCAAATCAACTGAAAAATCGGTAACTGGTGCACCAATCGGCTTAATCACGGAACGCCAGACCTCATCCGGATTTTCAGGATTGATCCGCTTGGGCGCCGCAATCGAATACACCAACAGGTCGATTGGCCCATCCAAACGCTGCCGAACGTAGTCAATCACCAGTTGTTTCGTACTATTTAGAAAGACATTGGCATTGAAGTTCTGCGCAACGAGGCCGGCCCGTTCCGCAGCCTGTTTGAAATACACCTGATTCCACCAGCCAGCCGCTCCGAGAAAATCATCGTGGGGTGGTCGCGCATACCCGACTGAAATCGTGGTAGCGCCCTGTCCAAACGCCGCTGTCAGTCGACTACCTAAGCCGTAACTGGCCGACCCACCAAGAATCAACGCGCGTTTTGCCCCGGCGTAGGCTCCCCGCTGCCGCACCGTTTCAATCTGCTGGGCCATCATCCGTTCTAAGCCATGCGGATTGACCGAACGGGAAACGTTGCCCGTAATCTTTTCGGATAGTTGCATGTTGGTCACCGAACCTTCCATTTTTCTCTAATTTAGCACTCTTTTGATGAAAGCGATACCTTGGTTGACTCACCACTCTTTGCCACTGACTGGGCGACTCTCGGGAGGCGATTTAATAGTTGTATCGCTCAACCAACTTGGGTATGATAAACAAGTTATGTCCTATACCTCAGCAATTCAAGGGAGAAATTCAAACATGTTTAAAAGTAAACTCACCAAGTCACTGACCGTTCTAGTCGCCGCAATCATCGTGGCCATCGCCATTCCCACCGCTCTGGGCGCGAACAACGCTCAGGCTTCAGGCAACTATACCTTCAACGGTCAAGCCTACAAATCTGCGACGGCTAAGCAACGGGCAGCCAAGCATTGGCAAAGCCAACGCCTAACCGAAACGCAAAAGCAATTGGTCCAAGCTGCCAACCGCGAGGCCGCAACGTCTACCCGCCTCAGCCACAGCTTCAGTAACTAACTTGATTCTTGAAAACAGCGGTAGCCACTCCCCATGGAGCGCTATCGCTTTATTTTTTACAATATTATGGAAGCGATGCCTTTATTTTGCCATCAGTATTCTGCGCTAATCGCCCGTCATACCGGCGAAAATTACTAGTTGCATAGACCAACTAACTTACGGTATGATGGTTGAGCTGCTCATCAGAGTTCAGCGGAAATCAGGCATAAGTAAAGGGGAATTTTCAATATGTTTAAGAGTAAACTCGCAAAATCCATTATCGCTTTAGTTGCAGTGGTCATCGTTGCCATTGCCATTCCAGCCGCTATCGGCGCCAATAACGTCGAAGCTTCCGGTGATTACACGTTCAACGGCAAGACATACAAGTCTGAAGACGCCAAGAACGCCGCCGTTCGCAAGTGGAGCGACAGTCGCCTCACCGACACGCAAAAGAAACTGGTTCAAGCTGCTAACGACGAAGCCGCTGCCTCAACTGGCTTCACTAGCAGTATCTACCGGGCACGTTAAGACTAATTACATCAGCTATTGTTTAAGGGCGCCAACTCGTGATGAGTTAGCGCCCTTTAATTTTACACATCTCTATCAGGAGTGTTAGGTTCACCTCTCGTGCGGGTGATCAGTCGCCGGTGGCTACTACATCACCGCCAATTCACGATTCATTCAAGCAATCAACTAATTTTGTTAAAACAAAGGTCCCGAGGAAAAATTCCCCAGGACCTTTTGTCAGTCAATGCTATTTCGTAAATTCCGAATCCGCTAGCAACTGCCGTACTTCATCGGTCGTGTGGGTCTCCATCATTGCGTTCCGCAAGCTAGCGGCGTTGGGTTCACTCCGCACGTAAATCTTGAAGAAACGCTTGAGTGAGGCAAACCGCGACGTGTCGAACCGTTGCTCGAATTCATCGTAGAGGTCGAGTTGGTAATCCAACAGCCCGAGTAATTCCTTGACGTCATGGTGTTGCGGCGTCTTCTCAAAGGCAAACGGACTCGTGAAGATGCCACGGCCAATCATGATACCGTCCACGCCGGGATGTGCCTTGGCCAAAGCCAGACCCTCTTGGTAGTTTTCAATATCCCCATTTAACTGTAGCAGGGTATGGGGCGCTACCTCATCACGTAACTTCACGATGTCATCGATCAGTTCGAAATGGGCGGGCACACGACTCATTTCCTTCTTCGTCCGCAGGTGAATCGTCAGTAACGGAATATCCTGCTTGAACAGGAAGGTCAGCCAATCACGCCACTCATCCAAGCGACTGTAGCCCAACCGCGTCTTCACGCTTACGGGCAAGCCGGCCGTCTTGGCACCGGCAATCACGGCCGCCGCGCTATCAAAGTTGCGAATCAGATCACTCCCACCGTGATTTTTGATGACAGTTGAATCCGGGCAACCCATGTTGATATCGATGGCTTCGTAGCCCCGTTCCTTCACGTTCTCTGCCGCACGGGCAAAGGCTTCTTCGTCGTTACCCCACAACTGGGCAACCGGCATGTGGGCCTCTTCAGGTGCCACGTAGAGCCGGCCAGCAACCGTGAATTTGGCCTTGGGATGGGTCACACTGATGGCGTTGGTAAATTCCGTAAAGAAGACGTCGGGTGCGGCCGCCCGGGCCACGACGCGCCGAAAGATGGCGTTCGTGACAGCTTCCATTGGTGCCAAACTGAAGAAGGGCCGGTCTTCGGCCTTGGCATGATCCGCGATATTTTGCCAGTAAGATGATGAATCAGACACGATAAAATCTCCTCTAGTACTTGTATTTGATGTTTAATCCGGTATAAAGCAGTCATTACATTCTACCACGTTTCGCCCCAGAAGCCAGAAAAAAAGAGTTGTGCGCAAGGCACAGCCCTTCTTAATACTGCTTAATCCGCTTCATCTGAAACCCGCACATCGCCGTCGCCCGCCGTTAATTGATACTGCGACTTGGCTTCCCGCCGTAACCAGTAACCGCTGTGGCGGTGTTTGCCGAGAACTGTGATGTCGCTCATATCGGCATCCTGTGAGAAGACTTTAGCACCCGCTGACTTGGCAATATCCGCGTGAATATCCCCATCGTTCGTGCGCGCCTTGAGCTTCTGCGCGATTCGATTACTTTGGAGGCTGATGTCCCCATCGTTCGAATCGATACGGCCACCTCCCAGCTGACTGGTCGACAACCGCACGTCGCCGTCGGTCGAGGTAAACTGATTATCATTTGCCGTTAACTGGCTATTCGAGATGCCCATATCCCCGTCGTCAGCGTTGACTCGCAACTGTTTGGCCCGCACTTGATCCGCGTAAATGTCACCATCGGTTGAATAGACTGTAACGTTCCGATCGACCCGCAGTGCGTAGAGGTTGACGTCATCCGTGTTTTCAATGGCCACTTGCTTGACCCGCAACTGGCGCAGAGAGAGACTGCCGCTGCCCGTCTTCACGACAATGCTGTCTAACTTTTTATCTCGCGGCACGGTGATCAGCACGCCGCCACTGGTCGCCGTCCGGTCCGACACGCTAAAGATTGAGACGTTCAAGCGTTGAGACGAGACACCACCCTTGATGTGCAGTGTCCCTTTGGTCACACTGGCCTTAGGCAAGCCAGAAGCGCCATCAATGTAGCTAACAGTCACGCGATTGGTATCGCCATCCTTAATTGTGACCGGCGCTCGCGAATCTACCACGATCCGTTGGTAATCTCCTGGATGATAGCTACGTTTGACTTTCTGAATTGTTTTAAATCCCCGCGTTGACCTATTCCAGACGACGGCTTTATCGCCGTGATTCATCCAACCAATGCCGAATAAGGCGGCCCCCAAGACCATTAATGTTAACCCGATTTTTAAGCTTCGTTTCATAGCTTACGCCCCCGTTCTGCTCGACTCCGCGGAATGAAGCGACGGTAGATCCCCTTCGCCGCCCATGACAGTGCCCAAACAACTTTACTCCCGAACCATTTCAAAATTAACCACCCGATGATGCAGGCTCCTAGCGAAAATAACCCGATTCCTAGGTAAAAAAGTCCCGTCCACGGCGTCTGCCAAATGACGAAGAGTCCTGCAACAACACCTACTACCCCGACGGCCATCACACTAAACACAATTGCGATTACAGCGACGACCAAACTCCCCAGCACGGCCACCATCGCAAATAATAAAGCTGCTATCACAATCAAAATTGGAATCGTGACTGGCGTTGACAACAATGCTAAGACAATCAGCCAGACTGTTCTCACGTTATTCTTAGTCGCCTGCACATTGGACCGTGATTGTCCCGTTGCGCCCGTTTCCTTAGTCCCTTGTTCACTCATTCGAATTGAATAATCCGCCAAGACTTTGCGTGCCAGTGACTTGGGTGTCCCCAACTCGTCGACAGCCTGCTGATACGTTTCAATTCCGGCATCTAATAAGTACTCGCGATAGTATTCCACCACGTCCTGTTGCTCCGCCGTCGTTAGCTGGCCCAGCAACTTTTCAATGGCCTGAATGTAATCATTCATGCGTATTTCCCTCCAATAACTGTGAGATTGCCTGGTTGAAGTCCTGCCAGTCCCCTTGAATTTCTGCTAAACGCTCCCGACCACTATCCGTCAACCGATAGTACCGCCGATTACGCCCCTGAAAGGGTTCGTCGTAAGTGTCTAGCCAGCCATTTTTCTTCAGCCGCCGCAACACAGGGTATAGGGTTGATTCCGAGATTGGCAAGAGTTGCCGTACTTCCTGGGTCAGCGTGTAACCGTAGTGATCCTGCTGTGTCAGCAGGCCCAACACACTACCATCAAGAAGCTCGGTCGGTACCTGAATGGCCATATATTTTCCTCCTCATAATATTATACGCGATATAATATAAATTCACCAACAGTATACGAAACTCCTGGCTGTGTGTCAATATTTTCTGACAGTTATTTTATAAATAGTAGGCCTTGTCGTAAGTCCGCTACCATCCTACTGATCATCCGACATTATTAATGAATTCGACTTAGTTATTAATTTACTAATGACCAACCTTATTGACAACGCCGGTCTTGCTCGGCATACTAGCCCAAACAAGGTAAGGAGACGATCAGATATGACCAATCATCAAGCATTGTTAATTATCGACTACACCAACGACTTCGTGGCGGATAAGGGCGCCCTGACTTGTGGTGAGCCTGGACAAAAACTAGCTCCCGCAATCGTTGCGTTGGCGGATCAGATGCATCAGGCTGGCGACTGGGTGCTCTTGCCCACGGACGTCCACACGCCCAACGATCCCTACCACCCCGAGACCAAGCTCTTCCCACCCCACAATGTCCGCAACACTTGGGGCCGAGAACTCTTTGGTCCGGTCAAGAATTGGGTCGATCAGCATGCCGCAGATGACAATGTCTGGCTGTTCGACAAGACCCGCTACAGCGCCTTTGCTGGCACCGACCTCGATCTGCGTCTACGTGAACGTCACGTAGATACTCTTCATTTAACCGGTGTCTGCACGGACATCTGCGTGCTTCACACGGCGGTCGACGCCTATAATCTGGGCTATCAGCTGGTGATCCACCGCAATGCTGTGGCTAGCTTCAACCAGGTCGGACACGACTGGGCGCTAACCCACTTTGAGACGGCGCTGGGTGCGAAGATTGTGGATTAACTAAATTTTGAAAAGTAAGACGATAGGCTGCATTCTCTAAACCATGAGAATGCAGCCTTTGTGCTATCGTATACACTCATCTTTCTGCCAATTATCGTTTTCAATCTAAAGCATCTCAATGTTAGCCGGTATCAGTGCTTACAAAATATATCAGAATAATGAAATTATAATATTACTTTTTTCTTTATCCTAGAGCCTTTTTGTTTCTTATCTTCTCTACATTCCCTTATACCACAACGTTTTCGCAATTAAAAAAGATAAAAATCTTGTAAGGAATTCTATAGTGCAAAATTCCTTACAAGCTTAACTTAAAGTTTTATATATATAATGTCATCGCTCGAAACATTTTTGATGTATAATCAAGGCTGTGACAAACATACATACAGGAGGAATCACAATGGTTAAAACTAGTCTAAGCAAAAGACTACTCCGCAATGGGGCAGCCCTACTCGCTATCATTACGGTTGGCAGCACTGTCAACATCCCATTGACAGCACCCGCATCAGTTACCGCCAACGCCGCCACGAAAACGGTTCCAGAACAAACCAGCAAGTCCTGGAAATCATATAAGCACGAAATTCACTTTGTTAAGAAGGGTTATAAGGTCTATCAAAACAAGTGGCATGCTGTTTCATCTTCAAATAAGCTTTTCCACAAGGCCTACAAAGCAAACGGCAAATATAAATTGAGTAATGGTCGGACTTATTACCGGCTCTACAACTCAAAGAAAAATTACTTAGGTTACGTTAACGCTCACGCTGTAGCCACTAGCAAGGCAAGCAAGGTTATGAAAGTTCCTTATGTCAGTCAATATAAACCCGTCTTTGCACCTTGGGGTTGTGCTTCAGCTGCGATGACCATGCTACTCCGTTACCGTGGTGTGAAAGTTAACTTACGTTACGCACAGAATCATTTACCAATGGTTCCAACCAAAGGTGGTCAAAAGGGTAATGTCTACACCGGTGCTGGCTTCGGCCACGTTATTACCGCTGCTGCATTAACCAAGTACTCTCACCACTGGACGAAGCGGACCGCAAACATTTCCAAAGCTAACGCCAACACCATCAAAATGTACGTTCAAGGTGGTTACCCTGTCTTGTTCTACGGTTACTCTTCCTACCAAAAGAATGCCGACAAGAAGCGGAACCATTGCAAGGTTATCGTTGGCTACAAGAATGGTAAGTTCAAGGTTAACGATCCCCTCTACTACAGCTCAACTGCTAAGGCCGGTACCGGTGGTAAGAACATGAAGTACGACCACGGTGCTATTAGCTGGGAATCTGTTTCTCACTTCAACAAGGAATATGGCAAGCAAGCTATCACGATCTATTAATTGGTTGTGATCAACTAAAAATATTCTATTAGCCGCTACACATCGGATGACTGTTGTGTAGCGGCTTTTTGTGCTGCAGTTTTCTTCCTTAACTGTAGCGTTGAGACTTTTCTACTTATTCAAAGATTCTCCCTCTAATTTCACGCTGTCGAAACGTGTTCCACAAGGCAGGTCCCTGCGCTTAACCCCAGTAAGGAAAAATCCAGGCCCAGAATTTTTCCCTTATTGACGTTAATGCTCAGGACCTAAACGCCCTGTTCCGCACTCTTCTACCAATCTAAGAATTTCTTATCTAATCCTTACCGTAACACCGTAGTTTCTCCGAACGATTGCTTGTAAACTAAGCTCTGTTGAATGGCATTGGCCACCTGCCTTTCAGTTTGCTAACCCCTCACCAAACTCGGGTATTTCCAACGGTCAAGTGCAAACGACTCATGTTCAGGTTCTTCTCCTCTTTATTTTGAAAGTACCACTCTTCCTCTAAATGCGAAATATCCTGGTCAGTTTCCCCGCTGACCAGGATATTTCTTTTGAACAAACTAGACTATTGTGAACCACATTGCACTTACCGCTACTTAACTCTCCCCAGGACCTCCACACAGTAATTAGTCTCCCCACAAACCGGACAGGTCAACTTCCGCGTTTTGGGTGTGTGGCCGGACCAGAAAGCCTGCGTCAACCACGCCCGTTTAAAAACGGACGCTTGTGAGAACCACACCCCATGGCATGGTGACCACAATTTGCTTAGATACAACGATTGCCTACGAATAGGACTTATCCGCTAATTACCAAAGCCTTTTAGGTCCGCAGGTTGCCAGGCGGACTCATTCCTTATAGTGTTGCTAAACCTTTTGCTAAAATGTTTTTAGCCGCGTTATGATCACGCATATGAAACGTGCAACAACTAAGACATGTCCACTTACGATCAGTCAACGTCAACTTGTTCTTACCAGTCATGATGTACCCACAATGGCTACAAGTTTGCGTTGTGTTTCGAGGGTTGACAGTCAAAAATCTCCGACCGTAAAAATCAGCTTTGTAGGACAGCATACCCAGTAAAGTTCGCCAGCCAACGTCCGCGATACTCATTGCCAAAGCGTGGTTTCGCAACATATTTTTACTCCGCAGTTCTTCAGCTACGACTAAATCGTGGTTTTTGATCAAGGCCGTAGAGACATGGTGCAGGAAGTTCTTGCGTTGGTTAGCGACTTTAAGCTGCAATTTAGCCACTAATGACCGTTGCTTTTGATAATTCTTTGATTCTGATAAGCATCGTTGGCTCTTCTTAGCTCGTCTATCCCGACGTGACAGTTTCCGCTGGGCTTCTGCTAATTTTCCTCTGATAGTCCGGTAGTAACGTGGGTTATCAATTACCTGCCCATTGGAGTCCGTCAGAAAATTATCAAGGTTCAAATCGATGCCGACTTTAGATTCAACGACTGATTGTTTTGAAACGAAAGGGTGTTCCGAACCCATCTGCAAGGACACAAAGTAATGGCCGACAGCATCCATTGAAACTGTTGTGGTCCCAATTCTAATATCATCAGCTTGAACTAAAATCTTCGGTGGCA